>DATMGD010000001.1:0-38557 GCA_035555855.1 Xanthobacteraceae bacterium
CGTTTTCCGAGCGGGTGTTGGAGCTGCGGTTGCAGAAGGCGCGCGCCATGCTCTCCGATTTCCGTCACGACGGAAAGAAGGTGAGCGACATCGCGCTCGCCTGCGGGTTCAACGAGATTCCCTATTTCAACCGCCGCTTCCGTGCGCGCTTCGGCTGCTCGCCGACGCAGTATCGTGGCAAGTAGTCAACGCAAAAAAAAGAGGCCGCCCGAAGGCGGCCTCTCGCATTTGATATGAGCGCTGGACTAGAAGTCCATGCCACCCATGCCGCCGCCCGGCATCGCCGGGGCAGCCGCGCCGCCCTTCTTGGGCAGCTCGGCAACCATCGCTTCCGTGGTGATCAGCAGCGAAGCGACCGAAGCCGCGCCCTGGATCGCCGAACGCACGACCTTGGTCGGGTCGATGACGCCCTTGGTGACGAGGTTGGTGTACTGGCCTGTCTGCGCGTCGTAGCCGTAGGCGTACTGATCCTTCTCGAGGATCTTGCCGACGACGACCGAGCCATCGTCACCCGCGTTGTTCGCGATCTGACGGAGCGGAGCCTGCAGCGCCTTGCGGACGATCTCGACGCCGGTCTTCTGGTCGTCGTTCTCGGTGCGGATGCGCTTCAGGGCTTCGGTGGCGCGGAGGAGGGCGACGCCGCCGCCCGGCACGATGCCTTCTTCGACAGCCGCGCGGGTCGCGTGCATGGCATCATCCACGCGGTCCTTCTTTTCTTTCACTTCGACTTCGGTCGCGCCGCCGACGCGGATGACCGCGACGCCGCCCGCGAGCTTCGCAAGACGCTCCTGGAGCTTCTCGCGATCGTAGTCCGAGGTGGTCTCTTCGATCTGGGCCTTGATCTGCGAAACGCGGCCCTCGATGTCGGCCTTCTTGCCGGCGCCGTTGACGATCGTGGTGTTTTCCTTGTCGATCGTGACCTTCTTGGCGCGGCCAAGCATGTTCAGCGTCACGCCTTCGAGCTTGATGCCGAGATCTTCCGAGATCGCCTGGCCGCCGGTCAGGACAGCGATGTCCTGCAGCATGGCCTTGCGGCGGTCGCCGAAGCCCGGCGCCTTGACGGCGGCGACCTTCAGACCACCGCGCAGCTTGTTGACGACGAGCGTAGCAAGAGCTTCGCCTTCGACGTCTTCCGCGATGATGAGGAGGGGCTTGCCGGTCTGGACGATCGACTCGAGCAGCGGCAGGAGTTCCTGCAGGCCCGAGAGCTTCTTTTCGTTGATGAGGATGTACGGATCGTCGAACTCAACGCGCATCTTGTCGGCGTTGGTGATGAAGTACGGCGAGATGTAACCGCGGTCGAACTGCATGCCTTCGACGACATCGAGTTCGGTCTCGAGAGACTTGGCTTCCTCGACCGTGATGACGCCCTCGTTGCCGACCTTCTTCATCGCGCTGGCGAGGAACTTGCCGATCTCTTCGTCGCCGTTGGCCGAAATGGTGCCGACCTGGGCGATTTCTTCGTTCGACGTGACCTTCTTCGAGTTCTTCTTGAGGTCTTCGACGACAGCTTCGACCGCAAGGTCGATGCCGCGCTTCAGATCCATCGGGTTCATGCCGGCGGCGACCGCCTTCGTGCCTTCGCGAATGATCGCCTGGGCGAGAACCGTGGCGGTCGTCGTGCCGTCGCCCGCTGCGTCCGCGGTCTTCGAAGCGACTTCGCGCACCATCTGGGCGCCCATGTTTTCGAACTTGTCTTCGAGTTCGATTTCCTTCGCGACCGTCACACCGTCCTTGGTGATGCGGGGCGCGCCGAACGACTTGTCGAGAACGACGTTGCGGCCCTTCGGACCGAGCGTCACCTTGACGGCGTTCGCCAAAATGTCGACGCCGCGCAGCATCTTGTCGCGCGCCTCGACGGAAAATTTGACTTCCTTGGCAGCCATTGTTGCTACTCCTGATTCAAAAAAATAGGCGGCTTACTTCAAGCAGCCTTTTTGGACTTCGAGGTGCCTTCGACGACACCCATGATGTCGGACTCCTTCATGATTAGGAGTTCTTCACCGTCGATCTTCACTTCGGTGCCCGACCACTTGCCGAACAGCACGCGATCGCCGGTCTTGACATCGATGGGGATGAGCTTCCCGGCTTCGTCGCGACCGCCGGGGCCGACGGCGATCACTTCGCCTTCCTGCGGCTTTTCTTTCGCGCTGTCGGGAATAATGATACCGCCCGCAGTCTTCTCTTCCGCGTTGACGCGGCGGACGACGACGCGGTCGTGTAACGGCCGAAATTTCATCGGATATCCTCCAAAACCTTGGTTCAAGCGTTCATGAACGGCGCGCGAGACGATGCCCCGCCGCGCCTATTGGGCAGATAGTCGGCTGCCCGGTGCCTTCAAGAGGCACACGCAAATTTCTTAGCACTCCCGGTTTGAGAGTGACAAGCCGCCGCAGGGATTGGAAAAATTTGTATTTTCAAGGGGATGGTTAATACGCCGCGCCTTAGGCGCGAAGCTTGTCAGCACTTGCGAGCCCTAGCTGCTAGTGCCTTGGAACTAAACACAAAAACCACTCTTTAAACTTGCAGTGACGGATCGGGCGCAGACTAATGGGCGTGAAGATTCGTCGAAGCATGGGGGGTGCCTGATGTCTCCAGTCTCGCGTGACTTCCGCAAGCAGGTTGAGGGCTATGGCCTCACGACCGCGCAGATTCTCTATCGCCTGCCGGATCATCCGGCCTTCCTGCAAACCTATGTCTGGCAGGACTACGACATGTTTCCGAAATTCCCGGAGCTGTCGAAATTTCTCCACTTCTGGCGGCGCGAGCTGGAAGGGCCGCTGTTCTCGGTGACAGTGAGCCATGCCAGGCTCATCAAGCCGTCGGACTTCCGGGCGGTGAGCAGCGAGTTTTATCTGCACTGAGGCGATCCGGACTCGTGAAGAAACAATTGTGGTGCTGCGCGCTGGCCGCGCTTTGCATGATGCGGGTGGGGGCGAGAGAGGCCGCGGCCGAAGAATGGCCACGGCTCGCCGATGGCCGCACGGTAATCGAGATCAGGGGCGAAAAGTTCGCGATGCCGGCCGACGCGGCATCGCTACTGGGCATTACGTTTTCGCTCCGGCAGGACGGTAAGCCGGGCGCGCTGACGCTGAAGGAAGTTCTCGCGAAGCCTGACGTGGCGCGCGCCGCTTTCAGCCGCGCATCATCGGTGCGGATCGACATTCCGAACATCGCCGACCGCAAGGATCGCTGGCTCGGCGAGTTCGACCGCGAGGCGGTGAAGCTCAACGCCGTTTCCATCGAAACCGGCGAGGGCGTGGCGGAGGATTGCGTCGCGGGCGCCAAATCGCTCAATGGTTTTCGCGCCAAGGCTGCGAGCGGCGATAGCAGGCCCGGCGAAGACGGCTGGACGGAATTCATCAGCGAGCGCGCGCCGCGCGACTACACTTATGTCAAGGCGCCGCGCGCGAACACGATGCCGGATCATTTCGACAGCATCCGCTGCAACTATCACGAAGCCTGCGTTGCCACGGCCTGCGTGAGGCCGAATGTCACTTTCACCTATCGCTTCAATCGCAAGTATCACCCGCGCGTGGAATGGAATGAGGTCGTCGCGCGGGCGGGCGAGGTGATGCGCTATCTCGTGCCCAATCCCTGAAACGAAAATGGCCGGGGAATGCCCCGGCCATGAACGTCTTGTCGTTTTGCGCCGGGCTCAGCCGCGGCCGACGAACGGCATCTTGGTCGCCATGATCGTCATGAACAGCACGTTCGATTCGAGCGGCAGCGACGCCATGTTCACGACGGCCTGCGCGACGTGCTCGACGTCCATGCGCGGCTCGGGCTTCATCTCGCCGCTCGGCTGGAGGACGCCCTTGGTCATGCGCTCGGTCATCGGGGTCGCGGCATTGCCGATGTCGATCTGGCCGACAGCGATGTTGTAGGCGCGGCCGTCGAGCGCCGACGCTTTGGTGAGGCCGCTGATGGCGTGCTTGGTGGAAGTGTAGGGCGAGGAGAACGGCCGCGGCGTGTGCGCCGAGATCGAGCCGTTGTTGATGATGCGGCCGCCCTGCGGCTTTTGATCCTTCATGATGCGGAAGGCTTCCTGGGTGCACAGGAACGGGCCGGTAAGATTGACGGCGACAACCGCGCTCCACTGCTCGTAGGTGATCTCTTCGAGCGGCATGGCGGGCGTGCCCATTCCGGCGTTGTTGAACAGGACGTCGAGGCGGCCGAATTCCTTCATTACTTTCGCGAAGAGTGCTTTCACTTCGTCGGGCTTGCCGACGTCATGGGCGAGCACGAGCATTTTCGCGCCGGCGCCCGCGAGCTTCGCGGTTTCTTCCAGCGGCTCCTTGCGGCGTCCGACGATGCCGACGGCATAGCCTGCCTTCGCAAGCGCGATCGCGCTCGAGCGTCCGATGCCGGTGCCCGCGCCTGTTACGATCGCTGCCTTTTCCACTGCCATTTTCCCCTCCGGTTTTTTATGGGCGTGTTGAAACGAGTTCGGAATCTATTTTGGCATCATTTCGTTCTGTCGCCGAGATACGGCGGGCGCGGGATAGCCATGTGCGCCGCGCGGAGCGCCGACGACCAGCGCTCGCGCAGATCGGTGAAATAGGGATCGCCTGGTTCGATACGGCGCTGCAGTTCGGTTTGCAGTGCATCACGGCGAATGATGGCGAAGTCGATCGGCAGGCCGACGCCGATATTCGAGCGCATTGTCGAATCCATCGAGATCAGCCCGAGCTTCAGCGCATCGGAAGTCTCGGTGTCGTAACGCACGGCGCGATCGAGGATCGGCTTGCCGTATTTATGCTCGCCGATCTGAAGGTAGGGCGTGTCGATGGTGCACTCGATGAAATTGCCTTCGGCATAAATCATGAAGAGTCGAAGCCGGTCGTTCTTCACCTGGCCGCCAAACAGAAATGAAACGTCGAATTTGACGTCGGCCTGGCGGAGCGCATCGCCATCCATGCCATGCACCATGCGCAGCGCCTTGCCGATGCGTTGCGCGGCCTGAAAGATCGTCGGCGCGTTGACGAGCGTTTCGCGCTCGCCGGTTTCGGGGTTGTCGATGCCTTCGCTCAGGATGCTGAGCGCGGTCTGCGATAGCGACAGGTTGCCCGCGCTCGCGAGCGCCATGACATACCGGCCGGGTTCCTCGAAGACATGCAGCTTGCGGAAGGTAGAGACGTTATCGAGACCCGCATTGGTGCGGGTGTCGCCGATGATGACGAGGCCTTCACGCACCAAAATTCCGCAACAATAGGTCATGCTGTTTCCCTGGCGCGCGGTTGTAAGCGGCAGCTCCGAAAGGGTCAATTCTGGGACTGGCGCTCGGATTGCGCGACATGCACAGCGACCGAAAGCGTCTCGCCGTCGCCGCCGAACCTGAGGCCGCGCACCGGCGCGGCGCCAAGTGAATCCAGCGCCGCCGCTACCCGAATATGAGCGGCGGTCGTCGAAAGGCCGTTCGCCGGATCGAAACCGACCCAGCCGAGCCGGGGGAGGTGCGCCTCCATCCACGCGTGGCCGGCTTCCTGTGCTGTGATGCCGTCGGCGCGGTGGAAGTAGCCGCTGATGTAGCGGGCCGGAATCTTCAGATGCCGCGCGCTGGCGATCAGCACCTGCGCGTAGTCCTGACAGACACCGCGCCGCTCGGCCATGCACTGAGCGGCGCTCATCGCCGGCTTCTGGGCATCGGGGTCGAAGATGAAGCCGTCATAGATGCGCGTCGTGAGTTCATGCATCGTCGCGAGCGGATCGCCATGCTGCTTCTCGGCGGCATCCTCGGCGAACTTCTGAATCATGCTGTCGGGCTTGGTGAGCAGTGTCTCACGTAAGTAAAGCGAGGGTGGAAATCGCTCGGTGGTGCCGTGAATAACGCCGTTGGTGTCCTGTGTCTCGACTTCGCCGGTGACGCGGATGGTGAGTTTGTTCACCGGGCCGTCGACAGTGAAAGTGTGCGCGAGATTGCCGAAAGCATCCTCGAACGCATCGAGCTTGCAATCGTGATTGAGTTCGATGCGCCAGCGCACGATGTACTGGCCGTCGTGGTTGCGCGGCGTCAGCCGCAGGATCTCGATCGCCGAGGTTGCGGGGCTCGCGTATTCATAGGCCGTTTCGTGCACGACATGGATGCGCATGTTACGTCAGATACTGTTCGGTGATGGAATTGCCGAGGCGGTTGTTCTCGGCGATGAACTTCTGGATGAATTCGTGCAGGCCGCCCTGAAAGATGTCGTCCATGGTGGTGTTCGAGAGTTTCGTCAGCATGGCGCGCGCGAGGCGCTGCGAATTGCCCTGCCGGCCGTAGAATTGCGCGAGATCATCAAGGTAGCGTGACAGATTTTCGTAGCAGCTCGCCAGCGATCGCGGCATCTGCGGATTGCGGATCAATAGATCCGCGACGAGCCACGGCTTCACGCTCTCCTTGTAAACCCAGTAGTAGCTGGTGAGTGCCGACACTGAGCGCAGGATCGAGGCCCATTGGAAGTAATCGATCTGGCCGCCGACGCGCTCTTTCTCCGGCAGCAGCACATGATATTTCACATCGAGGATGCGGGCGGTAGCGTCGGCGCGTTCGACGAGAATGCCAAGCCGAGAGAACCAGTAGCCGTCGTTCCTGAGCATCGTCCGGTACGCCGAGCCGTCATAGGCGAGCGAAGCGCTCTTCACGAACGTAAGAAAGCGAGAGAAGTCGTCGCGGTTGAGGCGGCGGTTCTCGAACCGCTTCAGCTCCTGCCATGCGCCGTTGATCGCATCCCACATCTCGACGGTGAGCGCAGTGCGCACGGCACGCGCATTCTGGCGAGCGGTCTCGAGGCAGTTGCGGATCGAGGAAGGATTGTGGGGCGAGAAGGCGATAAATTCGGTGACGCTCTGCTCGTTCGCCGTTTCGTAATTCAACTTGAAGGATTCGGCGCAGGCTGCCGTCGCGATCGCCGACTCCCATTCGTTGGTTTCGCCGTCAGCCTGTGGCAGCGAGGTGAGGCGGTTGGTGGCATCGAGAATGCGCGCGAGACATTCGGCGCGCTCCATGTTGCGCGATAGCCAGTAGAGATTTGCGGCGGTGCGCGAGAGCATTAGCGGTCCAGTATCCAGGTGTCTTTGGTGCCGCCGCCTTGGCTTGAGTTGACGACGAGCGAGCCTTCGTTGAGTGCGACGCGAGTAAGTCCGCCGGGCACGACGCGCACGCGGTCGCGGCCGTTCAGGATGTAAGGCCGCAGATCGACATGGCGCGGTGCAATGCCGCTTTCGACAAACGTGGGACAGGTGGAGAGTGCGAGCGTCGGCTGTGCGATGAAACCTTCCGGCTCGCGCATCAATTTGTTGCGAAAGAGTTCGATGGTTTCTTTCGTCGAAGCGGGGCCGACCATCATGCCGTAGCCGCCGGAGCCATGGACTTCCTTCACGACCAGTTCCGGCAGGCGCGAGAGCACTTCCTTGAGGTGCTCCGGCTCGCGGCAGCGCCATGTCGGCACGTTGGCGAGGAGCGGCTCCTCGCCGAGATAAAACCTCACAATCTCGGGCATGTAGCTGTAGACCGCCTTGTCGTCGGCAACACCGGTGCCGACGGCGTTGGCAATCGTCACTTGCCCGGCGTGATAGGCGCTCATCAAACCGGGCACGCCGAGGACGGAGTCCGGCTGGAAGACGAGCGGATCGAGGAAGTCGTCATCGACGCGGCGATAGATGACATCGACGCGCTTCGGCCCTTCGGTGGTGCGCATATAGACGGCATTCGATCTTACGAAGAGGTCGCGGCCTTCGACGAGTTCGACGCCCATCTTGTCGGCAAGGAACGAGTGCTCGAAATAAGCAGAGTTGAAAATGCCGGGCGTGAGGATCACGACCGTGGGATCGCCGGACGCCGAAAGCGGCGCGACGGATTTCAGTGTCGCCAGCAATTCGTCGGTGTAGTTCTCGACGGGAGCTACGGCATGGCGCGCGAACAACTCGGGAAAGAGCCGCAGCATGATCTCTCGGTTCTCCAGCATGTAGGAGACGCCGGACGGCACGCGCGTATTGTCTTCGAGCACATGAAATTGATCTTCGCCGGTGCGCACGACGTCGATGCCGGCGATCTGCAAGTAGCTGTCGTGCGGCACCGGCTTGCCGTTCATCTCGGGGCGGAACACCGGGTTCTGATAGACGAGATCCTCGGGCACGATGCCGGCGCGCAGGATTTCGCGCTTGGTGTAGACGTCGTGGATGTAAGCGTTCAGTGCCTTCACGCGCTGCGTCAGGCCGCGCGCGAGGAAAGCCCACTCTCTCGCGGTGAGAATGCGCGGGATGATGTCGAAGGGAATCAGCCGTTCGGTCGCTTCCGTTTCGCCATAGACCGCGAAGGTGATGCCCATGCGGCGGAAGATCGTTTCGGCTTCGCGGCGGCGATAATCGAGGACATCGGGCGGAACGCGCTTCAACCAGTCGGACAGCACCAGATACGCCGGACGCACCTGACCATTCGCTGCACGCATTTCGTCGAAGGCATCCATCCACACTCCAGCCTGATCCGAGCAGTCTAACGATAAAGAGTGTGACACCTCAAACGGTTCCTCAACAGTTCTTTGCCGAGCCAAAAAGCAGGCGAAAAACGCCTGTGCTGCCCAAGTTTTGGTCGCGCGATCCCGGCGCTATACTGCATCAACAAGGAGCGCCAGAATGGCCGAAGCGAGCACAACCGTCACCGCCGCGATTTTGGTGATCGGCGACGAAATTCTCTCCGGGAGAACCAAGGACAAGAATATCGGTTATATCGCCGAGTATCTCACCAATATCGGCATCGACCTGAAAGAAGTGCGCGTCGTCTCGGATGACGAGAAGGAGATCGTCGATGCGCTGAACGCGCTCCGTCATCGCTACAAATATGTTTTCACGACCGGCGGCATCGGGCCGACACATGACGACATCACCGCCGACTCGGTGGCGAAGGCGTTCGGCGTTACGATCGGTCATCACCCGGAAGCCGTGGCGATTATCGAGCGGCGCGCGAAGGAGCGGGGATTAGAACTCAACGAGGCGCGCCTGCGCATGGCGCGCATTCCCGATAGCGCGACGCTGATCGAGAACAAGGTTTCCGGCGCGCCGGGCTTTCGCATCGGCAATGTGATCGTGATGGCGGGCGTGCCGGCGATCATGCAGGCGATGCTCGATGCCGTCGCACCAACGCTCGAAACCGGCGCGAAGATGCATTCGATTTCGATCAATACCGGACTCAAGGAAGGCGACATCGGCACCGAGCTTGGCGAGATCGCGAAGGCGCATCCCGGCACGATGATCGGCAGCTATCCGTTCTTCGACGAGAAGCTCGGACCGAACACAAACGTCGTCGTGCGCTCGCGCGATACTGCGCTGTTGCGCGCAGCGGCCGATGCAGTCGAGGCGATGGTCGCGCGCGTGAAGAAGGCGCTCGCGGCATAAGCCGCGCAATTTTTTTTGTAACGGAACTTTCCCGAAAATTTTCGCAAAACGTCGAAAGATCGCGCCGCTCAAGAGAGAAACCTCAAGGTGCGGTGGCGAACTGATGGCAAAGCTTCGGCAAATGAGGCGGTGCCCGGAACATTTCAGCGGCTCTCCGAATTGAAGGTTCGAGACTAGCTCCCCGGTCTCACCCCCAACACAGGAGTTCAATCATGGGTCAGGATCACAAGAACCAACAGAATCAGCAGGGCGGCCAAGGCGGCCAGCAGGGTGGCCAAGGCCAGCAGGGCGGTCAGCATCAGCAGGGCACGCCGAAGCCCGGCCAGGGCGGCCAGCAGGGCGGCGGTCAGCAGGGCGGCGGCCAGCAGAATCCGCAGCGCTGATTTTTAATGAGGCTCCGCCGCGAAAGCGGCGGAGTTTTTTTTATGGCGGATTGAAACCTTAAAAACATGCAGGACGGGCCTCGATGCACGTCCGGATATCGTTCTTACTCGCGGCATCGAGGCCGTTTTCCCCGGATTTTATTACTGATGGCGAACTTGCCGGTTCATAGACCGGCGGGTATTCGCTGTCTCGCTTGCGGCTGAGCGGCGAGGCCGTCTAGTTTGCCGCGGTCACGTGCGGACGTGGCGGAATGGTATACGCAAAAGACTTAAAATCTTTCCCCGAGCAATCGGGTTGTGGGTTCGAGTCCCACCGTCCGCACCACTCTCCAGACGAAAACCGAAAAGCTAGTGCGCGGCCCGCGGCGCGCGTTTGCCGGCCGGCACGGTGATGCCTTGCGGAATGGCGAGCAGTTCGCGGAGCGGGGTCCGGGGCTTGGCGAGATCCGCAAGCGTGTAGCTGTCGAGCACTTCGAGAAAACTGTCGCGTGCCTTGTCGAGCGCGCGCTGCAACACGCAGCAGCGTTGGATCGCGCAGACGTCGTCGCTGACTTCGCCTTCGGCGAGGCAGGGGACGAGCGCCATGTCGGGCTCGGTGTGACGAACGACCTTGCCGAGAACGATCGCGCTCGCTGGCCTCGCGAGCCGCAGGCCGCCGCTGCGGCCGCGCACCGTTTCGACATAGCCCGCGACGCCGAGCTGATGGGCGACCTTCATCAAATGGTTCTTGGAGATGCCGTACTGGCGCGCGACCTCGGCGATGGTCGCAAGGCCGTCTTCCTTCAACGCCAAATAGATCAGCAGCCGAAGCGAATAGTCGGTGTAGATCGTCAGGCGCAAATTGCGTCCCCCCACTTACGTCGGATGCAAAAAGATGTATTCGATATATTGCTTTTTAGCAAGCCCCCGGTAGAGTGCGCCGATCGTGATCGGGAGACCGACGATGAGCTATGTCACCTCGCTTGGAAAGAACGCCGCATGGGTTTTCCTGTGGCCGGGCAACAAGGCTTGCGATGCGCTCGGCATGGAGGAAGCGGATTTTCGCGATCTTGTCCGGATGCTGGTCAACTCGCTGGTCTGGACGACGATCGGCGTCATCATCGTCGCGCTGACGGCTTGATGCGATGAATGCCGGGGTCGCTCATCCACGTGGTGAATGGCGATCCGTGCCGCACGACGTGGTGCCTTACAAGCGAACCGCAGTCTTTACCGAAACCACCATTCCTGCCGCGCTGATGCACGAACATCGGACGGCGGCAGGCGTCTGGGCGTTGCTGCATGTAATCGAGGGGCGGCTGTTATATCGGATCAGCGGCCCTGAAGGCTCCGAGCGCGAAATCGGAGCGGGCGAGCGTCCTGGCGTGATCGAGCCCGAGCGGCTGCATGAGGTGAGGCCGCTCGGGCCGGTCCAGTTCTATGTCGAATTCCACCGGCGGCCCGATCCGAATAAATGAGCGCCGATTTCCGGTAATTCAGTACGCCTGAAACGTATTTCGCCGAAAATTTCCATGTCTGCGCGTGTTGAAATACACATCCTCGCGGTGGCGCGCCGCTATGCTTTGCCGTCAGATTGTTCGCTGGAGGCTAAGTCATGCTGAGCCGTGCACGCGCTTTTTCGCGCGCCTTTGGGTTCGCTTTTTTGCTGATCGGTTGCGGCCTTCTGGCCGGGTGCAATTCTGAAACCGCCGACAACGGTGTTTTCAATTCCGCCAAGCTGCCGCGTGTTGCGGGTGCCAAAGAAATCACGGCAAGCCCGGCGGTCACGATTTTCACATCACCTACTTCAGTCGCGCAGACGGCGGATGCAGTGGACAAGGCGCTGACCGAAGCGGGCTGGCAGAAATACAACGTCGCGAGCGCGGCGCGCGCCGGGGACGCGAACATGCGCACGATGACGCTCAAGAAAGGCACGCAAGCTGTGAACGTGTTCATCACCGTCGCGCCGGCGCAGGGCAATGCCACCAGCGTGCAATACGCGGCGCTGCCGCTAAAGACCGAACTGCCGTTCGCGAAGGATGCGACGGAGATCGAATATTCGCCAGACCGCCCGCAGCTTTCGCTCGTCACGGCGCAGCCCGCGAAGGATGCACTGGAATTCTATCGCAAGGAACTGGGCGATCGCGGCTGGGCGTTGTGGTCGGCGAAGACCGGCACGAAGCAGGCGGCGGGCGGTGCGCCCGGCGTCATGCACCGGCGCGGCGCTTACGCCGAATATGTCAACGACAAGGAACCTTCGGTTGTCATGGTGCTGACGGCGCTCGATGCCGGGGCGGGCAAGACGCGGCTTGAGATTAAGCAATGGCCGATCGCGACGCTGAAAACCGGGCGCGCCGTGCCGCCCGCGCCGCAGATCGACGTCATGCAGGCCCCGAAGCTCGCGGGCGCGGAAGCGGACTCGGCACACGCAACGAAGGACGACGTTCGCTACTATGTTGCGATGCCGGTCGATGAAACGTCGGCGGCGGTCGCCAAGCTCCTCGCCGGCGAAGGCTGGCAGCGGTATTCCTCGCCGACGGAAAAGCCGAGCGCGACCCTGATGTTCTTCAAGAAGGGGCCGCAAGGTCTTGTCGTTTCGCTCACGCAGCGCATGGGCCAGCCGTCGCAATCCTCCGTCAATTACCGGCCGAACTGGATTTATGTCGATGCGCCGCTGGCGGACGATGCGGCGGAGATCGTCTTCGACGACCGCAGGCCGTATCTGAATTACGTCACGGCGAGCAATGCCGATACGCTGGCGGATTTCTATCTGCGCGAGCTTGGCGCTGCGGGCTGGGTGCCGCTCACTGACGCCGAAGCGGCGGCGCATTGGCCGGGCGCGAAGCTGGAGGGCAAAACGTATTTTGTCCGCGAGAAGCAGAAGCCGATCCTGCTCTCGATGCAGCCGCGCGACGGAAGAACGAATGTCGAAATTCGCGTCGCGGCCTTCGCGCAGCCGCAGGCGCTCGATGCAGGCGACGACATCTTCGGCCTGCCGCGTCCGAAGCAGGCATGGACGGCAGGCGGCACCGGCGGCAGCGTGAAGAAGGAAATGCACGCGATGGTGCCGGCCGAGGTTGCGACAGTGCTCGCGTTCTATCGCAATGCGCTGTCGTCGCGGAACTGGAAAGAGGAGAGCGACGGTGCTGCCGTGACGGCGGATCACGTGAAGCTCAACTTCACTTCGCCGGAAGGCCCGGCAACGCTCGAGATCGGCCGCAACTATGATTTTGCGCAGGTCAATCTCGTGCAGCAAATGACGAAACCGGCGGCCGCCGCAGCGCCTGCTGCGCCCGCGGCGCAGGACAATTCCATCGACGCGATGATGCGGCAGGCGCAGCAGATGATGCGTGATGCCGGCGTGCCGCCGATGAACGCGGCGCCGCCCGCCGCGAACTCGAATTCCATGGAGCAACTGCGGGCGCTGGCGGACGCAGCCAAGAAGGCGCAAGCGGAATCCGAAAAAATGACGGATGCCGTTTCGCCCGCGGCGAGCGCCGACGATCTCGCCGTCGAGGATAAGAACGGCCTGCCGCTGCCGAAGCGGCACACCATGAGCGTCGTCGACAAGTCGCCGTTCCGGCGCTCGCTCAATGCAAACATCCCGCTCGGTTTCTCTGATGTGCTCGGCTTCTATCGCCGCGAACTCGGTAAGCTGAACTGGAAGGAAAACGCGGGCGCTTCGGTCGCGGCTGAAAGCGCATCGATCGCGTACGCTTCGCCGGAAGGCCCGGCGGCGCTAAAGCTGGGCCGCAAGGGTGGCGAGACGACGGTGAGTCTCATTGTCCGCCATCCTGCGGAAGCCGAGAAGGCAGGTGTTGCGCCCAAACCCGGTCAGGCGCGGCTCCTCGTCACCAATCCGAACGACAAGGAAGCAACGCTCACCGTCGGCCGGCAGACCGTTAAGGCGGCGGCGAACTCCGGCACCAACGGGCCGGGCGTCATGCTCGACGTTGCGCCGGGCCGCCACAAGGTCTCGGTCAAGCTCGCGGGTCAGACGAGCGGTGAGGACGAGATCGAGGTCGGTGCAGATGAAAGCTGGGGGCTGTTGATCGGCCCCGGCGGTGTGCTGCCGGTGCAGGTATATTGAGCGAGGAATATTCGTTCAGTCGAAATTTCTGCTCGAACGCATCTTCTTGATCTCGCCGCGCCGGTTTTTCGAATCGAGGCGGCGCTTCTTCGAGGCCTTCGTGGGTTTTGTCGCGCGGCGCGGCGGCGGCGGGTTGGCCGCTTCGACGATCATCTCGATCAATCGCGCGCGGGCGTCGTCGCGGTTCATTTCCTGGCTGCGGTGGCGGTTGGCGGTGATGACGATGACGCCCTCGTTGGTGAGGCGGCTGCCGGCGAGGCGCTGGAGACGGATCGCCACATCGTTCGGCAGCGAGCGCGAGCCGCGGGCATCGAAGCGAAGCTGCACCGCCGACGAGACCTTGTTCACGTTCTGGCCCCCGGGGCCGGACGCGCGAATGAAGCTTTCTTGCAGCTCACTTTCGTCGAGATGAATGCGATCGGTCACTCGAATCATTAGAATTTTCCGCGAAAGCCTTGAAACTACATAAAAACGTCCTGGGGGCGGCGAAACAGAAAGGTTCGACTCTCGTAGCTCGTGCGATTAGGTTCCCGGCCATTATAACAGGCTTACGACAAACGGAGCCGGGAGAGGCTGAATGTTGGGGTTTCTGCGATTATTGCTGCCGAAAGAGGAGCGCTTTTTCGAGCTCTTCGACCGGCACGCCAATGCGGTGGTGGGCGGCGCCGAAGCGCTGCGGGCTTTGCTCGACGGCGGTGAGGGCATTCAGAAGAATTTCGAGACCATCATCGACCGCGAACACGACGCCGACGCTATCACCCGTGAAGTGCTGACCGCGATCCGCCGCACCTTCATCACGCCCTTCGACCGCGACGGCATCCAGGATCTCACGAATGCGATGGATGACTCGATCGACCAGATGCAGAAGACGGCGAAGACGATCATGCTGTTCGAGGTGCGTGCCTTCACGCCGCAGATGAAGGACATGGCCGACAACATCGTGCAGTGCGCGCGCCTCGTGCAGGAAGCGGTGCCGCTTTTGCGCTCGATCAGCGAAAACGCCACGCGGCTTTCGGCGATCACCGAGAAGGTTACGCGGCTCGAGGGCGAAGCCGACGACATCCACGACGAGGGATTGAAGGAGCTGTTCAAGCAGCAGACGGCGAACGCGAATTCGATTTCGTTCTTCGTCGCCCACGAGATCTACGATCATCTGGAAAAATGCGTCGACCGTTTTGATGACGTCGCAAACGAAATCCAGAGCATCGTCATCGACCACGTCTAGGGCAGGGCGCGCACATGGAAGCCATTGCGATCAGCCTGCCGTTTCTGGTCGGGCTCGTCCTCGTTGCGCTGATCTTCGACTTTCTGAACGGCTTGCACGACGCGGCCAATTCGATCGCCACCATCGTCTCGACGCGCGTCTTGAAGCCGCAATATGCCGTCGCGTGGGCGGCGTTTTTCAACTTCATCGCGTTTTTGTTCTTCGGGCTGCATGTCGCCGAAACGCTCGGCGTCGGCATCATTTCGGCCGCGATTGTCGATCCGCATGTCATCTTCGGCGCGCTGATCGGCGCGATCTCCTGGAATCTCATCACGTGGTTTCTCGGCATTCCTTCGTCGTCGTCGCACGCACTGGTCGGCGGGTTGCTCGGCGCGGGCTGCGCCAAGGCCGGCTGGTCGGCGATCGTCTGGCCGGGTGTCATCAAGACGAGCGCCGCCATCGTGCTGTCGCCGCTCGTCGGCTTCATTCTCGCGATCCTGCTGGTGCTGGTGATCTCGTGGCTGTTCGTTCGCACGACGCCCTATGCGGTCGATAATATGTTCCGCAGATTTCAGTTCTTCTCGGCCTCACTCTACTCGCTCGGCCATGGCGGCAACGACGCGCAGAAGACGATGGGCATCATCGCCGTGCTGCTCTACTCGCAGGGCATGCTGGGGGACAAATTCTACGTTCCGTTCTGGGTGGTGCTCATATGCCAGGCGATGATGGCCCTCGGTACGCTGTTCGGCGGCTGGCGCATCGTGAAGACGATGGGCTCGAAGATCACGCGGTTGACGCCGGTGCAGGGCTTCTGCGCCGAAACCGGCGGCGCGATCACGCTGTTCATGGCGACCTATCTCGGCATTCCGGTTTCGACGACGCACACGATCACGGGCGCCATCGTCGGCGTCGGCGCCGCGCGGCGGGCTTCCGCCGTGCGCTGGAATATCGCGAGCAATATCGTCGTTGCCTGGATCGTGACGATCCCGGCGGCTGGCCTGATGGCGGCGCTCGCCTATTATGCGTCGTGGTTTTTAGGATAGCCGGGAACCGGCGGGCCGGGGCCGCATCGAATCCGGCAGGGCTGAAGGAGCGGATAATGGACGAAGAAAAATTCAACGGCAGCATGCGGAAATTTCTGCGCACGGTGGGCGTCACCTCGCAGCAGGAAATCGAGAAGGCGGTCCATGAGGCGCTGGCGAGCGGCAAGCTCAAGGGCGGCGAGACGCTCAATGCCAAAGTGGTGCTGACGGTCGACGGCGTCGCATTGACGCATGAAGTGAAGGGCGAACTCGAGCTCGGCTGATCCCCGGAACTTTCACGGGTTCCCGGCGTTTTCTCTCCACGCGTTGCAAGCATTCAAACGCAGCAAGGAGAAAACATCATGTTAAGCTGGGCTGTTACTTTCCTCGTCATCGCGTTAATTGCGGGCGTGCTCGGTTTCGGTGGCATCGCCATCGTTTCGGTCGAGCTTGCGAAGATCGTATTCTTCATCGCAATCGCGCTGTTCCTGATCTCGGCGATCGCCGGCATGATGCGCGGCCGCGGCGCGCCACTGCGCTAAAGGTTGCGCTAAAAACAATTCACCCCTCGCGGCGCTCGCCGGGAGGGGTGAATTCTGTCGCCGGCCGTTTTACGAAAACAGGCTGCTGAAAAATCCTTGCGGCGGGGCCTTTTTCGCGGGCTTCGCTTTGCGGGCTGTTGCCTTGGGCGCTTTGGCTTTGGCCGGCTTCGCGGTTTTGGCTTTTGCCTTCTTCGTCGTTTTCTTCGTCTTGCTTGTCTTCTTTTTCGTTTTGGCGGGCCTTGATGCTGGTCTCGATTTGCGGGCCATGAGGCTCTCCGTGGTTCCCAGAATACGAATAACGAACACAACAATCGACGAATCGGTTCCGTCGATGGAACTCAGGCAATTGTTCGGCGTTATACTCCGGGCGCGGGCGATTTCCAGTGCCAAAACAGTTTGCAACGCAGGAGAGCAGAATGGCTTCCTCGGTCTTGATCGGTATCCTGATTACGTTTCTTGTCGTTATTCTCGTCCTTTATCTCGTCAACATGCTGCCGGTGGACGGGCGGATGAAGCAGATTATCCGCATCATCGTCATCATCATCGGTGTGATTTCGATGCTGAAATACCTCGCAGTGTTCTAAAGCACGCGGGCACCCAGCGGGCCTGAAAGACAAAGCCCTCTCCCGCCGGGAGAGGGCTTTTTCCGCGTGATACTCGGTTCACTGAATGCTCAGTTCAGTGCGCTCGCCGGGCTTGACGCTGACCGGCGTTTCCTTGGCCTTGTCCTTCACGTGTGTGACCACGACATAGTCGCCGGCGAGCAGCGCGAGGTTGGTGGTCGGATCGTAGCCGGTGAAGAACAGCTTGCGGTCGCCGTTGATGTCCTTCTTGGCGCCGAAAATCTCGACGGTCTCGGCGCCGGGGGTTGCGAGCGCGAGCACGCCCGCATTCATGTTGACGGTGATACGGGCGGGGGCGCCGGAGCGGATATCGACGCGCTGCATGTGCTTCGCGGCGCCGACTTCGACGATCACGTCATAAGGCCCGGCGGGCAGGTCGAATTTCGCGAGCGGATCGTAACTGGTCACGAGCCACTCACCATCCTCGCCCTCGCGAACCGGCGGCTTGCGGATGCTGACGGCGATACCTTTTTCGACCTTGGGACCGCCCGATGCATAGAGCGCGTCGACGAGCAGCGGTGTCGCGTCGAGCGTCATCGCAAGATTGATGCTGTCGCCGGCGGCCAACTTAAAAGCCTTCTTCGCTTCGCTGTTGCCTTTCGAGAGCACCATGACGTAGTCGCCGGCCGGCAGGATGAAGTGCGGCACGCGCTCATAATCGGTGGCGATATATTCGCCGCCGCCGGTGTGGACCGTCCACGTCAGGTTCTCGGCCTTGTCGGCGGTGCCTTCGAGCGCGGCTTCGCTGGTGACGAAACCGGCGTTGAGGATGACGTCGTGCGTCATCGGCTCCTTCTTGATGGTGATGGGGAAATCGCGCGAGGTCTGGCCGTAGGCGACGTTCATGATGTAGTTGCCCGGCTCGGCCGCCGCCATCACGCGCGGACCATTCTCGGTCTGGACATATTCCTTCTCGCCGTTCGGCAGCGGTTTGTTCAGCACCCAGACGAGAAAGCCGTCGGCGATAGGATCGAGCCCTTCGGCGAGACGCGCGACGGCGCGCCAGTTCTTGTCCTTGTACGGATCGGCAGCGGGCTTCGCGGGCGCTTCGGAGGCGACCTTCGCGCCTTGCGCGGCATCGACCGCCTTGCCGAGCGCGTTCTCGAGACCGGAAGCGTTCGAGGCGTCGAGATAGACGCCGCCGGTGTTGCGCGCGATGCACTGGAGCTGCGTTTTCGTCACGGGGTCGGCGACGTTGAAGCCGATGACGTGCGCGGTGAATTTGACGTTGGCTTTTTTCAACTCGGCAGCGGCGGCGCAAGGATCGCCCTTGCAGGTCTCGATGCCGTCGGACACGAGAATGACGGTTGCGGGATTTTTCTCCGCACCGAGCGCAGCGGCGGCCTGACGCAGCGAATCAGTGATCGGCGTCTTGCCCTTGGGGTTGAGGCTCTTCACGGCGGCATTGATCTGCGCCGCATCGACCGGGCCGACCGGGATCATCAGTTCGATGTCGTTGCAGTCGCTCTTGGAGCGGTGGCCGTAGACCATGAGGCCGAGTTTGTCGGCGGGCTTCCATTTCGCGAGGATCGTGCCGACCGCCTTGCGCGCGGCGGAAATTTTCGTCTGGCCGTCCACCGTGCCCCACATCGAACCGGAGGCGTCGAGGATGAGGATGGTGGAGGGGGATTGCTGCGCGCGCAGCGGCGAAAACGAAAAGGCAAGCGCAAGGGCAGCGAGCAGCAGATGACGCATCATGGCGATCCTCACTGGACGTGCTTGAAGTGAAAGCGGCGTGAATCAGCCCGAATGATGCGAAACGGCTCAGAGCTTCGTCAAGCGGAGCCTGAGCGCGTTGCCGATGACGCTCACGGACGAGAGCGACATCGCAGCGGCGCCGATGATCGGCGACAGGAGAATGCCGAACATCGGATAGAGCGCGCCGGCCGCGACCGGCACGCCAAGCGCGTTGTAGATGAAGGCGAAGAACAGGTTCTGCCGGATGTTGCGCATCGTCGCTTCCGAAAGGCGGCGTGCGCGGATGATGCCGGAGAGATCGCCTTTCAGCAGCGTCACGCCGGCGCTTTCGATCGCGACATCGGTGCCGGTGCCCATGGCGATGCCGACATCGGCCGAGGCGAGGGCGGGCGCGTCGTTGACGCCGTCGCCGGCCATGGCGACGACGCGGCCTTCCTTGCGCAGCTTCTCGACGACTTTCGCTTTCTCGTCGGGCAGCACTTCGGCTTCGACTTCGGCAATGCCGAGGCGGCGGGCGATGGCTTCGGCGGTAGTGCGGTTATCGCCGGTCAGCATGACGATGCGGATGCCATCGGCGCTGAGCGCCTTCAGCGCGGGCACGGTCGAGGGCTTCACCGGGTCGGCAATGGCGAGGATGCCGGCGGGCTTTTTATCGACGGCGATGAAGATCGCGGTCGCGCCGTCCCGGCGCAGGCTTTCGGCTTCGCCGGCGAGCGGCGAAGTATCGATGCCGCTTTCGCTGAGGAAGTTCGCGTTGCCGAGCGCGACCTGCTTGCCGCCGACCGAGCCAGTGACGCCCTTGCCGACCGGGGAGTGGAAATCCTGCGCGGGTATGAGCGCGACATTCTTTTCCTTAGCGGCGCGGAGAATGGCGTCAGCCAGCGGATGCTCGCTCGCGCTCTCGAGGCTCGCGGCAAGCTGGAGAATGTCGCTTTCACTAAAGCCTTGCGCAGGCACGATCTTCACCAGCGTCGGCTTGCCCTCGGTGAGGGTGCCGGTCTTGTCGATGACCAGCGTGTCGATCTTTTCCATGCGCTCGAGCGCCTCGGCGTTCTTGATGAGAACGCCGGCCTCGGCGCCGCGGCCGACGCCGACCATGATCGACATCGGGGTCGCAAGGCCAAGCGCGCAGGGGCAGGCGATAATGAGCACCGTCACGGCGGCAACGAGACCGTAGATGTAGCGCGGCTCGGGGCCGAACATCGCCCAGGCGGCGAAGGCGAGGAGCGCGACAAAAATCACCAGCGGCACGAACCAGCCGGCAACACGGTCGGCGAGCTTCTGGATCGGCGCGCGCGAGCGCTGTGCCGCCGCGACCATCTGGACGATCTGCGAGAGCAATGTCTCGCTGCCGACCTTCTCGGCGCGCAGCACGAAGGACCCCGCGGCATTCAGCGTGCCGGCGATGACTTTCGCGCCTTGTTCTTTTGTCACGGGCATCGACTCGCCGGTGACGAGCGACTCGTCAACGTTCGAGCGGCCTTCGGTGACTTCGCCATCGACCGGCACTTTCTCGCCGGGGCGGACGCGCAAGAGATCGCCAACCTTGATCGTGTCGAGCGGTACTTCCTCGTCGCCTTGCGCCGTTACCTTGCGCGCGATCTTCGGCGCGAGATCGAGCAGGGCGCGCAGCGCACTCGAAGTTTTCTCGTGGGCGGAAAGCTCCAGCACCTGGCCGACGATCACGAGCACGGTGATAACGGCGGCGGATTCAAAATAAACCGCGACCGCGCCATGATGGCCGCGAAATTCCGATGGGAAGATGCCGGGCCAAACCGTTGCGACGACGCTATAGAGCCACGCGACGCCGACGCCGAGCGCGATCAGCGTGAACATGTTGAGGTTGCGCGTTACGAGCGACTGATAGCCGCGCTCGAAGAACGGCCACCCCGCCCAGAACACGACCGGAGTTGCGAAGGCGAGCTGCACCCAGTTCGACGTTTGCGGCGAAAGCGGCTGCCAGCCGAAAATGTGCCCGCCCATCTCGAGCGCGGCGACGGGAAGCGTGAGTACGAGTGCGATCCAGAAGCGGCGCTTCATGTCGAGGAGCGCGGGGTTCGGACCGGCGTCGGTGCTAGCGATTACGGGCTCTAACGCCATGCCGCAGATCGGGCAG
Source organism: Xanthobacteraceae bacterium (assembly GCA_035555855.1). GTDB lineage: Bacteria > Pseudomonadota > Alphaproteobacteria > Rhizobiales > Xanthobacteraceae > Palsa-892. Next base: position 21,027 of record DATMGD010000001.1, read on the forward strand.
GAGCCGGGGCCGATCTGGCGGATCTCGGGATGCATCGGGCAGATGTATTCGGCGCCTTCGACGACCGGTTCGGCCTCGCGCGGCGTCAGATATTTTTCGGGATCGGCGATGAATTTCTCGCGGCACTTCGGATTGCAGAAATAATAGGTGTGGCCGTGATAGTCGGCGCGGTGCTTCGCCGTGTGCGGATCGACCTTCATGCCGCAGACCGGATCGGTCACGCGGTGATCTTCTTCGCGCTTATGCCCGCAGCAGGAGCCGCCATGCTGGTGATGGGTGTGTTGATGATCTGTTTGATCGTGCGTCATTTTCTGACTCTATAGGCTCTTGTCTTGGATACCCCTAGGGGGTATATAGCGCGCATGCAGAAACATGCCAAGGCTTCATCGCTGAAAAGGTTGGGACGGATCGAGGGCCAGGTGCGCGGCATCGCCCGCATGGTCGAGGAAGACCGCTACTGCATCGACGTTATTACGCAGATCTCGGCCGTGCGCGCGGCACTCAAGCGTGTCGAGGAAGAAATCCTGCGCGACCATGTCGGCCACTGCGTCCAGCATGCGATTTCGAGCGGCGACAAGGCCGATCAGCGCCGGAAGATCGCGGAACTGATGGATGTGTTCGGCCGGGCAGAGCGCTAGGCCGTATAGCGATAGACCCAGTCGTTCCGCGCAATCAGCCGCTCGCCGCCGATGACGGGCAGCAAGAGATCGCGCGCGAAACGCTGCACGCCGTTCATATGATAGTTGCGATTATTGGCAAGCGATGCGGCTTGTAGTTTTGCCGTGCGTTGCATACGCGCGGCTTCGTAAGCGCGCAGACGCGGCGCAATGCCGTTTTCGCTTTCGTTGGCGCCCTGTAGATGTTTCGCAAGCACAAGCGCGTCCTCGATCGCGGCCGCCGCACCCTGCGCCATGAACGGCAGCATCGGATGCGCGGCGTCTCCGAGTAGCGTCGCGTGGTCCTTGCCCCATGTTGCGAGCGGCGGCCGGTCGTAAAGCGGCCAGCGGCGAAACGAGGGTGCGGCCTCGATCAGATCGCGCAAGGGCTTCGCCCAGCGCATACAGGTTGCCGGAAGTTGCGAGAGGCTGCGCTCTTCGCCGTCGGCGCATTCGCGCTCCTCGGGGAAGACCAGTACGAGATTGATGCGCTCACCATTCGCGACGGGATAGTGCACGGCGTGACCATTGCTCGCGAACCACAGCCGTACGACGGGCTCGGTCAGCATCGAAGGCAGGTTTTTGGTCGGGATCAGCGCGCGCCAGACAGAAAGCCCATGAAAGCGCGGCGGCGTTTTGCCATGCAGCCGTGCGCGCACTTTCGAACGCAAGCCGTCGGCGCCGATCAGCGCCGCACCCAATTCCTCGCGCACCTCGCCGCCGCTATGGACCGTGGCGGTGACGCCGCGGGTGTGATCGGCAAAATCACTCACCTCAGTGCCAGTGCGCAATTCGACATCGACTTGATCGGCGGCGGCTTCCGCGAGCGCGCGATGGAGATCGGAGCGGGCGAGCACCAGCCATGGCGCGCCGTAGCGTGCGCTCGGCCCGCGCAGATCGGCGCGCAGCAATGTGCGTCCGCTTTCAGCTTTCGTAACAACGAGCGCCTCGGGCTCAATCGCGCGCTCGCGTACGGCGTCGAGCACGCCGAGTTCGCGCAGCACGCGGGTTGCGTTCGGCGCAAGCTGTAGCCCCGCGCCGCTTTCACCGAGGGATGCGGCGCGCTCGCAGACGAGTGCGCGGTAATTGGCTTTGGCGAGCGCGATCGCGGCGGTGAGCCCGCCGATCCCGGCGCCCGCGACGATCAGCGTGCGCGAGCGCTTCAACGGATCAGGCGGCGCGTTCGACGACCGCGCTTTCCGGCACCGAGGCGCCGGGCTTCAGCGAGTGGTCGAGCTTGTAGAGCGTCGAGCAATAGGGGCAGACGAGTTCCTCGGCATCGCCCATGTCGAGATAGACATGCGGGTGGTCGAAGGGTGCGCTTGCGCCTTCGCACATGAATTCGTGGGCATTGATGCGGATGACGGGAACGCCCGCGTCATTCTGGAAGTGAGGAACGATCTTGTCGGCCATGGGAAGCTCCGTTCGGCGCGGACCATAGCGGGGGAGGTGCGGCCTGCAAAGTCTCATCTTGGCAATGCCGCAATTTCTCCCCATATCGGCGGCCATGCGACGAACGACCAAATTCGCCCTTGTGGCCGCGATTCTCGCGGCGGCCGTCTATGTGCTGCCGCAGGGCAAGCGCGCGGCCGAATTGCATATGGCGGCGAACGATCCGGCGAAGCTTTCCGAATTGCAGCTTGATGAAGTTTTCACCGCCGATTATGCGCGCGGCGAGATCGAGCGGGCGCTTGCCGCGGACGATATTGAACTTGCCGAGAGCTTCGTTGCGCTTGCCGACGAGCGCGGCGTCGCGGTGCCGGACGAATTGCGCGCGCGCCTCAAGGAAGCGCAGACGCCGTCGCGCAACCGCATTCGTATGGCCAAGAGTTTCGGGCGCGGCTTTACGACCGGCGAGACGGGCGACGGTGCCGGGCTCTTGGGCGCGGCGGTCGGCGATCTGATCGGCTGGGGCGACGTGCGGGATCTCGCGCGCGAATCCTGGCACGCCGTTTCGGGCCAGGAAGTGAACAAGTTTCTGGCAGCGCTTTCGGTCGCGGGTCTTGGCGTCACCGCCTGGACCTATTCGAGCATGGGTGCTGCGGCGCCGGTGCGCGAAGGCGTCACGGTCGTGAAGGCAGCGGCGCGCGGCGGAAGGCTCAGCGAAGGTTTTGTGAAATCGGCGGGGCGCGTGCTCGCGAACGGCCGCGTTGAGCGCGTCGGCGTTGCGCTCGCCGATCTTGGCTCGATGCAGGGCAAAGCCGGAACGCGCGCCGCGCTTTCGGGCTTGCGCGAGACGCAGAGCATCGGCGAAATTTCCAAACTCACGCGGCTTGCGACGGCGCGCGGACGCGGCACGCTCGCGGTGCTGAAGACGCTCGGGCGCGACTCGTTCGCGCTGGGCGCGGCGGCGGTCATTGCCTTCGGCTGGCTGCTGGGTGCCTTCGTCAATCTCTTTTTAATTGTCGCGGCGATACAACAGGGTTTCATCGCGCTCGTGCGCAAGCTGTGGCCGCCGCGCGCGTTGCGATCGGCGCAACTCGATGCGATTGCCTAGCGCGCAGTAATTTTCTCCGGATTTTTCATGCCTTCCTTTCAGCACGCCAACATCGACATTGCCTATATCGACGAGGGCGAAGGCGAGCCGATCGTGCTCGTGCACGGCTTTGCATCCAATAAAGAGATCAACTGGATATTGCCGGGCTGGACGGCGGCGCTGAAGCGCGCCGGCCGCCGCGTCATTGCGCTCGACAATCGCGGACATGGCCAGTCGTCGAAGCCGCACGACCCTGCCGCCTACGACATGCCGTCGATGGCGGGGGATACGCTTGCGCTGCTCGATCACTTAAAGGTCGAACGCGCCGATTATCTCGGCTATTCGATGGGCGGGCGGATCGGCATGCATCTCGCGCTTCATCATCCCGACCGCATCCGCTCGTCATCTCTTGGCGGCATTGGCGCTTCGATCATCTCGGGGCCGGGGCGGCGCGATCAGATCATCGCGGCGCTCGAAGCCAAAAGCGCAGCCGACATCACCGACCCCGTGGCAAAGCAGTTTCGCGTCTTTGCCGAGCAGACCAAATCGGACCTCCAGGCGCTGATCGCCTGCATGGGCGGCCTGCGCGTCGAATTCACCGAAAAAGAGCTTGCCTCCAACAAGGTGCCGATGCTGATCGTGCGAGGCGGGGATGACGACGATATCGCGGGGCCCGCGGCCGGGATCGCCCGCATCATCCCCGGCTGCGAATACATCGAAGTGCCCCATCGCAACCACATGACGGTGGTGGGCGACCGCATCTTCAAGGATGGCGTGCTCGCCTTCCTCGAAAAGCACGGCCAATAAATCGCGAGTCATTTGAATCGCTTGCGCGCGGTTTTTCGCGCGCGGACTCGTTAGCGGCATTTGTTCAGAACTTGATTCAAGCAGCGCCTTGAAGCCTTTCGGGAACCCCGTTGGCCGCGTTCCATCATGCTTTCGCGCCGGTTAAGGCCCTGATTCAAGCGCACCTGCCATGCGTGGATTCTTTACGGCATCCGGGCTAGAAGGCCTCAAAACCGCAATGCAAGGCTTGGGAGAGAAGCCATGGCAAAACCGAATGTTCAGGCCGTTCACGCCGTCGACCCGGTATGGGCGCGCGTGCGCGAAGAAGCCGAAGCGATCACCAAGAGCTCGCCGGAGCTTGCCACCTTCCTGTTCGCGACCGTGCTCAATCATGGCCGGCTGGAAGAAGCCGTCTCCTATCGCGTCGCTTCACGTCTCGACCACACGGATGTGCCGGCGAGCATCATCCGCGAAGCCTATGCCGATCTGATCGAGGGCGAGCCGCTGCTCGGCGCGATGATGCGCGCCGATATCGTCGCCGTCACCGACCGCGATCCGGCGACGACGCGCTATATCGAGCCCATTCTTTACTTCAAGGGCTTCCATGCGCTGCAGACGCATCGCCTCGCGCATTATCTCTGGAACAAGGGCCGCAAGGATTTTGCGCTCTATCTTCAGAGCCGCGCATCTTCGGTGTTCGGCGTCGATATTAACCCGCAGACCCGCATCGGCCGCGGCGTGTTCATCGACCACGGCACCGGCGTTGTCATTGGTGCGACCGCCGTCATCGACGATGACGTTTCGCTGCTGCAAGGCGTGACGCTCGGCGGCACAGGAAAAGAGCGCGGCGACCGCCACCCGAAGATCCGCCGCGGCGTGCTGATCGGGGCAGGCGCGAAAGTGCTCGGCAACATCGAGGTCGGCGAGTGCTCGCGCGTTGCGTCGGGTTCGGTGGTGCTGAAAAAGGTGCCGCCGCGCACGACGGTCGCCGGCATTCCGGCGCGCGTCGTGGGTCCCGCGCCGTGCGACCAGTCGCCCGCGCACACCATGGACCAGATGTTCGACTCGACCTCGACCTTCGCGGGCGAGAACATCTGAGACGATTTTTCTGCGGATACCGGCTTGCCCGCGCCGCCCCGGCGCGGTTAGGTAGCGCTCGTTTTATTGCGTCCTTTTCCTTGTAAATGGAGCCCGCGCGTGGAGAGAAGCGAACTCGATCAGGTGCAGAACTATCTGCGCCGGTTGTTCCGCAATCCTGAAATCCGTTTGTCGCCGCGCGCGCAGCGCCCGGACATGGCCGAGTTCTATATCGGTAGCGACCAGCAGGGTCTCGTCACGCTCGACACCGAGGACGGCGACCGCTCGTACAATCTGCAGATCAACGTGCCGGAAACCGACCTCCAGCGCGCGGCCGCATTCCTGCGCAAGATTCTCGGGCACCCCGACATCAAGGTGGTGGCGCGGCCGAAGAAGAAGGATTCCGCCGAGGTTAATATCGGCGATGAGTTCATCGCCGTGCTGTTTCTGGAAGATGATGGCAAGGCCTTCTCCTTCCAGATGGCGATCCTCGACACCGATCTCGGAGAGGGCGAGATGGACTGAAGCGGGACCGCGCCGGAACCGGCGCGGAACCTCGGTTAACCTTTATTTACCTTTACGCTTGTCCGGCATCTTCATCTTTCATTAACTGCGAGCCTCGAGGGGCGGCAGGGGGCCGCTTCCCGTTTGTTGCGTCGGGTTCGCGTAATGTTGTCGCCGGAAGCTATCCAGTCGATGTTTGCCGTGGGCTTTGGCTTCGCTTTCGCGGGGCTGCTGGCGACAGGCTATCAGCTCGTTTCGGAGCGCCCGGCGAGCTTTCGCCTCCTGAACGACGAGAACCGCCCGAAGGCGCTCGCCTCGGTGCCGTTCCTCGTTTTTGCCGCGCCCTTCATCATCCTGCGCAACACCATCCGCGGCGTCACTATCCAGTCGCGCGGCTTCATGCCGGCGATGCTGGCGACCGTGCTCGCGGGCTTCTGGAGCCTTTCCTGCGGGCTCGTCATGATGGGCCTGATGCGCTCGGCCGGTTTTGGCGGCTAGATTTTCCCCGTTACCTTGATCGTTAGACCTCTGCGCCTCGCTGTGGCATGAGCTTGCCGCAGCAATCGAGGACGTCATGCCCCTTTACGAACTGGATGGAATTCGCCCGCAGCTTCCTGCGAGCGGCAGATACTGGATCGCGCCGAGCGCGGACCTGATCGGTAATATTTTTATCGAGGAAGAAGTCAGCATCTGGTTCAACGCCGTGCTGCGCGGCGACAACGAGCCGATGAAGATCGGCCGTCGCACCAATGTGCAGGACGGCTGCGTCTTTCACTCCGATCCCGGCTTTCCGCTCACCATCGGCGAGCACTGCACGATCGGCCACAAGGCGATGCTGCATGGCTGCACGATTGAGAACGGCGTTTTGATCGGCATGAGCGCGACCGTTCTGAACGGCGCGCGAATCCGCGAGAACTCGATCGTCGGCGCGGGCGCGGTCGTCACCGAGGGAAAAGAATTTCCGCCGAACTCGCTGATCGTCGGCGCGCCCGGCCGCGCCATCCGCACACTCGACGAGAAGGGCGTGGCGTTGGCGCATTACGGCGCTGAGGCTTACTTCAAACGCTGGCAGCAATACGCCAAGGGCATGAAGCCGGTTAGCTGAGCCTCTTGCGGCTGAGCCTCACAAAAAGGGTGAGGCCGGCTCTGGGGGAGAGCCGGCCTCGCGCGAACCCGGTCGGGGACGGGGAGGGTGGGGACGTGACCAGGCCGCGATTCAAACTCCTTATTTCGTTCCGGCGACGTAATTGGTCGGACGATTGTCGCCGAGCGAAACCCAAACATTGACGTCGGTCTGTGACTGCCGCTTGACGAAGCGGTAGCCGGTTTCCGACCACGGCAGAATTTCGTCTTCCTGATTGTCGAGCACGTATTCGCCCTTGTCGGTGCGCACGGTGAGCACGGCATGGCCGTCGCCCTTCTTGTCGCGCACGACGGTGATCAGGAGCGCCGCACGCGGCCAGCCGGCTTCGACCAGACGGCGGCGTTTCTCGAGCACGTAATCCTCGCAATCGCCGTAGCCGTCTTCCGGATACGACCACTTTTCGATGACGCCGAAATGATCGAGATCGGTCATCGGCTTCACGTGGTCGTTGACGTGGCGATTGATGCGTTCCATTTCCTTGTAGGCGGATTTCGTGAGCTGCACATCGACCGCCTGCGCGGGCGATACGTTGCACTCGTCGGCATGATCCCGGCAGAACTGCTTCCAGCCGATCGGCGCGCGCGTATTCTCACCGACCGAAACATAAGCCTGGCGGCCGACGGTCTGTTCCGCCGCGCTCGCGGATTTCGCAAGACAGATTCCCCCGATCGCGACGGCAAACACTGCCGCGATCATCCCCTTGTTGTTCGCGAGCTTTGCCGCGAAATTCTGATTGCCAAACATTGACGCCCCCAATTTTTTCTTGGCGGCAATGTGGCAAATGGCCTTTGCAGCGGCGCTAAATCACGTGCGCAATTTCAAGGCTTGTTTGAATTAAATCCTACTCAAACTTGATTCAAATTTTATTCTTTAAAATTTTAGCTAAATTGCTCCGATCGAAGATCGCCGTATGGCGCGGGTCTAATCGATGCAAGCAGCAGCCTTTTTCGAGCGCCAAAACAGCACGTCAAAAGCTGTAAAAATGCGTACGGCAAGGCTTGGCCGGAATCCGGCAAAGCTGCGGCATCGCTAATGGGGATTGAATAGTCTTGGTTAGCGGCGGGTTAGGCCGCCGCTTGCGCGCTCAGTTGGCGCTGCCGAGATCGTGCTCGAGCGTATCCGGGTTCTGGACGCGGCTGAACTCGATGGCAAAGCCGCCTTCGATCTGGCGGACGACGCGGCCATGCGTGCGGCCGAGGATGACCGGCGTGCCGGGCGCGACCGCGGTAGTGGTGGCGACCGCGGCGCCCGAGAGCGAAACGTCGACGATGCGGCAGGGGATGGTGACGCCGGTCGGCAGCGTCAGCGTCGAGCGCGGATCGGCGATCGAGAAACGCTCGTGGCGGCGGTCTTCCGGCAGGCCGAGCAACTGGCGATTGGCGAACCAGGTGAGTTGGCTTGCAAGCTTGTCGCGGCGGCGCGAAGTGCCGGCGACCGTCATCGCGAAGCCGTTCGGCAGATGGCGAACGCATTTGCCTTCGGCGCGGCCAAGATGATCGATATAGGCGACGACCGTTTCGCCAATCTGCGGCTTTGCATCGGCCATCATCGCGAGGCCGCCCGGCGACATGTTGAGGGTCTGGCAGGCGTACTCCTGCCGATTTTGCAGCATGTAGCGGCCGGTGAGCTGAAGCTTCACCCGTTGATGCTTGCGCCGCTCCTGGTTGAGCGAAAGCGAGCGCGCCGCGCGACTGAACTGCATCATGACGAAATAGGCCGACCTGCTGGCGAATGTTCCGCAAGCGTAGTCGCCTGTAGTTAACGGGGCGTATCTCTGGCCGGTCCTGGCGCGCAATGGCCAAGGAAAACCGGGGCTTAGTGGCGGCCGCCCTGCAAAATGCGAAGCTGTGGCGGCGAGTGAAGCCGACCTAAGGTAGCCTCCGAAATAGAAACATCTTCCGGTTGTAGAAAGCGGGGTGAGCCAAGCCGCAACTGCGCGAGCGGCACCAGCGTCGCCCAATAGGGATGCGAGAGCGCGGTGAGCGAACCGAGGAGGCGTGCATCGGTGCGGCCGTGGTGGCGAAGAGGCAGGAGCAGCAATTCCAGCCCGAGCATCCGGCGATCGGCCGTCTCACCGATCACGCCGGCGATCACGGGTGTCGCGGTACAGACCATGCTGTCGAGCAGGCTGTGGATTTCGGCCTGCTCCCCGGCGACGAAGGCATCGGTGAATTTCGTGTCCCGCAGCTCGCGTCCCAAAAGGGTGCAGATGTGCGTGCCTGCAAGCCGGACGCGATACGGGTTCGGCTCGTCGGCATTGAGAATGAAAACGTCACCGAGAATTTTGCCGATCGCGTCAGGCTTGACGTCGCTGCGCTCGGGCGCGGCGCGTTCGCCACGGATACGGTTCCAGTACGCATAGAGCGTGCGGGATGTTGCGTGTTTCATCTCTTTCTCCAGCCACGATCGTCGCGAAACGGGACGGCTGGCGGCTACGGAGCAGGGGCCGTGCCACAGGCAGGGAACCGGACGGCGAAATTAGGGTTAAAGCCGGACTGTTCTGGACGGCGCGATTTGAGGCGCTATTTTGTTGAACAGATTGGGTGGTTCTCGTGACCCAGGCCTGCGAGTGGAGGGCTCCTCTCGCAGGCCTATTTTTTTTGCGGAGGACGGTTTTTCGCGAGCCTTGCGCTTGTTGCAGGCAAGGGCTTATCTCGTATTTACCATTCCCCGGGTCCCGTATTCTTGGCGCGTTCTTCCGAGCCGATCTTCAACGTCCCTCCCGTTATCCTGTGGCTGTCCGCCGCGATGGCGCTGGTCCACGGCGCGCGTGCGTTTCTCACGCAGGATCAGGACAACCTGGTGCTGGTGTGGTTCGCGTTCATTCCGGCGCGCTACGATCCGGCGATTGCCGCGATCATCGATTTTCCCGGCGGCATCGCCGCCGATATCTGGACGTTCTTCACCTACGCTTTTCTGCACGCCGAAATCCTGCACATCTCAGCCAATCTCGTGTGGCTGCTTGCCTTCGGCAGCGCGGTGGCGTGGCGGTTCGGCACGCTGCGTTTTCTCGCTTTCTTCGCGGTGACCGCGGCGCTTTCGGCGGCGACTTATCTCCTCTTTCACAGCGATGAGACGGTACCGGTGATCGGCGCGTCGGGTGCGATCTCGGGCGCGATGGCGGCGGCCTGCCGCTTCGTGTTCGCCGACGGCGGCCCGCTGTTCATGCGCGGCCGCGGTTCGCGCGCCTATCAGTTGCCGGCGCTGCCGCTTCGGCAGGCGCTGAAGAATCGCGGCGTGATCGTATTTCTCGGTGCATGGTTCCTGTTCAATCTCGTATTCGGAATCAGCGCCATTACGTCGGGCTTCACCGACGCGACGGTTGCGTGGGAAGCCCATTTGGGCGGCTTTCTGGCCGGGCTTTTCCTGTTCCGTTTCTTCGATCCGGTGCCGCGCACGCTGCCGAACGTGCCTCTTGCGCCGTCCAACGAAGGCGAGGAAACTTGATCCGGGGAGCGGGGTTTACGAGGGAAGGAGAACCTCATGACCGTGCGTGCCATCCTCGATCTCAAAGGCCGCGATGTCGTTACCATCACGTCCGATCACACGCTCGCGCAGGCGGCTGAACGTCTTTCCTCGTACAAGATCGGTGCACTGGTGGTGCTTGCGGGAGAGCGCATCGTCGGCATCCTGTCGGAGCGCGATATCGTCAAGGCGGTCGCGCGCAGCGGCGCGGGGGTGCTGGAAAGCCAGATCGCCGGCACAATGACGAGCGCCGTCACGACCTGCCAGCCCTACGACACCATCGCTGAAGTCATGAATCGGATGACGGCCGGCCGCTTCCGGCATCTGCCGGTGATCGAAGACGGCAGGCTTGCCGGCATCGTTTCGATCGGCGACGTCGTGAAGCATCGCCTCGCCGAGATCGAGCGCGAAAGTTCGGCGCTGCGCGAGTATATCCGGACTGCGTAAGCCTGAGCGGGCCGCCGCTCAGGTGAGGGCGGCGATCGCTTCGTGGACTTCCTCGAGCCCGCGCTCGACGGCTTCCTCGCCGAGCTTGATCGCCTGCGCGGCGTTGGCGAAGTCGAACAGCCCGATATTGCCGAGCTTGGGCGAGAGCAGCACGTCGGGCGGATCGCCGGCGAGCCGCGAGCGCGAAATGCGATCCTGCGTGATGTTGAAGGCGTCGACCATCACGGCGGAAATGCCGCTCGGCCCGTCATGGGCGCGGTCGCCGAAGAACTGGCGGCGGATCAGACGGTCGATGCGGAACATCGAGCCGATACGCGTTTCCTGCGTGATCTCGACGGTGACGGCATCGGGATCGGGCTCTTCTTCGAGGCCGTGGTTCTGGATCACCGTGCCGCGGCCGAACATGTCGGCGTTGAGGTTGACGGCGATGACGAGGCGGGCGCCGAGCGCGCGCGCGGCTGTCACCGGCACCGGATTGACGAGCGCGCCGTCCATTAGCCAGCGGCCGGCGACCTTCACCGGATTGAAGATGCCGGGCAGGGCATAGCTCGCGCGCATCGCATCGGAGAGCGAGCCTTGCGTCAGCCAGATTTCGTGGCCGGTGCCGAGTTCGGTCGCGATCGCCGCGAAGCGCACCGGCAGGTCCTCGATTTTCATGTCGCCGAGATTTTTGACCAGGAGATCGGCAAGCCGCCCGCCGGCGATCAGGCCGGCGCCGCCGAAACGGAAATCCATCAGTCCGAGAATGCGCCGCTTGTTGATCGCGCGCACCCATTCCTCGAGTTCGGGTAATTTTCCGGCGGCCCAGACGCCGCCGACCAGCGCACCGATCGAAGTGCCTGCGATGACGTCCGGCATCAGGCCGTTCGCCGCGAGCGCCTTGATGACGCCGATATGCGCCCAGCCGCGCGCCGCACCGCCCGAGAGCGCGAGCCCGAGCTTGGGCGCGCCTGACTTCGATTCCTGCCGCTCTAGCGTCGGTTGATTAGACACGGGCTCGACCGCGGATTGTTTCGAAAATACTTGAAACACGTCCTATCGTCCCTTGATCTAGTCCCGGTGTCGAGGCTTCACGCAAATCATGCTTGCGCAGGCTTAATGCCCAACCGTGACAAAACCGCGTCAGCGGCTATGCCTCGGCCGGGACAAGCTTAACGGGCGTGTCCGCCGAAGGTTGCAGGGGAATGCGGCGATAGAAGCAGGAGCGCGCGCCGGTATGGCAGGCGACGCCATCGCCCGCGACGCGCACCTTCATCCAGAGCGCATCCTGGTCGCAGTCCACGGACAGCTCTTCGAGCTTGAGGGTATTGCCGCTGGTTTCGCCCTTTCGCCAAAGCTCCTTGCGCGAGCGCGACCAGAACCAGGCGTCGCCGCTCTCAATCGTGCGGGTGAGGGCTTCCTCGTTCATGTGCGCAAACATCAGCACCGAGCCGTCCCCGGCATCGGTGACGACGCAGGAGATCAGGCCATGCTCGTCGAATTTCGGCATGAAGAGATTGCCGGTTTCGATGTCGCGGGTCGTGCCGCGAGGGGCAAATCGCGAGGTCATCCTGCGCTCCTCCAAAAGACAACTCCCCGCCCGAGGGGCGGGGAGCGATTCATAGCGGCGCTTCGGAAGTTGCGAAAGCGCGCGTAATCAGTCGTTGCGGTTGTCGCGCACGAGCCGGAAGAAGCGAACCTGCTCCTCGGGGTCGTTGCGGAAGACACCGCTGAACTGCGTGGTGACCGTCGAGACGCCCTGCTTCTGGACGCCGCGCATCGCCATGCACATGTGCTCGGCTTCGATCATGACGGCGACGCCGCGCGGCTTCAGGTTTTCGTCGATGGCGGTCAGGATCTGCGAGGTGAGATGTTCCTGCGTCTGCAGGCGGCGGGCATACATGTCGATGACGCGCGCGATCTTGGAAAGACCGACGACGCGATCGATCGGCATATACGCGACATGCGCGTGGCCGATCATCGGGAACATGTGGTGCTCGCAGAACGAATAGAACGGAATCTTGCGGACGACGACGATGTCGTCGAAGTTGCCGATCTCGCCGAAGGTGCGGTCGAGCACGTCTTCGGGATTTTCGCGATAGCCGCCGAACACTTCCTCGAACGCCTTGACGACGCGACGCGGCGTATCGATCAGGCCTTCGCGGTTCGGGTTGTCGCCGATCCAGGAAAGCAGAGTCTTGGCCGCAGCTTCCGCTGCCTCGCGGGTCGGACGCTCAACCGGTTCAATTTTGGGAGTTTCGACCTTCGCATCAGTACGCGGAAAATTCTTTACTACGGCGTCCATTTCATAACTCTCCCGTTCGACCGACAGCTTCTGATGGCTGCCGGAGTGTCACCGGTGTTGAACAATGCGGCTAAGACGTCAGGCGCTTCCCGGGGCGGCGCCTTCCTAATCAACCAGCCAGCTACTATATTTGTTCCTAATTGTGTCTTGCAATTGACCAGACGGGTCTAAGAAAAAAATATCTGATGCTCGACGAAGTCTACAATAAGCGGATCCTGGAGCTGGCCAGCAATATTCCGAATATTGGCCGCCTGCCGCACCCTGATGCCACCGCCACCGCCCATTCCAAGTTGTGCGGGTCGACGGTCACGATCGATTTAACCATGAAAGAGGGCAAAGTCGCCGATTTTGCCCATGAAGTGCGGGCCTGCGCTCTCGGCCAGGCGTCGTCCTCGATCATGGCCCGGCTGGTCGTCGGCTCGACCCCGGAGGAACTCCGGGCGGTCCGGGAGACCATGCGGAAGATGCTGAAGGAGGGGGGCGAGCCCCCGGCCGGCAAGTGGGCCGACCTCGCAGTTTTGCAGCCGGTATCTAATTACCCTGCTCGCCATGCCTCCACGATGCTGACCTTCGACGCGGTGGTCGATGCGATCTCGCAGATCGAGGCGGGGACGAAGGCCCCGCAGGCAGCGGAGTGAAGGCGACGGGCGCGAACGACAACGAGACGCGCGGCGTTCTTCTCAATCTTCCGAGGCTCATCGGGCGCGGACTCATCAAAATTTATCGCTACACACTTTCGCCGTTGATCGGTTTTCATTGCCGGCATTTGCCGACCTGCTCCGAGTACGGCGATCAGGCGATCGCGCGCTTCGGTTTGTGGGCGGGCGGATGGATGACGCTCGCGCGCATCATGCGCTGTCATCCGTTCGGCACGCACGGCCTCGATTTCGTGCCGAAGGAGATGCCGCACAACGCGCGCTGGTATCTGCCCTGGCGATACGGGCGGTGGAGGCACACTAACGAAGACGTGCAGACGAAGACATAAACGGACGCGCCGGGAGCTGATACAAGTACACCACCCCCGGCGCGCCGAGCGCTTTCAACGACTCTGACTTGCCAGCGACTCGAGCCGTTTGGGCGCTTCTTTTGACCCGTACTCACTGGCCTTTTGGTACCAGTACCGGGCCTTCTGCACGTCCGCCTCCACCCCGCGGACACCTAATTCGTTCATCACCGCCGGATCGTAGGTGGCGGCCATCGCCATCGCGGCGTTCTGATCGCCGCTTTCGGCGGCGCGCTGCAGCAGGAGACGCGCGCTTGCGATGTCGCCGCTCTCCAGCATCGTCTGGCCGCGCGTTACCATCGTCGTGATTTCGTCCTGCTCCAGATGACGCTGCGGCTTCTGCGCCTGCGACCATTGCAGGCGAAGCGTCTGGCGATCGGCGATCTTGTTATCGGAAGTGCGGAGCGAAACGGTGTACTGCATCGTGCCCGAGAAATCGGCGGGCGGACGCAGCTTCGTCTCGGCAAGCTCGTGCGCGGGCACCAGCCATTCGTCTTTGCCCCACGGCTGGCCTCGCGACAGCTTCGTTCCCGGCACGAGGCCGGTGACGGTTGCCATCACGCCTTCGACCGGACCGGTCATCTTCACGCCGAGCGCGATCTCGTCGTTGCTGCCGGCATCGGCGCCTTCGACGACGAGCTTCGGCGAAGGTTTCGATGAAAGGTTCGCAGCTTCCGTCTTGATCAACGGCACGTTCGCGGCGGGCGGCGCCGCCTCGGAGCGGATGAGCGCCGCAAGACGCCGCCAGGGCTCGGCGGCTGCCGACTTCCAGCTATCGGGCATCGGCACCTTGCCGAGCATCAGCAGGATGAAAAACACCGCGATCGACGCAACCAGGATGAGGCGAAGGGAGAGGCCGGTCATACGGCCACCCGCGACCTTGCTCTTTGGCCGCAGCGGCGGCGCCGGCATGAGTTCGGGCGATAGCGAGCGGCGCGGATGAGCTTGGGCGCGGGTGATTTCGCGCTCGAGCTCGTCAAGCTCGTAGGGCGAAAGGCCGGGCGCTTCGGCGGCGATTGCCTGATCGTCAAGCACCGGCACCACCGTGTCGAGGGGCGGGCGCGGCCGGACAGGTTTTGCCTCCGGCTCTCTGCGCTGGCGCTGCAGAAATTCGGGGATCGAGCGCTCGCCCGGCTGACGATTATGTTGACGTTCCTGACGATCGCCTTGCAATCGCTCATTATGCGGCCGGGTGAAACGCGGCGGCACATAATTCGTATCCGGCGCATTCTGATGGCCGGTGTTCTCTCCGGCCTCCGGCACGAAATCTTGTGGCGTGTAGTTCGACGGCTGTTCGGGGTATTGCGACGGATTGGTCTGGGTACTCATCTTACGCTCTCCCACGCTTCCCGTGACGCAAGTTGGTTTCGATAATCACCGGCGTTCTCGGGCCTGTTTCCACTTGATGAATTCCTGAAACAGGCGCTCGCGTTCTTCGAAGCTGCCGGATTCCGCGAGCGGTCCGGCATTCGGATCGCGCGAGGCGACGAATTCGTTGAACTGCTTGCGCTCGAGGCTCGGCGTTCCGGCAACGCGCGCCGGATGTTTTTGCAGCCACTCGTCGGCATAGGCGAAGCGCGTCCAGCCGGGGAGCTTCGCGGCAAGATTGGTTTCTTTCCACTTGCCGTGACGCGGCGGCTTCTGGAATTCGGCGAGCTTCGGGAAGAAGTGGTCGATGAAGCTGACGATGCGGTTGTAACGATCGGTGCCCTTCGGCCAGTTGTAGGCGATCAGCACTGCGCCGACGGCGACGGTGTCGATCTGCTCGCCTTCCTTGATGAGGCCGGGGTAATCGGCGTGCGTCAGCACGGCGGGCAGATATTCTTGCTGCAACGGTTTCGAGTAGGCGACCGGCAGGAGCTTGAAGCCGTCCGACGTTTTGAGCTTGGCGGTCGAGCCCGTCGGCTTGCCGGCGATCAGAATGGTGGCGTCGATCTCGCCTTTCTTGAGGGCGACGGCGGCATCGCCCTGGCCCATATTCACTTCCTTGGCATGGACGCCGAGCTTCTCGAGGATGTCGCGCGTCGAGACCTGGGTGCCGGAGCCGATGTCGCTGAAGTTGACGATCTTGCCGTTCAGGTCCTCGAGCTTCTCGATGCCGGAGTCGCTGCGCACGACGAAGTGCATCTCTTCGTTATAGAGCTTGGCGATATAGACGATCTTGTCGTCGATGTTGCCGATCTCGCCGGAGCGGCGGGCGCGGTTCAGGATCACCGACTGGGTGATGCCGAGATCGATGCCCTTTAGAAAGCGGACATCGCGCAAATTCTGGCCACCGCCTTTGCCGATCACCGGCAGGACGCGGAAGCTGTCGCCGTCGTCGAGCACCGCCGAAAGATCGTAGGCCAGCGATAGATACGTGGCGTTCGGATTGCCCGACATGATCGAGATCGTATTCTGATTGATCTGATCGCCGAGCCGCTGGATGGCGGCAGGGTCGTTCCTCGCGGTCTTGATCGGCCGCGAGTCCTGGGCGTTTGCAATAAGGGAAGAAGCGAAAACCGCAACTGCGGCAGCTAGAACCTGGATACTCGTGCGTGCGCATGAACGCAGGCACAGAGGCTCCCACAAGCCTCGAACCATAGACACTCTCCCATCTGAGCGGTTTGCTACGCAACAAAAACCGCTTCCCGCTTCTGTGCCGGCTCCGTCTTTTTGAAGGGTGACGGGTCTGGTTCTCTCGTTGGCGTGATATTTATTTCAGATTGTGTCATCCGTTCGGATCGATTGTGTCGCCATTGGGGAATTGCAAACGCGCGCGATTTTTTGTAATTCCGCTCTCGCGCTGCGAGGCGCACAACATCTTGCGAGTGATTCAAATTCGCGAAATCCGAAATGGCGGATTCGCTCGGTTTCAAAAATTTCTACCGCTTACCTGCATTCGTTGGCAGCGAGTGAGCAGAGAGGAAAAAATGATCACGGTTACTTTTCCCGACGGCGCACGTCGAGAATTCGCTCCCGGCATTAGCGGTTTGGAAATCGCGAAAGGCATTTCGCCGTCACTGGCGAAGCGTACTGTCGCGATGACGCTCAATGGCGTGCTTTCCGATCTTACCGACAAGCTTGATCGCGACGTTTCGATCGAATTCGTCTCGCGTGACGACCCGCGCGCGCTCGAACTCATCCGTCATGATACGGCGCATGTGCTCGCGGAAGCCGTTCAGTCACTGTGGCCGGGTACCCAGGTAACGATTGGGCCGGTGATCGAGAACGGTTTCTATTACGATTTCTTCCGCAACGAGCCGTTCACGCCCGAAGATTTCGCCGCAATCGAAAAAAGGATGCGCGAGATCATCGCCAAGGATGCGCCGTTCACCAAGGAAGTCTGGACGCGCGAGCAAGCGAAGAAAGTCTTCAAGGACAAGGGCGAGAACTTCAAGATCGAGCTGATCGACGCCATTCCGTCCGGCGAAGACCTCAAGATCTACAAGCAGGGCGAATGGTTCGATCTTTGCCGCGGGCCGCACATGACCTCGACCGGCAAGATCGGCAACGCCTTCAAGCTGATGAAGGTGGCCGGCGCCTATTGGCGCGGCGACTCCAACAACCCGATGCTGACCCGTATCTACGGCACGGCATGGGCCGATCAGAAGCAGTTGGAGCAATATCTTCACATGCTGGAAGAGGCCGAGAAGCGCGATCATCGCCGCCTCGGCCGCGAGATGAATCTCTATCACTTCCAGGAAGAA
>DATMGD010000002.1:0-165246 GCA_035555855.1 Xanthobacteraceae bacterium
TTCCTAATAGGAAAGCAATCATAGAAGAGCATTATTGTCGAGAGAAAAATAAAAGGCGGCCAAAGCTGACCGCCCTTTTTTCAATCTCGCAATTGCGAACTTCTATCTTACGAACACCCCGTCGTGCTGCCGCACGTATCGCACTTCAGGCACGTACCGTTCCGCACCATCGTGAAGTTGTGGCATTCGGGGCAGGCGGAGCCTTCGTAGCCTTTGGCCTTCGCCGCCGCGCGCTGGTTGGCGACGATGTCGCGCTCGGAAGGCGCGGTGACCGCCGCGACTTCCGCCGCAGCTTCGGCCTTGAGCGCCGTCGCGCCTTGCGTCACCGGCGCGGGTGAAGTCGCCCGCAGCGAAGTGACGTTACCCGCCGCGCTTGCCGCCTTCATCGTCTCACCGCCTGTAGTGGAGGGCGCCACAGCCGTGCCGCCCGCGACCGCGAGCGTCTTGCCGCGCAGCAGGCCCTTCGACACCACGCGCGAGGCCGCCGGCGCCTTGCCTTCGTCCTCGCCCTTGCCGAGCGCGTCGAAGCCGACGTTCGAGGGATCGACATGGCCGAGGTCGTAGCGGCCGAGATACGAGATTGCGAGCTCGCGGAAGACATAGTCGAGGATCGAGGTCGCCATCTTGATGGTGTCGTTGCCCTGCACCGAGCCCGCGGGCTCGAAGCGGGTGAACGTGAAGGCATCGACATATTCCTCGAGCGGCACGCCGTATTGCAGGCCGAGCGAGATCGCGATCGCGAAGTTGTTGAGGAGCGAGCGGAGCGTCGCGCCTTCCTTGTGCATGTCGACGAAGATCTCGCCGAGGCGGCCGTCGTCGTATTCGCCGGTGCGGAGATAAACCTTGTGCCCGCCGACCACGGCCTTCTGCGTGTAGCCCTTGCGGCGGCCGGGCAGCTTCTCGCGCTCGCGGATGCGCTCGACGCGCTCGACGATTTTTTCCACGACGCGTTCGGCGAGCGCCGCCGTGCGCGCGGCGGTCGGCTTTTCGAGGAATTCCTCGATGGCGTCGTCGTCATCTTCGTCGGCGATCAGCGCCGAATTCAAGGGCTGCGAGAGCTTCGAGCCGTCGCGATAGAGCGCGTTGGCTTTGAGCGCCAGCCGCCAGGACAGCATGTAGCTTTCCTTGCACTGCTCGACGGTCGCCTCGTTCGGCATATTGATCGTCTTCGAGATCGCGCCCGAGATGAACGGCTGCGCCGCCGCCATCATGCGGATGTGGCTCTCGACCGAGAGGTAGCGCTTGCCGAGGCGGCCGCACGGATTGGCGCAGTCGAACACCGGGTAGTGCTCTTCCTTGAGGTGCGGCGCGCCTTCCAGCGTCATCGCGCCGCAGACATGCAGGTTCGCGCTCTCGATCTCGCGCTTGCCGAAGCCGAGATGCGCGAGGAGGTCGAACATGGGGTTGGCGAGCTGCTCGTCGGTGACGCCGATTTTCTTGAGCACTTCGTCGCCGAGCGTGAAGCGGTTGAACACGAACTTGATGTCGAAGGCGGTCGCGAGCTTCGACTCGATCGACTTGATCGTCTCGTCGCTGAAGCCCTTGGCCTTGAGCGACGAGTGATTGATGCCCGGCGCGTTCGAGAGCGTGCCATGGCCGACGGCATAAGCCTCGATCTCGGCGATCTCGCTCTCGCTATAGCCGAGCGTGCGGAGGGCCTCCGGCACCGCGCGGTTGATGATCTTGAAGTAGCCGCCGCCGGCGAGCTTCTTGAACTTCACCAGCGCGAAGTCCGGCTCGATGCCGGTGGTGTCGCAATCCATGACGAGACCGATCGTGCCCGTGGGCGCGATCACCGTCGTCTGGGCGTTGCGATAGCCGTGCTCATGGCCAAGCTCGAGCGCCTTGTTCCAGGCGGCGCAGGCGTGGGCGACCAGCTCCATGTCCGGGCAATTGGCGTGGTCGAGCGGCACCGGCGTGATCGAGAGCTTCTCGTAATCCTTCGTCTCGCCATGGGCGGCGCGGCGATGGTTGCGGATGACGCGCAGCATGTGCTCGCGGTTTTCCTCGTAGCCGGGGAACGCGCCAAGCTCCTTCGCCATCTCGGCGGAGGTCGCGTAGCAGACGCCCGTCATCAGCGCGGTCAGCGCGCCGCACAGCGCGCGGGCCTCGTGCGAGTCGTACGAAATGCCGGAGGTCATCAGCAGGCCGCCGATATTGGCGTAGCCGAGGCCGAGCGTGCGGTACTTGTAGGAAAGCTCGGCGATGTTCTTCGACGGGAACTGCGCCATCATCACCGAGACTTCGAGCACGATTGTCCAGAGCCGCACCGCGTGCTCGTAGGACTCGATCTCGAACTTCTTGGTCTGCTTGTTGCGGAAGGTGAGGAGGTTCAGCGAGGCGAGATTGCACGCCGTATCGTCAAGGAACATGTATTCCGAGCACGGGTTCGACGCGCGGATTTCGCCGGCCGCCGGACAAGTGTGCCAGTCGTTGACGGTGGTGTGAAACTGGATGCCGGGATCGGCGCAGGCCCAGGCCGCGTAGCCGATCTTGTCCCACAGCTCGCGGGCTTTGAGCGACTTCGTGACGCGGCCGTCCTTGCGGGCGGTGAGATTCCACTCGCCGTCGGCTTCGACCGCGCGCAGGAACTCGTCGGTGACGCGCACCGAGTTATTCGAGTTCTGGCCCGAGACGGTGAGGTATGCCTCGCTATCCCAATCCGTGTCGTAGGTCGGGAAGTCGATATCCTTGTAGCCCTGACGCGCGAACTGGATGACGCGCTGGATGTAGTTGTCGGGCACGCCCAGCTTGCGCGCGGCCTTGATCTCGCGCTTGAGGGCAGGGTTTTTCTCCGGCAAGAAACAGTCGTCGCCTTCGCCCTCGCAGTTGATGCAGGCCTTCATCACGGCCTTGAGGTGCTTCTGGTTGATCTTGGAGCCGGTGACGAGGTTGGCGACCTTCTGCTCCTCGATCACCTTCCAGTCGATGTAGCTCTCGATATCCGGGTGGTCGGCGTCGACGACGACCATCTTGGCGGCGCGGCGCGTCGTGCCGCCCGACTTGATGGCGCCTGCGGCGCGATCGCCGATTTTCAGGAAGCTCATCAGGCCCGACGACTTGCCGCCGCCCGAAAGCCGCTCGTTCTCGCCGCGCAGCTTCGAGAAGTTCGAGCCGGTGCCCGAGCCGTATTTGAACAGGCGCGCTTCGCGCACCCACAGATCCATGATGCCATTCTCATTCACCAGGTCGTCCTCGACCGACTGGATGAAGCAGGCATGCGGCTGCGGATGCTCGTAGGCGCTCTCGGAGTTGACGAGCTTGCCGGTGAACGGATCGACGTAGAAGTGGCCCTGGCTCGGGCCGTCGATGCCGTAGGCCCAGTGCAGGCCGGTGTTGAACCACTGCGGCGAGTTCGGCGCCGCCATCTGCATCGCCAGCATGTAGCAATGCTCGTCATAGAAGGCGCGGGCGTCGGCTTCGGTGTCGAAGTAGTTGCCCTTCCAGCCCCAGTAGGTCCAGGTGCCGGCGAGGCGGTTGAAGACTTGCTTCGCGGAAGTCTCGCCGACATTGCGATCCTTCGCGGTGAGGTTCGCGAGCTTCGATTCGTCCGGCACCGAGCGCCACAGCCATGAGGGAACATTGTTCTCCTCGACGCGCTTCAGATGCGCAGGCACGCCGGCCTTGCGGAAATATTTCTGCGCCAGCACGTCGGTCGCAACCTGCGACCAGTGCTCCGGCACTTCCATGGTGTCGAGCTTGAAGACGATCGAGCCGTCCGGGTTACGGATTTCGCTTGTCGCCGTGCGGAAGGCGATATCCGCATACGGTGACTGACCCTCTTTGGTGTAACGGCGCTCGATCTTCATAGTCGTCCCCTTGCTTCGGGCCACGAGCCTGCCGCTCGCGGTGCCGGATTTGGCCGAACTCGTTTAACGTCCCTGATGGAACCGTCCGGCTTTGGCAGCGGGTTCGGCTCCGATATTCACACTCTCTCGCGGAGAAACGAAGGCCGTTGCCGGGGGTGGAAAGTTGCCCCGGCTGGGGTCATTCGCGCTCCTGTGGGAGGCCGGAAAACCGCACGAACACGCGATTCCCAGCAAGAATTAAAACTAGACGCGATACGCTTCATACGTCAAGCAATAGTATGGTGGAGTTAATAATTAACTACATCTAGCGTCACGTAACGGTAATATAGTCTTCCGCCGCGCTCTCGCCACCCTATCGCTTGGCTCGATCTGAAGGGGATTCGCGAGAGCCGTAAAGTGGATTCTGGGTGCAGAACCGCGAAGCCCTGTGGCTAGCGGTGAAAAATTTTTCGGCACCTCAAATAACCGTGCAAAACAAGCAGCCGGCCCGGCACGCATAAAAAAACCGCCGCCGAAATTCGGCGGCGGCGGCATTTTTTGATCTCAACTCAGCGCCAGTGGCAGTGCTTTACGCCGGCATTGTCGCGCCAGCAGCGCTTGTGGGCGGTCGTTCGCGAAATGCGCGGGCCGCCGACCCAGGCGCCGATGGCGCCACCGGCCACAGCGCCCACCGGGCCCAGCACGAGCGCGCCGGCACCGGCGCCGATCGCGGCACCCGTCACGGTACGCTCGCCTGCGCTGGCGGAAAGCGGCATGGCGACGAGAGCCGAGGAAATCATCAAGGAAGCGATGCCTGCGAGCACAATTCCGCGCATGGTGATTCTCCTGGTTGCGGCGCCGGGACAACGTCGGCGCGCCAAAAAAGTTGCAGCCGTTCGGCCTTGCAGGGCTATCAGACTGGCAGCGTGTGGTTAATATTTGGCGACTTGCAATTCGGGGTCGGGAAATTTGGGGAGGGCATGCCATGCAGGAAAAAATCCGCGCGCTGAACTCTTCGACAGGGCGGCTGCACCGCACGTTGAAAGAGACCGCCGACACCGTCGGGCATTTCCTCGTCGACGGCTTTCACTTCCTCGCGCTGTTTGCGATCGGCGCCGCGACGGTATGGTCGGCAGCCGCGGCCTTTCTCGGCATGATCGCAAAGGGCCATGCGAGTCTCGCCGACATCCTGTTGCTCTTTATCTATCTCGAGCTCGGCGCGATGGTCGGCATCTATTTTCGCACCACGCGCTTGCCGGTTCGCTACCTGATCTACATCGCGATCACCGCGCTCGGCCGTGTGCTGATCGAAATTGTCGGCGCCGAACACCGCACCGGCTATGATCTCCTGATCGTCACCGGCTCCATTTTGATGCTGGCGATTGCCGTGCTGGTGCTGCGGATCGGCTCGAGCCGCTTTCCTTCCGAGACAGCGGTGAGCGATCTGCGCGGGCTGGGGAAGAAACAGAAGTAAGCCGCAATGATCGACAAGGCCCATTTGCAGCAACTCGCGCGCTACAATCGCTGGCAGAACGAAAATCTGTACGGCGCCGCCGAGAGCTTGAGCGACGAGGAACGCAAGCGCGAGCGGGGCGCTTTTTTCGGCTCGATCCACGGCACCTTCAATCATCTCGTCTGGGCCGACCGCCAATGGTTCGCGCGCTTTACCGGCGGCCCCCGCAGTTCCATCGGCATCAAGGAGTCGGTCGGGCTTTATCCGGACTGGGACGAGTTGAAGCGCGAGCGCATCAAGCTCGACCGGACGATCGCCGACTGGGCGGATGCACTCGACCCGTCATGGCTGGAGGGCGAGCTTCGCTATTTCTCGGGTTCCGTGCAGCGCGAGCTTTCGCTGCCGAAGCAATTGGTCGTGACGCACTTCTTCAATCACCAGACCCATCACCGCGGGCAGATTCACTGCATGCTGACTCAGGCTGGTGCAAAGCCGGGTGTGACCGATCTCGTGTTCATGCCGTGAAGTTCCTCCATGGAACTCGTAAAATTTTGCCGCGCCACGCCGCTCGAATAGCAATCGTTAACTAAATCCGCGCTACGGCTTCGCAACGAGAAAATCGGAACCCAAGCACATTCCTTGAAGCCCATCCGCACGTTTCGCCGATCAATTTTCGACGTACTGCTGATTGCCGGCTTCGCCCTCGGCAATCTGCTTGTGGTCGCGCATCTTGCCTTCAAGCCGAAAAATCCGGCGGAAGGCGTCGCGGTTGTTTTCTCTCCCTGGACGAGCGCTGCCAGCGCACTCGAACAGGCGACGGTGCAGGGCAGCCGCTTTGTCCGTTACGGCGGCTTCTCTTTCATCGTCGTCGTGATCCCCGATGATCCGGGCTACGTCTCGCGTGTCTCGGCGCAGGGCGCTCTCTTTATCCTCGATCCCAAGACGCTTGCAGCCTGCCTGCCGGCTGCGAGCCAACAAGGAAATTCCGTATGAATGGCCTCGAGCAGTTTCAGCGGCGCATCGCGCGCCTGCTGGTCGCGTTGAGCTGGCTGCATCTGCCGGTGCTCGGATTGATGAGCCTGGCGAACGGCAAGGAGACGGTGCTGATCGTTTCGGTGGCTGCTGTGGGCGCGGGGCTTGCGACCTATTTCTATTCCGCGCGCTATTCCGCGCTGGTGGTCGGCCTCGTCCTGTCGATTTCGCTCGTCGGCGACACTTCGCTGATGGTCTACATCTATAGCGGCCACCCGTGGCAGGTCGAAACGCACTTCTATTATTTCGTCGTGCTGGCGATGATCTCCGGCTTTTGCGATTGGCGGATTCTCGTCATCAACGCGGCCGTCATTGCCACGCATCATCTCGTACTGAATGGGCTTTTCCCGGCAGCTATCTATCCGGGCGGCAGTGACGTTCTGCGCGTTGTCGCCCATGTCTCGTTCGTCGCCGTCGAAACGGCGGTGCTCAGCGTTATCGGCTTTGCCATTCGCGATGCGTTCGCGAAATCCGAAAGTGCTTTGGCCGAAGCCGGGGAGGCGAAGCTCGCGCTCGAGCGCATCGCCTCGAAGCGCGAAAAGGATCTCGACGCGACGACGATGCGCGCCGATCAGACCGGCGAGATTCTGGACCGCTTCAAGGCGGAGATGGAACGGTCGATCGAGGTGCTGCATCAGGCGGCGGGCGAACTGCAATCCTATACCGACGCGCTCAACGTATCGGCTGCGCATGCCGGTACGCAATCCAGCATGGCGGCGGAAGCCTCCGAAGGCGCCGCGCGCGAGGTTCATGCCGCAGCCGATGCCGGCGACGAACTCGCCCGCACCATTGCCGAGGTCGGCAGCAATGCGGCGCGCTCCTCGAAGCTCGCGGCCGACGCGGTGCAGCAGGCCGAAACCACCAACATCACGATCGACGAAATGGCGGCGGTCGCCTCCGAAATCGGCGAGGTGACCGGCCTTATCAGCTCGATCGCCGCCCAGACCAACTTGCTGGCGCTCAACGCCACCATCGAAGCGGCGCGTGCCGGCGAGGCCGGCAAGGGCTTTGCGGTGGTCGCGTCCGAAGTGAAGGCGCTCGCTTCGCAGACCGCGCGCGCAACGCAGGACATCGCTTCGCGTATCGAAGCGATGCAGACGACGACGGCGCGCTCGGTCAGCGCCATTCAGGCGATCACCGCCACCATTCGCGAGCTTGACCAGTTCTCGACCGCGATTGCTGCCGCCGTCGAGCAGCAGGCTTCCGCGGCGCACGGCATCTCCGCCAATGTTAATGCGGCGGCGGGAGGCGTTCAGCAGATGACCGGCGCCATCGGCGACATCGAACACATCCTGGGCGAGACGAAAAATGCCGCGGACGCTCTTGGCCGCGCCGCGGCGCGCATTGCCGATCAGACCGGCGGCATCCGCACGCGTGTCAACGCTTTCACCGGCGATATCATGGCGATTGCCTCGTAAGCGTTCAGGCCAAACGAAAAGAGAAGGGCGCCCTTGGGGCGCCTTTTTCGTTTTTGGCTCGTGCGCTGAACCGATTACCTCTTTGCTGCTCGGCGTTGCAGCAATGCAGATAATCGATGCCTGCGTCACGCATTTGTGGTCACGCGAAAATCTTCTTCTTTGGTAGGATCGCGCCATCAAGGGAGGATGCAATGAAAACACTGTCCGTCCTTGCGGGTGCGGCGCTGTCGTTGTTTGCCACCGCCGCCTTCGCGCAAACGCCACAAATCGTAATGGAAGAAGCGATGGTGCCGTCGCCACAGCCCGGCATCGATATCTATGTGCGCAACAAGCATCGCGCCGACATGACGAGCTTCAGTCCCGACCGCACCGTGCTTTTTGTTCACGGCTCGACCTATCCCGCGCATACCGCTTTCGATCTGCAGCTCGGCGGCATGTCGTGGATGGATTACATCGCACAGCAGGGCTACGACGTTTATCTCCTCGATCTGCCGGGCTATGGAAAATCCACCCGCCCGAAAGAGATGAGCGAAGCGCCCGAGAAAAATCCGGCGCTCACACGCGGTGAAGTCGCAGTGCCGGCAATCGGCGCGGCCGTCGATTACATTCTCAAGAAGCGCAATATCGCCAAGCTCGATCTTCTCGGCTGGTCGTGGGGTACGACCTTGATGGCGACCTACACGACCCGAAACCCCGATAAGGTGAACAAGCTCGTGCTCTACGCGCCGCAATGGATCCGCACGACGCCTTCGCTGGTGCAGGCAGGCGCGGGACCGATCGGCGCCTATCGCAGCGTAAAGAAGGACGCGGCGCTCGGCCGCTGGCTGAACGGCGTACCGGAGAACAAGAAAGCCGATCTCATTCCGGCCGGCTGGTTCGATCAATGGGCGGACGCGACCTGGGCGACCGATCCCGATGGTGCGAAACAGAACCCGCCGGTGCTGCGCGCACCGAACGGCACGGTGCAGGACACCGCCGATTACTGGTCGGCGGGCAAGGCCTATTACGATCCGGCCAAGATCACGGTGCCGACGCTTCTCATTCAGGCGGAATGGGATCGCGACACGCCGCCTTACATGGCACAGACCTTGTTCCCGCTGCTCGTGAACGCGCCGACCAAGCGCTACGTCTGGCTTGCCGAAGGCACGCACACCATCATCATGGAAAAGAACCGGATGAAATTGTTCGAGGCGGTGCAAGCCTTCTTGAACGAGAGCGGCGGTTCGTAATTTCAACCGGCTGAAAAGAAGAGGGCGCCTGAAAGGGCGCCCTTTTTATTTAGCGATAGCCGAAAGTCATCGGTGCGCCGCAATGGTTGCGCGATGCACGGCGCTTGAACCGCGCCTCGATCCAGCGCGCGGCATATTTCGCGCCATAGATCGCGGACGCATCGTGATCGCCATCCGCGATGCCGACGAAGCTCACTTTCGTTCCGCTTGCGCAGAGGTCGCGCATGAAGTTCGCCGTCACTTGCGGATGCACGATGGAGTCGGACGAACCCTGCGCGATGAACACCGGCACGCCGCGCGTCTCGCGCTTCGGCGTGTTCTCCTGCATCAATCGCGCCCACGGCTCGACGCTGAGAATATCGACGGCCAGAAATCCCTGCCGCTCCAAAGGCTGCTCGGCGAACAGCATCGAAAAATCCTGGCCGTAAGTTTCGTTGCAGAAATCGGCAACGCGGTCGAACACCAGTGACGAGCGTTGCAGCACGATGTCGGCGAGCGAAAGCCCGAACACCTCCGACCACGCTTTCAGCGCATAGGCACCGAGAATTTTGCCGGTGATGGTCGGCAAATCCATCTTCATCAGCGGACCAAGCTCGGTCGCGGGCGCCGCCGCGGCAATGCCGGCGAGGCGCAGTTCGGGCGCGTAACTCTTCGCGAGTTCGCCCGCGAACAGCACCGCATGGCCGCCCTGTGAGTGACCCCACAGCGCGAAGCGATCGCTTGCGGACGCATTCTTGAAATTGCGTGCGGCGCGCACCGAATCCAGCACCGCGCGGCCTTCGCTGATTCCGACGAGATACGGGTGAGGGCCGGTGGTGCCAAGGCCCGGATAGTCGGTCGCGGTCACGACATAGCCGCGCGCCAAGAGGTCGCGCAGACCGCGTATCGTCTGGAAAATGCTCGAGCGCATCGAGGGCGCGCATTTGCGTGCAATCCCTGTCGTGCCGTGAGCCCACGCGACGACGGGGCGGCCGCCGCGCGGCGCGCGCCCTTGCGGCACGACGATCACGCCGGAGACGGCGATGGAATCTCCGTTCCGGTCTTGCGAGCGGTACAGGACGCGAAATGCCGAAGCTCCGAGCGGCGCGCCCGCGAGTGGTTCGGTGCGGATGATCGAGCCCGGCGCGCCAAGCAATTCGGTCACGCTTGCGTCATAAAACGGCTCGGCTGCCGCCGGCGCAAGCGGGCTCAAAAACAGGCACCAGGTTAACGAGAGCGCCGCGAGATATGCTTTCCACATCGCATTCACCGCCTGATTTTCGCGCGATTCGGCCGCT
The DNA here is from genome assembly GCA_035555855.1 of Xanthobacteraceae bacterium. Classification (GTDB taxonomy): domain Bacteria; phylum Pseudomonadota; class Alphaproteobacteria; order Rhizobiales; family Xanthobacteraceae; genus Palsa-892. The sequence continues at coordinate 10,198 of DATMGD010000002.1, forward strand.
GGACAGAGCCTAGCGGAGCCATTAATCCAGCGTCCCATGAAAAGCTTCTTCCTGAAACTGTTCACTTGGTGGAACGGCCAGACCTTCGGAACGCAGTTCTGGACCTGGCTCTATGGCGAATACGTCGGCACCGACGAATTCGGCAATCGCTACTTCCGGGAGAAGGGCGGCAAGATCAACAAGGGTTTCGGCTTCCAGCGCCGCTGGGTGATCTATAACGGCGTCGCCGAAGCGTCGCGCGTGCCGTCCGGCTGGCACGGCTGGCTGCATCACACCGTCGACACGCCGCCGACCGAGGAGAACTACAAGCCGCGCGAGTGGCAGAAGCCGCATCGGCCGAACCTCACCGGCACGCCGAACGCTTACCGTCCGTCGGGCTCGACGCTGCGCTCCGGCCGCCGTCCGGCCGCGACCGGCGACTACAAGGCCTGGCGGCCCGGCGAATAACGATTTCCTCTTTGGTGGAGGTCAACCTTTTCGGTTGAACTACGTTATATTGGCCCATGCTCGCGCTTGAACTTTTTATCGTCGCGATCCTCACGATCCTGAACGGTCTGTTCGCGCTGTCGGAACTCGCGGTCGTTTCGTCGCGCCGCTCGCGGCTGCAGACGATGGCCAATCAGGGCGTACCGGGAGCGGCGACGGCGCTCACGCTCGCGGGCGATCCCGGCAAATTTCTCTCGGCGGTACAAATCGGTATCACGCTGATCGGCGTGCTCTCCGGTGCGTTCTCGGGCAGCACGCTCGGCGTGCGGCTTTCGGGTGCGCTGGCCTCGCTCGGCTTGCCGGCAGCCTATGCCGATCCGATCGGCATCGGCGTCGTCGTTGTCGCGATCACTTATATGTCGGTCATCATCGGCGAGCTGGTGCCCAAGCAACTTGCGCTGCGCGATCCCGAGCGTTTCGCGGTGATGGTCGCGCCCGCCATGAGCATGATCGCGCGCATCGCGCGGCCGCTCGTTGCGTTTTTCGATTATTCCGGCCGCATGGTGTTGCGGCTGATGGGGCTGGATAGGGAGCGCGAAAGCTCGATTACCGATGAAGAGATCCGCGCGCTGATCGCGGAAGCTGAAACCGCCGGCGTGATCGAGCCTGAAGAGCGTTCGATGATCGCGGGCGTCATGCGGCTCGGCGACCGGCCGGTAAGCGCGGTGATGACGCCGCGCCGCAACGTCGACATGATCGATCTCAATCTCGAGCCCGAAGAAATCTTTCGCCGCCTGCGCGCGAGCCGCCACTCGCGGCTACCGGCCTATCGCGAATCCAATACGCGCGTCGTCGGCATCATTCAGGCCAAGGACCTTGCCGATGCCTATATCGCGGGGGAGGCCGTCGATCCGCGCGATTTCGTCAAACCCGCGCCGATCGTGCCGGAGACCATTCAGGCGCTCGACGTGCTCGATACCTTGAAAGGTTCGAGCATGCATGTCGCGCTCGTCCACGACGAGTACGGCGACTTTCAGGGGCTGGTCACGAGTTCCAATATCCTCGAAGCGATTGCCGGTGTCTTCCAGACGCAAGGCGCGCAGAAGAAAGCGCACGCCACGCGCCGCAAGGACGGCGGCTGGTACATCGACGGCGAGATGCCGATTGACGAAGCCGCCGATCTTCTCGGCCTCAAGCTGCCCGAGGATCGCGAATATCACACGCTCGCGGGCTATCTGCTCGGCGAGTTCGGGCGTCTGCCGGCGGTGGCGGCAGACATCGTGCGGCAGGGCTGGCGCTTCGAGGTCGTCGATCTCGATGGCCGCCGCATCGACAAGGTGCTCGCCAAGCGTACCGCCGCGCGGCGGCGCAAGGTCGAAAAGCCGAAGGCTACATAGAGCACGATCCCGAAAAGTGTGGAGCGGTTTTCGAGAAAGATCGTGCTCGTTTAAAGCACGAGTACGCGCGTGTTGACCGGCGTGCGCAGATAAAGATCGGCGATCTCTTCGTTGAGCAGGCGAATGCAGCCCGACGACACGTTGGTGCCGATCGTCCACGGCTCGGCAGTGCCGTGGATGCGATAGAGCGTGTCCTTGTTGCCCTGGTAGAGATAGAGCGCGCGTGCACCGAGTGGATTGTTCGGGCCGCCCGGCATGCGCTCCGGCAATTCCGGCTGGCGCAAACGCATTTCCTTCGGCGGCACCCAGTCGGGCCACACGGCGGTGCGGCCGACCGTTGCAACGCCGCTCCAGCCGAAGCCTTCGCGGCCGACGCCGACGCCGTAGCGCACGGCAGTGTTGCCTTCGCGCAGCAAATATAAAAAGTGCTGGCGCGGATCGATGACGAGCGAGCCGGGCTGCTCGGTGTGCGAATAGGTGACGAGCTGGCGGCGGAAATCGGGGTTCAGAAGATCCTGATTGACCTTGCGGATCGTGAAATTTCCATCGGGAATTTCGCCGATGTACCAGTCCTGTCCGTCCGGCGCCTGAATCGGCTGACCGTAGACCGGATGATTATCGGCCGGTTGCGCGTCGGGCGAGACGCGCATCGGTACCTGAGAGCCTTGCTGGCCGCCCTGCGGACCACCTTGCATCGCGCCGCCCGGCTGCACGCTGCCCGGCGGCAGCGGCTGTTGCTGACCCGGATAATAGGGCTGCTGTTGCGGCGGGTAGGGCTGACCGGGATAGGGCTGCGGCGCCTGCGGCGGATACTGCGGGTAGCCCTGCTGGGCCTGGGCTACGGCAGGGGCCGCGGCAAGCGCCGCGGTGCCGAGCAGAAACTTGCGGCGTGAAAACGGTTTACGATCCATCGTGTCAGTCATGTTGCAAGAGCAGTGGGCAGCAAGAGTAAAGCCACTGCAATTTGGGAAACTTGATGGCGGTGCTTCAGTACGGGGCCGATGGAATCAACCGGCCCGTGCAATGCTTTACGCAGGGATAGCGGCTGGGGAAAGGCGTTTCTCGCAAGCGGCCGTAAAAAGCCGGTGAGGCGGGAAAACACATGAAAAAAGCGGCCTAAAGCGTGTTCAAGACTCGCTTTAAGACCGCTTCCTCAAGTCTTGCTTCAAGAGATGCTAGCGCCGGCGCGGATTGCGCATGCAGCGGTCGCCTTGCGTGACCTTCGATTGCAGGCACTGCGAGCGGGTGGAATAGCGGCATTCGAACATCGTTCCGCCGGTGCCGCGGCCCGTGCTCGTTTCAAGGCACCAGGCTTCGGTGCTGCGGTTTCGCGCATCAGCGCTGGATGCCGTCAGCAAAGCGCCGCCAGTCACGAAAGCCAAAACAACCATTTGCGGGACGAGTTTCATGTCGTGCCTCCGGCTGCCGCGTTAGTAGCGGTGGTTGGACCTGTATTGCTCGAATGCGAGGATCGGATTGATGTCGCAGCGGTCGCCCTGCGTCACTTTCGAGGCGATGCATTGCGCGCGCGTTTCGAAGTTGCAGAGATTGACGGTGCCGCCACCGCCGAGCCCGCCGCCCAGCGCGGTTTCCAGACACCAGGTTTCGTTTTTGCGCACCTTCTGAGCCGCTTCGGCACTTTGCATGGCGGCGGCAAAACCGAATGCGACGCCGAGGAGCAATAGCGTTTGAATCGTGGCTTTCATGGCAATTCTCGCTGTTAGATAAATCGTAACAACGAGATTAGCACGTTGTTCCGGGCCGTGGCCGTGACCTACATCACAACTACGCGCGTTCCGACCGGGGTGCGCAGGTAAAGATCGGCGATTTCCTCGTTCAGGAGCCGGATACAGCCCGACGAGATGTTGGTGCCGATCGTCCACGGCTCCTTGGTGCCGTGGATGCGGAAGATGGTGTCGCGGCCGCCCTGATAGAGATACATCGCGCGCGCGCCGAGCGGATTGTCGGGCCCGCCGGGCATCATCTCCGGTAGCTCGGGCTGGCGCAGGCGCATTTCTTTCGGCGGGTGCCAGTCGGGCCATTCGGCCTTGCGGCCGATCGAAGCCTGTCCGCTCCAGCTGAAACCTTCGCGGCCGGTGCCGACGCCGTAGCGGATTGCGGTATTGGCTTCGCGCGTCGAGTAGAGGAAGTGCTGGCTCGGGTCGATGATGATCGTACCCGGCTGCTCGTTGTGACGGAGGTTGACGAGCTGGCGGCGATACTCGGGATCGAGCATGTCCATGTTGACTTTGCGGATGCGGCTTTTGCCGTCCGACACCCAGCCCGTGTACCACTGGGCTTCGTCGATCCCGTCGGTATTCTCCTGGCCGTAGCCGACATACGGCTCGATGCGCATGCCGAAGCTGCCTTCCTGGGCGAGCGCGCGCCACGGCATGATGACCGGCGCGGCAAAGGCGGCTGCGGCAGTTTTCAGGAAACGGCGGCGGCTCGAGATTCCGGCCATGAGGGTTGCCCGTGAAGGGTTGAATCTATCTGTGGTCGAATGTGAGCAAATTTTGTCGGTTTGCCAAGCCGCTCAACAAATAGCCGGGGAATCGTCTGGGGGTAAGACGGGCCTCGAGGGCTTGCGGGCAGCACTTGGGGGTGCGCCCTTCCGCCGCCGTATTTGCCATGATAACCAGCACAACAGGCGATCCGGGCGTCTGGATTCCCCTGTTTGCGGCCCGCCGGACATTCATGCAGTTGAAATTCGTACCGATCATTTTCGTCCCGGCTGTGCTTGCCTGTACCGCGCTTCTGCCGGTTCCGGTGCTTGCCCAATTCGATGTGCTGCGGCCGCCCGGTACGGTGGATAGCCCGCAGCAGGATCGCTATCCGGGGCCGCCGCAATCCTATCCGGCACCCGCACAGCAGCAGCCCGCTTATCCGCCCCAGTCTTATCCGCCACAAGGCCGCGCGCCGGCTGGCCAGCGGCCCAACCCTTACGAAGTGCAGTCGCAGCCGTTGCCGCCGCCAGGTCAACCGGGCCAGCCCAATCAGCCGTCGCGGCGTCAGGCCTTGCCGCCCGAGCCGGCGCCGCCGCAGGCCGCGCCGAAGTCAAAGGCACAGGCCAATCCCAAGACGAAGGGAGCGCCGAAACAGGCTGCGCCAGATCCCAACAACCCGAACGCGCCGGAAGCCGCCGAAGTGCCGGTCGAGCAGGCACCGCTCCAGCGCATTTCCAATCCGACCGCGGTGTTCTCCGGGCTCGACAAGATCACCGGCCGCATCATCAATTTCGAAGCCGCGATCGACGAGACGGTGCAGTTCGGCGCGCTGCAAGTGACGCCGCGCGCCTGCTACACGCGGCCGGCGACGGAAATTCAAAACACGACGAGCTTCGTTGAGGTCGACGAGATCACGCTTGCCGGCGACATCAAGCGCATCTTCACCGGCTGGATGTTCGCGAACTCGCCCGGCCTGCACGCCGTCGAGCACCCGATCTACGACGTCTGGATCACCGATTGCAAAACGACTCCGCCTGCGGTCGCGCAGTCGGACGGCAAACAGTAGAAGTCGCTTTTGCTTTCCAATGCTTCGGCCAGCAGGCCGTGATAGCGGTCGCGCTCGATCTCGACCGCGCCGAAGCTCGCAAGATGCTCGGTGATGAATTGCGTATCGAGCATTTTGAATCCGCCGCGCCGCAAGCGGCCGACGAGATGCACCAGCGCGACCTTCGACGCATCGCGCTCGAAGTGAAACATGCTCTCGCCGAAAAACGCGCCGCCGAGCGCGAGACCATATAACCCGCCGGCCAGCTTGCCGTCGCGCCAGGCCTCGATGGTGTGGCAATAGCCGCGCTGAAACAGCTCGCGATAAAGTTTGCGGATGCGCTCGTTAATCCAGGTCTTGCGCCGTCCTTTGGCAGGCGCGGCGCAAGCGTCGATCACCGCGTCGAAATCGCGGTCGGCATAAACCTCGAAACGATCGGAGCGCACGGTGCGGGCGAGGCGCCGCGGCACATGAAAGCTGTCGAGCGGAAGGATGCCGCGTTGCGCCGGATCGACCCAGTAGAGGCTCGGGTCGTCCGCGCTTTCGGCCATTGGAAAGATTCCGCAGGCATATGCCTTCAACAGCACCTCCGGCGTGATCTCGGAAAGGTGCTGGCTCGTGCGCGTCATGGCGCGAGTTTAGAGCATGATCCCGGGAAGTGCGAAGCGGTTTCCGGGCACGATTATGCCAATCAAAGCGTGTGCGATTTGCGAGCGGCGATTTTGCCCGTTAGGCCGGGCTTTCGTTATCGGGAGCGAAAGGCGACGCCGATCTGCTTTTCGTCGCGGTAGATGACGTGACAGAGCCGCATGACTTTGCCGCGCTCGGAGAGCATCAGCACGAAATCCTCGGGTACTTCATGGGGATTCTGGACGAAGATTTTTGCGCCGGTGGCCGAGATGTCGCCAAGACGGCAACTGACCGTTCGCTTGCGGTCGAGCGAAACGATGCTCGACGCGCAGGTCAGCACTTGGCGTTTGCTCTTTCGCTGTTCGGAACCCATCTTTCTCGAGTCCGCTTTGTCGGCCAACCGACCTTGTCTCGCACGTGCGAGATAAAAAACTCTAAAAATAAATGCAATCATAAGTTGCAGAAAAGTGCTGCGATTGCCACGCGATTTCAGGCGTCGAGCATCTCGCGCAGCTTACGCGCGAGTTCGACGCGGCGGAATGGCTTGCCAAGAAAGCCTGTCCCTTTCTCGTCGCCGTTGCCGCCGACATCGGCGCCCTGCGTGTAGCCGGACGTAAACAGCACTTTGAGGTCCGGCATGTGCTTGCGCACTGCATCCGCAAGCTGCCGGCCGTTCATGCCGTCAGGCATGATGATGTCGGTGAACAGAAGGTCGGGCCGCAAACCCTGTTCGATCAACTCGAGCGCGGCCGGGCCTTTTTCGGCGGTGGTTACGCGATAGCCGAGCGCGATCAACTGCTTCTCGGTGTGCGTCCGCACCATCGGATCGTCCTCGACGAGCAGGATGCTTTCGGAGCCGGTCGGGATTTCCTGAGCGTTGTGCGGGCTCGGCTCCGCTTTTGACGCGCTCACGCCGCGGCGCGGGAAGTAAAGCCGCACGACGGTGCCGCGGCCGGGCTCGGAATAAATCGTGATGTGTCCGCCCGATTGCTTCACGAAACCATAGATCATGCTGAGGCCGAGACCGGTGCCTTTGCCGACTTCCTTGGTGGTGAAGAACGGCTCAAACACGCGCGCGAGCGTTTCCTGGCTCATGCCTGTGCCGGTATCGCTGATGTGAACGGCGATGTAATCGCCCGGCGCAGCGCTCGGATTGAGCGCGATGTAATCCTCGTCGAGCGTGACGTTTTTGGTTTCGATCGTGATCGTGCCGCCGTCCGGCATCGCGTCACGTGCATTGACCGCAAGGTTGACGATCGCGGTCTCGAACTGGCCGCGGTCGAGCACCGGCGTCCAGAGATCGGGGCTGCGGCGCAAGTCGATCCGGACGTGCTCGCCGATCGTCGCGATCAGGAGGTCGGTCATGTCGCCGAGCAGCGAGTTGATGTCGGTCGCCTCGGCCTCGAGCGCCTGGCGCCGGCCGAAGGCCAGGAGCCGCTGCGTCAGCGTCGCGCTCCTGTCGGCGGCATCGAGCGCGAGCTGCGCGAGCGAGTGCATCTCCGGCTTGTCTTTCAGCATCTCGGCGAGAATTTCGGTGTTGCCGAGAATGACGGTGAGCAGATTGTTGTAATCGTGGGCGATGCCGCCGGTGAGCTGGCCGATCGCGTCCATCTTCTGCGACTGGCGAAGCTCCATCTCGAGCTTCTGCCGCTCGGTCATGTCGCGGCCGATATAGAAGTGCTCGCGCGTTTCGTCGGACCAGACGCCCGTCCATGACAGCGTAACCGAGCGTCCATCCTTGTGCACATAGCGCGTTTCGAAATTGCGCGTACGGTGACCGCGGCGGGCGACTCGCATTTCCTCCCGCGTGCTTTCGAGATCGTCGGGATGAATGAACTCGATCGCGTTGTGGCCGACCCATTCATCCGGCGTGTAGCCGAGGATGGGGGTGAGGCTGGGGCTGACGCGGATGATGTCACCGTTCGAATTGACCACGAGAATGAGATCAACCGACGAATTGAATACGCGCTCCATCGCGGCGCTGAGCTTTTCCTGCTCGGTGATATCGATGGCGACCGAGCCGATGGCTTCAAGCTGGTCGTAGTCGTCGAGCAAAGGAAACTTGATGCAGAACAGCGTGCGGATGCCGTTTTTAGTGGGCATGAGCAGGCGGCCCTGCGCAGATTTGCCCGTCGTTTTGACGGCTTCATGCAGCGTCTCGTGCTGTTCGGGAAACTCGCCGTCGCCGAAAATCTCGCGGACCGTTTTGCCGCGCCAGGAAGACTCGTAATCCGTGACCCACTGCGCATTGAGGGAGTTCGCCATCAGCATCCGGCCATTGAGGTCGCGGATCGCGACGAGAACCGGCGCCTGGTCGAGAATTTCCATCAAGCGGGCACTGTCCTGCCGGTAGGTTTCCGAGCGCTTGATCGCGGCCGAGAGCAGCCGATTCTGCAGATCATTGGCTTGAATGAGCAGTACGCATAGCAGGAAGCTCATAGCCGCGAGGCCGAAAATGCGACCGACATAAAAACCGAGATCGTACCGGCTGGTATTGAACACGGCCGAAAGTGCGATGTCGCAAATCCAGACGGCCATCACCACCATGAGCCACAGATCCAGCTCGGTCGTGATCCGCTTCCGGTAAAGCGCAACGATCGCAGCAACGCAGAACAGGATGAGAGCAGGGCTGACTCCGCTTTGAGTCAAAAGCGAGCGCGAGTTCTCGCCGATCATCGGCGGCAGAAGATGCATGCCCGATGTGGTCAGCAGAATGAGAGCGAAAGAAACGACAACGGTGAGAGCGAGTGTGCCGAAAGCGGCGAGTCTCGCTTGCGCCGGCGACAGTTCGTAAGATCGTCCGCTACGGCTGAGAAATGCATACATCAGCACGCCCAGCGGAAAGCCGCCGTGCCAGAATGTGTACAGCCAGACAGTCGTTTGCCTGCCGCCCGTTAGGAGGCCGCCCGGCGCGAATGCATCGGGAAAGCTCAAGGCGTGCGCGATCGCCATGATCATGCAGAACAGATACGAGGCGGCGAGCATCAGTAGCCCGCGCGTGCGAAGGCGATTGAACTGCGCGATCAGGAGCGCCGCGATAAGGAAGTCGACGAGCGCCAGCGCCGATTGATAGGCGGGAATGAACGCCGGTATCGGCGTCAGCCGCACGTTGGCGAAAATGACGGCGGTGATGAAAACGACAACCGAAACGGCAACGATCGCCGTAGCGAGCCGCCAGCTCGCGCGGCTGGCAGGCGTCGTGGCAATGAAGGCGCCGGGACTCCCGTGGGGGGATGTGCGTAGCAATTGCAAGGAACTACCTTGCCCGTAAAAGACGAGGTGGGAGAAAATCTCGACTCGGATGGTGAACGAAAAGTTGCATTTATGGAAGCGATTTAGGAACTTACCCCCAATTCAGAATTAGAAAAAACGAACTGGATCATTGGCTTAGCGAAACGGTAATTTTCGCCGGCGCAATGGCGTGACCTAGGTACCGCCTTCAAAAAAATTCGCTTAACGACTTTTATGCGCGCTGCCGGTCATTCTGCCGCAGTGGATGGCGGCTGATGAGCGAAAAGAATTCACCGATATCGAAATCCGGCGAGGCGATCGTCATGACGGAAAGTCCGGCTCTTGCACCAGCCTTGCCGCGTGCGGTGAACGATCGGATGTGCTTCGTCGTCGATGACGAACCGGGTATCCAGAATATTGTAGCGACTGCGGTTACATCGCTCGGCTATCGGGCTGAGCGCTTCCGCACGGCGGCCAAGGCGCTCGCGGCCGTGCCGCATCTCAAACCCGATCTTCTGTTTCTCGATATCTCGCTTGAGGGCTCCGACGCGATCGACGTATTGCGCGGGCTTGCCGCGGTCGGCTTCACCGGCACGATCCAATTGATGAGCGGCAAGGATGCCGTGACGCTCGAAGAAGTGCGGCGCGTCGGCGAGCGGCACAATCTTACGATGCGCAAGGCGCTCGCCAAGCCGTTCCGGCTGGATGCCGTCCGCGCTGTGGTGCGCGAACATCTCGCCGAACTGCCCGCGCAGAAGACGAATGGCGAGGTTGCCAACCTCGCGCTCGCCAAGGAACTCGACCGCATCGACATCGACGTCATGCTGCGCCGGAAGTGGCTCGAGGTCTGGTACCAGCCCAAGATCGATCTGAAGAAGATGCAGTTCTCCGGTGCCGAAGCGCTGGTGCGCTGCCGCCATCCCGAGAAGGGACTACTCTCGCCGGCCAATTTCCTGCCGCATGCCGACGAATGCCTGATGATCCGGCTGACCGAGAGCGTCCTTCTTTCGGCGCTCGCCGACTGGCGTCGTTTCGCGCAGATCGGCTTTCCGTTCAAGCTCGCGATCAACGTGCCCGTCAGCGTGCTGGGCAAGCTGCCGATCCACACCATCGTGCGCGATCAAAAGCCGCAAAACGAGCGCTGGCCTGGCATGATGATCGAGGTCACCGAAGACCAGGCAATGCGCGACATTCCGCTGCTGCACGAAGTTGCCACACAGCTTCGCATTCACGACATCCATCTGTCGGTCGATGATTTCGGCATCGGTTACTCGCACCTCGCGCGCCTGAAGCACTTGCCGTTTGCTGAAGTGAAGATCGACCGCAGTCTGGTGTCGAATTGCGGCGAGGACGCCAACAATATTTCGCTATGCAGTGCCGCGATCAATCTCGCGCACGGCTTCGGCTGTGTCGCCGTCGGCGAGGGCATCGAGACGGCGCCCGAACTGAAATCGCTGCTTCAACTGGGCTGCGACTACGGACAGGGCTATCTGTTCGCAAAACCGATGCCGCGCGATCACCTGATCTCGATGCTGGTCAAGAACGCGACGACGCGCGCCTGAACTCAGGCCTTCATCCCGCCGTTCTCGAGAAACCGCTCCAGCCAGTGAATGTCGTAGTGGCCGTTGGCGATGTCCGGGTTGCGGACGAGCGTGCGGAACAGCGGCAGCGTCGTTTCGATGCCTTCGACGACGAATTCGTCGAGCGCGCGGCGCAGCCGCATCAGGCATTCATTGCGCGTCTTGCCGTGCACGATCAGTTTGCCGACCAGCGAGTCGTAGTAGGGCGGGATCGTGTAGCCCTGATAGACCGCTGAATCGACGCGCACGCCGAGTCCGCCAGGCGCATGATACGACGTGATGCGGCCGGGCGAGGGCCGGAACGTCGCCGGGTTCTCGGCGTTGACGCGGCATTCGATGGCGTGGCCCTCGAAGGTGATGTCATCCTGCGTCAGGCCGATCGAGCCGCCGGCGGCGATGCGGATTTGCTCATTCACGAGATCGATGCCGGTGATCATCTCGGTCACCGGATGCTCGACCTGAATGCGCGTGTTCATTTCGATGAAATAAAACTCGCCGTTCTCGTAGAGAAATTCGATGGTACCCGCGCCGAGATATTTCAATTCGCGCATGGCGTTGGCGACGATGTCGCCGATCTTCTTGCGCTGCGCCGAATTGAGCGCGGCGGAGGGGCTTTCTTCCAGCACCTTCTGGTGGCGGCGCTGTAACGAACAGTCGCGCTCGCCAAGATGCACCGCGCCGCCTTTGCCATCGCCAAGCACTTGAATCTCGATATGGCGCGGCGCGCCAAGATATTTCTCGATGTAAACGGCGTCGTCGCCGAATGCCGCTTTTGCTTCCGAGCGCGCCGTCGAGAGCGCGGTTGAAAGATCGGCTTCGGTATGGGCGACCTTCATGCCGCGACCACCGCCGCCGGCTGCCGCCTTGATGAGGACGGGAAAGCCGATTTCAGCGGCAATCTTCTTTGCCTCGTCGTCGGAGGAGATGCCGCCTTCGGAGCCCGGCACGACCGGAATGCCGAGGCGCTTCGCCGTGCGCTTCGCCTCGATCTTGTCGCCCATGATGCGGATGTGCTCGGGCGTCGGGCCGATGAATCCGACCTTGTGGTCGCGCAGGATTTCCGCAAAACGCGCGTTCTCGGACAAGAAGCCGTAGCCCGGATGCACGGCATCGGCGCCGGTGATCTCGCAGGCGGCGAGCAAATTCGGAATGTTGAGATAGCTCTCGCGCGCGGGCGGCGGGCCGATGCAGACAGTCTCGTCCGCGAGCTTCACATGCATCGCGTCGGCGTCGGCGGTGGAGTGCACGGCAACGGTTGCGATGCCGAGCTCCTTGCAGGCGCGCAGGATGCGCAGCGCAATCTCGCCCCGGTTCGCAATCAGGATTTTATCGAACATGACGCTTGCTTACTCGATGACGACGAGCGGCTCGCCGAATTCGACCGGTTGGCCGTCGTCGACGATGACCTGCGTGACGGTGCCGGCGCGCGGCGCGGGGATCGCGTTCATCGTCTTCATGGCTTCGATGATGAGGAGCGTCTGGCCGGCGGAAACCTTCGTGCCGACATCGACGAATGGCTTGGCGCCGGGTTCCGGCGCACGATAGGCGGTGCCGACCATCGGCGAGGTGACGGCGCCCGGATGCTTCGCAGCGTCAGCGGACTTCGCCGCCGCGACAGGAGCGGGCGCGTGTGCATGCGTAACGGGTGCTGCGGCATAACCGCCACCACCACCGCCGCCGCGTGAAACGCGCACGCGCTGGTCGCCACGCTGTACTTCGATTTCGGTGAGGTGATTTTCCTCGAGGAGCTTCGACAGCTCGCGTACCAAGGTGTGATCGACTTCAATCTTGCGCTTGAACATCTCGAAACGATTCCGCGGTTGCCGTTATTTTTTGCCGATAAGCGAAGCGAGGCCGTCGATCGCGAGGGCGTAGCCTTGTACGCCCATACCGCAGATCACACCACGCGCCGCCTTGGAGATCAGGGACTGATGCCGGAATTTCTCCCGGGCATGGATATTCGTAATATGAATTTCGATGGCGGGGATCTGCACAGCGAGCAGCGCGTCAAGGATCGCGACCGACGTCGTCGTGTAGCCCGCCGGATTGATGACGATGCCGACGGCTTTCTTCTTGCCCGCTTCCTGCACGAAATTGACGATCTCGCCTTCGACATTCGACTGCCGGAATTCGACCTGCCAGCCGTGCTTCTTCGCGGCCTTTTCGCAAAGCTTCTGGACGTCCTTCAGCGTCGTGCGGCCATAGGTCTTCGGCTCCCGTGTGCCCAGGAGATTCAGATTTGGGCCGTTGAGGACGTAAAGGGTGCTGGCCATGACAAATGAGACGAAACAGTTTCAGGGGGCAGGTTTGAATAGGCCGCCATCCCGAACGGGTGACGGGCGTTTCTTATAGAAAGATGAGCCGGAAAGGCCAAGGGCACCAGTTCAAGCAGCTTGCAGGCGTGAAAAAGGCGGAGGAACTGCAATCCCTCCGCCTTTTCGTGAGCAATCGCAGTTAGTTCACCGGGCAGGCGTCCCAGAAGCCGTTGGTCCGCAGCGTATCGGTATAGTACCAGCAGTAGCCCTGTCCGGGCGGGTCATAGGCCCAGGCGGAAGCCTGCGCGTAGGTCAGGTATCCGATCGCGGCACCCGCAGCGATCGCACCGCCTGCGATCCACCAGTAATCCGACGGACGAACCCAGCGGCCGCCGTTGTAGTGCCACTTATGATGGTGGTGACGGCCATAGCCCTTATAGTGGCGCTTGTTCGCATGATGCCCGGGTTTGCCGTGATGTCCCGGCTTCGCATGGTGTTTGCCCGGGCGCGCATGATGCCCGGATTTTTTGCCGGAGTGGGGCCGGCGGTTGTGTGCCCGATTAGCATGGCCGCGATTTCCGCCGCCGCGGTGCGCGCTGTGCTTCCCGCCGCCGCCACGGTGGCTCTTGATCTGCAGAACGAGCGCCGAGGCATCGTTCGCCGGCGCGATCGGCGCGACCGGCGCGGCAAAAGCGCCGCTCATCGGGTTGATGGATATCAGGCTGGCAGCAAGAACAATCGAAAGCGATTTTCGCATGAGCTAATCCTTCGCACGGAAAAATGCTGATTGGACACAATACGCCGCGCGGGAGTTTACCCCCGCACGGCGAGCGTATGATTGGAGTTTATCGTTAACAAGTCGCCTTGCCGCACTTGCGGACCGAGGCGACGCGATTCTTGAGCGCGTCATAACCCTGCGCGCCGACGACCATTTCGTTGGCGATGATGAAGGTCGGCGTGCCGTTGATGCCGAGCGCCTGGGCGATCGCCATGCTCTCCGTGAGCGTTTCGCGCACCTCGGGGCTTTCCATGTCTTTTTGAATACGCGCCATGTCGAAGCCCGCCTCCTTGGCTGCCGCGAGCGCGCGATCTTTGTTGGCTTCGCCGCGCGTGCCGAGAAGGCGCTTGTGGAATTCGAAATACTTGCCGCCCGTATCCTGCATGCGCACGGCGACCGCGACTTTGGCGGCATCGACCGAGCTCGGTCCGAGCACGGGGAATTCCTTGAGCACGACCTTCAGCTTCGGATCTTCTTGCAAGAGCTTGGCGATGTCGCCCAGTGCATGCTTGCAGTAGCCGCAGTTGTAATCGAAGAACTCGACGAGCGTGACGTCGCCCTTCGGATTGCCGAGTACGGGTCCGCGCGGCGAATTGAAGATGACATTCTGGTTGGAGGCGATCGTCGCGCTCTGCTTCTTGTTTTCCTCGGCGGACTGATGCTTCTCGAGCGCATCGAGCGCGTCGCGCAGCACCTCGGGATTCTTGATGAGGTAATCCTTGATGATCGCTTCGATCGCGGGGCGATCGTTGTCCGACAGCGCACCGGCCGGCGCCGCTGCGAACAGGAAGCTGCCGGCGGCGAGCAGGGCGGCGGCGAGCGTGAGACGGCGGTTCGGCATTATCGTTCTCCTCGAGCGAAGCATGTCAGAGCTTCCGCGGTTTGTAATTCACAATATCGTCAGACTTGACCCAGCCGGGCGAGCCGACGGGGAAGGCTTTTTGTGCGCGCAGCGCGAGTTGGCGCGCGGTTCGGATGTCGCCGCTGTTGAACGCGTCCTGCGCGGAGGCAAGCGCGGCATTGGGCTGGTCGCCCTTGCGCGCGTAAGCGATCGCAAGCTGGCGATAGCCGAGCGAGGCGGTCGGCTCGCGATCGACCGCAATGTGCAATTCGCGAATCGCCTCGTCGGTCAGCGACTTGTCGTTGGTCTGCACCATCGCTTGTCCGAGCAGAATGCGAATGAGCGGTGAGCCCTTGGAAAGTTCGACCGCTTTGCGGAGCGCCGGGATTGCTTCGCGCGCTTTGCCGGCTTCCAGCAGCGCCTGTCCCCACAACTCGTAAAGATAGGGATTGCGCGGCTGCACCTGCAAAAGTCCGTCGATCTGTGTCAGCGCGCTGCGCAAATCGCCGAAGCGGTAGGTCGCAATCGCCCGCGCGTAACGGGCAGGCAGCGAGGTGTCGGTCGACGGATAGCGCCGCATCGTCGTCCCGGCCGGATCGCTGAAGGCAAAGAGCTTCGCGCGCATCATGTCGTGGCGAAGCTGCAGCTCTGGCGGATCCTTCTTGTTGAAGTAAGGACTCTGCTGCGCGAGGTGCTCGAGGTTCATGATGCGCTCGCGCGGCATCGGATGGCTTTGCAGATAGGGATCGATCTGATCCTGAATGAACATCGTGTCGTTGGCGAAACGCTGGAACGTCTCGACCATGCCGCGCGGCGACTGGCCGGTGGCTTCGAGAAACTTCACGCCGGCGCGGTCCGCCGACTCTTCCTGTGTGCGCACATAAGAAAGCAGCGTGCGTTGAATCATGCTCTGCGGCGCCATCAATACGCCCGGCGCCGCCTGGCCCATATTGCTGTTGCCGCGTGCGCCGGCGACCATCGCCGCGCCGCCTGCGAGCATCGCCAGGATCGCCATCGTCTGCATGTTGGCAATCTGCTCGCGCCGACGCGCAAGATGCCCGCCGGCGATGTGGCCGGTTTCGTGGGCGAGCACGCCGATGATCTGGTTCGGCGTCTTGGAGTCGGTGAGCGCGCCGAGATTGACGAAGATGCGGCGGCCGTCGGCGACGAAGGCGTTGAACTGCCGGTCGTTGATGATGACGACCTCGATCTTCTGGTTCTGCAATCCTGCCGCCTTCAGGATCGGCCGGGTATAGTCGCGCAGTAGTTCTTCCGTCTCGGCGTCGCGGATGATCGGCAGCGAGGCGCCGCTGCCGTTGCCGCCCGATTGCGCGACGGCCTGGCTCGCGCCCAGAAAATCGCCGAGCACGAGCGCGGTGCTCATCGTGAGCGCGGCGAACCCGCGCGCAATCCGCCGCGTAGCCCGCCACGGTGACGGGAGAGGGCTGGCTGGACGGGCGCTTGTCATGCGATTGTAGGAACCGGGTTCAATGGGTCGGCGGCAAGCTACGGGCGCGGGCATGACGGGTCAACGCGCCAAGCCCGGCGCTTTTGGGTTGAATGGCTTGAAAAAGCGCGCGAATGCGGCGGTAGCGGGGCATGCGCCAGTAGCTATCCGATAAGTTAAAGAGCAAGGAAGAGGAATCGATGAAACCCGCCGAACTTGCCGCCCGCCGTCTGCTCAAACCCTCCACCCGGAGCGGCGTTCCGGCCTTCATCGTCATGGACGTCATGGCTGCGGCGACGCGAATCGAGGAGGGCGGCGCGCACGTCATCCATATGGAAGTCGGCCAGCCTGAATCACCGGCGCCGAAGACGGCGCGGCTTGCAGCGCAAAGCGCGCTGGAGGCGGGCCGCATCGGCTACACCGAGGCGCTCGGCATTTCGTCGCTGCGCGGGCGCATCGCAAGGCACTATAAAGAAAGCTACGGCGCCGAGATCGATCCCGATCGCATCGTGATCACGACCGGCTCGTCCGGCGGTTTCATTCTGGCGTTTCTCGCTTTGCTCGATCCGGGCGCGCGGGTCGCCATCGCCGAACCGGGCTATCCGCCGTACCGGCACATCCTTACCGCGCTCGGCTGCGAGCCGGTAGGGATCCCGATTTCGGAAGAGACGCGCTGGGCGCTCACGATGGACGCGGTAATGGCGGAGCACCGCAAGAAGCCGCTCGATGCCGTGCTGGTCGCAAGCCCCGCCAATCCGACGGGCACGATGCTGGACGTTGCGCATCTTAAGTCGCTGACCGATGCCTGCACCGATGCCGGCATCAAGTTCATCTCCGACGAAATTTATCACGGCCTCGATTATGCGTTTCCCGCCGAGACGGCGGCGAAGCTTTCGAGCGACGCGCTCGTCGTCAATTCGTTCTCGAAATATTTCTGCATGACCGGCTGGCGTGTCGGCTGGCTTGTCGTGCCGGAGCCGCTGGTACGCCCGATCGAGCGGTTGCAGCAAAATCTCGCGATCTCCGTTCCGACGCTTTCGCAAATTGCCGCTGAAGCGGCGTTCGATGGCCGGGCCGAGATGGAAGCGGTGAAGCGCGGCTATGAAGAAAACCGCCGCATCCTGATCGAAGGCTTGCCGAAAGCCGGCCTCGACAAGTTTCTGCCCGCCGACGGCGCGTTTTATCTTTATGCCGACGTCTCGAAATTTACGCGCGACAGTCTCGCCTTCGCAAAACAAATGCTCGAGGAAACGCACGTCGCCGCGACCCCCGGCGTCGATTTCGATCCGGTGCGCGGCAAAGAATTCATCCGTTTCAGCTATGCGGGATCGAGCGCCGAGATGATCGAAGCGGTCGCGCGCATCGGCCGCTGGCTGAAATGAAGACGGCGAAAAAACTTCCGAAGCAAAGTGCCAGGCTGGGCGCAAAGCGGCGCCGCTTTCGCGACAGCGCGCCGGTGCCCGAACGGATTCCGGCTTTCGTGCCGCCGCTTCTGAGTTTCGTCGCCGGTTTTGTCGATGTCGTCACGTTCGTCGCGCTGTTCGGCCTTTACGTCGCGCAGGTGACCGGCAGCTTCGTCACCGTCGGCGCGCAAATCGTCGGCTATGGCGGGAGCACGCTGATCTTCACGCTCGCCATTCCGATCTTTTTGTTCGCGGCGATGCTGAGCGTGCTGTTCTGTCACTGGCTGATCCTCCACCGGCGCTCGCCGCTCGGCTGGTCGCTCATCATCGAGGCGCTGCTCTTGATCGCGCTCTATGTCTGCATGCTGATGAGCCCGCTCAGCGATCCGCGCGCAGCGCTGACGCTCGCGGCAGGAGCCGTCGCGCTCGCCGCGATGGGCGTGCAGAGCGCGTTCGTGCGGCTCCTGATGCGCGGCGCTGCCTCCACCAACGTCATGACGACGAATACTTCGCTGCTCGGCATCAGCGCCGCCGAAACGCTGATCGCCTGGAAAGAGACACGCGAATTTCCGAAGAGCCGCAAGGCGGCCAATCGTTTCCGCAAGGTCTCGGGAGGTTTTCGCGCACTCTCGCAGGTCATGCTCGGATTTCTCGGCGGCGCGGCAATTGGCATCGCCGTCTATCAGGAGGCGGGCGTCAATGCGCTGCTCGCGCCGATCGGCGTGCTGATCGCACTCGCGATCTGGGCCTTCGATCGCGAGTTAAACAGCCCAAAAACTTGACTTTGCGCGTTGGCGGCCTATGTCTGAACGATCATGAAAACGCGGCCGCTCAAAATTTTTCTCATCGTTCGCGCCGGACGCCTGCAAACGGGCCACTAGCCCGGGCTCGCTGCTTGTTTCAGCGGGTGCCGGGATTGTCGCGGCAATGATCCGCCGCCTCCTGTAACAAAATCAACAAAAACCGCCGTGCTGCACCAGGCCGTATTCCGGCCGGCGCACGCATTTCAGCAACAGTCAGAGCCGAATGCGGCGAGGAGACATCATGTTGTTCAATCTCAAACAATTTTCTCACCCGGACATGACGCTCGCCGTAGTGCCTCTCGCGCGCAAGCAGGTGACCGGAATTGGCTGAGCTTGCGCGGCTCAGAGCCGATACCGTCGCGGCGGCCGATCATTTTGTCGAGCGCGATGGCGTGCGCTTTGCCGGCACGCATCTGATTGTCGATTTGTGGAAGGCGCAACGCCTCGACGATCTTGCCGGTGTCGAGCGCATGTTGCGCGAGGCGACACGCGTCTGCGGCGCAACGCTGCTCAATCTCGATCTGCATCGCTTCACGCCGAACGGCGGCATCTCGGGCGTCGCGGTGCTCGCCGAAAGCCATATCTCGATCCACACCTGGCCGGAGCGCGGCTATGCGGCGATCGACATCTTCATGTGCGGCGAAGCGAAGCCGCATCGCGCGATCGAGGTCATTCGCAAGGTCTTTTCGCCGGCAACGCTCACCGTCGTCGAGCACAAACGAGGAATGCTGCTGTGAACTGGTTCCAAGAACGGCAATACGAAGATTTTTCGCAGACGTTGATGGTCGAGCGCGAGCTTTATGCCGGCTCGACGGCATTTCAGGAAGCGCGGGTCTTCGAGAACCCGACCTTCGGGCGCGTCTTCGCGCTCGACGGCATCGTGCAACTTACGACGCGCGACAGCCACATCTATCACGAGATGATCGTACATGCGCCGCTGTTCGCTCACGGCGCGGCAAGGCGCGTGCTGGTCATCGGCGGCGGTGATGGCGGTGTGCTGCATGAAGTGCTGAAGCACAAGACGGTCGAACATGTCAGCGTCGTCGAACTCGACGCTGAAGTGGTCGAGCTCTCGCGGCGGTTCTTTCCCGATGTCTCCGGTCTTGCCTTCGACGATCCGCGCTGCCGGCTCGTGTTCGGCGACGGCGCGAAGTTCGTCGCGACCGCCGAGCCCGCGCAATTCGACATCATCATCGTCGACTCGACCGACCCGATCGGACCGGGCGAAGTGCTCTACAGCGACGCGTTCTACACGCATTGCCGCAGGCTGCTGCGGCCCGGCGGCAGCATTACGCTGCAGGCGGGGGCGGCATTCTTTCAAGCCGAACGGCTGAAGGCGCTGCAAATGCGGCTCGCGGGCATCTTTGGCGCGGCGCGAAGCTATCTCGCACCGGTGCCGACCTACGCCGCCGGTATGCTGGCGCTTGTGACGGCCGCCGCGAACGACGCGCAGCTCTTACCGCCGCTCTCGCTCTTTGAGCGGCGCTTCGAGGAAGCGGGGTTGCAGACGCGCTTTTATTCGCCCGCCGTACATCACGCGGCGGCGACAATGGCGGCGGCAATGCCCGGAACTAAGCCTGCGGAATAGGGCGGCCGTTCAGCATCTGCCCTGCGGCGGCGACGAGTTGTTCGCGCGTATAGGGTTTGCCGATGATGCCGGTGTCGCGGAAGGCTGCGGGCAGCGAGTCGCGCCCGTAGCCGGTCAGGAAGACGAACGGAATGCCGCGCGCGACAAGCGCATTCGCGAGTTCATCCACCGGCTCGCCCGCGAGATTGGCATCGACCAATGCGCCGTCGAAGCTTTCGCTCTCGATCAGTTGCCGCGCGCGCTTCACGTTGTTGGCGGGCCCGACGACGATCGATCCGGACTCCGCAAGACAGGTCTCGATATCCATCGACACCAGCGGCTCGTCCTCGATCACCAGAATGCGTTTGCCTTTGAGGTTGAGCGGTTCGGCGCGTTGGGGGGTTGGTATGTCGGGTTCGCCGATCGGCAGCGGCAGTGAAATTTGCACATCGGTCGGTAGCGGCAACCGGATGTCGCAGCTTAGCCCTTCGGCGTCGTAGCGAATCTCGGCTTGACCGCCATGCGCCTTGAGACCTTTCTCGATCAAGGTCGTGCCGAAACCTTGCCGAAGGGGAGCGTGCACAAGTGGCCCGCCGCGCTCGACCCAATTGAGCACGAGATCCGCGTTCTGATCGAGCGACCACTGCAACGAAAGCCGGCCGCTCGGGACCGATAGGGCGCCGTATTTGCGCGCGTTAGTACCGAGTTCATGCAGGATCATCGAGAAACTCATCGCCCTCTGCGGCTCGAGTGTCACTGAATCGCCCGATACTGAGATACGACTGTCTTCCTCGTCATCCATCAAAAGCTGGTCACGCACGAGATCGCGAATGTCGGTGCCTTGCCATGAGTCTCGGGTAAATAAAGTGTGGGCGCGGGCGATGGCCTGCACGCGGCCGGTGAAGCTCTTGGCGAACTCGTCCGGCGAGGCGGCGCGCCGCAGCGTTTGCGTCGCGATCGACTGAACGATCGCCAGCATGTTTTTAACGCGATGGTTCAATTCGCCCAGCAACAGACGCTGCATCTCTTCGGCGCGTTTCTTTTCGGTGATGTCGCGCGCGACTTTCGAAGCCCCGATGATCTTGCCGTGCTTATCGTGCAACGGAGAAACGGTAAGCGAGACATCGACGCGGCGGCCGTCTTTGGCGACACGCACCGTCTCGTAGTGGTCGATATGCTCGCCGCGGCCGATGCGCGCGAGGATTTGCTTTTCCTCGTCCTGCATCTCGGGCGGGACGATGATGTTGATCGGCAGCCCGAGCAGCTCATTTTCTTCGTAGCCAAAGATGCGCGTCGCGCCCTTGTTCCAGGACGTGATGTGGCCGGTCAGCGTCTTGGTGACAATCGCGTCGTCGGACGAGGCGACAATCGCCGCAAGCCGCGCCTGTGCAGCGGCGCCTTTGTAGCTGTCCGTAACATCGGTGAGGAGATTGATGCAGCCGATCAGCCGTCCACGGCCGTTGCGCAGCGGGTAGGGGAAGGCGAGCGTATGAATGCGCGTCCCGTCCGGGCGCTCGGTGATGCATTCGTGCCGCGTGGCTTCGCCGGTCTTGAGCGTCTGGGCCACCGGCCCGTCGGTCAAGGAGATCGGCTCGCCGTAAACCGAATAGAAGCGGTGTGCACCGCTCCAGCGCGCCACGCCAAGCTCCGGTTTGACGCCCCAAAACTCGGCCGCAGCATCGTTATAAAATGTGAGAAAGCCTTCGGCATCGGTCGTATAAACGGCGACCGGCAAAAGCGTCAGAAGCTTGGTATCGATCGCCAACGGATAGCCCCTTCCAGCATTCATAACTACCGTGCTTCCGAAAAAGTTCCAACGAGAGCGGGACGGTAGCGGTTTGCTTGCAGGCGCGTCGGTCCTTTACCCGACACAAAAAAGGCCCCACTGTCGCGGGGCCTTTTCTATATTTGCGGGCTTATTTGCCTCGGAGCCGCGACCACCAGCCGGAACGGCGCGGCTGGTCAGGCTCGGATTCGATATCGCCGCCGCCACGCCCGCTGGTGTTTCCCGATTCTTCGCGGGCAGGCACCGGTTTCGGCGTTTCGGAAGCAGGCGCATCGTTGTCGAAATTCACGATGGGCGCAGCTTCACGCACAGTCGAACGCCGTTTCGCAGGCGCAGAAGGTGCGGGTTCGCTGGCGGGCGCGGGTTCAGCCCGTGGCGCGGGTGCAGGTTCGGCTGCGGGCGCCGAAGATTCGAAAGACGCCGCGCCATTTTGCTCCGGCATACCTTCGGCTTCGAAATCGCTGCCCGACTGGTGCGCCTCGAATTCGTGCGACGGCGCGCCTTCGCGATTGCGATCTCGCTCGCCGCGATTGCGCCGTCCGCCGCGGCGTCCGCGCCGCCTGCGCTTGCGCGGTTCGCCATTCTCGCCGTTGCGCCCTTCGCCGTGGGAATCGTGATGGGCTTCGCCATGCGCGTCGTCGTGCGTTCCGCTTTGCGTTTCGTGTTCGCTCTGGCCGTCAAAACCGCTCTCGTCGTGCTCGGCAGGAGCGTTTTCGCTGTCGTCGAAATGCTGCGCGGGTGCCTGGTCGCGATGGCCGTTGCTGCCGCGTCCGCGCCGTCCGCGCCGCCGCCGTCCGCGCCGTGAGGCGCCGCGATCGTCATGCTGCTCGCTGTCGCGCGTTTCGCCGTCATCGTCGCTCTCCGGCGAGAGCGGTGCGGCGCTTTCCTCGTATTCCTCGTTCTCACCGATCTCGACCGCGACGGAGTCGGGCGAAATGCGGTGCGCCGCGACTGCCGGCTTCTGACGAGCAATGCCGCCGCGCTCGATCGCAAACGACTGCTGGCCGATCAGGGCCGAGTCGGCCTGGATCGAGATGCTGACGCCGAACTGCTCTTCGAGCGCCCTGAGATGCGCGCGCTTGTGGTTGAGCACATAGATCGCGACGTCGGATTTGGCGCGCACGATGACGTCGTGCGACGCGCTCTTCATCAGTTGATCCTCGATGCCGCGCAGGAGTTGCAGCGCGACCGACGAGACGGCACGAACGTGGCCGGTGCCGCCGCAGACCGGGCAGATTTCGGAGGAGGACTCCAGAACGCCGGTGCGGATGCGCTGGCGCGACATTTCCATCAGGCCGAAATGCGAGATGCGCCCGACCTGAATGCGCGCGCGGTCGTGCCGCAGCGCGTCCTTGAGCTTGCGCTCGACATGGCGATTGTTGCGCTTCTCTTCCATGTCGATGAAGTCGATGACGATGAGGCCCGCGAGATCGCGCAGGCGAAGCTGCCGGGCGATTTCCTCGGCGGCTTCAAGGTTCGTCTTGAGCGCCGTGTCCTCGATGTGGTGCTCGCGCGTCGAGCGGCCGGAATTGACGTCGATCGAGACGAGGGCTTCCGTGGGGTTGATGACGATGTAGCCGCCGGACTTGAGCTGCACGGTCGGCGAGAACATCGCGTCCAACTGGTGCTCGACGCCGTAGCGCGCGAAGATCGGCTGCTTTTCCTTGTATTCGATGACGCTCTGTTCGTGGCTGGGCATCAGCATGCCCATGAACTCGCGCGCTTCCTTGTAACCCTCGTGACCGGCGACGATCACTTCCTCGGTGTCTTTATTGTAGAGGTCGCGGATCGCGCGCTTGGTCAGCGAGCCTTCCTCATAAACGAGGGCAGGGGCTTGCGATTGCAGCGTCAACTCGCGCACCGTTTCCCAGAGGCGCAGGAGATATTCGAAGTCGCGCTTGATCTCAGGCTTCGTGCGCGAGGCGCCTGCCGTGCGCAGGATCACGCCCATGCCTTCGGGCACTTCGAGATCGCCGACGAGTTCCTTGAGCCGCTGGCGGTCTTGCGAGCTGGTAATCTTGCGCGAGATGCCGCCGCCGCGCGAGGTGTTCGGCATCAGGACCGAATAGCGCCCGGCAAGCGACAAGTAAGTGGTGAGCGCCGCGCCCTTGGTGCCGCGCTCTTCCTTGACGACCTGAACGAGCAGCACCTGGCGGCGCTTGATGACTTCCTGAATCTTGTAGCGGCGGAACCGGCGCGGCTGGCGCTCCGGCACTTCTTCCAAAGCACCGCCTCCGACATGCTCAACGGACTCGTCTTCGGCCTGATCCCGGCGCGCTTCGCGCGCCTGTTCCTCGCCGTTCTCGATCGCGGCGCCGTTGTCGCCCATCGCCTCCGAGGCTTCGGCTGCGCCGCCGGACTCGCTGCCGGCGGCTTCGTTGTACGGCTCGGGCGCGAATTCCTGCGCTGCCGGGGCAGGCTCGCCTTCGCCATGCTGCGTGAACTCGTACTTGCGGTGTTCGTCGTTATCGTCGTGCGCGCCGATTTCCTCGGGCGCCTCGTCGTCGTGCGGCACTTCCTCGATCTGCGAGTGCTCGTCCGAGTGGTCTTCCGTATGTTCGTGATCGTGCGGCGCTTCAGCAGCGGCGCTGGCGTCTCCGCCATTGTCGCCATTCTGCGCGGGCTCCGAAATCGTCTGGTCGCGCCGCGCGTGCCGTGCCTGATGGCGGGCGGCCCGGCGCTCCTCGGATTCGCGCGCCGCGCGCTCTTCTTCCTCGATCAGCGCCTGCCGGTCAGCGACGGGGATTTGGTAGTAGTCCGGATGGATTTCGCTGAACGCCAGAAAGCCATGCCTATTGCCGCCGTAATCGACGAAACAGGCCTGCAGCGAAGGTTCGACGCGCGTGACTTTGGCTAGATAAATGTTGCCGCGCAGCTGGCGGCGATTAGCGGCTTCGAAATCGAATTCCTCGACGCGATTACCGCGGATGACCACAACCCGGGTTTCCTCGGGATGGGATGCATCAATAAGCATCTTGTTGGGCATTGTTGTCTCTCGGGGCGGCGCGCGAACGCAGCGCCGCCTAATGGCACGCGCCGAACAGAGCGGGCGCGCGGCTTTTGGTGAGTTTTGGGTTGCATGAAAAGGCTGAGGGCGGCGGCAAGCGGGCCACCGAAAAGACGAGCAAGAAGACGGGACGCAAAAGTAACGGACGAATGTGAATTCGACAGATATTCGACCGGCAGCGTCATCGCGCCCAGGATCGCGTTCATGCCCTCGACCTTGTTATTCGGACAGCGGAACCGCTACCCGGCTTATGGCGCTGATCCCGGACCGCGCGTTCCGGCAATGGGTCTAAATGCCGGCGCTGCGTGTGCCCGAAAGGATTGCCGGACGAATCCGGCGCGAACCACAAGCCGCTATTTATTAGGGGCGGCGGACGCCCTTAGCAAGCGCAAGCGTCAAAATAGCGTCATAAGGCCGGTTTTACGCGGTTTGTAGAAGGAGTTCCGCGAGCCTTTCGGGCGTATCGAGCATCGGCATGTGTCCGCTGTCGACCGTTTCACAGCGCCAGCCGGGGTCGGTCTCGAGCCGCTTCACCACCGCGTCGAACGGATGCGAGCGGAACCTGCTCGCGCGAATAAAGCATTTGTTAACGATGCGCTCGCGCGCGCCGGAGAGCCGGATGACCTCGTTGAAGGTGCCGTAGGGCTGCGGCGTCGCGCGGCTATCGACGAAAGCGCGGTTCTCCGGTGCGACCGCGAGCGACTCTGCGGGGAGCGGCGGAACCGAAACGCCGCCAGATTTTTCGGCTTCCTTGTCCAGCCAGCTCATGACCGAGCCCGGCCAGTATTCGCGCATCGCCTTGCCGTCTTCCGGTACGAAGCCGTCGAGCACGACGAACGATCGGATGCGCTCCTCCACCTGTTCGGCGGCGCCCGCGATGACCATGCCGCCATAGGAGTGGCCGACCAGCACCATGTCGTCGAGGTCCTCGGCGATGATCAGGCGGCAAACGTCCTCGACATGGATCGAGAGATTGACGTCTTTCGAGATCTGGCTGGCGCGTTCGGCCAGCCCCGTGAGGGTCGGCGCATAAACCTGATGGCCCTCGGCCTCGAGAAGCGGCGAAAGCCGGCTCCAGGCCCAGCCGCCCTGCCAGGCGCCGTGTACGAGAACGAAAGCGGTCATGACGGGCGGCCTTATAGCCGAAAAATCGTCATGGTGAGCGGAATGGAACCGGCAACCACCCCTTAACCACAGCCCTGTAGCCTTTTGGCAGTCTCTAACCGCGACTTCGAAGATAGATCATACGATGCGTAAGAATCTTCCCGTTACCGATGCCGAGTATCCCATCTCATCAGGCACGCTGATCGTTTCGCGGACCGACCTGAAAGGAAAACTGACTTACGTTAATGACGATTTCATCGATGCCGCCGAATTCACCGCGGACGAGCTGATCGACCAGCCGCACAACATCGTCCGCCATCCGGACATGCCGCCGGAGACTTTCGAAAATCTCTGGAAGACGTTGAAAGCGGGCAAGCCCTGGCTCGGCGCGATCAAGAACCGCCGCAAGCAGGGCGGCTTCTACTGGGTGCTCGCTACCGCTTCGCCGATCCGCCAGAACGGGCAGGTCACCGGTTTCACCTCGGTGCGCACGACGCTGCCGCAGGATCAGCGCAAGCTCGCTGAAGATGTTTATGCCGCGATCCGAGAGAAGAAATCGCATCGCTATCGCATCGATGCCGGCATTATCCGCAAGCGCTCGATCTTCGATCATTTCTCGATCTTCAACGGCACGCTGAAGGCGCGGCTTGTCACCATGGTCGCGCTCCAGACAATCTTTCTCGGCGCGCTCGGTGCATTGGGCGTGATCGCCCAGAACGGCATCATTGGCGGCGTGACCGGCGTCATGCTCGGCGGTGTTGCTGCCGCCGGCATTCTGATTTGCGGGCTCGCGGGCTACCGGACGCTTCGCGCGTTCCAGGGTCCGATGCGGCAACTCAATGAGGTTTTGAACAATCTCGTGCAGGATAAATTCGACAATCGCATCGAAATCGTTCGCGACGACGAAATCGGCGAAGCGCTGCGCAACCTTCAGACGGTGCAGACAGTCGTTCGCTTCAGCCGCGGCGAGGAAGTTCATGTGGCGCAACACCGCGCCGAAGCCGAGCGCAAGTCGGGCATGGCGAAGATCGCGGATTCCTTTGAAGCCACTATCGGTGAAATCGCCGAGGCTGTTGCTTCCGCGTCGGCCGAGCTTGAGACAGCCGCGACGACGCTCGCCTCGACCGCCGACCAAACGCAGGAAATCGCCGCGAGTGTCGCCAACGTATCGAAGGACGCTTCCTCGAACGTCAATTCCGTCGCGACGGCGACCGAAGAGATGACTTCGACGGTGAACGAAATCCGCCATCGTGTGCATGAGGCGGCGCAGATGGTGCAGGGCACCGTCGAGCAGGCACATCGTGCGACCGAACGCGTCGGAATGCTTTCGAATGCCGCCGTGCGCATTGGCGATATTGTCGAAATGATCAACGGCATCGCGGCGCAGACCAATCTGCTCGCGCTCAACGCCACGATTGAAGCTGCGCGCGCGGGCGAAGCCGGCCGCGGCTTCTCGGTCGTCGCTTCCGAGGTGAAGACACTCGCGGAGCAGACCGCGAAAGCAACCGGCGAGATCGGGCGGCAGATCACGCAGATTCAGAGCGCGACGCAGGAGTCCGTTGTCGCCATCAAGGAAATCAGCAGTTCGATCGAGAAGGTTTCGGAAATTTCATCGACAATTGCCGCCGCCATTGAAGAGCAGGGCGCGACTACCGAGGAGATCGCGCGCAATGTGCAGCATGCAGCGCACGGCACCGAGGAAGTTTCTTCGAAAGTCGGCATTCTGCAAAGCGGAGCGGCGGAAACCGGCTCCGCATCGTCCAACGTGCTCTCCGCCGCGCAGACCCTGTCGCGCGACAGCAGCAGGTTGAAAACGGAAGTGAGCAAGTTCCTGAATTCGGTACGGGTTGCGTAGACATCCGTCTGCGCCTGTTTGGGTATGTTGCGTATGCGTAGAGTCGCGTTGCTGGCCTATGGGCTTTGCGGCGCTCTCGCGATAGCGGGGGCGGGCGAAGCCTTTGCTGCGCCAAAAACCGTCGCCGCGGCACCGGCGCCGGCCGCGCAGCCGAAAGTTCATCGCACGGGATCCGTCGCGCTCGACGCGCGCCTTGCCGGCGACGACAAGCGAACGCGCCTCGTCATCGACTTCACCAAGAAGGTCGAGATCGCCGCCTACACGGTGGCCGAGCCCTATCGCGTGGTCGTCGACCTTGCCGACGTCAATTTCGATCTGCCGGCGAGCGCCGGCCGCGCCGGGCGCGGGCTTGTCTCGGCGTTCCGCTATGGCCTGATCGCGCGCGGCAGAGCGCGCATAGTGCTGGATGCACGCGGGCCGGTGAAGATCGAGAAGAGTTTCGTGCAGGCCGAATTCGAGGACCAGCCGGCGCGGCTCGTCATCGACCTCGTACCGACTGATGTTGCGACTTTCCGCAAGCTCTCCGAAGCGATCCGTCCGGTCGAGAACGTCGCGAGC
The DNA here is from genome assembly GCA_035555855.1 of Xanthobacteraceae bacterium. Lineage (GTDB taxonomy): Bacteria > Pseudomonadota > Alphaproteobacteria > Rhizobiales > Xanthobacteraceae > Palsa-892. The sequence goes on from DATMGD010000002.1 coordinate 38,358, forward strand.
GCGGCGGTAAATCCCAAGGCCGTGCGCGAAACCGCACGCGCCGAGAAGCCGGTCATTGTCATCGATCCGGGCCACGGCGGCGCCGACTCCGGCGCCAAGGGCGTGCATGGCGAAGACGAAAAGGAAATCGTGCTCGCGACCGCGAAGGTCTTGCGCAGCAAGCTCGAGCAGTCCGGCCGCTACCATGTCATCATGACGCGCAACGACGATACCTTCGTGCCGCTGCAACAGCGCGTCGAGATCGCGCGGGCGAAAAAAGCGCAGCTCTTTATCTCGTTGCATGCCGACTACATCCCGAAGCGCGAAGGCGATGCGCGCGGCGCGACGGTCTACACCGTCTCGAACAAAGCCTCCGACCGCGAGGCGGCGCGGCTCGCTGAAAAAGAAAACAAGGCCGACCTCATCGGCGGCGTCGATCTCGCGAAGCAGAGCGACGACATCATCAACATCCTCTACGACCTCACGCACCGCGAGACGCAGAACTTCTCGTCGCTGTTCCAGCGCACGCTGGTCGGCCAGATGAAGTCGGGCGGCATCTTGATGCATCAGGACGCCATGCGCTCGGCGGGCTTCGTCGTGCTGAAAGCGCCCGACGTGCCGAGCGTGCTCGTCGAGCTTGGCTACGTCTCGAACGCCGAGGATGTCCAAAATCTGACCTCCGCGGAATGGCGCGACAAGGCCGCGAACTCCATCGCGGCTTCCGTCGATCGCTTCTTCGCCGAGCATTCGGCGATCGCCTCGCTGCGCTAGGCTCTTTGACGCCGGTTTTTGGCGCTAGACCTTTTCGCGCAATTCGGCGACAAGACGCGGCCTTCGCTTGCCTGCATGGCCAACAATGGCGCTCGCCGTAACGGCCTTGAACGAATAGCATGCAGGCGAGGGTGCCCGGCACGGCCGGGCTCGATTGACTTAAGGAATTGCAGAAGTCGAGGAGGCTTGAATGAAATTCGAATTGTTCTGGCTGGTAATGACCGCGATCCTCACCGGGCTTCTGTGGATCCCCTATATCCTCGACCGAATCGCGATGCGCGGTGTCATGGGCGCGCTCAAGAACCCCGGCCCGCGCGACCGGGCGCATTCGGGCTGGGCGACACGGCTGATGTTCGCGCACCAGAACACGATCGAGAACCTTGTCGTCTTCGCCGTGCTGGTTCTCGTGCTGAACGAATCCGATTATTCGACCTCGACCACCGAGGCGGCCGCCGCCGTCTTCTTCTGGTCGCGGCTCGCCTATGTCGTGGTCTATACGCTCGGCATTCCGGTGCTGCGGACGCTCGCGTTTCTCGTCGGCTTTGGTGCCCAGGCTGTGCTGGCGCTGACGATTCTGCGGGTGATCTAAGGATTTCGACTCAAAAGGCCGGGATTCCGCGGTCAAAATGCGCGGTTCCTGCATCTAAGCCCTTGTTTCGCCACAGCTTGAGGTGAAGCAGAAGCCATGGTGTAGGTTTTACGTGTAGGTTTCGGGACGGGCGGATCCGAGGCCACTGCCCATCCAGCGAAGGCAAGCATGCGTCTTTTCATGCGGTTCTTGGGATTCATGTTCGCGCTCGGCGCGATCATGTTCATTGTCGGCGCCGTCGGCGTGACGATGGTGATCTATCACTACAACAAGGACCTCCCGGACTATACGGCGCTCCAGAAATACGAGCCGCCGGTCATGACGCGCGTGCATGCCGCCGATGGCTCGCTGCTCGCCGAATACGCCAAGGAGCGCCGTCTTTATATTCCGATCCAGGCGGTGCCGAAGCTCGTCAAAGAAGCGTTCATCTCGGCGGAAGACAAGAATTTCTACGAGCACGGCGGCATCGACCCGACCGGCATCGCCCGCGCGGTCTGGACCAATATCGAGAACTACGGCAAGCGCCGCCCGCAGGGCGCGTCCACGATCACGCAGCAGGTCGCCAAGAACTTTCTGACCGGCGACGAGAAGTCGATCAACCGCAAGATCAAGGAGGCGCTGCTCGCCATCCGCATCGAGCGCGCCTATCCGAAGGACAAAATTCTAGAGCTGTACCTGAACGAGATTTATCTCGGTCTCGGCGCTTACGGTATCGCGGCGGCTTCGCTGATCTATTTCGACAAGTCGGTGCACGAATTGACGACGGAGGAGGCGGCCTATCTCGCGGCGCTTCCCAAGGCGCCGACGACGCTGCATCCGTTCCGCCAGCATGACCGCGCGGTCGAGCGCCGGAATTACGTCATCGATCGCATGGTCGAGAACGGCTACATCTCGGCCGAGGAAGGCAAGCGCGCCCGCAACGCGCCCTTGAAGGTGACGCCGCGCCCGACCGGCGCGCATATCTTCTCCGCCGAATATTTCGCCGAGGAAGTCCGCCGCGAGATCTACGATCGCTACGGCGAGAAGAAGCTCTACGAAGGCGGCCTCTCGATCCGCACCACGCTCAACCCGAAACTCCAGGTCATCGCCAAGCGGGCGCTCACCGACAATCTCGTCAAGTTCGACGAGGCGAAGGGCTGGCGCGGCGCGCCGGCCAATATCGAAATCGCCGGCGACTGGGGTTCCAAGCTCGCCGAGCAGCGCGCGCTGAACGACATCTCATGGAAGCTCGCGGTGGTGCTCGAAGCCGATGCGGCTTCGGTCAAGATCGGCCTTCAGCCGGGGCGGCTTCCTTCCGGTCAGGTGTCGAAGGATCGCGAGACCGGCATCATTCCGCTGGATGCCCTGAAGTGGGCGAAGTGGTCGGCCGGTCCCGACAAGGGCAAGGCCATCACCAAGGCGTCGCAAGTGGTGAAGACGGGCGACGTGATTTACGTCGAACCGCTCACCGGCAAGGACGGCAAGCCGGTCGAGGGCCAGTGGCGCTTGCGGCAGGTGCCGGAAGTCGAGGGCGCGATCGTCGTGATGGACCCGTGGACGGGCCGCGTGCTCGCGATGTCCGGCGGCTTCTCCTACGATGAGAGCCAGTTCAACCGCGCGACGCAAGCGATGCGTCAGCCCGGCTCATCCTTCAAGCCGTTCGTTTATGCCGCCGCGCTCGACAACGGCTACACGCCGTCGACCGTCGTGCTCGATGCGCCGATCGAGATCAGCCAGGGGCCGGGACTCCCGCCGTGGAAACCCGAGAACTACGCCAAGAAATTCTACGGGCCGCAGACGCTCCGCTTCGGCATCGAGCAGTCGCGTAACGTGATGACGGTTCGGCTCGCGCAGGATATCGGCATGCCGCTCGTCGCCGAATACGTGAAACGGTTCGGCGTCTACGACAACTTGCAGCCAGTGCTTTCGATGGCGCTCGGCGCCGGCGAGACGACGGTGATGCGCATGGTCGCCGGCTATTCGATGTTCGACAACGGCGGCCGCCTCATCAAGCCGACGCTGATCGACCGCATTCAGGATCGCTACGGCAAGACGATCTTCCAGCACGACCAGCGCGAATGTCAGGGTTGCGACGCCGACAAGTGGACGAACCAGGCCGAGCCCACCATTGTCGACAAGCGCCCCGTCGTGCTCGATCCGATGACCGCCTATCAGGTCACGTCGATCATGGAGGGTGTCGTCCAGCGCGGCACCGCGACGATCATGCGCGATCTCAATCGCCCGCTCGCCGGCAAGACCGGCACGACGAACGACGAGAAGGATGTCTGGTTCATCGGCTATACGCCGGAAATGGTTGTCGGTGCCTACATGGGCTACGACAAGCCGCGCCATCTCGGCCGCGGCGTAAGCGGCGGTCACACAGCGGCGCCGATCGTCAAGGAATTCATGAAGGTCGCGCTCGCCGACACGCCGGCGCAGCCATTCCGCGTGCCGCCCGGCATCAAGCTGATCCGCATCAATTCGAAAACGGGTCTGCGCGCCGGACCGAACGACGACCGCGTGATCCTCGAGGCGTTCAAGCCCGGCACCGCGCCGCCCGATGCCTATTCGGTGATCGGTCTGTCGGACGACAGCGGTAATCCCTATGGCGGCGGCGTTTCAGCGGAGTCGCAGCGCCAGATCGGCCGCGGCCCGCACGGGTTGTGGTGAGGTTCGTGCCTTAGGGCACGTTCGGCCCCTCGCAGGAAATATCCATCGCCGGCGATTGCATCTGAACCTGCCGGCAATAGCTGTATTCGGCAGGTGTCAGAGTGGTCCTCGGCTGCGGCACGGGCTGGAGTTGCGTTTGCGGATCCGGCCGGCCGAAGCGGAAGTCGATGATCGGCCGCTGGCCATATGGATTGTTATTCGGAAACGCGCCGTTGGCCGTTTCGAAATCCGACTGGCCCGGCCATTGATCGACGGCAAGGGCCGGCGAGATGATGACGGCGCTCAGCATCGCAGCGTAGATTTTTGCTTTCATGAGAGGCTTCTATACCGCCACTATGGCGCTGCAAGCAGTCTATCCCGGAACGGCTAATGAAACACCAAGGCCAAATCCCCGCCGCGAAAACGGTTTTTAGTATAAGCTGGCGGTGATCTGTAACATGGAGGAGCACGATGGGCGCCGGAATACGCATCGCGGCGGCCGCGTTCGCAGCCTCCATCTGGTTCGCTTCGGGAGGCGGCATGCAGGCGCAGGAAAAAGGGGCGCAGGATAGAACGACCGTCGTACTCGGCACGGCAACGCCTGGCGGCGGTTTCCCGCTCTATGGCGCGGCATTCGCGGAAGCCGTCAACGCGGCGGACCCGACGCTCCATATCGTCACCAAGAACACCAAGGGCAGCACCGAGAATATTCCGCTTCTCGATGAGGGCATGCTCGATATCGGCCTCGTACAGGGCGAGGCGGCGCATGAAGTGTTCTTCGGCAAGAAGCCGCGCGACCTGAAGATCATCACCGCGATGTATTCGACCGCCGGAATGTTCGTCGTGCGCGCCGACAGCCCTTACAAGTCGATCAGCGATCTCGTCGGCAGGCGCGTCGCGTTTGGCGCGCGCGGCTCGGGGCTGGTGATCCTGTCGCGTTTCGTACTCGACGGCCTTGGCCTCGATCAGGATAAGAGTTTCGCCGCCGTCTATCTCGACCGCGCCGGCGACGGCCCGGCGATGGTGCTGGACGGCAGCGTCGCGGCGCTATGGGGCGGCGGCGTCGGCTGGCCCGGTTTCACTACGATGACGAAAGCGCCGGGCGGCGCGCGCTTCATTGCGCCGAGCGCAGAGGAGATCAAGCAGATCCGCGAGCGCCACCCGTTCCTCAAAGAAGTCACGATGCCGGCCAATAGTTATCCGGGGCAGGACAAGGACATTCCATCGGTGGGCTCGTGGAGTTTCGTGCTCGCGGGTCCGAAGCTCGACAACGAAGTGGCCTATCGGCTTGCGCGCGCGATTCATAAAGCGGAGCCGGCGCTTGGCCAAAAGCTCGCGCAGGCGCGCGAGACGACGATGAAGAACACCGTGCGCGCCGCGCCGACGCCGGACGCCATTCATTCCGGCGTGCTGCGCTATCTCATCGAGATCAATGCACTGCGTTAATCAACAACAACATCGGAGGAAACGAATGCGCGTAGGTTTGCTCGGTAGAACATTGTTGGTTGGCGGCGCGCTGTTTGCCGCCTTGTGGGCGCAGGCCGCGGATGCGGCCGAAATCAGGGTCTATGCCTCGATCGCGCTCCGCTCATCGCTGGCTGAAATCGTGCCGGCCTTTGAGCGCGCGAGCGGCAACAAGGTGCATCTTGAGATCACGACTGTCGCGGCGCTTAAAAAGCGCATCGAGGAAGGCGAGCCGTTCGATGTCGCCGTGCTGACGCCTTCGGCGCTCACCGATCTCGTCAAGACCGGCAAGGTGCAGGAAGGCAGCAGTGCCGCCGTCGCCCGCTCGGGACTCGGCGTTGGCGTTCGCAAGGGGGCGGCGAAGCCCGACATCTCGACCGTCAACGCGTTCAAGAGCGCTCTCCTGGCGGCAAAGTCCATCGGCTACACCGACCCTGCGCTCGGCGGCGCGTCGGGCGTCTATACCGGCAAGATGATTCAGGACCTGAAGATGGTGGACGAGCTTAAAAGCAAAACCGTCCTCACCAAAGGTTCGCCGGGTTTGGCCGAAGCCTTCACCAAGGGCGAAGTGGAGCTTGGCCTCACGCAGATCAGCGAGCTTCTGCCGATGAAGGATGTCGATGTCGTCGGGCCTTATCCCGCCGACCTCCAGCATTACACCGTGTTCGCGGGCGCGATTGCAGCGGCCACCAAGGAGAAGGCGGCTGGGGATGCGTTCCTCAAGACGCTGACCTCGCCTGAGGCCGCAGCGATCTTCAAGGCCAAAGGCCTCGAGCCGGGCGCCTAACTACGCGGCCGCAGCCCGCGCGCGACGGCAAGCACCAGCACGCCGGTGGCCGCAGGCAGCAGCGCTAGCGCGCTGCCGCTCGCGACGAGCGCCGCCGTGCCCGCCCACGAGATCGAGGAGAAGGCTTCGGCGAAGGTTGCGACACGCGAAGAAGTGTGGCGGCGGCGGAAATGCGAACGCTTGGCCTGTGCGCGAAACCAGAGCTGGATCATCGTCGCCGCGATGACGGCAACCGTAATGCCGGCGGAGGCAATCAAGGCTTCCATGGGCGATACGAACAGGATCGCGGCAATGAGCGGCGAGAACACCAGCGCGCAGGCCCCCAGCACCGCTTCGATCTTGCCGCGCACGATGAAGCCCGGCGGCACCGGCGCGGTCGCGACGAGTTCGGGCGCGTCTTCGCCGGAGATCGCAAGCCAGGCGAGGCCGCCGGCGAGCTGGCCTGCGGCCATGACTAAAACCGGTATCAAGATGACGAGGGCGCCAGCGCCTTCGCCATAGTTGCGCCAAAGCAGAATGGCGGGCGGCAGCAGATACAGAATTTGCATCAAGGTCTGCGACATCAGCCACGGATCGCGGGCGAGCAGCCGCCATTCCTTGCGCCGCAGCGCGCGGCGCTGCGACTGGGCGCGGAAGTCCCTCGCGGCCGATTGCCGCCTGCGCTCGAAGGCGATACCGGCGGCAGCGAGCGCATGGTCGCCGAAGCGCGGCGCGAAGATCACGACCGCCGCGAACAGGAGTGCCATACTGATGAGAAATACGATGGCAAGCGCGTGGATATCGCCGAGCATGGCGCGCGCCGGCCACCATATGAAGCTCGTAACATCCGGCAGATGTGCCGCGAGTGCATCCGATTGCAGGAACGTAAAGCGCGAGAGATTGCCGTAGGAAAGGATCGCCCCGACCTGCAAGCCGATGACGAAAGCAGCGCCGATGATGGCGGCGACGACTTGCGCGATCAGCCGCGTGCGTCGTGCACCGATGGTGCGAAACAGCGCGACAGTGAAGCCGACGGCAAGCGCGGCGGAAGCCGCGCCCATCGACAGCACCACACCGTAAGCCGACAGCCAGCGCGCGCCGTGCCAGAAGGCCATCACATTGATGAACGGCCCGGCGAGCAGGAGCGCCATCATGATCGAGCCTGCCGCCATGATGACGATGCGCAGCGAAAACAATCGGCGCGCCGAAGCGGGCGATGAGAGGATAAGGTCGAGGTCCGAGCGCGTATAGAATGCGCGCGTCACCGACTCCATCGATTGCGAGATCATCAGCGCAAACGCTAAGAGCGCCGAGCCCGAGATGAAGACGAGCGCGGTCTTCGACGGGTTCATGCCGATATCGGGCACGTTGCGAAGGCCCAGGAATGCCATCGCATGCATGAACAGCACGAACCCGATGATGCCGATGCCTGCGACATAGGCGCGCCTGCGCTTACCGCCGGTCAGCATGGCGAGGGCGTCGCGCCAGGCGAGGCGCAATTCGTGCGCCGCAAACCAGAGAGTAGTGGCAGGTGTGTTCACGCCGCCGCCTGTTCCGCAACGAGCGTGAGGAACGTATCTTCGAGCGTTGCCGTACCGCGGGCGCGCACGCGCAACTCTTCCAGCGTGCCTTCGGCGATCAGCTTGCCATGCGCGATGATGCCGATGCGGTCGGCCATACGCTCGGCGACTTCAAGAATGTGCGTCGTCATGATGACGGTGCCGCCTTCATTGACGCGCTCGCGCAGCACGCTCTTCACCTGCCGCGCGGAGCCGGCGTCCAAACCGGTCAGCGGCTCGTCGAGAATGATGACTTGCGGGTCGTGCACGAGCGCGCCCGCGAGCGCCACCTTCTGCCGCATGCCCTTGGAGAAGCCTTCGCAGCGCTCCTGCGCATGCGCCGTGAGCCCAAGCCACCCGAGGAGTTCATGCGCGCGCGCCTGCGCGGTTTTCGCTTCGACCTGCCAGAGCCCGGCGACGAATTCGAGATACTCAAACGGCGTCAGCTTGTCGTAGATCATCGGCTCGTCCGAGACCCACGCGAGCAATCGCTTGGCGGCGACCGGGTCGCTGCGCGCGTCGATCCCGGCGAGGAAAATGTCGCCGGCGTCGGGCGAGAGCAGGCCCGCGACCATGCGAAGCGTCGTCGTCTTGCCGGCGCCGTTCGGCCCGACAAGCGCGTAGAATTCGCCGCGCTTTACGGTGAGATCGAGGTTATCCACGGCCGGGCGCTCGAAGCGTTTCCGCAGGCCGCGGATTTCGAGAGCAGGGGCGGAGGCGGGAGATGGCGCGTGCATGAGGGTTCCTGTCGCGCCGGAACCCTAGCGCGGGGAAGTTTCCGCGGCGGTTGTGGCTTCGCTAAAGTTTTAGGGAAATTTGCATTTCCCCCCGAGCTTGCTAAGGAAGCGCCCGCAAGGAAGCAGAATCATGCGCGCGGAAACGCAGAAAATCGTCGAAGAGATCGAGCAGTCATTCGGGCTGCTGAGGAGGTCGCTTTGACGTCGAACGAGCCGAAAAACGCCTCGCGGAACTGAACGCGCTTGCCGAAGATCCCAAGCTCTGGGACGACCCGCAGAAAGCCTCGAAGCTCATGCAGGAGCGCACCTCGCTCGGCGAGCAGCTCGAGTCGCTGACCCGCATCGGCCAGGAACTCAAGGACAACATCGAGCTGATCGAGCTTGGCGAGTCCGAAAAAGACGACAACATCGTCAAGGAAGCCGAGGCGGCGCTCACCAAGCTGCGCGCCGAGACGGCGCGGCTTCAAGTCGAGGCGCTGCTCTCCGGCGAAGCCGACGCTAACGACACCTATCTGGAAGTCCACGCCGGTGCGGGCGGCACCGAAAGCCAGGACTGGGCCGAGATGCTCTTGCGCATGTACACGCGCTGGGCACAGGAGCACGGCTTCAAGATCAGCACGCTCGACTATGCCGAAGGCGACGGCGCGGGCATCAAGGGCGCGACGCTCGAAATCAAGGGCAAGAACGCCTACGGCTGGCTCAAGACCGAAGCCGGCGTGCATCGTCTCGTGCGCATCTCGCCGTATGACGCCAACGCGCGGCGCCATACTTCGTTTTCGAGCATCACCGTCTATCCGGTTGTCGATGACGACATCAAAATCGACATTGATGAATCCCAGGTGCGCGTCGATACCATGCGCTCGGGCGGCGCGGGCGGCCAGCACGTCAACAAGACGGAGTCCGCCGTCCGCCTCACGCATATTCCGACCGGCATTGCCGTCGTCTCGCAGGGCGATCGCTCGCAGCACAAGAACCGCGCCGAGGCCTGGCGCATGTTGCGCGCGAAACTCTATGAGCGCGAATTGAAAGCGCGCGAAGAAAAGGCGGCGGCCGAGCAGGCGGCCAAGACCGATATCGGCTGGGGCCACCAGATCCGCTCCTATGTGCTGCAACCCTATCAGCTCGTGAAAGACCTCCGCACCGGCCACTCCAGCTCGAGCCCCGACAAGGTGCTCGACGGCGATCTCGATGAATTCATGGAAGCCGAGCTTGCCCGCCGCACCTTCGGCGGCGGCCCGGAGAACGTCGAGGACGTGGAGTAAATTCGTCGTATAATCTCCCCCGTAGCAACGGAGGGCACGATGAAAAGACTGCTTCTCGGAGCGATTGCGCTACTTCTCCTCGATACGAACGCATTTGCCGCACCCGGCACCTGCACCAGCAACAAGAACCGCTGCGCCAGCCATTGCACCGCGCAGGGCGGCTCCAAGATGAATTGGTGCCATGCCGACTGCCAGCAACGCTGGGGCGAGTGCATGAATAACGGCCAGTGGCGTTACAGCGATCCCAACGCGCACACCGGCGTCATTAACGGCGTGCAACGGCGTTAGTTCAGCGCCCCAGCATCGGCATCCGCGCCATGTTGATCATCATGTTGTAGCTCGAGACGACGCCGTTGTAGTCCATCGAATAGAATGTCGGGTCGGCGCGGCCCTTGGCGACCTTGTCCTTCAATTCGCGCAGCCGCCCGACGATGTCGCGCGGATAGCTGTCGAACGAATTGCTCTTGCCGCTATCGCGCACATAGGCATCGAACTCGCGCGCCGCGTCGGCGAGCTTCGCGATCGCTGCATCGAACGCTTTCATGTCGCCGGGCTGGCGCGGATTTTGCGGCATGAGATCGACCGCCTTCTTGGCGAGGATCATCGTGCGCTTCATGTGCCAGTGATATTGCTTGCCGTCTTTCTTCTCGATGCGCGCAAGCTCGAGCGCGTCGATCTGATCCTTCACTTCTTCCTGTAGTTTATCCATTTTCGCGCGCGCCGCGATGAAGGCGCGGCTCGCCGGGACGAGCTGGCCGTGCAGACGTTTCGCACCGGCAGCGTTGTCGCTCATGTAATCCTTGCGGTCGTAATAATCGTGCGCCTCGTTCATGATCGGAAATACGGTTTCAAAGGCGGACGCCAGTTCCTTCGCGGCGGCATCGAGCGGAGGCGAGGCGGGTTCGCTCTCTGCCGCCTTGCGGGCGCCCGCGATCGCCTCGCGCGCGCTCGACGCACTCACCGAATAGAGCCCGTAAATGATGCGCTCCTTGCCGGTCGGCCCGCGCTCGACATTCACCCAACTCGTGTAACGGTTCCACGAGTCGCTTGCGCGCAGCGTCTCGTTCAGGAGCTTCACATAGGCGTTGTTCTTGGCGATCCACTTGTCGAGATCGGCTTCCTGCACCGCTACGGGTTGCGCAAAAGCAGCGGAAATGTGGAAGACCGCGGTCAATGCTGCGGTGATAAGCGCCGGTAGGGAGAGTGCCGAGAAAGAAAGTTTCATGAACCGTCTCCGCCCGCTATCGTTAGAAGAGAATACCAATTTCGCCGACATTACGCTTGGATGGAGAAATACATGAAAAGGCTCTGCGGTGTTGTGACAGCCGTCACGCTGGGATTACTGGCGGTGCCGGCCCATGCCGCCGATGGCCCCGCCGGCACATGGCTTACCGAGGACGGCGAGGCGAAGGTCCAGATCTACGATTGCGGCGGCATGTATTGCGGCCGCATCATCTGGCTGAAGGAGCCGAACGACCCCGACACCGGCCAGCCGAAGATCGACAAGTTCAACAAAGATGCGAGCAAGCGCACGCAGTCGATCCTCGGTCTCAACATCATCCTCGGTATGAAGCCGGGCGGGACAGGCGTGTGGAAGGGTGCGCTTTATAATCCGGAGGACGGCAATACCTTTACCGGTTCGCTCAAGGTGCAGAATGCTTCCGCCCTGAAACTCGAAGGCTGCGTGCTCGCGTTATTCTGCCGCTCGGAAATCTGGAAAAAGGCGGACTGAATCGGCTGCCTTGAGTCTGCCGAAATTTTACGCACGATGGTCATCGGTATTGGCGACGGAAACGAGACATGACCTTGCGTTCGGGTCTGGCGGCGGTTTTGATGGCGGTGTCTGGTTTCTCCCCCGCGATAGCGGAATCTCCCTCGCGCGCGAGTCTTTATTTTGATGCCGATGCGGTAGGTGGCGCGACCGTGGCTTTTAATCCGCAGGTCGCGCTGCCGCCGATCCGGGAATATGTGTCGCCCGGCACCTGGTCCTATGATCCGCATAAGTCGGCGAAATTCAACGAGCCCCGTCAGCGGCCGGGCGAGACGCGGCCGTCGTGGCGAATAAAGGGAGAAGACGAGATCTCATTCGGCCGCGTTCCTTTGAACGGCGGCACGTTTGGATTGGAAACCGAACGCCGCTTCAACGCCGACAAGAACATCCCGAGCAGTCAGTTGCTCGACAGCAATCTTGAAAAACACACGAAGCGGCCGTTCATCGGCCTCTCGATTGAAGCGCCTTACGCGTCCGAAGATCACTGAAGCAACTTTTTCACCCAAACTGCGTTGTAGCTCCCGCTGGGTTTTTCATCAGGAGGTTACGATGCGATTTGTTTCGGTCATTGCCGCCGGCGCGTTGCTGCTCGGAACGCTTGCGCCGCTTTCTGCCGCGCCGGCATCTTCGGTACCTGCCGCGAACGCCACGCATGTTACGCTCGTTCAACAGAACAATGAAACGCTCACGCAAAAAGTGAAACGCACCTGGCGCAAGCTGACGAGCCCGAGCTACACCTTCTGTGCGCGCTGCCTGCTGCCGCCGAGCGCGACGGCCTGCACCGCGCAGGGCAAGTCCAAGGAAGAGGCGCGCGCCTCGTGCCAGGCCCGCTATCAGCTTTGCGCCGTCACCGAGGATATGCGGGGCTGCCCGCAGTAATGATTGGAAAGCGCCCGGGAAACCGGGCGCTTTTTCGTGCGCATGTGGCTTTCGACGCGAGAAAGTCGCATTGCCCAAAGCGCCGCGGCCCGTCATATAGGACCAATGGCAAGGAACATCATCGATCGCTGGCCTGAACTTCCTTACGCGGCATGGAAAGAAACCCGCGACACGCTGCACCTCTGGACGCAGGTGATCGGCAAGATCAGGCTGGCGCAGACGCCGTGGCTCAATCACTCCTGGCACGTGACGCTGTATGTGACGGCGAGAGGGCTCACGACCGGCCCGATGCCGTGGCAAGGAGGCGCCTTCCAGATCGGCTTCGATTTCATCGACCATGTGCTGCAGATCCGAACCAACGACGGGCGCTTGCGGGAGTTTTCGCTGCAGCCGATGTCGGTCGCGCAGTTCTACGCGGGCGTCGTCGTTTCGCTGAAAGATCTTGGCATCGATGTCCCGATCAATCTCATGCCGAATGAAATTCCCGATGCCGTGCCGTTCGACAAGGACACCGCGCACAAGTCCTACGATGCCGAATACGCCAATCGTTTCTGGCGCGTGCTGCTCGCGGCGGATCTGGTGTTCTCGAAATTCCGCTCCGGCTTCATTGGCAAATCCAGCCCCGTGCATTTTTTCTGGGGCAGCTTCGATCTTGCGGTGACGCGCTTCTCGGGCCGTACTGCGCCGAAGCATCCCGGCGGTGTTCCGAATTTGCCGAATAATGTCGCGCAGGAAGCCTATTCGCACGAAGTGTCGAGCGCGGGCTTCTGGCCGGGCGGCGGCGGGCCGATCGACTATCCGGCGTTCTATTCTTACGCCTATCCCGCGCCGGACGGTTTTGCCGATGCGAAGGTTGCGCCGGCGGAGGCTTTCTTCAGCAAGGATCTCGGCGAATTCATTTTGCCGTATGACGCCGTGCGTAACGCGAGCGATCCCGACGCGGCGCTGATGGAATTTCTGCAAAGCACTTATGAAGCGGCGGCGAACCTCGCAAAATGGGACCGCAAGGGGCTCGAGTGCGCACTCGGCCAGCCGCGCCAGGTGAGAGCGATAAAGTGAGAGCGATAAAGTGAGGGCGATCTAGCTCTTCTTGTTCTCCAGAAGCAGCGTGCCTTCTTTCTGCACGGCAGGCACGATGACCTTGGCGACCTTCGCCAATAGCCACGGCAGCTCGACGTCGAGCTTCACATGGCGCTCCTCAACCTGGATTGTGCCGGAGACTTGCTGCGCGACGGCGCTGACCTGGAATGCGAGCGTGTCGCCGCTCCAGTCGGCCTTTTGCACTGAGAGGATGCTGGCGTACTTGGTGCGGGCGTCGTCGATGCCGCCCTTGATACGCCGCAGCGCCTCGTCCTTGCCGAGCTGGTGGGGAATCGAAACGGTGATCGTCTCTCGCATGGCCGTGCCCTTGAGAATGGAAACTACATGTAGGGGCAAATGGAGAGAGGGGAAGTCCCCTATAGGGTCGGCTGCAAAATTTAGTTGACCGGGAACCGCGCTAAACGGCCGGGCTGCGTGCCCGGCCGTTCGTTCGGCGAGCGGTTATTTCACCGCGAAGCAATAGAGCAGGCCGTCGCCGCCCGTTCCCTTGAGATCGGACTGCGAGCATCCGCCTGTGGTGCTGCCCTGCGGCCCGCGCGAGGGATGCGACGAGTTCCACGATTTCGATGGCGCGTCGTCGCGCAGCCCCATGCGATCGTGATGGCCGAGCATCGCCGCGCCGTCGGTGCTGCTCGTCCAGTTCTTGCAGGTCATATCCTTGTCGGCAGGGAAGGCGGTGCCGTCCGGCTTCGAGCCGGTGAGCATGTCGTGGCGGTTCGGCTGGTCGCCGCGGCCGTTGACGGCTTCGCCTTTTTCGTTGAGCGCGGTTTGTTTGTTGATCTTGTTGTTGTCGCTGTGCAGATCGGCGACGTTCTTGGCGATCACGTCGCCCTTGGCATTTTGCCACGGGCCTTTGCCGATGCGGTCGCGCGCGTTCACCGCGCCCTTGCCCTGTGTCGAGAGATAAGCGTGCCATGTTTTTTTGGAGCCGGCGGCTTTCGCGAGTTTCTGGCAGTGTGCGTCCGCGCCTTTCAGGCCGCCGAGATCGGCACCCTTGCCGACGCCGACGCTGGTGACGAAGAAGGTCATCTTGTTTTGCTGTGCCTGCGCGGCTGACAGACCGCCGGCAAGGCACGTAGCAAGGCACGCTGCCGAGAACGCAGCAGCGAACTTCACGGTCGTTTTCATGATCGTTTCCCCTGGGATGTTCTTTTGTGGTTGGCAGGCTCAGGCAGGAATTAGAGTCGCGCCGGCCTTTGAGGTTCCCGGCGTCGGGTCGATTCAGCCTGCGCGAAGCCGGGCAAGTTGTATAGCGGCAGCCGAAGGGCCGGTTTTGGCTGCGAAAGCCCTTTTCAGCCGCGCGGAAACCGGCATGATGAACGCGACCCGATGAAGAAGCGGGAATCGCGGAGGAGGCGATGGAGCGCATCTGGCTGAAGCACTATCCGCCCGGCGTTCCCGCCGAGATCGATCCCGCACAATTTCGCTCCGTCGCAGCCTTGATCGAGGATTGTTTCCAGCGGTTCGCCGATCGCCCCGGCTATTCCTTCATGGGCAAGGAATTCACCTTCAGGGAAGTCGACAAGGCTTCGCGCGCGCTTGCAGCCTGGCTGCAATCGCGCGGCCTCGGGCGCGGCGCGCGGGTCGCGATCATGATGCCGAACACGCCGCAATATCCGGTGGCGATGGCTGCGGTGCTGCGCGCGGGCCATGTCGTCGTCAACGTCAATCCGCTCTATACGCCGCGCGAACTCACACATCAGCTGAATGACGCCGGCGTCGAAGCCATCATCGTGCTCGAGAATTTCGCGCATGTGCTGCAAGAAGCCTTGCCGCAGACCAAGGTGAAATACGTCATCGTCACCTCGCTCGGCGAAATGCTCGGCCTCAAGGGCGCGATCGTCAACTTCGTCGTCCGCCACATCAAGAAACTGGTGCCGGATTATTCTTTGCCGAATTCCGTGCGCTTCAACACGGCGCTCAAGGAGGGCGGCAATTACACGCTAAAAGAGCCCGACATCGCGCCGGAGGATACGGCCTTCCTGCAATATACCGGCGGCACCACGGGCGTTGCGAAGGGCGCGACGCTCACGCATAAAAACGTCGTCGCGAACACTTTACAGTGCGATGTCTGGCTGCAACCGGCGCTGAAAAGCGATGCGCCGTTCATCTGCGTCACCGCGCTGCCGCTCTATCATATCTTCGCACTGACCGCGTGCTTCTTCCTGACGTTGAAGAACGGCGGCATGTGCATTCTCATCGCCAACCCGCGCGATCTGAAATCGTTGATCCACGACGTCTCGAAATACAAAATCTCCTGCTTCCCTGCCGTGAACACACTTTATAACAGTCTCCTGCATCATCCCGACTTCGATAAGATCGACTTCTCGCAATTCCGTGCGGCGAATGCAGGCGGCATGGCGGTGACGCGCGCCGTCGCGGAGTTATGGTTCAAGAAAACCGGCACGCCGATCATCGAGGGCTACGGTCTTTCCGAAACTTCGCCGGTGCTGACCTGCAATCGCGCAGACAACACCGAATACACCGGCACTATCGGCCTGCCGCTGCCTTCGACTGACCTCGCGATCAAAGACGAGGCGGGCAACGACCTCGCGCTCGGCGACGCGGGCGAGATTTGCGCGCGCGGGCCGCAGGTCATGGCCGGCTACTGGCAGCGCCCGCAGGACACCGCGGCGGTGATGACGAAGGACGGATACTTCCGCACCGGCGACATCGGCATCATGGACGAGAAGGGCCAGGTCAGGATCGTCGATCGCAAGAAAGACATGGTGCTGGTCTCGGGCTTCAACGTCTATCCGAACGAGGTCGAGGATATCGCTTCGCACCATCCGGGCGTGCTGGAGGCGGCCGTCATCGGCGTACCGGACGAGCACACCGGGGAGGCGGTGAAGCTCTTCGTTGTCCGCAAGGACCCGACACTTACTGAGTCGGCGCTGCGCGAATACTTCAAGGACAAGCTCACTGGCTACAAGCGGCCGCGGCACATCGAATTCCGCAATGAGCTACCAAAGACGAATGTGGGCAAGATTTTGCGCCGCGCACTGCGCGATGAGGCGCGCGGCAAAGGGCTCGACAAGCCGGCATAGCGCGCTCATTGCGGCACGCTCATTGTGCGCCACACTTGTTGTTCATCTTTAACTTGAAGACTCTGTTTTGCAGCGCGGAAAAATAACCGGCTGCAAAGACTCGGGAATTGCGATTCCTCGCTGCTTACCGCCCGCATTCCGGCTTGTATCGGTGCCGGTTTGATGCGTAATCTTCCTGCATAAAACATAAGAAAATCAAACACCGGCTCGCCAATCAGCCGGTTTAGGAGGAAGCGATGAAGACCACGAGTCTTAAAACACTCGGCTTCGCGGCAATCTGTATTCTTGCCGCGCCGATCGCCGCTCAATCTACGGAACTCAAGATCATGACCGGCCCTCAGGGCGGTTCGTGGATTCCGTTGGGCGGGCAACTCAAGGATATGTGGGAAAAAGGCATTCCGGGCCTCGCGATCCAGACCTTCCCGGGCGCTGGCATCGCCAATGTGCGCGGTGTCGATGAAGGCAAGGCCGACGTCGGCTTCGGCAATTCGATCTCGACCGTCGATGGCCTCGCTGGCCGGCCGCCTTATCCGAAGGCCACCACCAACGTCTGCAATCTCGCGACACTTTATCCTCAGTACTATCAGCTCGCGGTGAACGCCGACTCCGGCGTCAATAAAGTCGCTGACCTCAAGGGCAAGTCGGTGACGACCCAGCAGAAGGGCAACACCGGCGAGTTGATCACCCGGCAGCTGCTCGAGGTGAACGGCATCAAGTACAGCGATGTGAAGGTCAGCTTCGTCAGCTACACCGACTCGGTGAACCAGATGAAGGACGGTCACGCCGTCGCGTTCGGGCTCGGCACGCAGATTCCGGCGGGCTCGATCATGGACCTTGCCGCTGCGCGCGACATCAAGATGGTCGATCAGTCCGACAGCATCGAGAAGATGAAGAAGCTCAATCCGGGCTACAACCTCATCACCATTCCGAAAGGCACCTATCCGAAGCAGGATAAGGACGTGAAGGTGATCGGCTACGCGACGCATATTGTCGTGTCGTGCAAGCTGCCCGAAGATCTCGTGTACAAGATGACCAAGATCTTGTCCGAGAACACCGCAACGATGGCGACCGTGGCGAAACCGATCGCCGATCTCACGCCGGAAAAGATGGCGGAGAATATCGGCATTCCGTTCCATCCAGGCGCCGCCAAGTTTTATAAGGAAAAGGGCGTCAAGCTCGCCGGTAAGTAAGCGCCTTGCCCGGCGCCGCGTTTCCTGGGGTGGGAGCGCCGCGCCGGGCTGATGGTGTTCTGTGTGCTGTTTGGGGACGGCAATTCCAGACTGAGGGGGATGGAAATGACAGCGGAGCTTAAGAGCAGCTACGCCCGGATCGTGCTCAGCGCCATCACGGCAATTTCCGTCGCGATGGTCGCCTATCATGTCTGGGCGATCGTCTTCGGCACACCGGAAGCGGTGATCTTCCGCGGCACTCACTTGATGTTCGCGATCGTGCTGGTCTTCCTCCTGCATCGCTGGAACGGCGAAGTGGAGGGGCTGCCGTCGCTTTCCGATTATGCGCTGCTGATCCTCGCGATCACGCCGATCCTCTATCTCTTCGTCAACTACGACTACATCATCAACCGCATCTTCTACGTGGATGATCTCACGCCGATGGATATGGCGATGGGCATTCTGATGACGGTCATGGTGCTCGAAGGCACGCGCCGCGTCATCGGTCTTGCGCTGCCGATTACGGCGGTCGTCTTCCTGATCTACGGCCTCTTCATCGCGCATCTCGAGCCGCAGCGGCTGCTCGATCAACTCTACATGACGACGGAAGGCATCTTCGGCATTCCGCTCTCCGTTTCCGCGTCCTATGTGCTGATTTTCGTGCTGTTCGGCTCCTTCATGGAGCGCACCGGCACCGGGCAACTGTTCATGGATTTCGCCATGAGTCTGACCGGCCACACCGCCGGCGGGCCGGGCAAGGTGTCGTGCGTATCGTCCTCGCTGTTCGGGACGATTTCGGGGAGCGCCGTCGCCAACGTCATGGTGGACGGGCCGATCACCATTCCGCTGATGAAGCGTTCGGGCTTCCCGGCGCACTTCGCTGCCGGTGTCGAAGCCGTCGCTTCGACCGGCGGCCAGATCATGCCGCCGATCATGGGCGCCGCCGCTTTCGTCATGGCCGAATTTATCGGCGTCTCCTACGGGCAGGTCGTGATCTGGGCGATGATCCCGGCGATCCTCTATTACGTCGCCTGTTTTGCCGCCGTGCATTTCGAGGCCAAGCGACGCGGCCTCGTCGGCGTGCCGCGCTCCGAGCTGCCGAAGATGCGCAATGTGATGCGCGAGCGCGGCCACATGTTCCTGCCGGTGATCGCCATTCTGTTCGTGATGTATTCGGGTTACAGCGCGCCGATGGCGGCGCTCGCCGGCACCGTCGCCTGCTTTCCGGTTGCTTTCCTGCGTAAATCGACGCGTCATTATGTGACGCTCGGCAATTTCATTGGCGCCTGCGCCGACGGCGCGCGCAATTCGCTCGCTGTCGCACTCGCCTGCGCTTCGGCGGGCGTCATCATCGGCGTCGTGACGATCAGCGGGCTCGGCATCGTCTTCACGCAATACGTCATTCATCTCGCGCAGAACTACCTGCTGCTGGCGCTGATTTTCACCATGATCGCGGGCATTGTGCTCGGCATGGGCATGCCGACGACGCCGGCTTACATCATCATGACGGCGCTTCTGGTGCCGGCCATCGTCAAGTTCGGCGTCATTATTCCGGCGGCGCATATGTTCGCGTTTTATTTCGCGGTGCTCTCGGCGATCACGCCGCCGGTCGCGCTCGCGGTGTTCGCGGCGGCCGGCATCTCGAAGTCGGACATCTGGGCGACGGGTCTTGCGGCGGTTCGCATCGCGGCGACGAGCTTCATCATCCCGTTCATGTTCGTTTATGAACCGGCGCTCCTGATGATCGGCGACTGGCCGACAATCATCTGGAGCACATGCACGGCAGCATTCGGCGTCCTGATCTTCGCCGCCGGTCTGCACGGCTATTTCCTTATCCACTCGCGGCTGTGGCAAAGCGCGGCGCTCGTGGTCGGCGGGTTGCTACTGATCGAGCCGGGGATCAGGACCGACATCCTCGGCGCGATCATTGTTGGCGGGGTGGCGACAACCCAATGGCTCGCGCGGCGCAGCGCAAAACCGGTGGCGGCGGAGTAACGAGCCGCGCTATTATCGCCGCCGATGAAGAAAACCATTCCTGGCGCGCGGGACCCGCGTACGCTCGCCTATTATGACCGCAACGCTGAAACCTTCTGGGAGCGCACGCGCGACCACGATGTGCGCCAGAACGTTGCGGCGCTGTTGGATGCGATCGAAGGCTCGCCGCCGTTTGCACTCCTCGATCTAGGCTGCGGGCCGGGGAGAGACCTCAAGACATTCCGCGATCTCGGCCATGAAGCGATCGGCGTCGAAGGCGCGGCGGCGCTCGCCGCCATGGCGCGCGAGCATTCCTGTTGTGAAGTGTGGGAGCAGGATTTTCTCGCGCTCGATCTGCCGCCCGCGCGTTTCGACGGCATCTTCGCCAATGCCGTGCTCTTTCATGTGCCGCCGCCGGAATTGCCGCGCGTGCTTTCCGAGTTGCACGCGGCGCTGAAGCCGCGCGGCGTGCTGTTCAGCTCGATCCCGCACGGCAACGACATTGAGACGACGCATCCCGACGGCCGCTACGGCGCCTATCACCGGCCCGAAACCTGGCAGCGCTATATGCGTGACGCAGGCTTCACGGAGCTTGCGCACTTCTTTCGGCCCGAGGGCAAGCCGCGCGAGCAGCAACCGTGGTTCGCCAGCGTGTGGCGAAAGGCGTGAAGCCTGGGGAGCTGCAGCTTCGGCAATTTCGCTTATCCAAAGCACACTTAATAAGAGTACCGAAGATGGAACACCGACGGTGCGGCGAATGCGCTTGCGCATTTTTGTCGCGTGGCGGCGGCGGGAAGGGCGTGTTTGGCTGCGTCGATTCCGGAATCGTCAGCCATGTTTGGCTTTGGAGCCATGCACATCGTCAGGACAGAGTCCTCAAAGTCCCGCATTCTGATGGCCGTCGCCGGCCTGTTTCTCGCTGCCTGCGGGATCGCCGCCGTGCTGGATTACATCGTCCCCGGCTGGTTCTGGCGGGTCTTCATCGTGCTCGTCGTCGTTCTGCTCGGCCTGTTCGGCAAAGTGGTCTATGACGGCCACGCGCGCTAAAGCATGACCCCGGAAAGGCGCCTGATCGCGCCATCCTGAATTTCCGCAAGAGGACAAGATGCAATTCATGACGTTGGCCAGAGGCACGCTCGTGCTTGCGCTGGTTTTCGGGTTCGGTGCTGCATCGCCGGCCTCAGCCGATCCGCAGCCCGCAAATTGGCAATCCTATCGGTCCGAGAACGGGGGCTTTGCGATCGAGATGCCCGGCAAGCCCGAGACGATCGAAAACTCGTTCGGCACGCAGGGCCAGAAGATGCACGGCTTCGCCTTCAGCCGCGACAAGAGCGGCGACGGCAAGGCGGGCGCCATGCTCGCCATGGCGAGCGATCTCGTCGGCGAACGCAAGAAGGAGGAGGGCGACAAGCACCTCGACGCCGTGCGCGATACAGCAATGAAAACAATGGGCGCGAAGCTTCTAGGCGAGACGCGCGAGAATGTCGGCGCTTATCCCGCGCGGCGCATCCAATACCAGGGTAACGGCTATTTCGGCACGCTGCGCGTGGTACTCGCCGACCACCGCATGTATCAGGTCAATGTTATGGGCCCGAAAGGCTATGCCGAGACGCCGGAAGCGCGGCGGTTCCTCGATTCGTTTACGCTGACTGGCAACTAGCCGCGTTGCAACAAAAACCGGATATTGCTCCTCGTTCCGGTTGCGATACCATCGGGGCGAACGCGTCGCCAAGGCGCGGCAGTTTGAGAGTTCATCACCGGGAGGAATTGCAAGTGAAGTTGCAAGTAAAGAATATCGTTCGCCTTTTTGCCGCTACCGCCGCGACGGCCGCGGCCATCGGTTTTGCCACGGGTCCCGCCGCGGCGGTCGATTATCCGACGCGCGCGATCAAGTGGGTCGTGCCCTATACGCCGGCCGGCACCACGGACGTGCTCGCGCGGCTTTCCGCGCAATATCTCTCGGAGAAACTCGGCCAGCAGATCGTCGTCGAGAACAAGCCCGGCGGCGGCAACAACATCGGTGCCGAGTTCGTCGTCCGTTCGGATCCAGACGGCTACACTTGGCTCCTGGTCAACCCGGCGAGCTACATCAACACTTCGCTCTACAAGAACCTGAAGTTCAACCTGCCGAAGGATATCCAGGGCGTCGCCGGTATCGTGAGCACGCCGAACGTCATGGTCATCAACAAGGACTTCCCGGCGAAGACGGTCAAGGAATTCATCGACTACTGCAAAAAGAATCCGGGCAAGATCAATCTCGCATCTTCCGGTGCCGGCACTTCGGTGCATCTCTCCGGCATCCTGTTCCGCACGATGACCGGCTGCGACATGCCGCACATTCCGTACAAGGGTGCGGGCCCCGCGCTCACCGACATCATGGGCAACCAGGTGCAGGTGATCTTCGACAACCTGCCGTCGTCGGCGGGCTTCATCCGCTCGGGTGCGGTGCGCGCGCTCGCCGTCACCTCGACGACGCGCGATCCGGGCTTCCCCGATCTGCCGCCGGTCGCCGACTCCGTGCCGGGCTATGAAGCGACCGCACGCTTCGGCATCGGTGTGCCGAAGGCGACGCCGCGCGAAATCGTCGACAAGATCAACGCCGCCGTTCAGGCGATGCTGAACGATCCGGTGTGGGTCGAGAAGTTCGCCAAGCTCGGCGGCACGCCCCTCAAGGGTTCGGCCGATGATTTCCAGAAAGTCATCGAGTCCGAGACCGCGAAATGGGCGCCGGTCGTGAAGGCGTCGGGCGCGGTCGTGGAGTAAATTTTCCTAGTTTTCTGAACGCCTGTTCAGCTTCGGCGTCGTGAATTGAAAATTTCATGACGCCGAAGCGAATTTCTGCGACGCAGCATCGCTATTTCGTTGACGCCCCCATAGGCGGTCTGGAATCGTCGTTCACGTGCCCGTGAGAAGGGCACGATAAACAGGGGGAGTTACCCATATGCGTTTGATTCTGACCGCTGCGGCCGCAGCGCTCGTCCTCGCGTTCGCCGGCACCTCGGCTGACGCCAAGAAGGCGCCGAAAGCCAAGTCCTACACCTTCAACATTTCGTGCCCGGCGATCGCGCCGGTTCCGATGCCGCGCGGCACCTGCACCGCGACCGGCAAGAGCAAGGAAGCCGCTCGCGCCACCTGCCAGTCGAAGAACCTGATGTGCTACGTCGGCGACAAGAAGGCGAAGAAGGCCAAGAAGGCGAAGAAGAGCGGCAAGAAGGCCGCGAAGAAGGCCAAGAAGTAATTCGACGCTTTCGCTAACCTGAGTTCCGGCCCGTCAGGCATGCCTGGCGGGCCGCTGTTTTTCGGGACTCAAAAAATCATGCGGCGGGGCGGGAACTGCCAACCGGGCAGAGAGTTGTTTGGATGTTCGCGAACGCGAACCTGCCGGGCGTCATCCCCCCACCGCCCTTACCCCCGATTGCCCGGTAGGGAACCCGGTCTTCCCCGAGACCGGGTTCCATTCGTTTGGGGCTGGCTCTTGAATCAGATTGTGAGCAAACGCCGCTAAAACATTTGCGCTCGGCGTGAGCGCGCGCGGCTAATCGGCGGAAATGAATCGCGTTTTCGCCGCAGCGCGGATGCCCGGTTTCGGCGCGGTAATGCTCATCACGCCGTCGAGCCGCTCGCCGGCACGCAGATAGCGCACGGGATCGGTGGCTTCGCCGGCAATCCGTACTTCGTAATGAAGATGCGGCCCGGTTGAACGTCCGGTCGTGCCGATACGGCCGACGACTTCACCCGGCTGCACGATGTCGCCGGTATTGGCCTCGATCGCCGATAGATGGCCGTAGCGGGTAACGAAGCCCTTGCCGTGGTCGATCTCGACCATCAGGCCGTAGCCGCCCTGATAGCTCGCGTTCGTGACGCGGCCCGCGGCGGTGGCGCGCACGAGTTCGCCCGGCTGGCCGCGAAAATCGACGCCGGAATGCAGCGCCAGTTGGTGAAAGAACGGATCGGCGCGCGCGCCGAAGCCGCTGGTGATTTCGGACTGGCGCGGCACCGGGAAACGCACCGGCAGGCTATCGAGTACGGCATCGAGGCTGCCGAGATTGGCCGCGGCTTCTCTGGCTTTGGTGAGCTTCTGGTCGAAAGCGTCAGGCTTCACGAGCGGGATGAACGGGCCGCCGGCGGCGGCCATGAGCTTGGTCGTGAGCTTGGTCGCGGGCGCTGCGACACCGAGATCGGCAAGCACGGCGCGGGCACGCAATTCACTGTCGGCGAGTTTATCGGTCGTGCGCAGGATCGCTTCCTGTTGTCTGCTTTCGATGCGCGCCAATCCTTCACTGAGCACTGCGAGCCGGGTTTCCATCGGCCGTGAACGGTCGAGAACCGCGAGGTTGATCGAGGCACGCGTCTTCGTCGAGCGCAGCGGCGCGGGCGATGTCTCGAGCGATGTCTCGCCGGAAATCGGCGAGGGCTTTGGCGTCTCGCGCTCTAACACCGGGAAGGTATCGGGCATGGGGCCGCGCAGCGTCGGCGAAGGCGCCGGTGCTTCGCGTACGGTTTTCTGTTCGAGCTTGGCGAGCGTCTCCTGGCGCTCCTCGACGATCGCCTGCTTGCGGGCAAGTTCCGAGACCTTGCGATCGACGCGCTCCTGCTCGACGAGCTTCAGGGATTGCAGCCGCTGCACCTGTGTCTGGAGGGCCGCGATCTGCGCGTCGTATTGGCGCACGAGTTCGGTCTGATGCGCGGCGATGAGGTGCAGCGCGTCGTCGCGAAATAGAAGATAGAAGGCGGTGAAGCTCGACCACAGAAACAGAACGCCGACGCCGAACGCGGCGGCGAGTTTCGCGCCGCGCGATAACGGCTTGCGCCGCCGCGGCGCAGGCGTGTGTTCGCGCGAATGATGTTGCGCATGTCGCCGGTCGAACGCGGAAGACGTCATGAAGCTCTCGAACCCGGACCCAGAAAGTGACGCGAGCCTGGATCAAAGACCGCTTCGGTTAACGAGACGTCAACGTTTCGGGTTCACACGGGCTCAAGGGATTGATTCAAATGGCACGTGCTTCGGCAAGTACCTCTTCGGCGTGGCCGGCGACCTTCACCTTCGGCCACACCCGGACGATGACGCCTTTCTCGTCGATCAGATATGTCATGCGTTTCACCCCGAGGAAGGTTTTGCCGTAGAGGCTCTTTTTGCCCCACGCGCCATAGGCGGAGAGCATCTTATGCGTCTCGTCGGAGAGGAGCGGGAAGGCAATCTCGTATTTGTCCCGGAATTTCTCCTGCGCCTTGAGCGGGTCGGCGGAGACCCCGAGAATCACCGTATTCGCCCTGGTGAAGTCCTTGCGCTTGCCGTTGAAGGCGATTGCCTCCTGGGTGCAGCCGGGCGTATTGGCGCGCGGGTAGAAATACAGCACGACCTTGCTGCCCCGCAGCGATTGCAGGGAGACTTTCTCGCCGTTTTCGCGATGCAAGGCGAAGGCGGGCGCCTTGTCGCCGGGGTTCAGGATTTCCGCCATCAGCCTTCCTTTCGTCGCCTTTCCCGCTTTGATTGGGCACAATATACAGGGTTCCGCGTGAATACAGGCGGTGGACGGTGGGGGCCGATCCAGCGCTTTGGCGCGAGAGGGACAGATTTGAGACTGGCGCGCGCATGAATTCGAGGAATTCCCAGGGAGGGCCACGCGGAGGGGGATCGCAGGCTCCTCTCCACGGACACGCATCTCAAGGGCACGCGTCTCAAACGCAGCACCCGGGGTCGCATGCGCATGACCATGGGCAAGGCCACGGCCATGCTCACGATCATGGCCACGCGAATGTGCCACCCCGGCACCCGCACCCCCACGCAGCCCGCTCGCCCCGGCGGCGCGGCGGCATAACGGCTTGGTGCCGCCGCTTCGGCCTTGCCTTGTTCTGCAAGCGAAACAGCAAAGTCTCCGCGCTCAAGATCACGGCGATCGTTTGCGCGATCGTCGGCTCGCTCTATGCGATCATGATCAGCGGCTGGCTGCCGTTCGACGTCGCGCGGCCGATCGTCAAACGCGCGCTTGAAGCCAAGCTCGGCGAGGGCACCCGCGTCCGGATCGGCCATACCCATTTCGGCACCAACGCGAGCGGCCAGCCGGTGCTGGTCGTCAATAATATCGCGATCCGCAGCCGCCAGAACGCCACCATCGCGACCGCGCCGCGCGCCGAGATCGTGCTCGACAGCGGCATGCTGGTCGGCAATTTCCGCGCCCGGCGCATCGACCTGATCGACGCGATCATGACGCTCAGGATCGACGAGCACGGCCGCATCGGACTCACCGATCAGGATCAGGCCAAAGCCAATACCAGGACTTCAACCGCGGCTGAGGGTACCGTGCCGCGCGCCGGCAAGGATTTGTCGCTGCCGGGCAAGGCAGCGAACGCACCGGCCTCCGTTCCGTTCGTCTATCCTGAACTCGCGGCATGGCTCGATCGTCTGGAGCGCAGCGGGCTCGACGGCATTGCGCTTTCGGAAGTCGGACTGAAGCAGGGCACGCTGGTGGTCGAGAGCGCCAAGCAGCAGCGGCGCTGGATTTTCGCCAACACCAACTTTCTTGTCGCGCGGCCGCCCGAAGGCGGCGTGACGATGTCGCTCAGCTCCGGCAACGCAGGGGACGCCTGGAGCATCAACGCCACCATCGGCGCATTGCAAGAAGGCGTGCGGGCGATCGACGTGCTGGCGCGCGACGTCTCGCCCGAAGACATCATGCTGGCGGCCGGCATCACCAGCAATCAGCTTTCGGTCACTTCACGGATATCGGGATTGCTGCGTGCGCATATCGCGCAGGACGGCCGCCTGATCGGGGCGGGCTTGCGCCTTTCGGCAGGCCCCGGTGTCATCAACAATTCGAGCGATGAAGATTCCAAGATCGCGCTCGACGCGATCCAGGTGCAGGCCGAATACAATCCGAACCGGCAGGCGATCTTCTTCGGCCCGATCATTGCGCAGGCCGGTCCCAATCGCATCGGCCTGCAGGCCATCGTCGAAGCGCCGAAGGAGCCGCATCACCCGTGGCCGGTTTCGATTTTCCGAGGGCAGGCGCAGCTCGGCGTCGGCACGCCGCAGGAGCCGGCGCTCGTCCTCGACCAGATCGAATTGAAGGGCGGATGGGATCCGGGGGCCGGGCGCATTACCATCGATAGCGGGACGATCGGCGGCCCGACTGCGAGCCTCGCGCTTTCCGGTGACGTGGCGTTCGGCGGCTCTTCACCGACGCTCTCGCTCGGTATCGCCGCCAATCAGCTGCCGGTATCGGCGGCGAAGCGTTTGTGGCCGGCGCCGATCGCGCCCGGCGCTCGCACCTGGATCGTCGATCATGTCGACCACGGCTTGATCAAGGATTTTCTGCTCGCGGTGAACATGCCGCTCGACAAGGTCGGCGTGCCGAACGTCGAATTGCCCGATGAGGCAGTGAAGATCACCGCCAATATCGTCGGCGGCGAATTCCGTCCGCTCGGCGACCTGCCGCCGGTGCGCGAGGCGGAGGTCAATGCGCTCGTTACGGGCCGCACGGTAAGCGTGAAGATTCCGAAGGCGGTTATCGAGACCAAGAGCGGGCGGCGCTTTAATCTGAGCGACGGCTCGCTGGATGTCGCCAACCATGCGCCGCCCAATCCGCGCGGCACCATCCGGTATCGTTTCAGCGGGCCCGCTGACGCGATTGCCGAAACGGTCAATCAGGATCCGCTCCGCAGCGCGCTTGGCATTACGTTCGACGTTCCCTCGACGAAGGGAACGGTGAGCGCATCGGCCAATTTCGATCTCATCTTCAAGCGCGATCCGGGCAAGGACGAGTTGAACTATACGTTCGACGTCAACCTTGCGAACTTCGCGAGCGACAATGTCGTGAATGGCCAGCGCGTCGAAGGCATGAATGCGCGGCTCACCGTCACGACGGCCGAACTCAGCGTGAAAGGCGACGGTAAGGTCGCGGGCGCGGCGGCGGCTTTCGAATACAAGCGTTCGCGCGAGACCAACGATGCGACCTTCAAGCTTGCGACGACGCTCGACGATGCGGCGCGCGCTCGCGCGGGCTTCGATCTTGCACCGTGGTTGACCGGGCCGGTGGCGATCAAGTCGACGGGCCAGATCAACGCCAAAAACGAGAGCCGTACCGAAGTCGATGCCGATCTCGGCAGCGCCAAAATCGCCGATTTGGTGCCCGGTTGGTCGAAATCGCCGGGCCGTCCGGCGCGCGCGACATTCAAACTTTCACATCGCGATCGGAACTTCCGCATCGACGATCTGAACGTTTCCGGCTCCGGAGCCCTATTACGCGGCACTTTGGAGATCGAGCCGGATGGGGATGTGGTGTCGGCGAACTTTCCGAGCTTCCAGCTCTCGGACGGCGACAAAGCCACCCTGCGCGCTGATCGTACGAGCGATGGCATTCTGAGAGCCACAGTGCGCGGCGACGTACTGGATGTACGCGGCTTGATGAAACGCATGACCGAGGGCTCGGTTCAAACCGGTCCGGTGCAAGGTAAGAAGTACAAACCGCACGACATGGATCTCGAAGTGAAAATCGGCGCGGCGAGCGGCAACAACGGCGAAGTCATCCGTCAACTCGATCTTCGCATTCTGCGTCGTAACGCCGAGATCCGCAGCTTCGCGTTGCTCGGCAAGATAGGTCGTGATGGCACCTTGGTCGGTGATTTGCGTACGCGCGAAGGCGGCAGGCCTGCGCTCTATATTTCGACGAGCGACGCCGGCGCTTTGTTTCGCTTCGCCGACTACTACGCCAAGATTCAGGGAGGCGACAGTTGGATCCTTGTGGATGCACCGCGCTTCGATGGCTCGGCGCAAGAGGGCACGATCCAGGTGCGCGGATTTTCGATCAAGGGTGAACCGGGGCTCGACCGCCTAGTTGGCGTGCAGCAGGATGCCAATCGCGCGAGTGTCGGTCTGCCATTCCACCGTCTGCAAGTCACGTTCAATCGCACGCCGGGGAAATTCGCGATCCGGGAGGCGCTGATTTACGGCGACTCGATCGGCGCGACTTGTGAAGGTGTGCTCGATTATTCCGGCAATACCGTGCGGCTGCGCGGCAGCTACATCCCGGCTTATGGGCTCAATCAGGCGGCGGGGCGGGCGCTCTTTTTCCTCGGCACGCCGAACAACGAAGGCTTGTTCGCCTACACCTTCGATATTTCCGGGCCGGCGAGCGGCCCAACACTGCGTGTCAATCCGATCTCCGGCATGATGCCAGGCATGTTCCGTAAGTTGTTTGAGTTTCGGGCGGCGCCGGACGCGGCGGCGCCCCCGCAGTGAAACTACGCGGGTTTCAGGAGCACATGCTTTTTCCTGCCAAGTGACAGCTTGATGACGCCTTCGGGCGTCAAAACACCCGATGTCAGCATCATCTTCTCGTCGGCAACCGCCACATCGTTGACCCGCAGGCCGCCGCCCTTGATCTGGCGACGCGCTTCGCTGGTGGAGGCGACAAGCCCGGCCTGCACGAAAGCAGCGAGCACGCCCAAACCGTCGCCGAGCGGCATGGTGATGGTGGGGAGTGATTCCGCGACCGCGCCTTCTTCAAAAGTTTTCCGCGCCGTTTCCGCCGCCTGATCGGCGGCAGCGCGGCCGTGCATCAGCGCGGTCGCCTCATTGGCGAGCACTTTCTTCGCTTCGTTGATTTCCGAGCCCTGCAACGCCGCGAGTTTCGCAATCTCGCCGAGCGGCAGCAGCGTGAACAGCTTGAGAAAACGCTCGACGTCGCCGTCCTCGGTGTTGCGCCAGAACTACCAGTAGTCGTACGGCGAGAGCATGTCGGCGTTGAGCCACACGGCGCCCGCCGCGGTCTTGCCCATCTTCGCGCCCGACGACGTCGTGAGCAGCGGGCAGGTGAGAGCGTAAAGCTGATGCGTGCCCATGCGGCGGCCGAGATCGATGCCGTTGACGATGTTGCCCCACTGATCCGAGCCGCCCATCTGCAGGTTGCAGCCATAGCGGCGCGACAGCTCGACGTAATCGTAGGACTGCAAAATCATGTAATTGAATTCGATGAACGAGAGTTCCTGCTCGCGATCCAGCCGCAGCTTCACCGAGTCCATCGTCAGCATGCGGTTGATCGAGAAGTGCCGTCCGACGTCGCGCAGCATCTCGATGTAGTTGAGCTTGGTCAGCCACTCGGCGTTGTCGGCCATCACGGCATCGCCCTTGCGGGTGCCGAAGCGCAGGAACTTGTCGAACGTCGTTTTGATCTTCTCTTTATTCGCGTCGATATCCTCGATCGAGAGGATCTTGCGCGTCTCGTCGCGGCCAGACGGATCGCCGACGCGCGTCGTGCCGCCGCCCATCAGCGCCACCGGCTTGTTGCCGGTCTGCTGGAGCCAATGCAGCATCATGATCGAAAGCAGGTGCCCGACATGCAGCGACGGTGCCGTGCAGTCGTAGCCGACATAGGCGACCGCCTCCGATTTCGCGGCCAGTGCATCGAGGCCGGCGGCATCCGAAAGCTGATGGATGTAGCCGCGCGCGTCGAGTTCGCGCAGGAAATCGGATTTATAAGTCATTCGTTAGGAGCCCGTGGTAGGTATGGCGCTGGTGTAACAGGTCTTTCCCCGGATTCAAACGATGACGATGCTCACCGCGATCGGCCTGATGAGCGGCACGTCCATGGACGGCGTGGACGTCGCGCTGATCGAGAGCGACGGCGAGCGAATCGAGCGCCTCGGCCCGGCCGGCTATCGGCCCTATTCGCGCGAGGAGCGAAACCTTCTTCGCACGGCGCTGGTCGAAGCCGTCGGGATGACCGACCGCGACGCCCGGACACCGCTTATGGCTGAGACGGAAAAGACGATTACTGGCGTGCATGCCGAGGCTGTTGAAGCGTTCCTTGCGGACAACAAGATCGACCGCAGCCAAATCGCCATCGTCGGCTTTCATGGCCAGACGGTGCTGCACAAGCCCGAAGCGCGGCTGACCGTACAGATCGGTGACGGCGCGATGTTAGCGCGCAAACTCGCGCTGCCGGTCGCCTACGATTTTCGCGCCGCCGATACCGCGGCCGGCGGGCAGGGCGCGCCGCTCGTGCCGGTGTTTCATCGCGCGCTCGCCGAAAGTTTCACCGAAGCGCGGCCGCTCGCAGTGCTGAATATCGGCGGTGTCGCCAACAT
Source organism: Xanthobacteraceae bacterium (assembly GCA_035555855.1). Taxonomy (GTDB): domain Bacteria; phylum Pseudomonadota; class Alphaproteobacteria; order Rhizobiales; family Xanthobacteraceae; genus Palsa-892. Next base: position 69,139 of record DATMGD010000002.1, read on the forward strand.
CACGTATCTCGATGACGGCAACGATCCGATTGCCTTCGATACCGGCCCCGGCAATGCGCCGATCGACGATCTGATGCGCGCGCGGAATGGCCACACGCATGACGCCGAAGGCGGCTTTGCCGCGAAAGGCAAAGCCGACGAGAACATCGTCGCGCAAATTCTCTCAAATCCGTTCTTCGCCAAAACGCCGCCGAAGTCGCTCGACCGCGCGGCCTTCGCGCGGCTGCCGCTCGATCAGCTCGGGCTGGAAGATGCAGCCGCGACAGCAACCGCAGTTGTCGCCGCTTCCATCGCCAAAGCGCTTGCGCTGCTGCCGAAAAAACCTGCGATGCTGATCGTCGCGGGCGGCGGCGCGCGCAATGCGACGCTGCTCGACATGCTGCGCAAGCGCGCGAACGTGCCGGTCAAAACCGCGAACGAAATCGGCTGGACGGGCGACGCGCTCGAAGCGCAGGCCTTCGCGTTTCTCGCGATCAGATCGCTGAAAGGCTTGCCGATCACGTTTCCGGCGACGACCGGAGTCGCAAAACCGCTTACAGGTGGAGTGATCGCGCGGCCTTAGGCCGCGTCGTCGTCCGCGGTCTTCTTCGTCTTCGGCAAGCGGCGGTCGAGATATTCGTTCACGACTTCCATCAGCTCGTCGATCTTGCCGTCGAAGAAGTGGTTCGCGCCTTTGACGATCTGCTGATCGATGACGATGCCTTTTTGTGTCTTCAGCTTTTCGACCAGCGTGTGCACGGACGACACCGGCACCACCGCATCCTTCTCGCCGTGTACGAACAGGCCCGACGACGGGCAGGGCGCGAGGAAGGTGAAATCGTAGAGGCTCGCGGGCGCAGCGATCGAGAGGAAGCCCTCGACCTCGGGCCGGCGCATCAGAAGCTGCATGCCGATCCACGCACCGAACGAGAAGCCGGCGATCCAGCACGCACGCGCCTCGGGGTGGGCGGCCTGCACCCAGTCGAGCGCGGCGGCGGCATCCGAGAGTTCGCCCTGGCCGTGGTTGAACGAGCCCTGGCTGCGGCCGACGCCGCGGAAGTTGAAGCGCAGTACCGAGAAGCCGCGGTTCACGAACGTATAGTAAAGGTTGTACACAACCGGGTTGTTCATCGTCCCGCCGAACTGCGGATGCGGATGCAGGATGATGGCGATGGGAGCGTTCCGCGTGCGGCCAGGATGAAAACGTCCCTCTAAGCGACCGTCTTCACCGGTGAAAATGACTTCAGGCATCGGAACCTCTTGCGAGCTGGGGAATCGGACGAAAGATAGCAGCGATCCATTAGCTCATGCTTGACGGGACCGGCTAAACGGTTGTACAGTTTAGAATAATTCTAAAGTGTGATAGCACCCTGTCGCGCTTCGGAAAAGCGGGGCCCTCAAAGGGGTGCCGACCTTCATATGGCGAAACCGGGCCGGGATGCAAGCATTAAACGCGCCCAAAGGCGAATGATGACCAGGGTCTATCTCGACCATAACGCGACTTCCCCGCTGCGGCCTGCGGCGCTCGAGGCCATGACCGCGGTGCTGGCGGAACCCGGCAACGCATCCTCCACCCATCGCGAGGGTCAGGCGGCCCGCGCCCGCGTGGAGCAGGCGAGAAGGCAAGTTGCCAATCTCGTCGGCGCCGATCCGAAGGCCGTCGTCTTCACGAGCGGCGCGACCGAGGCCGATGGTCTTGCACTTACGCCGGAGCTTGAGCTTTCCGGCCGCGAAGTGAGTTGCGACGTGCTGCTGATCTCGGCGGTCGAGCACCCGGCGGTGCGCGTCGGCGGGCGCTTCGCGCAGCAACAGATCGAAACCATTCCGGTCGATGCAGCAGGCGTCGTCGATCTCGACGCGCTCGATCTTATTCTCGCCCGCCACAAAGGGGCAGGCCGCCGCCCGTTCGTTTCGGTGATGGCGGCGAATAACGAAACCGGCGTCATCCAGCCGCTCGCCGACATCGCCTCGCGCGTTCACGGCGTCGGCGGCGTGTTCCATGTCGATGCGGTGCAGGTTCCGGGCCGCTACCCGTTCGACCTTGCCGCGAGCGGCGCGGACCTTATCTCTATTACAGCGCACAAGCTCGGCGGCCCGCAGGGTGCGGGCGCGCTGATTGCGCGCGACGACAGGACGCGTGTTCCGTCCATCATTCGCGGCGGCGGCCAGGAACGCGGCGCGCGTGCCGGCACCGAGAATGTCGTGGCGATCGTCGGTTTTGGTGCAGCTGCGGAAGCCGCAGCTTCGAAAATTTCCGAAGAGACCGGCCGCCTCGCGGGCCTGCGCGACAAGATCGAGAAGGGTCTGCGCGCCGCCGCGCCCGACACCGTGATTTTTTCGGAGGCTGCCTTGCGCGTTCCGAATACCACTTACTACGCCGTTCCGGGCATAACCGCCGAGACCTCGCTGATGGCCTATGACCTCGCGGGCGTTGCGGTCAGCTCGGGCTCCGCCTGCTCGTCGGGCAAAGTAGCAGCCTCGCCGGTGTTGTCGGCGATGAAGGCCGATCCGGAAATCGCGCGCTGCGCGATCCGCGTCAGCACCGGCTGGAACACAATGGATGCCGACATCGTGCGGTTTCTGGAGGTCTTCTCCGAACTGCATGCAAAACAAAAAGGAAAGCGGACCATCGCCGCTTGAGGAGTTAGAGAGCAATGCCTGCCGTTCAGGAAACAGTCGAGCGCGTCAAGTCGATCGACGTCGATCAGTACAAGTACGGCTTCGTCACCGACATCGAATCCGAGAAGGCGCCGAAGGGCCTCGACGAGAGCACCGTTCGCTTCATTTCGGCCAAGAAGGGCGAGCCGGAATGGATGCTGGAATGGCGGCTCGAGGCGTTCCGCCGCTGGAAGACGATGCAGGAGCCGACCTGGGCGCGCGTCGATTATCCGAAGATCGATTATCAGGATCTCTACTACTACGCCGCGCCGAAGCAGAAGAAGGGCCCGGAGTCGCTCGATGAAGTAGACCCGGAAATTCTCAAGACCTACGAGAAGCTCGGCATCCCGCTCCGCGAACAGGAGATGCTCGCCGGCGTGCAGCGTTCGAAAGTCGCGGTCGATGCCGTGTTCGATTCGGTTTCGGTCGTCACGACGTTCAAGGACGAATTGAGGAAGGCGGGCGTCATTTTCTCGTCGATGTCGGATGCCGTGCGTGAGCATCCTGATCTCGTGAAGCAGTATCTCGGCTCGGTCGTGCCGATCACCGACAACTTCTTCGCAACGCTGAACTCGGCGGTCTTCTCCGACGGTTCGTTCGTTTACATCCCGAAGGGCGTGCGCTGCCCGATGGAGCTTTCGACCTATTTCCGCATGAACGAGAAGAATACCGGCCAGTTCGAGCGCACGCTCATCATCGCCGACGAGGGCTCTTATGTGAGCTATCTCGAGGGCTGCACCGCGCCGACGCGCGACGAGAACCAGTTGCACGCCGCGGTCGTCGAGCTGATCGCGCTGAAGAATGCCGAGATCCGGTATTCGACGGTCCAGAACTGGTATCCGGGCGACGCCGAAGGCAAGGGCGGCGTCTACAACTTCGTCACCAAGCGCGGCGATTGCCGCGGCGAGAACTCGAAGATCTCGTGGACGCAGGTCGAGACGGGCTCCGCGATCACCTGGAAATATCCGAGCTGCATCCTGCGCGGCGATAATTCGAGCGGCGAGTTCTACTCGATCGCCATCTCGAACGGCCGCCAGCAGGTCGATAGCGGCACCAAGATGATCCATCTCGGCAAGAACACGACAAGCCGGATCATCTCGAAGGGCATCGCCGCCGGCCGCTCCGACAATACCTATCGCGGCCTTGTCTCGGCGAACCGCCGCGCGAGCGGCGCGCGCAACTTCACCAATTGCGACTCGCTCCTGATCGGCGACAAGTGCGGCGCGCACACCGTTCCGTATATCGAAGCGAAGAATTCGTCGGCTGTGTTCGAGCACGAGGCGACGACCTCGAAGATTTCGGAAGACATGCTGTTCTACTGCATGCAGCGCGGTCTCTCGCAGGAGGACGCCGTGGCGCTCGTCGTCAACGGCTTCGTCAAGGATGTGCTGCAGCATCTGCCGATGGAGTTCGCGGTCGAAGCACAGAAGCTGATCGCGATCTCGCTCGAAGGCAGCGTGGGTTAATCAAAGGATAGATGTGCGAAAATGAACTTGCTTGAAGTCAAAAATCTCCACGCCGAAGTCGCGGACAAGAAGATTCTGAACGGCCTGTCGCTCACCGTCGAGCCGGGCAAGGTGCATGCGATCATGGGGCCGAACGGCTCCGGCAAATCGACGCTCTCCTATGTCCTCGCCGGCAAGCCTGGCTATAAAGTGACTGAGGGCTCGGTCAGCTTCAACGGCCAGAACCTTCTGGATCTGCCGGCTAACGAGCGTGCCGCGGCGGGGCTGTTCCTCGCATTCCAGTATCCGATGGAAATTCCCGGCGTTGCGACGATGACGTTCCTGCGCACCGCGCTTAACTCCGTGCGCAAGCAGCGCGGCGAAGCCGAACTTTCGACGCCCGACTTCCTGCGCCTCGTGCGCGAGAAGGCGGCCGATCTCAAGATCGATCCCGAAATGCTGAAGCGCGCCGTCAATGTCGGCTTCTCCGGCGGCGAGAAGAAGCGCAACGAAATCCTCCAGATGGCGCTCCTCCAGCCGAAGCTTTGCGTTCTGGACGAAACGGACTCAGGCCTCGACATCGACGCGCTGAAAATCGTCTCGGACGGCGTGAACAAATTGCGCGCGCCGGATCGCTCGTTCGTCGTCATCACCCACTACCAGCGGCTTCTCGACCACATCGTGCCGGACGTCGTGCATGTCATGGCCAAGGGCCGCATCGTGAAGACCGGCGGCGCGGAGCTGGCGCAGGAGCTTGAAGCCAAGGGCTACGCCGCATTCGAGCAGGCGGCCTGACATGAACGCCGAAGTTCGCCCCATTCGTACCCCCGCCGAGCAGGCGCTGATCGGCGCCATCGAAGCCGCGCGCGGCAAGCTGCCGGGCAACGGGCACGCCAAAGAACTGCGCGATGCCGCGGAAAAGAGCTTCGCCGAGGGCGGCCTGCCGCATCGCCGCGTCGAGGAGTGGAAATACACCGATCTTCGCGCGCTGATGCGCGACGCGGCGCCGCTCGCGGCCGCACCCGACAAGAGCGCCATCGAAGCGGCCAAGAAGGCCGATCCGTTCGCGAACGTCGATCTGCGCAAGCTCGTGCTGGTGAACGGCGCGCTCATACCGGAGCTTTCGGATCTCGCGGCGTTAGAGCCGGGCCTTTCGATCGTCCCGCTCGGAAAGGCGCTGGCTGAAGGCAGCGCACTCGTTCGCCGCATCGGTGAGCTGCAACCGAAAAAATATGACGCGGCGCTCGCGCTCAACACGGCTTTTCTGAACGACGGCGTGGTGATCGAGGTTGCCGACGGCGCGAAGATCGCCCGGCCGATTTACATTCTGCACGTCCATAACGGCGGCGCGGCATCGACCTATGCCCGCGCGCTGATCGTTGCCGGCAAGCAGTCGCAGTCGATGTTCGTGGAATCCTTCGTCGGCCCCGACGCCACCGCGTACCAGACCAATAGCGCCATCGAAGTTCATGTCGGCGACGGCGCGACGTTCGACTTCATCCGCCTGCAAGCCGAGGGCAGCGCCGCGCTGCATCTTTCGACGCTGCTCGCCAGGGTCGGCAATGCCGCGAAATTCTCGCTCTATCCCGTCGCATCGGGCGCGGCGGTTTCGCGCTACAGCGTTTCATTCGACTTTGCCGGCAAGAACATCGAGGGCCGTTTCGCCGGTGCGACGCTGCTTCGCGGCAAGCAGCATGCCGACACCACGATGGTGATCGACCACGCGCAGCCGAACGGCGTCAGCCGTGAGCTGATGAAGTCCGCACTCGATGACGAGAGCCGCGGCATCTTCCAGGGCCGCATCAACGTCCGGCACGGCGCGCAGAAGACCGACGCCAAGATGGCGACGCACGCCCTGATGCTTTCCGACACCGCCGAATCCGACAACAAGCCGGAACTCGAAATCTTCGCCGATGACGTCCAGTGCGGCCACGGCGCAACCTCGGGCGCGATCGACGAGAACCTGTTGTTCTATTTCCTGGCCCGCGGCATTTCGCGCAAGGAGGCCGAGGCGCTTCTCATCCAGTCGTTCGTCGCCGAGCCGATCGAGATGATCCCGCACGAAGGCTTGCGCGAGATCATGCTCGCGCGCGCCGCGGATTGGCTGAAGGCACGGGCCTAGGAGAGAACCGTGTCAGCCCATCCCGCCATCAAGAACGGCGCTTACGATGTCGCTCGCCTGCGCGAGGATTTTCCGATCCTGTCGATGCACGTCTATGGCAAGCCGCTCGTCTATCTCGACAACGCCGCCTCGGCGCAGAAACCGAAAGTGGTGATCGATCGCATCTCGAAGGCTTACGAGAGCGAATACTCGAACGTCCACCGCGGCTTGCATTATCTCGCCAACGCCTCGACTGAAGGTTACGAGGGCGCGCGTGCGCGCGTCGCGAAGTTCCTGAACGCAGGCAGCGCCAGCGAAATCGTCTTCACCAAGAACGCCACCGAGGCGATCAATCTCGTCGCGGCGTCCTTCGGCCTCAAGCATATCGGTGAGGGCGACGAAATCGTGCTCTCGATCATGGAGCACCACTCGAACATCGTGCCGTGGCATTATCACCGCGAGCGCAAGGGCGCGGTGCTGAAATGGGCGCCGCTCGATGAGGACGGCAATTTGGATCTTGTCGCGTTCGAGAAGCTCCTGACCAAGCGCACCAAGATCGTCGCCATCACGCAGATGTCGAACGTGCTCGGCACCGTCGTGCCGGTGAAGGAGGTCGTGCGCATCGCGCACGCGCACAACATTCCCGTGCTTGTCGATGGCAGCCAGGCGGCGGTGCATCTTGCCGTCGATGTGCAGGACATCGGCTGTGATTTTTACGTCGTCACCGGCCATAAACTTTATGGGCCGTCCGGCATCGGTGCGCTTTATGCCAAGAAGCCGTGGCTCGACGAGTTGCCGCCGTTCCTCGGCGGCGGCGAGATGATCCGCGAGGTGACGGAGAGCGGCGTCACCTGGGCCGATGCGCCTTACAAGTTCGAAGCCGGCACGCCGCCGATCGTGCCCGCGATGGGCCTCACGGCCGCGCTCGATTATGTCGATTCGATCGGCAAGGACCGCATCGCCGCGCATGAGCAGTCATTGCTGAAATATGCCACTGAGCGGCTTTCCCGTATCAACAGCATCAAGATCATGGGCAGGCCCCGCGAGAAGGGCGCGCTGATCTCGTTCGAGATGAAGAATGCCCATCCTCACGATGTCGCGACGGTGATCGACCGCTCGGGGATTGCCGTCCGGGCCGGCACCCATTGCGCGCTGCCGCTGCTAAATCGTTATGGAACAACGGCTTCCTGCCGCGCCTCATTCGCCTTATATAATACGCAGGAAGAAATCGATTTATTGGCTGAAGCGCTGGTGAAAGCGCAGGATTTATTCGCATGACCGAGACAACGACACCGCAAGAATCCGCGGCAAACGCTCACAAGCCTTCGATCCAGTCGGAATCGGCGATTCCGCAAGAAGAGCTGACGCGCCTGACCGACGATATCGTCGGCGCGCTCAAGACCGTTTACGACCCCGAAATCCCGGTCGACATTTACGAGCTTGGCCTGATCTACAAGGTCGATATCGCCGACGACCGTACCGTTGCGATCGACATGACGCTCACTTCGCCCAATTGCCCCGCCGCCGTAGAGCTGCCGGGCATGGTCGAGAACGCCGTCTCGGCGGTACAGGGCGCAGGCCCGGTGAAGGTGCAGGTCGTGTTCGATCCGCCGTGGGATCAGAGCCGGATGTCCGAGGACGCCCGTCTTGCGCTTAACCTCTGGTGATCCCATTTCGGACAAACCAAAGCGATAACGATCGGAAGCTGTTTTAGGAAACCATCAATGCCGCTCCCCAGACCCGCCGTCATGAAGGTCACCGAAGCTGCCGCCGCGCAGATCCGCGATATTCTGGCTGGCGCCGATAAGGCGGCTGCCGGTGTTCGCGTCGGCATCGAGAAGGGCGGCTGCGCCGGCATGTCCTACCAGATGGATATCGCGAACGAGGTCGGGAAGGGCGACGAGGTGATCGAAACCCCCGGCGGCCGCGTGCTGATCGACCCGAAGGCGGTGCTTTATCTTCTCGGCTCGGAGATGGATTTCGTCACCGACAAGATGTCGGCGAAGTTCGTGTTTCGTAACCCGAACGAAGTCTCGTCGTGCGGCTGCGGCGAGTCGGTTTCGCTCGAGCCCGCCAAGCTGACCTGATCAAGCTGACCTGATCAAGCTGACCTGATCAAGCTGATCTGATTTTTCGGGAATATTTCAGAAAAAGTTCAGGCGACCTTCTGGCCGCTTTGCTTGATGGCGTTTTCCGCCACCACGCAATTACGCCCGGCGCTTTTCGCGGCATAGAGGCAGTTGTCGGCACGTTCCAGGAGCGACAGCACCGAATCGCCCGCGCGCCAGGTCGCAACGCCAAGTGAGATGGTGACGCGGCCAAGCGACTCGCCGGTCGAGCGCCGCAACAGCTCCTTGTTCATCACCGATACGCGAATGTGGTTGCCCACGATCTCGGCCGCCGGCAGCCCCGTGCGCGGCAACAGCACCGCGAATTCCTCGCCGCCGTAACGCGCGGCGATGTCCTGGCCCTTGAGATTGTTCTTGAGCGCGAGCGCGACGAGCCGCAGCACCTGATCGCCGGTGAGGTGGCCGTAGGTGTCGTTGAACTTCTTGAAGTTGTCGATGTCGGTGAGCAGCACCGAGAAGGGGACGCCTTTGTTCTCGGCGTCGCTCATCAGCCGCGAGATGGAATCCTGGAAATATTTTCGGTTCGAAAGCGTCGTCAGCGGATCGGTCAGCGATTCCTCGCGCACCTGATCGAGGTTCTGTTTCAATTCCTGGATTTCGTTGCGGGATTCGACGAGGTTGTTCTGCAGCGCCTGGTTGGCTTCCTGCGCTTCCTTGGTCGCGGCGACGAGCGTCTTGATCACGACGCGCAGCTTGTCGCGGTCGGAGAAATGCTCCTCGGGAATGTCGGCCGCGCCGGCGAGCGACCGGCCGTAACTGCTCGCGGTTCCGATCGCCGTGTCGATCGAGGTCATGACGCGATCGATCTCGCTCATGATTTTGACGCCGATCTCGTCGGTCTGTTCGGAAATATGGGCCGTCGAGAGGTGCTGGTAATAGATCTGGCCGAGCTCGTGCTCGCTGATCCGCCCTTCGCTGCTCAGTCGTTCGTTGAGCGTTTCGTTCAGCGACGCGTTGCTGCCGGCGGCGTAGGTGTACCAAATCTCGAAATTGCGCGGTGTCGCCGCGATACGCAGTGCCTTGATCCGCTCTAACGCCGCTTCGGCGAGAGCCAACGTTCGCTCAAACTCGGAACGGTTGATAGCCATACCCAAGCCCTGCCGCGCAGGCGGCCTCCTTGAAGATTCGCGCTTTTCGTTAGGCGGAACCTAGGGCGTGGCGGGTAAAGGGGTGGTTAAACAGACGGTAAGAATATGCCGCCAATTCATATCTTTAGGAGACTTTCGCACGTACCGGCCGCAACAAAAAGGCGGGCAGATGCGAAGTGTCGGCAGGCTCGGAAGGCTGGCTGCGGCGCGGTTCGGCCTGCTTGGGCGCGGACGCGGCTTCGTTCGCGGCCGTACCTGAGGCCTCTTGCGGCTTGCTGCGGCCACGGCCGCCGCGGCGGCGCTTGCCGCGTCCTTCGCCATGCTCGCGATTTCCGTGTTCGCGATCCCCATGCTCGCGATCCTTGTGGGTTTCGCTCTCGCTGCTGGCGGCGTGATCCGCTCCGGCTGCGGGCGAAGCCTCGGCGGACTTCTCGGCCCAGTTGATCGGCTGGCCGATCAGCTTTTCGATCGCGGCGATCGACTTCTTGTCGGCGGAAGAGGCGAGCGTCAGCGAGGCGCCGGCACGCCCGGCGCGCCCGGTGCGGCCGATGCGGTGGACATAGTCCTCGGCATGATGCGGTACGTCGAAATTGAAGACATGGCTGACTTCGGGAATGTCGAGGCCGCGGGCGGCGACGTCGCTCGCGACGAGCAATTTCATTTCGCCGTTGCGGAAAGCGTCGAGCGCCTTCAGGCGCGCGTGCTGGTCCATGTCGCCATGCAAGGCGACGGCCGGGAAGCCGTGCTTCACCAGCGAGCGGTGCAGGTTGGCGACTTCCGTCTTGCGGTTGCAGAAAATGATACCGTTTTGCAGATTTTCGGCGTCCCGGATGAGGCCGCGCAGCACTTCGCGCTTCTGCTTCGGGTCCGAACCTGCCGGAATGAGAATCTGGGTGATGTTGGTCGCGGTGCTTGCGGGCTTCGACACCTCGACGCGCGCCGGATTGCTGAGGAAGGTATTGGTGAGGCGCGCGATCTCCGGCGGCATCGTCGCCGAAAAGAACAGCGTCTGCCGCGTGAACGGCACGAGCTTGCAGATGCGCTCGATGTCCGGGATGAAGCCCATGTCGAGCATGCGGTCGGCTTCGTCGATCACGAGAATCTCGATGCCGGTCAGCAACAGGCGACCGCGCTCGACGTGATCGAGGAGGCGCCCCGGCGTCGCGATCAGAACATCGACGCCGCGCGTCAGCTTGGTTTCCTGGTTTTCGAACGATACGCCGCCGATCAACAGCGCGACGGTGAGCTTGTGCTTGGAGCCGTACTTGGCGAAGCTTTCCTCGACCTGTGCGGCGAGTTCGCGCGTCGGCTCAAGGATGAGCGTACGCGGCATGCGCGCGCGGGCGCGGCCGTTTTCGAGGCGCGTGATCATCGGCAGCGTAAAGGCGGCGGTCTTGCCGGTGCCGGTCTGGGCGATGCCGAGGACGTCACGCCCTGCGATGACGTGCGGGATCGCCTGTTCCTGAATGGGAGTAGGGCTGGTGTAACCTGCGGCGGCGACAGCGGCTTGGACCTTGTCGCTCAGACCGAGCTTTGAAAATGGCATTTAGCTAGGATTTCCGGTCATTGCGTTCCGGAGAGCCGGCCGTTCGACACGGTAAAACTGCGGCGAAGGCGGCGATGAAGTCGATGGGGAACGCGGGTTCTCATCTCGAGTATCGACGCACCCGCAACATAGGAACAAAACGCGACAAGTCAACGTCAAAAGCCCGCGTTTTCAGAGGCTCCGGGGCCTGCTTTTGGCCGTCCGGCGGCGGAGACAGGAGGGGCAGGAAGGGGGACGGAGCAGCAATCCGCTACCGGCCGGCCCACCGGTTGCTATTGCACATGCAAATACAACCTCTCCGCTAGCCCGGCCAAAGCCCAAAATTTGCAAACGCCGGTATCCCGGGGAGCGGCATGGTTAGCGGAGTCTGAATTTCAGGTTTCGGTTCAGCGATTATTCACCATCGCTTAAGCCTGCCGGTCAAATTAACGGTGCGGTGCGGGGCGTATCAACGATCCGGTTCCCAATTGCCGTCATCATCGCCGCAACAAGCTCCGGACTCTCCGGAGCGGGGAAACGCGCCGATGCGCATCGTAGTTGTCGATCCGAGCCGGACGGTCCTGAAGATCGTCACGCGCCTTCTGGAGGCCGGTCAGCACCAGGTCTGCCCGTTCACCGACGGGCCGGAGGCGCTTGCGCATATCCGCGCCGACTTCGATGTCGATGCCCTGATTACCAGCGCCGAATTGCCGTCGATGAGCGGCATGGATCTTTGCCACGAGACGCGCAAGCTCCCCGCGAGCCGACGCCCGGTCTATGTCGTGCTGATGTCGTCGAACTTCGATCAGAGCAAGCTGATCGAGGCGCTGAACAACGGCGCCGACGACTTCATCGGCAAGCCGCCGGCGACCGAGGAATTGTATGCCCGGCTGCGCGCTGCCGAGCGTCTTGCCGAGATGCAGAAGAAGCTCGTCACGATGGCGACCACCGACTATCTCAGCGGCGCGCTGAACCGCCGTGCCTTCTTCGAGCGTGCCTATGAAGCGGCTTCCGCCGCCGTGACCGGCGAGAAGCTCGCGGCCGTGATCTTCGACATCGATCATTTCAAGCGCGTCAACGACACCTACGGCCATGACATCGGCGACGAGGTGATCCGTATCGTCTCGCGCGCGACGCTCGCCGAAGTCGATACGCTCGGCCGTCTCGGCGGCGAGGAATTCGCCTTTCTCGTGCGTGGCAAGGGTCTGCCCGAAGCGATGGCCCTTGCCGAGCATTTACGAGAAACCTTCGCGCGGCTCCAGATCAACGCCGCCGGCAATCCGGTGATGTTCACCTGCAGCTTCGGCGTCAGCGAATGGGAAACCGGCGATTCCCTCGACGGCTTGCTGAAACGTGCCGACATCGCGCTCTATCGCGCCAAGACCAGCGGCCGCAATCGCGTGATGAAAAGTGAAACGCTGTGGGATGACGACGAGGAGCCGCGCTCCTCCGGCATCATCCGTTTCGCGACGCGATAAGTTAAAATCTGGGGTCAGGCGCGGCTTTTAAGCTCCCTTGACGAAAGCCTGCATGATGCCTAAATGGGACCTATCGAGTTTAGGTTGACTTTAGTTGTTCTGCGCACGCGGGCTTTGCCTCGGCGCCGCTGAAAATCCCCCGGAACATCGATGGAAGACGGAACTGCGCAGCCGCGTGGGACCGACATTATTTACTTGAGAAAGACTCAGTATGAGCACTGGTACTGTGAAATGGTTCAACGCGCAAAAAGGCTTCGGCTTCATTCAGCCGGACGACGGCAGCAACGATGTGTTCGTTCACATCAGCGCCGTGGAGCGCGCGGGGATGCAGAATCTTCTGGAAGGCCAGAAGATCGCCTACGAGGTGAAGCGCAATCCCAAGAACGGCAAGGATGCAGCCGAAAACCTGCAGGCGGCCTGACCGATAGCGTCACGGCCGTTCTCTTCCAGCTTCGCCTGCGACTGACCGCGGATGTACCGGCAGGCGCAAGGCAGAAGCTGGAGAGGCAATCCCTTCCCGCCAAAGCGGGAGGGGATTATTTGTTTGTGCGACCTCCCGCGCGAGCTTCCCAAATTCGCTGTTTCGCGCTGGCGGGCAGGGCGACTACACTCGATCCATGCGAAGCGCGAAGATTTATCGAATTCTGGTCGGCCTCGATGACGGCGGCATGAGCTATTGCGACGGCGTCGAATACGAGGACGTCATCTGGCTGGTGCCTAAATGGCTGGATTCGCCGGAGGAGGGTTTCCGCCGGCCCGAGCGCATGATCCGGCTCGATCAGTTCGAGCATCAGCTTTTCCCGCCGCCGTCGCCGATCGATGTTGCGGTCAACGAGCCGGTGCCGCTCGCGCTCTATGCCGGCGAATTGACGCCTGCGCTGCGGGAGCAATATGCGCTCTACGAGCGCCCGGACTTTCGCTTCGAACCCGCGCACTAGAAAACGCCGGGGCGAAACCCCGGCGTTCACTTCAAGCAAAAATCGAGATCAGACTTTTCCGTGCTTGCACTCCGAGCGGAATTTCCGCCGCTCCTTGCCGTGCAGGTTTTTTGCGTCGGCGCGCTTTGAGCACTCGATGGATTTTGCGGAACGCGGCTTCTCGGGTTTCTGATCCATGGCGTGAGCGGGAAGTACGGCACCGCCGGCAACGATAGCAGCAGCGGCAAAAACGGAGAGCAAAAGCTTCATCGGTTCCTCCCTGACGATTGGAAAGCGGAGGCTAGGGAAGCCGAGATGAACGGCGGATGACCGGCATAAGCCCGTAAGGTGCGGTTATTCGCCCCGGATTTTCCGTTGCACCCGCTTGGCGAAGCGTTCGACATTGACGGCGACGCGCTCATGCGTGCCGTCGCCGATCGGCTCTTTTTCGTCTTCGGCGCGAACGACGAAATAAATCTCGCGGCCTTCAACCCTCACGACCTCGGCCGTCGCCTTGATCTTCATGCCGACCGGGGTCGCGGCATAGTGCTTGACGTCCAGCCGGGTGCCGAGGCTCTGGTAGCCGGCGGGTAGAAGGTGTTCGACGGCTTTCAACGATGCCGCCTCGATCAGATTGATCATCACCGGTGTCGCGAGTACCGCGACGCGGCCGGAGCCGACGCGCGGCGCGGTGTGCTCTTCGCCGACGACGAGTTCAGCGGTGCCGGACAGGCCGGGTTTCACGTTTGTGAGCTCGGTCATGGCGGATTCCTACGCTGTTTAGCTGAATTCAGCGAGCAAAGAACAGGCCAACGGTCAGATATCGAGTTCTTTCGCAAACTCGGCGTTTTCCGAGATGAACTGGAAGCGCGCTTCGGGCTTGTTGCCCATCAGGCGTTCAACCGTCTTGGTGGTCGCCGCTTTCTGGGCATCCCTGACCGTGACCTTCTGCAGGAGCCGCGTCTTGGGGTTCATCGTATCCTTCAACTGTGAAGGCAGCATTTCGCCGAGGCCCTTGAAGCGGCCGACCTCGATCTTGGTCTTGCCCTTGAAGACGGTCTTGAGCAGCTCGTCCTTGTGCTTGTCGTCGCGCGCGTAAACCGTCGTCGCGCCATGCGTCAGCCGGTAGAGCGGCGGCACCGCGAGGAACAGGTGATCGTTCTCGATCAGCTTCGGCATCTCGCGATAGAAGAAGGTGATGAGGAGCGAAGCGATATGCGCGCCGTCAACGTCGGCGTCGCACATGATGATGATCTTGTCGTAGCGCAGCGCATCTTCCTTGTAGTGCGCGCCCAGGCCCGCGCCGAGCGCCTGCGAAAGATCGGCAAGCTGCTGGTTGGCGGCGAGCTTGTCGCGTCCGGCGCTCGCGACGTTGAGGATCTTGCCGCGCAGCGGCAGCACCGCCTGTAGCGCGCGGTCGCGCGCCTGTTTCGCGGAACCGCCGGCGGAATCGCCTTCGACAATGAAAAGCTCGGAGCCGGATGAGGCGCTGGATGAACAATCGGCGAGCTTGCCCGGCAGCCGCAACTTGCGCACGGCGGTCTTGCGCGAGATTTCCTTTTCCTGGCGGCGGCGCAGGCGTTCTTCGGCGCGGTCGCTTGCCCAGTCGACGAGTTTATTTGCCTGCACCGGATTGCTGGTGAGCCAGTGCTCGAAGGCATCGCGGATCGCACTCTCGGTAAGCCGCTGCGCCTCGGCGGTGGCAAGGCGATCCTTGGTCTGGCCGACGAATTCAGGGTCGCGAATGAAGACCGAGAGCAGGGAAGTCGAGCCCGTCATCACATCGTCGGCGGTCACAGGACCCGCGCGCTTGTTGCCGACACGCTCGGCGTAATCCTTGATGCCGCGCAAGAGCGCCGCACGCAGGCCCGCTTCATGCGTGCCGCCTTCAGGCGTCGGAATGGTGTTGCAATAGGAGCGCATGAAGCCGTCGTCATCGGCGATCCACGCGATGGCCCATTCGGCGGCACCGTGGCCGGATTTCTTTTCGGTCTTGCCGGCGAAGATGTCGGCGTGAACGAGCGTATGGCCTTCGAGTTCGCTCGCAAGATAATCCCGCAGGCCGTTCTCGAAGTGGAACGTCGCTTCTTCCGGAACGTCCTCGATGCCCTTGAGAAGCGACTTCGCGCAGCTCCAGCGGATCTCGACGCCGCCGAACAGATAAGCCTTGGCCTTGGTCGCGGCGAAGATGCGCTTCGGCTTGAACGCCGCGCCTTTGCCGAAAATCTGTTCGTCCGGCTTCATGCGGATCTTGGTGCCGCGCTGACGAACGCCTTTCTTGACGAGCTTGACCGCGCCCTGCGGGATGCCGCGCTTATAGACTTGACGATAGAGACTGCCGCCGCGCGCGACTTCGACTTCAAGCGTTTCCGAAAGCGCGTTGGCGACGGAGACGCCGACGCCGTGCAGGCCGCCCGAAGTTTCGTAGGCGTCGCCTCCGAACTTGCCGCCGGCATGCAGCGTCGTGAGAATGATCTCGAGCGTCGATTTGTTCTTGAACTTCGGATGGTTCTCGACCGGAATGCCGCGGCCGTTATCCGTCACGGTGATAAAACCGTCTTCTTCCATCTCGACTTCGATGAAGCTCGCGTGACCCGCGACGGCTTCGTCCATCGAGTTGTCGATGACTTCGGCAAATAGGTGATGCAGCGCGCGCTCGTCGGTGCCGCCGACATACATGCCGGGGCGGCGGCGCACCGGCTCAAGGCCCTCGAGCACCTCGATCTGGGCGGCACCGTATTCGCCTTTCTTGCCCTTGGACGCCGCAGGCTTCGCGGCCTTGCCGCCGAACAGATCGGGCTCCGCCGCGCCGCGCTTGGAGGCGGGCTTCTCGGACTGCTTGGCGGATTTCTTGACGGACTTTTTAGCGGGCTTGCTTGCGGATTTGGCCATTGCGATGGGTGCGATTGGTGAGGGCGCGAACGTGTCGCGAATCAATTGGGCAAGATCATGCCATAAAACACGACCGCGCCGCCCGTTCTGCTATGGGGTGATTTAAGCCCGTGTTCCCGCGAACGGCATCGCGCCGAAAGCACCGGCATTGGCATGGCCCGCGATCTTGTCGCCGTCCACCGTGCCTTGAAAGGTCAGCGTGAGCGGCATCGGGTTGGTGATGGCGACGCGCCACGAGACTTTGTTGCCGTCGACCTTGCCGTCGCTGATTTCGGTCGACTGTCCCTCGGCGGCCTGTGTGCCGGTGAGGGCGTCGCCTGCGGTCGCGAGCGTGAGCGTCGCCTGGCGCGAGCCGATCGGTGTCTCGACCGAGATATTCCAGTTGCCATCTACACCCATAACATCCTCACTCAATGACATTGCTCATGACATATTGTCTGGCAGCGTTGCACCAGGCGCGACCCTAACGCGGGCGAAGATCACGAGCAATCATGCTGGCGGGAACCGGGCAGCGCCCGCTGGCATTAGTATGCGCTTTCGCTCTCCGGCGGTTTGCGCTAAGCCGTCGCCAAATCGCGAGGAACATCATGGCGGACTCAAAGGCTCGGATCGGTATTCTCGGTGCGTCCGGTTACACCGGAAACGAAGCGCTGCGCATTCTGCTCAATCATCCGCGCATCGAGATCAAGGCGCTGACCGCGGAACGCCATGCGGGCAAGGCGCTGGCGCAGGTCTGGCCGCAGTTCACCGGCATCGATCTGCCGTCGCTCGTCAAGATCGACGAGGTCGACATCAATGCGCTCGATCTTGTCTTCGCCGCTCTCCCGCACGGCACGACGCAGACCGTCATCAAGTCGCTTTTGGAAAAGCGGCCGGAGCTGAAGATCGTCGACATCTCCGCCGACTTCCGGCTGACCGATCCGGTCGCCTATGAGAAGTGGTATGGCCACGGCCATCAGGCGTTGGAGCTGCAAAAGGAAGCCGTCTACGGCCTCACCGAGCTTTATCGCGACGAGATCAAGAAGGCGCGGCTCGTCGCCAATCCGGGCTGCTACACGACGACCTCGATCCTCGCCATGGTGCCGCTCTTGGAAGCGGGCGCCATCGAGCCGGATTCGATCGTCATCGACGCGAAGAGCGGCATGACCGGCGCCGGCCGCGCGGCGAAGGAAGAGATGCTGTTCAGCGAAGTGTCGGAAGGCATGCACGCTTACGGCGTCGGCCATCACCGGCATATGTCGGAGCTTGATCAGGAATTTTCGCTCGCCGCCAAGCGGCCGATGACGCCGACCTTCACGCCGCATCTCATTCCGATGAATCGCGGCATCTACTCGACGCATTATGTGAAGGGCGACGGCAAGACGACCGCCGAGCAGATTCATAAAGTGCTCGCCGACTACTACAAGAACGAGCCCTTCGTGCAGGTGCTCGATTTCGGCCGCGTGCCGCAGTCGCGCCATGTGCGCGGCACCAACTTCGTGCATCTCGGCGTTGCTGCCGATCGCGCGTCGGGCCGGGCGATCGTCATTTCGACGCTCGACAATCTCGTGAAGGGCGCATCGGGCCAGGCGATCCAGAACATGAACCTGATGCTCGGCTTCCCCGAGACCGAAGGGCTGACGCAGCGCGCGATGTATCCGTAGTGACTCTGGGGCTTAGGGAACTTTTTCCCTAAGCCCGCGTTTTCCCGGACGAAACGAGGCGTTCGGGCTTTTACATGAAAATTATTGTTGCGTTGCTGGCGCTTCTTGTGCCGGCCGCTGCCTTCGCGGCCGAAGGAGGCAAGGGGCCTTCCGCTGAGCTTCTGTTTGCGCAGATTATCGTTCTGATTTTCTGCGGCCGCTTGCTCGGCGAACTGATGCAACGCATCGGCCAGCCTGCCGTCATCGGCCAGCTCATCGCCGGCTTGCTGCTCGGGCCATCGGTGCTCGGCCTGTTCTGGCCCGATGCGCAGCACGCGCTGTTTCCCGACAAGATCGAGCAGAAGGCGATGCTGGACGCCGTGGCGCAGGTCGGCATTCTGCTCCTCCTGCTGCTCACCGGAATGGAAACCGACCTCAAGCTCGTTCGTAAGGTTGGCGCGCCCGCGCTCAGCATTTCGGTCGCGGGCATTCTCGTGCCGTTCGCCTGCGGCTTTGCCCTCGGGCAGTTTCTGCCCGATACATTGCTGCCGCATCCCGAAGCGCGGCTCATCACTTCGCTGTTTCTCGGTACGGCGCTTTCGATCTCGTCGGTCAAGATCGTCGCGATGGTCGTGCGCGAGATGCATTTCATGCGCCGCAATGTCGGGCAGATCGTCGTCTCGGCCGCGATCACCGACGACACCATCGGCTGGATCATCATCGCCATCACGTTCAGCCTTGCGCAAAGCGGTTCGGTCGAGCCGTGGTCGCTCGCCAAAAGCGTCCTCGGCACGATCGCTTTTCTTGTCTTCAGCCTCACGCTTGGCCGCCGCATCGTTTTCAGTCTGATCCGCTGGGCCAACGATACTTTCGTCTCGGAGGTGCCGGTCATCAGCGTCATCTTCATCATCATGGGCGTGATGGCGCTGATTACTTCCGCCATCGGCGTGCACACCGTGCTCGGCGCATTTGTTGCCGGCATTCTGGTGGGTGAATCGCCGATTCTCACCAAGAAGATCGACGAGCAATTACGCGGCATGATTACCGGCTTCTTCGCACCGGTATTCTTCGGGCTTGCGGGCCTGAGCGCCGACCTCACCGTCATCAACACATGGCAGCTTGCTTACCTCACTGCAGGCCTCATTCTGATCGCGAGCATCGGCAAGTTCACCGGTGCCTTTATCGGCGGCAAGATCGGCGGGCTGACGGGGAAGGAGTCGTTCGCGCTCGCCTCCGGCATGAATGCGCGCGGCTCAACCGAAGTGATCGTCGCGACCATCGGCCTTTCGCTCGGCATGCTGAACGAGAGCCTGTTCACGATGATCGTCACGATGGCGGTCGTGACGACGATGGCGATGCCGCCGATGCTGCGCTGGGCACTTTCCCGTCTGCCGCTGAGCGAAGACGAGAAGAAGCGGTTGGAGCGTGAGGAGTTCGAGGCGAGAGGCTTTGTCACCAACCTCGAACGGCTCCTGATCGCCGTCGATGAAAGCAATAACGGCAAGTTTGCCTCGCGCCTTGCGGGCCTCGTTGCAGGCTTGCGCGGTATGCCAACCACTGTCTTTCACCTTGCCAAGGGCAAACGCGACGAAGCGAAAAACAAAAAAGCGAAAAGTACAGCTAAAAGCGTACAGGCCGTCGCCAAGAAAGCGAAGACCGGCACCCGGCGCTCGAAGGACGAAGACGAGCCGCGCGACGTCGATGTGACGACGCGCGTTCAGAATTCGCCCACGCAGGAAGCCATCGAGGAGGAGGCGAAAAAAGGCTACGACTTCCTGATGATCGGCGTGCGCAACACGCTGACTGCCGATGGCGCGATCCGGAACGAAGTGAACCGCATCGCATCCGGTTTCAACGGCCCGCTCGGTCTGGTGCTCGCGCGCAATGAGCATGAAGAAAAGCCGCTGACCTCGAAGCTCGACATACTGGTAGCGGTCGCAGACACCGACATCTCCAACCGCGCGGCCGAAGTTGCCGTGGTGCTCGGACGAACGGCGAATGCGCGCGTCACTGCACTTTATGTCGCGACCGAAAATAAAAAAGACCGGCGTTTTCGGCAGGCCACGGCCTCACACCGGCAGGAGGAGGCTTCGCTCAAGGATATCGTCGAAATCGGCGAGCGCTTCGGCGCTTCGGTGCGTACTGCCGTCCGCGTCGCGACAAAGCCCGATCAGGCGATTTTGCAATTCGCCAAAGGCGGCCGTTACGATTTGATCGTGATGGGCGTATCGCGCCGCTCTGGCGAAAAACTGTTCTTCGGCAACACGGCGCAAGCGGTGCTGGAGAAGGCGCCGTGTTCGGTGCTGTTGCTTGCGGCCGATTCCGTCAGCGAAAAAACACCCGGCCCCAAGGCCGAGCTGAAATAGATCAGGCTTTCCACACCGCCGAGCATTCCGGCGTTTCCCACAACCGGATCGCCACGACCCGCACGCCGCGCGGTTGCACGAGTTCGTTCGTGACCCGGGCAAGTTCTGTAACGATCACTTCCACGGTCGGATGCGCGTCGAGAAGGTAGGCCGGTTTGCCGAGCCGCCGGTTCATCTCGATGGCTTGTCTGACTGCGGGCTCGTCGTCGTTTTTGTAGAACAGCGCGGTGTGATCGAAGTGCTGCTTGATCCAGCCGCCGATGACTTCCTCGACGACGTAGAAATCGACGACCCGGCCGAGCGGATCGAGCTTGTCGGCGGCCAGCGTAAACTCGGCCTCGTAGCGGTGGCCGTGGAACGCCTTGCACACGCCCTCATGGCCGGGGATGCGATGCATCGCGTCCCACACGAACCGCTGTACGATGGTGATTGCGTTGGCGCCCGGCTTCGACATAGTTTCCGCTCAAAATCCGGCTTCTCTATTCACGATCTCATGTACGCGGTCAAAGAGATTTTCCTTACCCTGCAAGGCGAGGGCGTCCACACCGGGCGTCCCGCGGTTTTCTGCCGTTTTGCGGGCTGCAATCTGTGGTCCGGCCGGGAGCAAGACCGTGCCGAAGCGGTCTGCCAATTTTGTGACACCGATTTTGTCGGCACCGACGGCACCAAGGGCGGCAAGTATAAAGACGCCGAGGCATTGGCTGATGCCATCGCCGGTGAGTGGGGCGCGGAACCTGAAAATCGCTTCACTGTGCTGACCGGCGGCGAACCGTTGTTGCAGGTCGATGAGCCGCTTCTTGCAGCGCTGCATGCGCGCGGCTTCGAGGTCGCGGTTGAAACCAACGGCACGCTCGAGCCGCCCGCCGGCCTCGACTGGATTTGCGTAAGCCCGAAAGCCGGCAGCGAGTTGAAATTGAAGACTGGCAATGAGTTGAAGCTCGTCTATCCGCAGGAAGGTGCAAAGCCGGAAGATTTTGTGTCGCTCGCGTTTCACCACTTTCTGCTGCAACCGATGGACGGTCCCGATGCCGTGGAGAATACGCGGCGCGCGATCGAGTATTGCCTGAAGCATCCGCAATGGAATTTGAGTCTGCAGACGCACAAGATCATGGGCATTCGCTGAAGCCGAGGAGCCGATCATGCCGACCATTGCTGTCGTCGCACCGGGTGCCATGGGCGGCGCTGTCGGCAAGCGGCTTGTCGAAAACGGCGCGCGCGTCATTACGTTTCTTGAAGGGCGCAGCGAGCAGAGCATCGCTCGCGCGCACGCGGCGGGCATGCTTGCCGCTTCTCTCAAAGAAATCGCCGAGGCCGATCTTGTTCTCTCGATCCTGCCTCCCGCCGAAGCCGTGCGTTTTGCCGATACGCTCGCGCCCGCGCTGCGATCGAGCAAAGCAAAGCCCGCTTACATCGATTGCAATGCGATCAATCCCGATACGATGCAGAAGGTGATCGCAGCACTTCACGGTACAGGATGCGATGTGATCGACGCTTCGATTATCGGCGGGCCGCCGGTACCGGGCAGGGCGGGCCCGACATTTTATGTGAGCGGCGACGAAAATCATCGCGCGGACATGTTGGGCAAGCACGGCTTGCGGCTGCGCCGTATCGATGGCCCTGCGGGAGCGGCCTCTGCGCTCAAGATGGTCTATGGCGGATTGAACAAGGGCACGATTGCGTTGCAGACCGCGATGTTGCTTGCGGCCGATCGCGCCGGTTGCGGCGAGAGCCTTCGTCAGGAGCTATCGGAAAGCATGCCGCAGGTTCTGGAACGCATGTCGCGCTCGATCCCCGATATGTATCCGAAGGCCTATCGTTGGGTTGCGGAAATGGAAGAGATCGCTGCGTTCCTCGGATCGAACGATCCGGGCGCGCAAATCTTCAAGGCCAATGCTGAAATCTTTACCGCCATGGCGGAAGACCGCGCGGGCGAGCATCGCCGCGCGCATGTGCTGGATAAATTGCTCAGGAAAAAATCGCCGCCCTGATGGCGGCTATTTCAGCACGATGACGGTGAGCGACTCTGCATAGAGCGCGGGCTTGTCCGCGCCCTCGATCTCGACCGTAACTTCATTCTTCAGTAGAAACTCTTTTTCTGAACGCGGCGTCACTTCGCGCAACTTGTAGTGTGCGCGCACGCGCGAGCCGGGCTTCACCGGCGTAAGAAAGCGCACCTTGTCGAGGCCGTAATTGACGCGATGCGCGACGCCGCCGAGCTTCGGCAGCGCCTCGAAACCCAGCGGCGCGAGCAGCGACAGCATCAGGTAGCCATGCGCAATGGTGCCGCCGAACGGCGTTTCCTTTTTCGCGCGCTCCGGATCGACATGAATGAACTGATGATCGTCGGTCACATCCGCAAAGCCGTCGATCATCGCCTGCGTCACAGAGCGCCAGCTGGAGACGCCGACTTCACTACCAATCCGGCTTTTCAAAATTTCGATGGAGATGGCTTCGCTCATGCGGTCATGTCGGGCAGACGGGCGCTTTCGTCAAGCGCGCACCTTCACATAGCGCCCCGGCGCATCTTCGATCGGCGGCAGCTTGCCGCCGCCCGGCTGCCGCGCCGGTATCCGTTCGCCGCTCATGGTGGAAAGCCAGGTCAACCAGTCCGGCCACCAGGAGCCTGCATGTTCTTCGGCGCTTTTGAGCCAGGTATCCAGATCGCCCTTCGGCGTGTCGCCGGTCCAATACTGATATTTCTGTTTCAGCGGCGAATTGACGACGCCCGCGATATGGCCGGAGCCCGCGAGCACGAATTTGACCGGCGCGCCGAAAAACTGGCTGCCGAGGAAAACGGATTTCGCCGGCGCGATGTGATCCTCGCGCGTCGCAAGATTGTAGATCGGGATGTTGACCTTGCTTAGATCGATCCGCGTGTTGTCGATCGACATCAGGCCTTTCGAGAGCTTGTTCTCGAGGTAGCAGTTGCGGAGATAAAAGGCGTGGTTCGCCGCCGGCAGCCGCGTCGAATCCGAATTCCAGTACAGGATGTCGAACGGGAAGGGCTTCTTGCCGCGCAGATAGTTGTTCACGACGAACGGCCAGACGAGATCGTTGGCGCGCAGAAGATTGAACGCGGTCGCCATCCGGCTTGCTTCGAGATAGCCGGAATCCTTCATCTGCCGCTCGAGATTTGCGATCTGGTCTTCGCCGACGAAAACCTTGAGTTCGCCCGCGTGCGTAAAATCGACCTGCGTGGTGAGCAGCGTCGCGCTTTCGATGCGATCCTGCGCCTTCGCCGCAAGATAGCCGAGCGTCACCGACAGCAGCGTGCCGCCGACGCAATAGCCGATCGTGTGCGCGCGCTTCTCGCCCGTCACCATCGCAACCTGATCGAGCGCCTTCAGGATGCCGTCGTGCATATAGTGAGAAAAGCTCTTGCCGGCATGCGAGGCGTCCGGGTTTACCCACGAAATCACGAACACCGTCAGCCCCTGATCGACCATCCACTTGATGAACGATTTCTCGGGCGTGAGGTCGAGCACATAGAACTTGTTGATCCACGGCGGAACGATCAGCACGGGAATCGACATCACCGTTTCGGTCGTCGGCGCGTACTGAAGAAGCTGGAACAGTTCGTTCTCGAAAATGACCTTGCCGGGAGAGGTCGCGAGATTGCGGCCGACCTCGAATCCCTCGGGATCGGATTGGCGGATCTTCAGATTGCCTTTGCCGGCAGTGAGGTCCTCGGTCAGCATTTGCATGCCGCGCACGAGATTGTCGCCGCTGGTGCCGAGCGTTTCGTGGAACAGCTCGGGATTGGTCAGCACGAAATTCGAAGGCGAAACGGCGCTCGCGAGCTGCCGCACGTAAAAATTGGCTTTGAGCTTCGTCTGCTCGTCGAGCGTCTCGGCATCGCGCACCAGCGTCTCGGCCCAGTTCGAGGTGAGCAGATACATCTGCTTCATCGTGTCGAAGAACGGGTTCGTCGACCATTCGGGATGCGCGAAGCGGCGATCCTTGGCGTCGGGCTGCGCGACGGGCTGCGCCGTTTCGCCCGCCATCTTGCGCATCGTTTGCGACCACAGCTCCATGTAACCCTTGAACAGGGTGTTCTGCGCTTCGAGCGTGCGCTGCGGATCGGCCATCCAGTATTCGGCGACCTGCGAAAGCGTCTTGACGACATCGGCGATGTCGTCGGCCATCTTTTCCTGCGCTTTGGTGTCCTCGCGCGGCCGCAGATAGGCGGCCATCGCCTTGCCGCCTTCCTCGACGAGACGGGCAAGGTTGCGCGCGAAAGCGTCTGGGTCGATCGCGGGCGCCTGCGTGCCGGCCGCCTTGTCGTTGTTCTTGGTATCCATGGTCTCCGCCACGTTGCTACCTACACGGAATTTGCAAATTTTAGTTTGCGGCTTTCCATGCGGAGTGGGCAAGGCGGTATTTGGGCGGGCCCGGTAGGAGCGGCCGCCTAAACATGGTATTTTGCGCTGCGAAGGTCGGCCTGTTCGCCGGTGCCTGGCAGGGCTTGAGCCGGGGGAAATCGGCTTGAAACAGGCCGGAGCGGCGGGTATTGGGCCTACCACCGTGCTTCCGCCATATTGAACAGCGAGAGAGCGCGGATGGGGAAAGCCGGAATCTCCGGGAGATTCCGGCCCTTGAAAGGGAATCGGTCTTGCAGACTGGGCCGCATCGTAGGGCGCGGGGAGCCTATCTGACTGCGCGTGCCGCCGTCTTCGGCGCGCTCGCGGGGCTGATGCTGGCTGGCTGTGCCGGCGACGTACCAGTCCCGTTCGTCAACGTCGCCCTGCCGCCGGCCGGGCCCGGACCGGCGCCGGAATACCCCAACGTAGGGGTTACGCCGAACACCAACAATAACGAGTCCCCGGTCATGACCGAAGCCGAGCGCCAGGCCGTCGAGGACCAGCTCCGGAAGCTCGTCAGTGACCGCGAAGGCACCGTGAAAAAGCGGATCGATACCAGTAATTGACCGAGGAACCTCAAGCCGGGCTTTAAGCCGAACGTTAAGTACGTTTTCTCATATTCGATGCTAGAATACCGGGGGTTGCCGGTTCGCAGCCCGATTCAGACCCAAACCCGATCAGGACCGATCATGCCGCCCGAATTCCACCGCATCCGCCGTTTGCCGCCCTACGTCTTCGAGGTCGTGAACAAGGTGAAGGCGGCAGCCCGCAATCAGGGCATGGACATCATCGACCTCGGCATGGGCAACCCCGATCTGCCGGCGCCGGCGCATGTCGTCGAGAAGATGCGCGAGACGGTCGGCAAGGTGCACACCGATCGCTATTCGGCTTCGAAGGGCATTCCGGGTCTCCGCAAGGCGCAGGCCGCTTATTATGATCGCCGCTTCGGCGTGAAGCTCAATCCTGACACACAGGTTTGCGCGACACTCGGTTCGAAGGAAGGCTTCGCCAACATGGCGCAGGCCATCACCGGTCCGGGCGACCTCGTGCTGGTGCCGAACCCGAGCTATCCGATTCATGCCTTCGGCTTCCTGATGGCGGAAGGCACCATCAGCTCGATCCCGAGCGAACCGGGGCCGTCGTTCTTCCACGCGTTAGAGAAGGCTGTGCTGCATTCGACGCCGAAGCCGATCGCGCTCATCACCTGCTTTCCGTCGAACCCGACGGCGCAGGTCGCCGATCTCGATTTCTACCGCGACGTCGTGAAGTTCGCGAAGCAGCACGATCTGATCGTGCTGTCCGATCTCGCGTACTCCGAAGTCTATTTCGACGGCAACCCGCCGCCGTCGATCCTGCAAGTGCCGGGCGCAATGGATGTCGCCGTCGAGTTCACATCGATGTCGAAGACGTTCTCGATGCCGGGCTGGCGTATGGGCTTTGCCGTCGGCAACGAGCGGCTGATCGCGGCGCTCGTCCGCGTCAAATCCTATCTCGATTACGGCGCCTTCACGCCGGTGCAGGTCGCGGCGGTCGCGGCGCTCAACGGTCCGCAGAATTGCATCGACGAGATGCGCGCGACCTATAAGCGCCGCCGCGACGCGCTGGTCGAAAGCTTCGGCCGCGCCGGCTGGACCATTCCCGCGCCGCGCGCCTCGATGTTCGCCTGGGCGCCGATGCCGGAGCGTTTCAAGGAACTTGGCAGCGTCGAATTCTCGAAGCTCCTCGTCGAAAAGGCGGGCATCGCCGTTTCGCCGGGCGTCGGTTTCGGCGAGCAGGGCGAGGGCTATTTGCGGCTTGCGCTCGTCGAGAACGAGCAGCGTATCCGTCAGGCCGCGCGCCAGCTTCGCCAGTTCCTCGACAATGCCGACAAAATTTTGCACAACGTCATTCCTATGAAGGCGCGCGGATAAACGCGCGCGAATAAACGGTTTTTCTCCATGGCCGAACCGCTCAAGCTGGGTCTCGCGGGCCTCGGAACCGTCGGCTCGGCGACGGTCCGGATGCTCATGCGCTCGAAGGACGAACTCGCGGCGCGCGCCGGCCGTCCGATCGAACTGAAAGCCTATGCCTCGAAGGATCCGCCGCGCGACAACACGATCGACCTCTCGAACATCCGCAAGGTCGATAGTCCGGTCGCGCTTGCCGCCGATCCTGAGATCGACGTTTTCGTCGAACTGATGGGCGGTGCGGGCGATCCGGCGAAAAGCTCGGTCGAGGCTGCGCTCAATGCCGGTCACGGCGTCGTCACGGCGAACAAGGCGCTGATCGCCAAGCATGGCGTGCAGCTTGCGAAGCTCGCAGAACAGAAAAACGCGCCGTTTTCATTTGAAGCAGCGGTGGCGGGTGGCATTCCGGTCATCAAGACGCTGCGCGAGGGCCTCGGCGGTGCGCACATCTCGCGCGTCTATGGCATCTTGAACGGCACTTGCAATTACATCCTGACGCAGATGCTGAAGGAAAAACGCTCCTTTGCCGACTGCCTGAAGGAGGCGCAGCGTCTCGGCTACGCCGAGGCCGATCCGACCTTCGACATCGGCGGCTTCGACACCGCGCACAAGACCGCGATCCTGACCTCGATTGCCTTCGGCACTGAGATCGATGCCGATGCGATCTATATCGAGGGCATTGAATCGATCACGCTCGCCGACCTCGAAGCGGCCGACGATCTCGGCTACCGCGTCAAGCTCCTCGGCGTTGCGACCCGCAACGACAGCGGCATCGAGCAGCGCGTGCATCCGACGATGGTGCCGAAGGGTTCCGTCATCGGTGAAATCGACGGCGTGCTGAACGGTGTCGCGATCGACTCCGACATGATGGGCCTCACGCTCGTCGGCCCCGGCGCGGGCGGCGATGCAACTTCATCAGCAGTGGTCGCCGATATCGTCGATCTTGCCGCGGGCCGCCGTGTGCATCCGTTCGGCCGTCCGGCGGCGAAGCTCAAGAAGCTCGCCCGTGCGCCGATGCAGCGCCACGAGGGCGGCTATTACATTCGCCTCGCGGCGCTCGACAAGCCGGGCACCGCCGCGACGATCGCGCGCCGCATGGCTGACGAAAATATTTCACTCGAATCCATCATGCAGCATCGCAAGGCGAGCCGGCCGCATGGCGGCGACGATCCGAAGTCGGCGGCAGCCGCCGCGTCCGTGGTGCTGATTACTTACGCGACGAGCGAGGATGCCGTACGCCGCGCGCTGGCCGCGATCGAGAAGGAAGGCGTGCTGGCCGAGAAGCCGCAAGTCATTCGCATTGAAAAAAGCTGATAGAGCGTTCCGGGGGAGATGATGTCCGATAAGTCGAAATTGTTGAACGAGCGCGTACTGTCGATCGAGATCACGCGCGTCACCGAGCGCGCGGCAGTGGCCGCAGCCCATCTGCGTGGCCGCGGCAACGAAAAGGCCGCCGATCAGGCAGCGGTTGACGCCATGCGCCGCGAGATGAATGCGCTCGCGATCGACGGCACCATCGTGATCGGCGAGGGCGAGCGCGACGAAGCGCCGATGCTCTACATCGGCGAGAACGTCGGCAACAAGAAGGGACCCAAGGTCGACATCGCCGTGGATCCTCTGGAAGGCACCACGCTCTGCGCCAAGAACATGCCGGGCGCGATTGCCGTCATGGCGATGGCCGAAGGCGGCGCGCTTTTGAACGCGCCCGACGTCTACATGGACAAGATCGCCATCGGGCCGGGCTATTCCGCCGGCGTTGTCGATCTCGACGCTTCGCCCGACGAGAACATCCGCTCGCTCGCCAAGGCCAAGGGCGTAAAGCCCGAGCATATCTGCGCGCTGATCCTCGACCGCCCGCGCCACGCCGACATGATCGCCGCCGTGCGCAAGACGGGCGCCGCCGTCCACCTCATCACCGACGGCGACGTTGCGGGCGTCATCCACACCACCGATCCGAAGAACACCGGCGTCGATATCTATATGGGTATCGGCGGCGCGCCCGAGGGCGTGCTGGCGGCGGCGGCGCTTCGCTGCATCGGCGGCCAGATGCAGGGCCGCCTTGTGCTGGATACGGACGAGAAGCGCGAGCGCGCCGCCAAGATGGGCGTCAAGGACCCGAAGAAAAAATACGACATGAAGGACATGGTGCGCGGCGACTGCTTGTTCGCGGCGACCGGTGTGACCACCGGCGCGCTGCTGCGCGGGGTGCGCTTCGACAAGGAGCGCATCTACACCAGCACCGTCGTCATGCGCTCCGCGACCGGCACCGTGCGCTGGATCGACGCCGAGCACCGCAAGCTCGACAAGTTCCTGCTGGATTGAACGATATGGCAGGGCGCTCTCTGGTCCAGCCTGCGGGAACAGAAGAGCGCGCCTTTCTGGGCGTCGCCCAATCGGTAACCGGCAAGACCTGGCGCGACCGCTGCGATTTACGCGCGGCGCAAACGGCGCTCGCCATCCATCAGCGTTACGACATTCCCGAGGTGCTCGCGCGCATTGTTGCCTGCCGCGGCGTCGGCCTCGATGACGTCGAGAATTTTCTCGAGCCGAGCATCCGCAATCTGATGCCGGACCCGCTCAAGCTGACCGGCATGGCGGAAGCCGCAGGGCGGCTTGCCGACGCCACTGAGCGCAAGGAGCAGATCGCCGTCTTCGGCGATTACGATGTCGATGGCGCGACCTCGACAGCGCTTCTTGTGCGCGTGCTGCGCGCGGCAGGGCTGGATCCGCTGTTTCATATCCCCGATCGTCAGTTCGAGGGCTACGGGCCGAACATCGAAGCGATCCGCAAGCTCGCCGAAAAAGGCGCGACGCTACTCGTCACCGTCGATTGCGGCACGACGAGCCATGAGGCGCTCGCCGAAGCCAACCGGCTCGGCATGGATGCCATCGTCATCGACCACCATCAGGCACCGGACGATCTGCCCTATGCCTATGCGATTGTGAACCCGCATCGCGCCGACGACATCTCCGGGCTCGGGCAGCTCTCGGCCGTCGGCCTCGTATTCATGACGTCGGCGGCTCTCCTGCGTGAATTGCGCCGCCGCGACTATTGGGGCGGCTCGCTGCCTGAGCCCGATCTGTTGCAGCATCTCGATCTTGTGGCGCTCGGTACCGTCGCCGATGTCGTGCCGCTAACAGGTCTCAACCGCGCCTTCGTCAAGAAGGGGCTGATCGTCTTGCGTAACCGTCAGAATGAAGGCCTGCGCGCCTTGATGGATGTCGCACGCCTCGACGGCCCGCCGTCGCCCTATCATCTCGGCTTCCTGCTCGGACCGCGCATCAACGCCGGTGGCCGCATTGGCGATGCGACGCTCGGCACGAGGCTGCTTGTCACCGATGATCCGGCGGAAGCAAATCGTATCGCGCTCGAACTCGATCGCCTGAACCGCGAGCGGCAGACCGTGGAGCGCGCCACTTTGGAGCAGGCCGAAGCCGAGGCGTTTGCCGCGCTCGGCTTGGAGGAACGCGGCGCGGTGGTGATCGCTTCCGGCGATGGCTGGCATCCCGGCGTCGTCGGCCTCGTGGCGGCGCGCCTCAAGGAGCGTTTCGGACGCCCGGCCTTCGCGATCGCGATGCTCGGCGATACCGGCACCGGTTCGGCGCGCTCGATTCCGGGCGTCGATCTCGGCCGCGCCGTGCGCAGCGCCATGGTCGAGGGTCTGCTGGTCAAAGGCGGCGGCCATGCCATGGCTGCGGGCCTCACGATCTCTCGCGACAAAATGGGAGCCTTCCGCGCCTTCATCGAGAAAGAACTGACTGAATACGTCGAGCAGGCGCGCGCCGAAGATACCTTCCGGATTGATGCTGCGATCACCGCGCGCGGCGCGAACCATGAACTCGTCGAAATGATCGAACGCGCGAGCCCCTATGGCTCCGGCAATCCGGAGCCGGTCTTTGCCTTCCCGTCGCACATCGTCGCCTATGCCGACCCGGTCGGCGAGGCGCATGTCCGGGTGCGGCTGCGCGCCGCCGATGGCGCGGCCCTCGATGCAATCGCCTTCCGCTGCCTCGAACGCCCGCTCGGGCAGGCGCTGATGGCCGCGCGCGGCCAGACCATGCACGTCGCCGGATGCTTAACGGTGGATCGCTGGCAGGGGCGGGAGCGTATCCAGCTTCGCATTCTCGATGCCGCCCCCGGCGATCCTTTGTCGGCGCGCTAGTGCATCTTCCGGGGAATTCGCTATAAGCACGGCGCCATGCGTTTTCTCATCACAGGCACATCCGGCTTTATCGGCTTTCATCTCGCGCGGCGTCTCCTGAAAGACGGGCACGAGGTGCAGGGCGTCGACGGCATGACGCCGTACTACGACGTCGAGTTGAAGAAGGCGCGCCAGAAGCTGCTCGCGCAATCGAACCGCTTCACCGCGCATACCTTGATGCTGGAGGACGAAGCTCGGCTTGCCGCCGTGTACACCGCCGCGAAGCCCGACATCGTCGTGCATCTCGCGGCGCAGGCCGGCGTGCGCTACAGCCTGGAAAATCCGCGCGCCTATGTGGATTCGAATGTTGTCGGCACGTTCAATCTTTTGGAATTGATGCGCGCGGCGCCGCCGAAACATTTTCTCTATGCATCCACCAGTTCGGTCTATGGCGCGAACGAGACGATGCCGTTTCGGGAAACCGACCGCGCCGATTTTCCCATCACGCTCTACGCCGCGACCAAGAAGGCGAGCGAGCTGATGGCGCACAGCTACGCGCATTTGTTCGACATTCCGACGACCGCCATCCGCTTCTTCACGGTCTATGGCCCGTGGGGCCGGCCAGACATGGCGCTGTTCAAGTTCACCGACGCGATCCTGCACGACCGTCCGATCGAGATTTACGGCGAAGGCAAAATGTCACGCGACTTCACGTACATCGACGATCTCGTCGAGGCGATGGTGCGGCTCGTGGCGGTTGTTCCGCCGCGTGAAGCTGGCCAAAAGAGCGACGCACTGGATTCTCTCAGCCCCGCCGCGCCGTTTCGCGCGGTCAACATCGGCCACGGCAAGCCCGTACAGCTCCTCGATTTTATCGCTGCCCTCGAACAAAAGCTCGGCAAACCGGCACAGCGCAAGCTGCTGCCGATGCAGCCCGGAGACGTCACCGATACGTTCGCGAGTTCCGATCTCCTCGAAAAACTCACCGGCTATCGTCCCGCGACGCCGCTGGAAGACGGAATTGGCGCTTTTGTTGATTGGTATCGCGCCTATACCGCCGATAAATCCCGCTAGGCGTAACCACAGAAAACGCTACACTTGCGGCAGGGGCAGGCGCGAATGCGCCTGGATGCGTCATGTGGTTATTTGTTTCCTCGAAACTATCCGTTGCCGCGAAAGCCGCGGCGCTCGCGGGTTTGTTGATCGTCGCGGCCTGCGCCGAGAACAAGCCCCCGGTGCCCGAAGTGCAGGCGACCGGCGGCGTTGAAGCCGGATCGCCGCAGGACTTCCTGCTGAATGTCGGCGACCGCGTTTTCTTCACTGAGAATTCGACAGAGCTTTCCTCCACCTCGATCACTTCGCTCGACAAGCAGGCGGCCTGGCTCTCGCGCTACACCAACTACAACATCACGCTCGAAGGCCACAGCGACGAGAAGGGCGATGTGAAGAAGAACAAACGGCTTTCAGAGCAGCGTGCGAAGGCCGTGCAAACCTATCTCGGCTCGAAGGGGATCGACCCGAGCCGCATCCACGCCGTTTCTTATGGCCGCGACAAGCGCGTCGCAAAGTGCAACGACGCTTCATGCTGGTCGCAAAACCGCCGCGTCGTTACGATTTTGCAGACAAATGCAGACCCGATGCTGCGCTCGCGCGGTCAGCCTCGCGCGCAGCAATCGCAGACATCGCGTATGCCGGTATATGCTTCGCCGCCGCCGCAGGAACCGTCTGAGCTAGTTCGCGCCGATCCCGTCAATACATTCCCGCAGAGCAGCGAATAGATCCCGGCTGTTGCTGAGATACTCTTCCTCGACGTCGAGGATGCGCGTGAATGCGTTCTTCTTGATGCGCAGAATTTCCGGGGCGTTCGACAGGATGCCGGCGGAATCGCAGACAATGTCGATCAGCCGGTCGGCCGCATGCAGGCGGCCGAGAAGATAGTCGTTCTCGCGATAGGCGCGTGACAGAAACGCCGCGAAGTGCCCGAAACCGATGCCTTTCAGGCTTTCGATGCGGGCGAACTCCTTGAGCGAATGCGCATCCTGCGGGCTGATGCGATCGACGAGGATTTCCTGGATTTCACCGGCGCCGTTTGCGCTCGCAACCGAGAACGTCAGCACATCCCAGAACGGAAAGCCGAGATAGTTGATCAGCACATCGCGGCGCGCTTCACGCGTCCAGTCCTTCGGATCGAGCGAGGCCATCAGGTGGTCGAGATCGCGCGTGCTGGCGGCAAGGTCGATCTCCTTGGCGAGCGTTTCGATCAGCCGGTCGATCTTCTCGCCGTGCTCGTCGATGAAGCGCCGCGCAAAACCCGCCAGATCCTTGGCGGCATCCTCGTCGGGATCGAGGCCGAACAGTTCGTTGACGTAACCATGCGCTGCAACGCTGTAGAATTTCGCTTCCTCGCGGCGCGTCAGCACGTCGAGATTTTCGTAGAAGTTCCGCTTCAGACGATCGACCGCCTTGGCGTTGAGCCCGCGATAGCGCTCGTCGTCGAGCAGGTGATAGAGCTGGTTCTGCGCCTCGATCAGGAAATTGAGGCGGCGCTTGCGGTAGTCGACATCGAATGCGAGGAAGAAACGCGCCCAGCGCGGCAGCCGGTCGGTGCCGCCGTTTTCGCGCAGCACGGCATCGTGCCCGCTGCGGTCGTAAACGATGCCGCGATGCTCGGCCCATGACTCGATGATCTCGCTCGTCGCGCGCGCAGCCGGCGAGCGGGGCGGGATGCCGCCGATCGCGAGGATGATCCGTGTCACGAAATTGCGGACGGAGGCGAGCTTCAGCCGCGCATAGCCTTCATAGGCAAAGCCCGCGTCGCGGGCGGCGCGCGAATTGATCGTCTCGCGCCAGGCCTTGATCTGGTCGGGGGAAATATCCCGCTCGAACGCGTCGGTGATGGTGTCGGACACAAGCCCGCTGATCTGCGGCCGCGCGCCCTCGATCACCGAGCGAAAAGCCCGCGCCCGGACGTTATGGTCGAACACCCAGCGCAATTCGTCCGACACCGGCTGATTGGCGGGAATGTCGGCGAGCGCGCCCTTCAGCGTCAGGAAAAAGCCGGGCACTTTCCGGTATTTGATGCTGCGAACCGGCGCGGGGTTGGGATCGATATAGACGAGCCGCCGGTCGACTTCGCGGTAGGCCGGCCGCCCATGGATTGACGAAATCGCTTCGCGGAAGGGGTGATTGTTCAGCACCGCGCCGTCGATGAAGGAAGCGTGCGTCGGGTCGAGGTCGGCACGGATATAGCGCTCGAAATTCTCAATGATGAATTCCTCGCGGTTCGGCCACTCGTCGCCGTTGGCTTCGGCAACCTGATCCATCTCGAGGATCTGCGCCGGCGGAAACGCGCCGGGAAACGACGAGGTGGCGCGCGCCGCAAAAGCAAGCGCCGGTGCGTTGTCGAGTTTGAAATCGCTTTCGACATCGCCGTTCGCGTAGCGGCGATACTTGAAGCGCAGAAGCTGCCGGTGCTCGATCTCGTGGATCAGCGTCGGGTTGTGGATCTGCACGCGCTCGAGATGGCCGTAGTAATCGGTCATCGTCACGAACAGATCGAGATGCTGGCCGGTCGGCAGGAGCGATGCGACCGGGGAGCGCGGCTCGCCGGAGATCGTCACGGCTTCGTACATCAGAGCCGCCATGCCCTTGCCGTCGAGCGGCGGTTTGAACCAGCGCGAGCGTAGGAACAGCGAGACCTTGTCGCGAACCTCGGCATTGGTGAACTCGATGTAGCCGAAACGCGAGGCAAGCCACACCAGCGGCTTCAAAAAGAATTTGCTCCACGCCTTCGCTTTCGCTTCCGGCGACAGGAGCACGCTCACATCGGCATTTTCGAGCCAGAGATTGCGCAGCTTGCGAACGGGAAGATCGTGGGCGATCGCGCGCGCGAGCATCGTCGCGTTGATGCCGCCGGCCGAGGAGCCGGCGATGATATCGACGACGACGCGCAGCTCGAGCTTCTTGCCGACTTCACGCAAAAGATCGAGATAGTCGGCTTCGGTGTCGTATTCGCCCTCGTCGTTATCGAGGCCGTCGAAAAAATCGAATGTCTGTCGCGCTGCCCGGTCGGTGCCATGCAGCCGCGCCGAAGCGCGCAGCAGTTTGAGGATTTCCTTCGAGATGCCGTGCATGTAGATGGCGAGCGAAACGCCGCCAAAGCAAACGAGCGCGATGCGAAGCTCTTTTTCGCGCATGGCATCCCCCGGCGCTACCGCCCCCGGTCTGCGCCCGATCCATTATAAAGGATTCGACGAAGTAAAGGCCTATTGGTTCCGGTCGGGAACCGAAATCGGCATGCAATTGCGTCGGCCCTGCATGGCGCAATCTTCGAGCCTGCCCGCATCGCGCAGCGCATCCATCAGCCAAACGCCGCCGGCAATTAGCCCGACAATCAGAAGCCCGATCTTGAGGAGTGCGCTGTTGCTCAGCGGCTCGACATGGTCGTCCTCCTCCGCCGCTGCGGGAGCGGGACGAGGCCTCGCGGGCTCAGGTTTTAGGCGGGTCCGAAAGGGCAGGATCTCTGCCTCGGTTCCCTTGTGGGCCTCAGCCTTGTCGTTGAATTCCTTCATGTGGCGATTGTGCTGTGGCAAAGACGAGGCGTCGAGGGCATCTTCTTCCGGGGTTTCTACTTTCACGATATAGTCGACTCATGCGGCGTTTTCTCGCAGCTTTTTGCGTGTGGTGGCTGGCGCTGGGCTGCGCGCGCGTCCCGAGCGACCTGTTGCGCTTCGGCATGACGCCGGATGAGGTCGCCTCCGTCTATGGCGGCAGCCTTGTGCGGGTCAAAAGCCTGCGGGATTCGGAAATCTATGTCGTGCAGCAACCCGCGGCCATTCCGGGCGTTTATCCGCCTTTGGTGAGCGAGCGTCTTTATCTGCAATTTCGCAAAGGCGCGCTGACCGGCTGGAAGAACGAGTGGAACGCGCGGAAGTATTGGTTCTAGAGCATGCTCAAACGAGGAGCGGGGATGCGTTATTCGGCTCTGGTGGCGCTCTGTCTGCTGGTTTCTTCGCCGGCGATAAGCGCTGAGATTTTGAATTTCCCCAAAACCAAATCTACGCCTCAGCCGACGCCTGCCGTTGTGCCTGCACCGCTACCCGTGCCTGCGCCTGCGCAGCAATTGCTGCGTCCCGCCGGCATCGCCAACGATTGCAAGGAATGGACCGATAGTTGCCGTGTCTGTGCGCTGGACGACAAAGGAGCCGCGGCCTGCTCGAATATCGGTATCGCCTGCCAGCCGGAAAAATGGCGCTGCACGCGGCCCTGATTCAATCCTGACAAGTTTCAACTTTGACGAGTCGTGGACAGCACGACGCAAATCGCATGAGATTCGCCAAAAGCGAATCAGATGCGAAAATCCGTCCTCAGCCCGCGTGAACTGAACGAACTCCTGCTGCGCGAGCTTCGCCGCGCGCCCGGCTGCGAGGGCGTCGCCTGGGTCGGCGTCTATGTCCTGCGGCGGCATGTGCGCGGGCGCAATTGGCTCGCGGCGTTCTTCAACCCCGGCACGGCAACCCGGCAGGCCTGCGCGCGCGAGATCATCGCCATCGAGGCGCGGTTGCAGGCGCAATACGATGTCGTCGAGCCGCGGGCGCGGGCGGCGCGCACCCCGCGCTTTCTGGGTTATCGTAATTATCACCGGCGCCAGCCGTCAAAGCTCGTGGCGGAAGGTGCGCCGCGGCCGCGCGGGGCAGCAGCGATGTTCTCGAACCTGAACACGATCCGCAACCTCTTGACGCCGCATCCCAAGACGAAGCGCGATCGCGCGGTGTTGGAGAAGTCGCGCCGCTAAATTCGCGCTACAGCCTGAAATTGTCGCCAAGATAAATGTCGCGGACTTTCCGGCTGGCGAGGATTTCGTCGGGATAGCCTTCCATCAAGAGCGTGCCGGCATGCACGATATAGGCGCGATCGACGATGCCGAGCGTTTCGCGCACGTTATGGTCGGTGATCAGAACACCGATGCCGCGATCCTTGAGATGCATGACGAGATCGCGGATGTCGTTCACTGCAAGCGGATCGATCGCCGCGAACGGCTCGTCGAGCATGATGAAGGCGGGGCGGGCAGCAAGCGCCCGCGCGATCTCGGCGCGCCGCCGTTCGCCGCCCGAGAGCGCACCGCCCAAAGTGTTGCGAACGCGGGTGAGTTCGAATTCGTCGAGCAGGTGCTGGGCCTCGGCCTCGCGCCGCGCGCGATCGGGCTCGACGGCCTCGAGCATCACCATGAGATTCTTTTCGACCGAAAGGCCGGGAAAGATCGAGGGCTCCTGCGGCAGGTAGCCGAGCCCCATGCGGGCGCGCAGATAGAGCGGAAATGCCGTGACGTCCTTGCCGTCGATTTCGACCGTTCCGCTATCGGCCGGGATGATGCCGGCGATCATGTAGAAGACCGTGGTTTTGCCGGCGCCATTGGGGCCGAGCAGGGCGACGGCCTCGCCGCGTGTCAGGTTCAGGCTGACATCGTGCACGACTTGCCGCTCGCCGAACCGCTTCTGCAATCGATAGGCCGCGAGCCACTGAGGGTTGGCGATACCGGCGCGCGGCGGAACGGTGGTCGGGGAGGGTTGCATGAAGCCGTTCGATTTGGGCGAACTTGGGCGAAACTGGGCAATCTGTTAGCTTGCGCTCCCGCTCATACTATCTCCGTTTGCCGCGGTCGACCGAAATCACTTGCGGTAAAATCACTTGTGGCAAAGTTACTTGCGGCCGGTTTCCGTCGATGGACTTCATTCTTCTGTTGCTCTGGCTTTCGCTTGCCGCGTTCTTTGTCGCAACCGCGCTTGCGGCGATGATCCGTTATCGTCCGCCGGTAGCGGCAGAGGGCGATGTGCCTTCCTGCTCGATCGTTTTGCCGATCAAGGGCGTGTCCGAATTTCTCGAAAGCAATCTGCGTGCGCTTATGCGGCTCTCGCCGTTCCGGGGCGAGATTTTGCTTGCGGTGGCGAGCGAGGACGATCCGGCCTGCGCCGTGATCCGCCGCGTGTTGGCGGACGGCGGCAATGACGCGAAGCTGCTGATCGGTGAAGACGCCGCTTACGTCAATCCCAAGCTGCGCAATGTCTCGAAAGCCTATCAGGCCGCGCGCGAGGACATCATCGTGTTTCTCGACGACAGCGTTGCATTGGGTGGCGCTCTGTTCGCCGAACTCGTTCAGGAGCTGAAGCCGGGCACTGTCGCTGTCACCGCCGCGCCGCGCGGCGAGGATGCGACGAGTTTTTTCAGCGCCATCGAGGCGGCGAGCTGCAACGGCTATCTGTTCCGCATCCAGATGTTTCTTGAAATGTTCGGGCTCGCGGCCGCCTTCGGCAATGCCTTCGCATTCCGCAAGACGGACCTTGAAGCCGTTGGCGGCTTCGGGCGTTTGCAGGAGGGGCCTTGCGAGGACAGCGCGATCGCGACCGCATTGCGGGAAACCGGCAAGCGCCTCACGCTACTGCGGAGCGGTGTCCGGCGGCGGATCGGTTATCGAAGCTGGCGCGATATTTATCTGCGGCACCTGCGCTGGGCGAGCTGCACCAAGGTGCACGATCCTGTAGTTTTTTTTATCGAGCCGCTGATCGGCGGCCTCGTGTTCAATGTGCTGGGCGCCTACGTGCTCTCGCAGCTCTTGGTGATACCGGCGGCGAATGCGCTGCTAATCAGTGCGGCACTATGGTACGGCACCGAAGCGCTGCTGCATCTGGTTTGCGGCTGGCCGCTGCATCTCCTGTCGCTGCCGGCCTGGATTGCTCGCGATGTGCTCCAACCGGTTTTTATGATTGCTGCCCGACTCACGAATCAGGTCCAGTGGCGAGGTATTTCCGTTGCAATGAATCGTGACCCTGTGGCAAAAAAGCAATGATGGTAATATCCCAAAATTAATTATTAAAACTCAAGCAGTTATAGCGATGCTACAGTTTTTCGAATGGTTTCGCGGCGGAATCAAATTGTAGTAGCTATGCGTCGCGAATGGGGACGGGAATGTTGATGAAAACGGGACTGGCCGAGGCGCGTCAGACTGGGCATAGCCAAATCAAAATGCCTGCTGAAGCCGGCGCCGTTTCCGAGGTGCTGAAGCGCGCGGGGCAGTTCAGCGATTCCGTCGATCGCTTGGCGGGCGATCATCTCAATCCGTTTGAAATCGTCATCGAGCAAGTGCTCGGTCCGGTCGAGACGATGATCGGCGGCCGCCGCACTACGATGTTCGGTACCAACAGCTATCTCGGACTCAATTTTCACGCCGATTGCATCAAGGCTGCGCAGGGCACCGTCGCCCAGTACGGCACCGGCTCGACCGCGTCGCGCGTTGCGGCCGGTAATCATGCGATGCATGTCGCGCTCGAGCGCGACATTGCGGATTTCTTCGATCTGCCGCATGCCATCATCTACAGCACCGGATTCATGGCGAACCTCGCGGTGATTGCCGGCCTTGCACGCGAGGGCGATGCGATCTTTCTCGATGCACACAGCCACGCCAGCATCTTCGATGCGGCGAAGCTCAGCGGCGCGCATGTCCATACTTTCACGCACAACGATCCCGCCGATATCGAACGGCTGTTTCGCGAAAGCAAAATTCCGGCGTCCCGCACGCTAGTCGTGCTCGAAAGCGTCTACAGCGTTTGGGGCGATGTCGGCGACCTGAAGTCGATTGTCGCCGTCGCCAAGCGCTACGGCGCTTTCGTCATCGTCGATGAAGCACATGGCATGGGCGCCTATGGCAAGCGCGGCCGCGGCATCACCGAAGAGCTCGGGCTCGAAAAAGACGTCGATGTTCTCGTCGGCACATTCAGCAAGAGCGTCGGCGTCATCGGCGGCTTCAGCGTCAGCAATCACCCCGAGTTGCGCCGCCTGCGGATGATGGCGCGGCCCTATCTCTACAC
This sequence comes from Xanthobacteraceae bacterium, assembly GCA_035555855.1. Classification (GTDB taxonomy): domain Bacteria; phylum Pseudomonadota; class Alphaproteobacteria; order Rhizobiales; family Xanthobacteraceae; genus Palsa-892. The sequence continues at coordinate 108,649 of DATMGD010000002.1, forward strand.
GGCTTCGCTGCCGCTGCCGCTTGTTGCCTCCGCGCGAATGGCAGTGAACATCATTGCCGGCCAGCCCGCGTTACGCGAGCGCCTGTGGCGGAATGCCAAACAATTCCACGAAGGCCTGCGCGCCGCCGGCCTCGATGTCTGCGCGGATATCGGCCCGGTGGGCAGCATCCGCATGCGCGGCGTCAAGGACGGCCACGATTTCTGGACGGGGCTTCTGGATCGCGGTGTCTATGTCAACATGCTGCTGCCGCCCGCAACGCCCAACGGTGAAGTCTTGTTGCGCTTCAGCGTATCGGCTGCGCATACGCCCGAGCAGATCGCGAATGCACTCGCTATTTTCGGCGAAGTCGCGCGGGCAAAAGCGGCCTGACTAGCTCGGCGTTTTAGTAGTCAGCGCGGTGAAGCGGGAAGCGTGAACGAGACATCGCCCCAAGCGATCTCGCGCGTGAAGCAGGCTTGCAGCCACAGCATCGGAAAACAGACGATCCATAGCAGCTCCGCGAACGGCGACCGCCATGAATACGGCCAGCCCTTGGCGAGCGCGACACCGGCACCGGCCACGAGCCAAAGCGCAATCGTCGTAAGGAAAACGCAGGCCGCGCTATAGCCGATGGTGCTTGCGCCCGCAGCGCCCGCAAGCGCCGCGACGAGCGGCGATACACAAAGCTCGATCAGGAAAATACGGGGCGCTTCATGGCGGCGGCAGAGCGCCCAACGCAGTTGCCGCCGCCAGACGTCCAGCCAGTTTCGCCTGCCGATGGTCTGCTCGACGGTCCCGGCGATTTTGGTTTTCCGCCCGATGGCGGCGAGCATTTTCGAGATTGCATGATCCTCGCCTACGGCATCGGCACTTTTCGCGATGCCGCCCGCGCGCTCGAAATCGCTGCGCGAAAACAGCATCGTCGCGCCGATGCCGAAGCCCATGCGGAACGCGGCTGCTGCCAGCAGAAAGCGGGCGACATAGCCGTTCATTGCCGTGCATTCGTAAAAGGCTGCGAAATTCTTCGGCGCGATACCGACCGGCACGGAAGCCACAAGGCCGATTTCTCCGCCATAAGCACTTGCCATCTCCGCAAGGCGTCCGGCGGGGAGGCGGATGTTCGCGTCCTTGACGACAACGAGATCGTGCCGGGCCGCTGCGAGCGGCAGAGCAAGGTTGTTGATTTTCGGATTCCGGGCAGCGTTCGGATTTTGCGTGATGAAGCGTGCCGGAACGGCAGGATAGCGCGCCGCGATGGCGCGTGCCTGCTCGATGGCAGCCGAATGATCCTGTGTCGCCGAAACGAGGAGTTCGAAATCCGGGTAGCTTTGCGAGAGCAGCGATACAAAAGCGCTCTCGAACTCCGGCGAGGCCTGGCTCACCGGCACGATGACCGACAACGGCGGCAAGTCACCCGCGGGCCGTAACGGCGGCCGCGATCGCGCGAGCAGGGCGGCTGCACTGGAGCCCAGAAATATCAGGACGGCAGCGCACCACCACGCCGCGCCGATCAGGGAAGTTGCGCCCGCCAAATCCATGGCTGTCATTTAGCACAGGAAGCCCGTGGGCTGTTTAGGCAGGCTGCTTCACGACGATGGCCGCGTTCAGCCCGCCGAACGCGAAAGAATTCGACATTGCGGCGCGGATCGCATGCTTCCGCCCCTGGTTCGGCACCGGGTCGAGGGCGCATTTCGGGTCGGCCTCAAGCCAGTTGATCGTCGGCGGCACGAAGCCCTCGCGCATGGCATTGATCGTGATGATCAGCTCGAGCGCGGCGGAAGCGCCGATGGCGTGTCCGTGGATCGGCTTCGTTGACGAAACCGGAATTTTAGCGAGCCGCTCGCCGAAAATCTTTTTCAGCGCCGCGGTCTCGACGACATCGTTGATGACGGTGCCGGTGCCGTGCGCGTTGACGTAATCGATGGCATCGGGTCCGAGGCCCGCGTTCTCGATCGCATTGCGCATCGTCGCAGCCGCGCCTTCGGGGTCGGGCCGCACAAGATCTCTCGCGTCGCTCGACGTTCCATAGCCGGCGATCTCCGCAAGAATCTTTGCGCCGCGCGCCTCAGCGGTCTTCGCGTTTTCCAGTACGAGAATGCCGGAGCCTTCGCCGATCGTCATGCCGGATCGCTTGATGGAAAACGGCCGGCAGAAATCCGGCGTGAGCACGCGCAACAGCTCCCATCCTCGGATATAACTCGCCGCGATGCTCGCTTCGCTACCGCCGACGATCGCATAATCAACGGCGCCGGATCTCACGAGTGAAGCGCCGACACCGATTGCCTGGTTCGCCGAGGAGCATGCGCTTGAGACGGCAAACGCCGGTCCCGTGCAGCCATAACGCATGCTGATGTGGCAGGCTGCTGCGTTGCTCATCACGCGCGGAATGGTCATCGGGTTCATGCGCGTTTTGGCGACATAATAAAGATGCATCATGTCGTCGAGCGTCGTGAAGCCGCCCACACCGGTGCCGATGATCACGGCCGCGCGCTCGCCTAGGCGCTGCTCGCGCGGCAAATTCGCCTGCGTCATCGCTTCATCGGCTGCAACGGCGGCAAACTGGCTGAAGCGATCGGTCATGGCGACCGTCGTCGCATCGAGGTGAGCCGCGGGATCGAAATTCTTTACCTGCGCGGCGATCTTGATCGTGTTCTGGCCCGGCCGGTCGAGTTCGATAGGGCCGATCGACGATTGTCCGTCGCGGGCAGCTTTCCAGAGCGCAGCCGTGCCGATGCCGGCACCGGACACCGCGCCCATGCCTGTAACGACGACTTTTTCAGGAGGCACTTTTCTGCTTTTCCGCGACGATGCGATCGACCACTTGATTGATGAATCCCTCGAGGTTTTTCGCCTCGCTCAGCTTCTCATCGATGGGTACGTAAACGCCGAATTTCTCTTCGATCGACATCAGGACCATCATGATATCGACCGACTGAATACCGAGGCTTTCGAGGGTGGCGTCCGGCTTGATCGCGCTGCGATCGACCATTCCGTCGCTTACGAAAAGGTCAACCAGCTGTTGTTCGATTTCGGTCCGGTCCTGTGTGATGCTGCCTGACATGACACCCTATCAGTTGGAGAATCGGAAAATTGAGCCTGCGTGGAACTTTTTTAGATGGAACCCAAAATCCGCGGCAGGGCAAGCCTTTCATCGCGGGTGATTGTTGCAACTAAAGATTTAATCATGGCAAAATTTCTTTCTCGAATACGCCGTATGTTGCGCCAGCCGAAAAATGAAAGCGTTGCAACAAGCTAATAAATGCCACGTTGCTCTCAAGAATCCACGAGCACGTAAGTTTCTCCCCCCCATAACGCCTCACGCGCCGAACGGTTTCCATCAAAAGGAACTCGCCAAGGCCGCTATGATGGCGGACTTGCCTGCCACCGATGAAGACCAGCCGGAAACTCCGGTACCGCTGCCGCCGCAGCCGCCAGGCAAGCTTGAGCCAGCCGAAAAGACCGGGTGAGGCGCCCAGATCCGCCGTGACATCGAAGAGGTTCGGCAGCGTCAGGGCAAATCCGACGGGTTCATTTCGGTCGCAGGCGAAAAGCGCCATTTCCTCGATCAGAAGCGGTTTGAAGGAGCGGGCGAGGCCTTCGGTATCGGCCGTTGTGCCGGGCACGAAACCCCAGTTTCTTTGCCAGCCGTCGTTATAGATGGACCGCGCGATTTCCATTTCGGTTTGGAAGTCGCTGAGCCGCATATCGCGAGCAGTAAAATTTTGCGGTGCGGAATTTTTATGACTTAGCTCGTCATCGGTTATTTTCGACAGGTCGAGCTCGAACGAGAAAAGCCTCATCGCGGTCCGGTAGCCGGCAGCCGCGACATGCCGATGCAGGTACTCCGGATGCCACGGCATGAGGATCATCGGCGCCCGCGTCTGGCCATCGATCAGCATGCCGCTCTCGCCGTTGATCGAAAGAATGAACGGCCCGCGAATGGTGTGCCGGCCTCGTTCGCGTAACCAGGTCTCCGCCGTGTGCAAAAGGAGCGCGACGACTTCGCGGTCATCGATCGCGTCGAGGCAACCGAACATTCCAAAGCCGGGCGGCGTATCGGGACCTTCGACATCGTCGATCTGCGCCGAGATGCGTCCCACTGCGCGGCCGTCACGGCGCGCAATCCAGTAGGCAGCCTGCCCATGCGAGAAGAACGGGCTCTTTTTCGGGTCGATCAACTCGCGCCGTTCGGCATCGAGCGGCGGGATATATCCCGCCATGCCCCCGTACAGTTGGCGCGGCAGCCTGATAAACTCGCGAAGCCGAGCCCGGCCATCAACCTGTTCGACGGTTAAACGCATGATCCGGGCTGAAGAAATGACTGAGATGGCGATAGTGGACGAAAAGGGCGCTGCTTGCTACGCCATGCCGTCCTGATTTCCAAGGGTGGCCAGCCGGACAGGGTAAAGCGGATGGAACGGTTTTCCGTGGTCACGGATAGCCTAAAGGCAATGTGGATTTTTAAGTGTCTGTTTCCATAAAAACCAAGGCCCGCGTGAAAGTTGCCGCTCATCGGCGCGGCAGCGAAAAAGGGCTCGTTCATTTTCTGATCGTGCCTTTTTACAACGCGCTGCAATACCGTGAATTGATCCGCGTAGTGCTCGGGCGCGAATTGTACCAGCGCTTTCGTGCTTCCTATTTCGGCTGGATTTGGGCGGTTCTGACGCCGCTCCTGATGCTGTTCATCTTCACGGCGGTGTCTTCGAGCATTCTGAAGATCGGAGGAGATACCGAGGTTAATTTCGCGCTGTCGATGTTCATCGGCTTGCTCTACTTTAATCTGTTCGCCGAATTGATGACGCGCGCGCCGCTTCTCCTGACGGAGCACGTCAATTTCATCAAGAAGTCTATATTCCCCAGCGAGATTCTGGCCTGGACGTCGATGCTGCGTTCGCTGACCTATGCCGGTATCGGCTTTGTCGTTTATCTGGCCTTTCAGCTTTACATCGCAGGGACCATTCCGCTTGCGGCTCTGTTGCTGCCGTTCATTCTCATTCCGTTATTTCTTTTGCTGCTCGGCCTGGTCTGGTTTTTCTCGGCGCTCGGTGCCTTCACACGCGACATTGCATTCATGATGGCGGCGGTCATGCCGGCGTTCATGTTCGTGACCCCCGTCTTTTACACCGTCATCGGGCAGCCGCTCGAGGTGAAGCTAATGGCCTACATCAATCCGCTCTCGCCCTATGTGGAGATGACGCGCGAAATCCTGTTGATCGGGCGTCTTCCCGATTTGATGACGTTCCTGATTGCCTGGTGCGTTGCCGTCGTCGTTTTTTACGCCGGCTATTCTTTTTTCATGCGTTTCCGGAGCGTTGCGGTCGATGTCATCTGATTGGATGATCCGCTGCACCAATGTCGGCAAGGCGTATCAGATCTACGCCGTGTACGATCATCGGCTGATGCAGATGCTGTTCGGACGCTTCAAGAAATTCTATCAGGATTTCTGGGTGCTGCGTAACATCAGCTTCGAGGTGAAGCGCGGCGAATGCGTCGGCGTCATGGGCCGTAACGGTGCCGGCAAGACGACGCTGCTCCAGCTCATTTGCGGCATCACCGAACCGACACACGGCGAGATTCTCACCCGCGGCCGGATCGCGCCGGTGCTGGCGCTCGGCTCGGCGTTCGATCTCGACCTGACGGGGCGGGAAAACGTACTGGTCGGCGGCGCCGTTCTCGGCCTCAAGCGCGCGCGTATTCTGAAGCTGATGAACTCGATCCAGGAATTTTCCGGCATCGGCGAGTTCTTCGACCGGCCGGTGAAGTTCTATTCGAGCGGTATGGCGGCGCGGCTGGCATTCGCGATCTGCGCCCATGTCGACGCAGACATTCTGATTATCGACGAAGCGCTGGCGGTGGGCGACGAGGCCTTTCAGGAGAAATGTCTGAAATTTATCGATGATTTCCGCGCCAGAGGTACGGTTTTTTTCGTCTCGCACAGCGCGAAGCAAATCGAAAGCCTCTGCAGCCGGGTGATCTGGATCGAGAACGGAGCCGTTCGCGAGATTGGCGATCCGGAAGAGATCACCAGGAAATATCAAAAAGCGCTGGTGCAGGAGAAAGACGACTCCGCGCGCTTCCATATCGGCAACTAACGCCTTCCCGAGCGAAGCGGCAGCGGCTCGCGTGAAGAAAACGCGGTAAACCGAAGATACTATCCGCGGGCGAGGATCGCTCTTTTTGCTGCTACCGCCGCACGCCGCCGTGGCCGCCGCATCGCGTACCAGAACAGGAATATCGAAATCAGCATTTGCAGCACGATTGCGCCTGCCACGATGAACGCGAGCGTCGTGCCCTGGCTGCTTGCGAATTCGGCGGCGAGCACAAGCATGAAGTGAACGAACAAGATGCCGCATAACACGATCGCGGCCGTGAGTTTGCTGCTTCGTCCGGTATTGCCGCCGTAGAGATTGATGAGCGCGAGCCCCAGCATGGTGTGCGCGAGCGCGAGGATCGGAATGCCGAAGCGCTCCAGTGCTTCGCTCGTCCACTGCGAGAGCTGCCGGGGGTCGTTTTTGATTTTTTCATAGCTGGCGAAGAATTCCCGCAGCGGCATTTCGAAAAAGCCGGTCCATTTTCGCTTGGGGAAATTCTCGCCGGCAAGACCGGTCGGCCGCGTGATCTGGGTGAAGGCGACGGTGTCGCCGTCGGTGCCTTGTTTGCGGTACTGGATATGGCCGTTTCGCAGAATGATCCAGCTTTCGTCGGTGCGGCGCTCGAAGATCGCATCATCGGCGAAGATCACTTCTTCTTCGCCGCTGCTGTCGATATCGCGCATGAAGACGCCTTTGATCCAGTTCTTGTTGAGACGCTCGTCGTACTGGATGACGCGGCGCCCGCCGTTCAGCGTGTAGAATCGCTGCGGCTCGATCAGGCTCGGGCTGAGATCGTTCTCGATCAGGTAAACGACGTTCTCGATCTGCGTCGCACCGCGCGGCGAAACCTCGCAGGAGACGGCGTAACCGAGCATCGTCGCCAGAATGGCGATAAAGAACGCCGGCAGGCGGACATTCAGCGTGGAGAGGCCCGCAGTATAAAGAGTGGTCAGCGTGCCTTCGGTCGCAAACTCGCTATAGGCCCAGGTGTTCGCAAGGCCGACGACGACAGGAAGCGTGATGTAGAAGATGGTCGGCGCGAGCCCCATCATCGCCGGCCACACCAGTTCCGAGGAAAGCGCCGAGCGCGGCAACTGGCTGATCAACTGAATCATCAGCACCGGCACGAATACCGCGAGCAGCATCAGAAACGACGTGAACAGGAGCCGTTTTGTGAGATAAATCTGGGCGGTCGAAATCATTGGCGCTTTCGGCGTATTGCTCACCCGAGCGTATTCTTCGCGGGCATCCTACAGCTACAGAGCTGGCCCGTGGTAGCGAAGGCTGGAAGAATGCGCCAAATTGCCTGTCGCCAATGAACGATCCATGAAGAATAACGTCTTTCCATGCATAACCGTTTTTCCCTGTTTCTTGCTGCGATCGTCTGGACGGGCCTCTTATCGGTAGCGTTTGGCTTTGCTTTCATGCAGGGCTGGTTCGGGTCCACCAGCGAAGCCAACCGCTATTTTTGCGAATATGCGCGTAGTGGATTGCTGCGGGAGCCGGCCAACACGGTGAGCAATCTTGCCTTCGTCGTGAGCGGCCTCATTATGGCATGGCAGGCGGAAAGGGATTTCCGCCACAAGCGCAGTAATCCTTTTGCGCAAAAGCCGCTGCTGGTTTTTCTGTTCTCGGCATTCTCGATTTTTCTCGGCTTCGGTTCGGCCGCCTTGCACGGCAGCGAAACGGATCTTGGCGGCGAGCTTGATTTGCTGGGCATGTACTTTACCGCGGCCTTCATGGTGGCTCATGCGGTGCGGCGTTTTTTCGGCTGGAGCTGGAGCGCTTTTGTCACTGTTTTCTTGTTCGGCGTGTTGTTTTGCAAAGCCGCGGGCCTTTACTCGCAGATCGCCGTTCCGGTTGTAAGCTATACGGGCAGCGCGGCGTTTGCTTTGTTGATTGTGATCGCGACCGCGTTCGAGGTGGCCAATTCGCTGACGCAAAAGGTACGGCGCGAGGACAAGTGGGGCGTTTATGCCGCGATTTCTTTTGTCGTCGCGTTTGCGATCTGGAATCTCGGCCGCAACGATCATCCGTCCTGTGATCCCGTATCCTGGCTTCAGCCCCATGCGATCTGGCATCTTCTGTTCGCGCTGGCGCTCTATTTCGTATTTCGCTTGTATGCGAGCGAAAAGGCACCCGAGATCAAGACATGACGAAATCAAGCGTTCCCGGCCTGTCATGTCACCGCATGGATTGAGCACGCAGGCGAGGTTATGCTGAAGCGATGAGCCGCTCTTCGCCTCTCGCCAAAACGGTTGCCCAGCCCACGGGTCACGAGGGCGATGACCTGCTGCGCCGGCGCGAGCGGGCGTTTCGCGATGCGACCCGTCATAGCCGGCGCGTTCATCTGTTGCGGCGTGTGTTGCCGGTCCTGGCGGGCATCGCCGCCATTCTGACGTTCCTGTGGCTATGGTTCGATCCGCTGCGATATGTGCGCGAGCTTCCGGTGCAGGTCGGCGCACTGAAAATTTCCGGTTCGAAGCTCACCATGGAAGCACCGAAGCTCACCGGCTTCAGCAAGGACGGACAGCCCTACAGCATCACGGCGACTTCCGCCGCGCAGGATTTGACCAAGACCAGCATCATCGAGCTTGCCGGCATCATCGGTAAATTCACTTCCGAGGAGCGCGGCGAAACAGTGCTCGAAGCCAAGAGCGGCATGTATGACGCCAAGGACGAAAAGATGCGGCTGTTCGGTGACGTGCATATCCGTTCGGAGCAGGGCGGTTACACCGGCGTGTTGCGTGACGTTGTCGGCGAGCCGAAGAAGGGCCAGATGGTATCCGAGCATCCCGTGCATGTGACCTTCACCGACGGCAATCTGCGCTCCGATCGGGTCGAGGTCTTCGATCACGGCAAGGTGGCGATCTTCGAAGGCAATGTCGTCCTGAACCTGAAGGATTCGGCGATCAGCCTGAAGGATGACGAAACGGCCGAAGTGCGGCGGGCGAAACCGGCGAGGAAATAGCCGGATTTCCACGCTATTCAGCGAAAAAAAGACCTCGAGCCGACTTGTCGCATCCCGATGCCATCCTTATAAGGTCGTCTCGCGCTTTCAGACGCAGCGCTTTCGACAACGAGAGCAACGCTCCCTTCGTCTATCGGTTAGGACGTCAGGTTTTCAACCTGAAAAGAGGGGTTCGACTCCCCTAGGGAGCGCCACATTCAACACTCGACGAAAATACGAGTCTCGCTGCCGCCAAGAGCGGCCGCGCCGCGCAACACGCGATCACGCGCTCGGATATTCCCTGTCGCGACTCGCGAAAGATTGACGCGCGGCTTGATCGAATGCCGCTCACACAAATTCGCAGCGCAACCTGAACGGATGTTCAGATTGCGCTCCGCGGCGGCACGCGAAGATGCAATTGCCTAACAAGATACCTGCCAAAACATCACTTCTTTGTTTTTTGAGCGCGCGAAAAGCCGCGCAGTTCTTGTGACGCTTCGATGCACGCGGTAAGTAATTCGCGGCCTTAATCAGGGGGCCCTAACGGGAATTAGCATCATGATTAAAAAAATCTTCGTCACCGCCGCGGTTGCGGCGCTCGCCGTTTCCTTCGCTTCGGCTCCGTCGTTCGCGAAAGGCAAGAAGAAGGCTGCCAACAAGTGCGTCGCCGGCAAGATGATGACCGGCCCCGCCAATGCTTACGGCTGGGGTCTGGTCAAGAGCTGCGGCTTCGACGGCAAGATGTATCCGCTGCCGACGATGTGCTACGTGCCGAGCGGCGTCTGCCCGAAGTAATTCGGCGATCATTCGCGAAAGCATTCGCATGAAAAACCCGCGCGGCGAAAACCGCGCGGGTTTTTTGTTCGGCGGCCGGCGCTTACCAGTGGCCGGTGTTCGGCATCGACGACCACGGCTCCTGCGGCGGCAGCGCGTTGCCCTTTTGCAGAAGCTCGATCGAATGCCGGTCCGGAGATCGGATGAACGCCATGCGCCCGTCGCGCGGCGGCCGGTTGATGGTGATGCCCGCCTTCATCAATTTCTCGCAGGTGGCGTAGATGTCGTCGACCTCGTAGGCGAGGTGGCCGAAGTAGCGCGCTTCGCCGTAGTCCTCGTTGCCGTCCCAGTTATATGTGAGCTCGACCAGCGGAGACGGGAAGCCGGAGGATGCCGTTGCCGACACCAGCCGCTCGTCGTCGGGCGCCGCGAGAAAGACGAGGGTGAAGCGCCCTTGCTGGCTTTCGGTGCGGCGCGTCTCTTTCAACCCGAATTTGTTACAGTAGAAGTCGAGCGCCGCATCGAGGTTGCGAACGCGCAGCATGGTGTGAAGATAGCGCATGATAACCCTCACGATTGTCGGTTCAAAGCGGACTAAACCATGACTGAACAGGATCACCAACCGGCGGCAATTCACGAAGCGGTCATTCGTCCTTGCACGGAGCAGGACATGCGCGCGGTGACCGAAATCTACCATCATCACGTCCTGCACTCGCCGGCGACCTTTGAACTGGAGCCGCCCACCTATGACGAGATGCTCTCGCGCTATCGCAAGATCGTGCAGGGCGGCTTCGTCTATCTCGTCGCCGAATTGGGCGGCGAGGTCGTGGGCTATGCTTATGTCTCGACCTATCGCGAGCGTCCCGCCTACCGATTCACCGTCGAGAACTCGGTCTATATCCGGCCCGGCATGGAGCGCCGGGGGCTCGGCCGCAGGCTGCTCGTACCACTCCTTGCAGAGTGCGAAAAACGGCCGTTCCGGCAGGTTCTGGCGGTCATTGGCGATAGCGCGAATGTGGCCTCGATCGAGTTGCACCGCAGCCTCGGTTTCGAGATGACCGGCACCTTCCGCGCCGTCGGCTACAAGTTCGGCCGCTGGCTCGACAGCGTGCTGATGCAGAAGGCGGTCGGCGAGGGCGACCGCGCGCCACCCAAAGACCCGGCGTCATGAAAGCGGCCTCGCGCGCGGCGGCGATCGAACGGCTCGGCGAACTGATCGCGGGATCGCACCGCGCGGTCGCGTTCACCGGCGCGGGCATCTCGACCGAATCCGGCATTCCCGACTTCCGATCTCCGGGAGGGCTTTGGGATAACAACAAGCCGATCCCGTTCGGCGAGTTCGTTGCGAGCCGCGAAATGCGCAACGAAGCATGGCGCCGCAAGTTCGCGATGGAGGATCGCTTCCGCGCTGCGCAGCCGACGCGCGGGCATCGCGCGCTCGCGGGCTGGATGGGATCCGGAAAATTATCGGCAATCATTACGCAAAATATCGACAATCTGCATCAAGCATCCGGTGTGCCGCCGGAGCGCATCATCGAGCTGCACGGCAACGGCAGCTACGCAACCTGTCTCGATTGTGCAACGCGCTATGAGATCGACTGGGTGCGCGAGCGGTTTGATGCGGCGCAAGGTGTCGCCCCCGATTGCGCGGGGTGTGGCGGGCCGGTGAAGTCGGCAACGGTATCTTTCGGTCAGGCGATGCCCGAGCGCGCGATGCAACAAGCGGAAGAAGTTACGCTAAGTGCAGATTTGTTCATCGCAATCGGTTCCTCGCTGGTTGTATGGCCTGCCGCCGGCTTCCCGCTGATGGCGAAACAAAACGGCGCCAAGCTCGTTATCTTGAACCGGGAACGAACCGGGTTCGATGCGAGGGCAGATTTAGTAGTTCATGATGACATCGGCGACATCCTGGAGCCCTTCCTGGTGCCATGATGTATTCTGGTGACAGTCTGGGGGAAACTTGGAATTACACAGTTTTGGGGGTTCCCGCCGTGAGAACCTCCCACTATTCTTGAACAGTGCGAATCGGCGTTCATGGCGGACGCTTTTGATCGCGACGTGGCGGCGTCATGGGGTCTGATCGGCTTTCAGCAAAGCTCGGAATGAACGAGCAAGAAGCGCGTATTGAAGATCTTACCGAAGAAGCACCGGTAGGACTTGTCGAGGTCGCCGGCTTCATCAAGTGGTTCGACGTTTCCAAAGGTTACGGCTTCATCGTTCCCGATAACGGCGGCATGGACGTGCTGTTGCATGTCACCTGCCTGCGCCGCGACGGTTATCAGACCGCCTATGAAGGTGCGCGCATTGTCGTCGAGGCGCAGCAGCGCTCGAAGGGCATGCAGGCATTCCGCGTCGTGTCGATGGACGAGTCGACGGCGGTGCATCCGTCGCAGCTTCCGCCGCGCACGCATGTCAGCGTCACGCCGACGAGCGGTCTCGAGCGCGCGTGGGTAAAGTGGTTCAACCGGCTGCGCGGCTTCGGCTTCCTGACGCGCGGCGAGGGCACGCCCGACATCTTCGTGCACATGGAAACGCTGCGGCGTTATGGCCTCACCGAATTGCGCCCGGGACAAGTAGTCTTGGTGCGTTATGGTGACAGCCCCAAAGGCCTTATGGCCGCCGAAGTTCGTCCCGATACCGGGACCGGTAACGCTCCGTCCTCGCACTGATACTTCTAGTGGCGGCCAAGGCCGTTTCGCCATAGTGCCATTCCATGGGCCATTCCATGTTTGCTGAGCTGCTTGGCTTCCCGAGCCTGCGCCGCGCCGTACTGGCCGCGGCCTGCCTGCTGGCCTTCGCGTCCGCCGGCTCCGCGGCCTCATTCGAAGAGGCCGAGATCGTCACCAAGAGCGGCGTCCGCACCTTCCAGGTCGAAATCGCGACGACCGACGAGGAACGCACCAAGGGCCTGATGTTCCGGAAATCGCTCCCCGAAGGTACGGGCATGCTGTTTGACTTCGGCGAGGAGCGGATGGTCGTGATGTGGATGAAGAACACTTATGTGCCCCTCGATATGATCTTCATCCGGGCGGACGGCACCATCGCCCGCATCGCCGAGAACACCACGCCGTTTTCCGAGGCCCATATCAGCGCCGGGACGCCGGTAAAGGGCGTACTGGAGGTCGTGGCGGGCACGGCCCGGAAATACGGCATTGTGCCGGGGGACAAGGTCAGCCACCGTTTTTTCAGCGGGAAGTAACAAAAAGCCGGTAATTTTCAGGCCTTGCCGGCAAGCCTTGCGGCATCAGGCGAGGAACGGTAATCGAAGGCGGCCTGTTCGAGGGCTTTAAAGGCGGAGCGTAGCGCAGTCCGGTAGCGCATCTGGTTTGGGACCAGAGGGTCGCAGGTTCAAATCCTGCCGCTCCGACCAGCCCCGCTCTTCGAGCTTGGGCTGGGTAAGTTTGGGGAAAGACGATAATGGTTGCTCGCATCTACAAGCCGACCCGTACCGCCATGCAGTCGGGTACCGCCAAGACGAAGCTATGGCAGCTCGATTATGAGCCGGAAGAAGCGCGGCAGATCGAGCCGCTGATGGGCTGGACGTCGTCAGGCGACATGAAGAGCCAGCTCCGGCTTCGTTTTGAAACGAAGGAAGAAGCGATCGCTTACTGCGAGCGGCATGCCATTTCGTATCAGGTGTTTGAGCCGCATGCGCCGGAGCGCAGAAAGATTGCCTACGCCGACAACTTTGCCTTCAACCGTGTCGGCCAGTGGACGCATTAAGTGGATGCATTAAGTTTGACCCCGTAGCTCAGTTGGATAGAGCGCGAGCCTTCTAAGCTTGAGGTCGGAGGTTCGAATCCTCCCGGGGTCGCCAAACAGAACGGAAGCGAGCGATGACGGGACGCGGTGGCGGCAATATGTGGGTGGGGATCATCCTCGGTTTGTTATTTGTCGCGATTTATATTTGGTGGGTGCGTTAGCTGCGCTGGTATTCGCGGCTGTACTTTTATTACGCGCCAAAAGTAACTTTACCGATCCGCACAAATGCTGGCTTTGCAGGGCCGGTTCCCGCGATCCTTAAATTACCACAATTCGCCCTGAATTTTGGAAGGTCGGCGCGTGACTTGCCATCACGTTTGACCCCGCTTCGACACTTGTGAATACGAACCGCTGACGCGAGAGCCAACTCGCGCGCGGTGAATATCATCGCAGAGTGTTTGTAATGCGTAGCGGGGTGCGGGAATGTCGGCGGTGGACGTTGGGGTGCTTGCCACTCTAGTTTTGTTTGCGTTTCCAGTTCTGATTGCGGCGGCGTTGTTTACGCTCCTGGTAAGCGTCGAGGTGCCGAAGTTGCTCGGTAAGGAGCAAATTCAATCGGCAATCGAGCTGCAACTCGTCTCTCATGAAGCGAAATGGTCGTTGTCCGAAGACCGCGTGCCGTGGCCGGGCCTTCAGGTCGAGTGGGCGGCAGTGGCCGGCGTCGTGGTCATCCTTGCGAGCGTCGCCTCTGTCGTCTCCGATCCCGTCTTGCGCGACGCATGGTTCATCATCGGCATCGTCAACTGCGCGGTGATGTTCGTCTCGCCACTCTATCTTTATCTCTTTGCGCGCCGCTCCGTGCTGCGCTTCGTGCGTAACCAGATCGTTTCTCGTCTGACGTTGATCGGCCGCATGGAAGCCTTGCTGGTGAAGCGGCTCAGCAGGCTAGGCGGTCGTATCGAAACGCTGTATTCGGAGGTAAGCCTCAAGACCTCCATTCAGGTGGCGGCGGTCGCGCGCCACATCCTGATCGAGCGCGCGAGCGGCGCCGCCACGGACGCGACACACCGGCTGGAGCGGACGATCAGCACGCTGCGGTTGTTTTCCACCCATGTCGGCGAGCATCTGGAGAGCTACCGGCAGCTGACACGCGATTTCGAATTCACCAAGAACCTGATCATCGATCGCGGCAGCGCCACGCTGCTGGGAGAGCTGGATCGCATCAAGGAAGAACTGACTTCAGACGAGATGCGTACCTTCTTCGACCGCGCGCGGTGGCTCCACCTGGAGGCCAAGCTCGATCAACTCGCGTTCGACCTCAAGATGCTGCGCAATATCGCCGAGGGCGGCAACGATCTGCCGGTCTCGCTCGGGCAGGCATGCCAAACGCTAAACGTCACAACCACGACATCGCTCAAGACGGCAAAAACCGTCGTCGATGCCTTGCGGCGAGTCTGGCACCCCGACACCGGCATCAGCGAGGAGGACCGCGAGCGCCGGACGATCAAGACGGCGCAGATCAATGTCGCGTGGGAAATCTTCGCCTCGGCCTTCGACGAGAGCAAGGAAATCGCGGTCAAACCGCTGCGCACGCTCGAACTAGCGTGAACCCGCTAACGGCTTGGCGGGCGTATCGCTGCCCGCCAGCGCGCTGATGCTTTTCCAGACCTGGTTTTTGAGGTCGATGATCGCGCTGTTCGGCAGAACCTTTGCCGGTGCATTGCGCTTTTTGCACGCGGGTACGAGACGCGACACCCAGATGTCGCCATCGGTGTAATAGCGGTCGCCGCCGCCATTCCGGCCGTTCAGCGTCGGGCCGACACCTGAAACCTGATAGATCGCCTCGACGACGCGCGCATTGTCGAGATCGCCGGTGAGCCGCTCGCGTTCTTGGTCGACATTGGCGGCGATGTGATGGGTCACGGCGCCGGTGTAATGGCTGATGCCGACACCACTGTCGAAGGTCGCGTCCCCGAGCCACACCGGGCGGCCTTCATCGCCGCGCTCCAGCACTTGCCAGAGCCGCAGATGCTCGCGGCGATCGGCGCTGTCGCCGACCGGCTTCTCGAAAGCAAGTTGCTGCTTCTTGCCCATGTAGAACAGCGGGCTTACCGGCGCGTCGCGATAGGGCCGGTCGAGCAGCACGCTGCCGACGATGGCAATGCTCGTCTTTAGCGTGACCGGATCGGCCGGAAACCAACCGGCTTCGTGCATCGCGCAAACGATGTCGCGCTCATCGCCAATCAGGCCGATGTTCAGGGGATCGCCGGGGATTCCTTGCGCTGTGACGGTGACAGTAGGAAGCGGTGCGAGCTTCTTCTGATGCTCGTAGTGTTTCCAGAAATCGGGGAGCAGAAGATAGGCGATCAAACCATAGGCCGCGAGCGTCGCGAAAGCGGCTATGGCGATCCGTTTGGTTCTCGTGCGCGACAAGCCGCTCTCCCTAACGAGAACATATCAGGCGGCGATCTCCGGCTGAACCACGCGCTTTTCATGCTGATTTTCGCTGCGGCAATTTGGGGTGCGGGCCGGCATGCGAATGCTCTACATTCCGGGCAGGGGAGAATCACCGATGGCTGACGATCCTGTTTCGGAGCCCGCTGGCCCGCGCGGCGAACTTTCGATCCGCACGCTTGCCATGCCTTCCGACACCAACCAGAACGGCGATATCTTCGGCGGCTGGCTGCTCGGGCAAATGGATATCGCCGGCAGCATTTTCGCCTACAAGGTTGCGAACGGCCGCACCGTCACCGTCGCTGTCGATGGCATGGTATTTCACAAACCCGTGTATGTCGGCGACGTCGTTTCGATTTTCTCCAGCCTCATCAAAGTAGGGCACACCTCGGTGGCCGTGCATGTCGAGGCATGGGTGATGCGCCGAAACGAAGATAATCTTCTGCATGTCACCGATGGTAATTTTACTTATGTCGCAATTGACGACGAAAACCGTCCGCGCCCTGTTCATTCGTAACATGTCAATTTCGTAATATTCCGTAGCGGCAAGTGGACGCTATTCCGCAACTTTCAAGCTGTTGCAGTGTTGTCACGGGGGTAGGCAAATCATGCTAGCTTCCGGCGCAGTCACCCGATCCGCTGAATTTTCCGAGGAGCGCGGCCGATGATCTCTCCGTCATGGCGAAAAAACACACTGACCAAGCCGATCTTCGGCATCGCCAAGAAAGCGCTCCCGCGCATGTCCGACACCGAGCGCGAAGCGCTGGAGGCGGGCGACACCTGGTGGGATGCCGATCTTTTCACCGGTAACCCCGACTGGAATCATTTGCTCGCCGTGCCGCAGGCAAAACTTTCGGCAGAAGAGCAGGCCTTCCTCGACGGGCCGGTCGAGCAGCTTTGCGCGATGTGCGACGAGTGGAAGATCACCTGGGAGCTGAAGGATCTTCCGCCGGAAGTATGGGATTTCATCAAGAAGAACCGCTTCTGGGGCATGATCATCCCGAAGGAGTATGGCGGCCTCGGCTTTTCGGCTTTCGCGCATTCGGAAGTCATCCGCAAGATTTCGAGCCGCTCGATCACCGCGGCCGTCACCGTCATGGTGCCGAACTCGCTCGGGCCGGGCGAACTTCTGATGCGCTTCGGCACTGACGAGCAGCGCAAGCAATGGCTGCCGCGGCTCGCCGATGGCCGCGAAATCCCGTGCTTCGGCCTCACGAGCCCGGAAGCCGGCTCGGACGCCGCGGCGATGATCGACAAGGGTGTCGTCGTTCGCGCGCCGGGCGGCGGCAACGAGATCGGCATCAAGCTCAACTGGCACAAGCGCTACATCACGCTCGGGCCGGTCGCGACCGTCTTGGGCCTCGCGTTCAAACTGGAAGACCCCGACCACATTCTCGGCGACAAGGAAGACCTCGGCATTACGCTCGCGCTGGTGCCGACCAAGACCAAAGGCGTCGAGATTGGTCATCGGCACTTGCCCGCAATGCAAGTATTCGAGAACGGCCCGAACTGGGGCCGCGACGTTTACTTGCCGATTGATCACATCATCGGTGGCGCCGAGCGCGCTGGCCAAGGCTGGAAAATGTTGATGAGTGCGCTTGCCGCGGGCCGCGGCATCTCGCTGCCGTCGCAATCCTCCGCGGGCTGCGCCTATACCGCGCGCACCTCGGGCGCTTATGCGCGCATTCGCCAGCAGTTCAATATTCCCATCGGCAAGTTCGAGGGCATTCAGGAAGCGCTCGCGCGGCTCGCGGGCAATGCCTATCTCGTCGATGGCGCGCGGCGTTTCACCTGCGCCGGCCTCGATCTCGGCCATCACCCGGCGGTGATTTCCGGCATCATGAAGCTGCACGCGACCGAGAAGATGCGCGAGTCTGTCACGCATGCGATGGATATTCACGGCGGCAAGGGCATCATCGACGGCCCGCACAATTATCTCGGTAATCTTTATCGCTCGGTGCCGATCGGCATCACCGTCGAGGGCGCGAATATCCTGACGCGCAATCTGATCGTGTTCGGGCAGGGCGCGATCCGCTCGCACCCGTACATCCTGAAAGAGATGACCGCGCTGCAGGAGCCGGATCAGGAAAAGGCGCTCGACGAATTCGATAAAGTATTCTGGCCGCATGTCGGCCACGCCTTCGCGACGCTGTTTCGCGCCTGGATCCGCAACTGGACCGGCGGCGTGATTTCGCCTGCGCCGGACGCGGGCGCCGCCACCAAATTCTATCGCCAGCTTTCGCGTTACTCGGCATCGTTTGCGCTGATGACCGATTTCGCGCTTCTGACCATGGGCGGTGCGTTGAAGCGCAAGGAAATGATCTCGGCGCGGCTCGGCGACATTCTCTCAGAACTGTACCTGATGTCCGGCACGCTCAAGCGCTGGCAGGACGAGGGACGGCTGGAAGCCGATTTCCCGCTGCTCGCCTGGTGCGCCAAGGACAGCTTCCGCAAGATCCAGCAGCGCATCGAGGAAGTGCTCTACAACTTTCCCAATCGCCCGGTGGCATGGCTTCTGAAATTCTTGATCCAGCCGCTCGGCGTCACCCAGAGGGGCCCGCGCGACAAGCTCTCGCAGCAGGTCGCCGAACTTTTGCTCGAACCATCGGCGACGCGCGACCGGCTCACCAGCGGACTTTATCTCGGCGACGATGGTGGCGGCATCGCGCAACTCGAGCGCGCCTATAAGCAGGTGACTGCGGCGGCACCCATTCAGAAGAAAATGCACGACGCCAAAGTGCGCGATATCAGGGCAGCGCAGGAAAAGGGCATTATCACCGAGGCCGAGGCGCAGACCATGGAAGCGGCGGCGAAGGCGGTTCTCGATGCGGTGAACGTGGACGATTTCGCGCCAGAGGAACTAATCCCGGCGGGCGGCATCAAATATCGGGGCGGCGGGTCATCCGACGCACCGGCGGCGAAAGCGAGTTAATCCATGCGCGACGTTTATATCATCGACGGCAGCCGTACTCCGTTTCTGAAGGCCCGCACCGGACCGGGGCCGTTCACGCCGGTCGATCTCGCCGTCCAATGCGGGCGGCCGCTCTTGTTGCGCCAGCCGTTCAAGCCGCAGGATTTCAATCGCGTCATTCTCGGCTGCGTCAATGTCATTGCCGACGAGATGAATCCCGCCCGCGTCGCGGCGCTGCGTCTCGGCATGGGCGAGGCGATGCCGGCCTTCACTGTGCAGATCAATTGCGGCTCCGGCATGCAGTCGATCGATACGGCGTACCGCTATATCCAGAACGGCACCGACGATCTCGTGCTTGCAGGCGGCGCCGAGGCATTAAGTTATGCGCCGCTCGTCTTCAACAAGGGCGCAGTCAACTGGTTCGGCCGCATGTTCACGGCGAAGACGCTGATGCAGCGCATCGCCAATTTTTTCACGCTGCGGCCTTCGATGTTCAAACCCGTCATCGGCCTTGAGCGCGGGCTCACTGACCCGATCGTCGAACTCAACATGGGCCAGACGGCTGAAGTCGTCGCCAAGCTCTTCAACATTAGCCGCACACAGGCCGACGAGTATGCCGCCGAGAGCCATCAGCGGCTCGCCAAAGCTCAGAAGGAAGGCTTGCTCAACGACGAAGTGATCCCGACCTTCGCGAAAGACGGCAAGGTCTACACCTTCGATGACGGCGTGCGGCCGGATTCCACCGTCGAGACGCTGGCGAAACTTCGCCCGGTGTTCGAGCGGCCGTGGGGCAAGGTGACGGCGGGCAATTCCTCGCAGATCACCGACGGAGCGTCGTGGGTCATTCTCGCCTCGGAAGATGCTGTGAAGAAGCACGGCCTTAAGCCGAAAGCGAAAATCATCGACAGCCAGTGGTCGGCGCTCGATCCGTCGATCATGGGCCTCGGCCCCGTGCTGTGCTCGGTCGATCTCCTGAAGCGGCAGAAGATGAGCCTGAAAGACATCGAGCTTTGGGAGTTGAACGAGGCTTTCGCCGCGCAAGTGCTCGGCTGTCTCGCTGCCTTCGAGGACGAAAAATTCGGCAAAGAAGTGCTCGGCCTGCCGGGCGCGGCCGGCAAGATCGATCGCACGCGGCTGAACGTCGATGGCGGCGCGATTGCGATGGGTCATCCGGTCGGCACCAGCGGCAACCGCATCGTGCTGCATCTCGTCAATGCCATGCACCGGTTGGGCTACAAGCGCGGCATCGCCACCGAATGTATCGGCGGCGGGCAGGGCGGCGCCATGCTGATCGAGACGATGTGAGGGCGCCATGAAAAGCAAAGTGCTTGCCGTTCTTTCCGACCGCGTCCTCGAACTTGGGCCGAACCCGGCGCCGACGCCGGGCATTAACCACTGGCGCTACGGCACCGACGAAGACGGCATCGGCTGGCTGCTGATCGACCGCAAGGGCGCGAGCGCCAATTCGCTCTCGGCCGAAGTCTTCAACGAACTCGGCACGCTGCTCTCCGACATCGAGCGCAATCCGCCCAAAGGGCTGGTCGTCCGCTCGGCCAAGAAGTCCGGTTTCATCGCCGGGGCTGATGTTTCGGAATTCGTCGGCGCGAATGACGCCGCACTCGTCGAGACGACGCTCGGCCGTGCCCATGCGACCGCCGACCGCCTTGAAGCGTTAAAAATCCCGACTGTCGCCGTCATCCACGGCTTCTGCCTTGGCGGCGGCCTTGAAGTCGCGCTCGCCTGCAAACGCCGGATCGCGATTTCTGGCGCGAGCTTCGGCTTTCCTGAAGTGATGCTCGGCCTGCATCCGGGCCTCGGCGGCACGGTGCGTGCGCCGCGCCTCATCAATCCGGTCACCGCAATGACCATGATGCTGACCGGCAAGACGTTGGATGCCCGCAAAGCGAAGGCGGCCGGGCTCGTCGATGCCGTCACCGAGGAGCGTCATGTGCGCAATGCCGTGCGCGCTGCCGTGAACGGCGATCTCAAGACGTCGCCGCCCGGCATGCTGGTGACGCTCCTGAACAGCGGCCTCGCGCGGCCATTGCTCGCCAGACGCATGCGCGCGGAGGCGCAAGCCAAAGCCGATCCCGCGCAGTATCCCGCGCCGTTTGCACTCATCGATCTTTGGGAGAAGCACGGCGGCGACAGCAAGAAGGCCGCGCTCGCCGCCGAGCTGAAATCCTTCTCGCAACTGATGGTGACGAAGACCGCACAGAACCTCGTCCGCGTCTTCTTCTTGCGCGACCGCTTGAAGAAAATCGCGGGCGAAAAACAGGACATCAGCCACATCCACGTCATCGGCGCGGGTGCGATGGGCGGCGACATCGCCGCCTGGTGCGCACGGCAAGGCATCGTCGCAACGCTCGCCGACATGAAGCCCGAGCCTATCGGCGGCGCCATCAAGCGCGCGGCCGATCTCTTCAAGAAGATTTTGAAGAAAAGCACTGACCAGCGCGATGCGCTCGACCGCTTGGTGCCGGATCTCGGTGGCGACGGCGTGAAGTCCGCCGATATCGTGCTCGAGGCTGTACCGGAAAAACTCGAGATCAAGCACAGCGTTTATAAGTCGGTCGAACCGAAGATGAAGCAAGGCGCGATCCTCGCGACCAATACTTCGAGCATTCCGCTCGAGCAGTTGCGCGAGGGTTTGCAAAAGCCCGAGCGTCTCGTCGGCCTGCACTTTTTCAATCCGGTTTCGCGCATGATGACGGTCGAAGTCGTCAGCCACGACAAGGCCGATCAGGCGGTGCTCGCTACAGCGCGCAGTTTCGTCGGTATGATCGACCGGCTGCCGGTGCCGGTGAAGAGCGAGCCGGGCTTCCTCGTCAACCGCGCGCTGACGCCCTACATGATCGAGGCGATGGCGATGGTCGATGAGGGCATCGCCAAGGAAACCATCGATAAGGCCGCCGAGAAATTCGGCATGCCGATGGGCCCGATTGAACTCGCCGATCAGGTTGGCCTCGATATTTGTCTCGACGTCGCCGACATGCTGAAAAAGAGCCTGCCGCGCGAACAGCCCGACGCGCCGCAATGGCTGCGCGACATGGTCGCCCGCAAGGAACTCGGTAAGAAGACCGGCAAGGGTTTCTACACCTGGAAGGACGGCAAGGCCGACAAGGCACATACGGCGGCGGAGCCGACGCCGGAAATGACCGACCGGCTGATCCTGCCGCTCCTCGATGTCTGCGTCGGTGCGCTGCGTGAAGGTATTGTCGAAGACGCCGATGTGCTCGACGGCGCGATGATCTTCGGCACCGGCTTCGCACCGTTCCGCGGCGGGCCGATCCATTACGCCAAGGATCGCGGCGTCGATGAGATCGTAGCCAAGCTCAAGGAGTTCGAGACGAAATTCGGCATGCGCTTCGCGCCCGATCCGGGCTGGGACAAGATCAAAGGGGCATGAGCGCTTCGCCCACGCACTATGACAGCGCCGACAAACTTGCCGACGACATCATTCGCGACGTCGGCAAGAAGATCGTGCTCGCGCTGCCGCTCGGGCTCGGCAAGGCGAATAACATCGCCAATGCGCTGTTCAAGCGCGCCGCCGCTGATCCCTCGTTGTCGCTGACAATCTTCACTGCACTCACGCTAGAGAAGCCACACCCGAAGAACGAAATCGAAGCGCGCTTTATTGGGCCGGTGATCGAGCGGCTGTTCGGCGATTATCCGGATTTTCTTTACGCCAAGGCGCTGCGCGAGCGTTCGCTGCCGGAAAACATCCGGGTCAATGAGTTCTTCCTGCTCGCCGGCAAGTGGCTGCACCACCCGGTCATGCAGCAGAACTACATCGCAGCCAATTACACGCATGCGATGCGTTACCTGCTCGAACGCGGCGTCAATGTCGCGGCACAGCTCGTCGCCAGGAAAGGCGAACGCTACAGCCTGTCGTGCAATCCCGACATCACGCTCGATCTTCTGCGCGAGCGTGCGGCAGGCCGTGCCGATTTCCGCATCGTCGCGGAAGTGAACGAAAATCTGCCATTCATGCCGAACGACGCCGAAGTGCCGCCGGAAACCTTCAGTGCCGTTCTGGAGAGTCCGGCCAGCAATTTCCCGTTGTTCGCGCCGCCCTATGAGCCGATCGATCTTGAGGGCTATGCCATCGGCCTTAACGCCGCGCGGCTGGTGGCCGATGGCGGCACATTGCAGATCGGCATCGGACAGGAAGGGGATGCCGCCGCCTATGGTCTGATCCTGCGCCAGCACGACAACGCTGTCTTCCGTGACGCGATCAAACGCCTCGACGGCAATCGCCCGCCGCCCGCCGGTCATCAAGAAGGCGGCTTCGAGCAGGGCCTGCACGGGCTCTCGGAAATGTTCGTCGCATCCTTCGCGGAGTTGATCAAGGCCGGCGTCGTGAAGCGCGAATGCGACGGTTATCTGATGGAGGGCGGCTTCTTCGTCGGGCCGAAAGCGTTTTATGAGGCGCTGCGCGGCATGGACGAAAAGCTGCTCGCCAAGATCAACATGACCGCGATCTCGTGGATCAATGAGCTTTACGGCGACGAGGATAAGAAGCGCCGCGCGCGCGGCAAGGCGCGCTTCATCAACAACGCGATGCTCGCAACATTGATGGGCGCTGTCGTCTCCGACGGATTGGAAACTGGCGGCGTGGTGAGCGGTGTCGGCGGGCAATACAATTTCGTCTCGCAGGCTTTCGCGCTGCCCGATGCGCGTTCGATCATTACAATGCACTCCAAACGCGGCGAGGGCAGGAAAGCGACCTCGAACATCCGCTGGCGCTACGGTCACCAAACAATTCCACGCCACCTGCGCGACATCGTCGTTTCTGAATACGGCGTCGCGGATCTGCGCGGCAAGGACGACCAGGATGTGATCGCCGCGATGCTGTCGATCGCGGACTCGCGCTTTCAGGACGAATTGCTGCGCGCCGCCAAGGATGCCGGCAAGCTGCCGAAGCATTATGAAATTCCGGTCTATGCCCGCGACAACACACCGGAGCGCATCGAGCAGGCGCTCGGGCCACTTCGGGAGCAGGGCAAGCTGCCGGCCTTTCCGTTTGGCTCGGATTTCGATGCGACCGAGCTGCGTCTGATCCCTGCGCTGAAAGAGATGCAGCGGGCGGCAGCTTCGCCGTTCGCGCTGCTCGATCTTGTATGGGAAGGCATGGGCAAAGCGAGTGCCGAAGAGAAAACTTGCCTTGCGCGCATCGGCCTTGATCGCGGCGGGTTCAAGAACAAGCTCTATGCGGCTTTGCTGCGCGGCGCGCTACGCACCGCGAGAGAGCTATAGCGGGCGGCGGAAAGCCATCGCCGCGCGCATTCGAAGCGTCTCGCGGATGCGGTGAATTTCGATATTCACCAGTTTCATCCAGCCGCGGATGGCGTTGCGCGCTTCCAGCGACATATAGGCGAGGGATACCCGGCCCGCGGGCATGCCGGCCGGCGGGTCCTGCATGAAACCCGAGAGCGAAAGATACGGATCCTCAATCACCGTCGCGAACATCGGGTCGAGCGCCGGGAGGCGCATCCTGAGGTCGTGCTGCATCAGCGTTTGATAGTCGGGGCTGTTCTGTGTTGCGCGGTCGGGCTGGCCGTTCTGCTCATTCTCGACGACGACGAAGTGGCAATCGCGGAACGTCTCGCGCAATGCGAGCCCTTGCGTGAAGCTGTCGGCTTCCCGGCTGACGACGTAGAAAATCACCGGCTCGTTATCGCGCTCACGCGCCTCCGGGACAAAACCGCTTTCCTGCATCAGCTTGAAGAACTTGCCGAACGCCTGATGCGAAATATCGACGATGCGCGGCGCCGAGGCAGCCGATGCCAGTGCGTCGAACAGCTGCATCTGGTTAAGCACCTTGTCGATATCAACCGCGATCGTATTCGAGGGGAAGAAACTCGAAAGCTTCTTTTCAATCGCGTCGGTGTCGTAAAGGTCGGGGGAGTCGCCTTGCAGGATCAGGTAGTCGGCGAGGAGCCGCGCAAGCAGCGTCTTGCCGCTCCGGCCGTGCAACGAGCAAACGATATAGGTGAAATTTTTTGCCATGCCGCCAGAGGCCGCTCCGTGCGCTGCATCGAAAGAGGAGCGATTAATTTAGGACATGATCCCGAAAACCGCGAAGCGGCTTTCGGGATGCATCATGCCGGCTGCTCGCTTACCGTCCGGATCGCGCCCCCGGCGCGCGGTCGGTCAGCCGCTCGTGCAGGCTCACGCGATCGTATTCCTCGAAGATCTGGTTGAGCCAGGTGCGCACATAGCCGCGCAGCACCAGCGAGTATTTCGCGTTGTGGCCTTGCGCGTTCTTGTTCTTGATAAAGGTCGAGAACGGCACGCCGGCAAGTTCCACTTGCTCGAACGCCATCTCGTTCAGTTTCGGAATGGTGACGTCGAGCGCACCGCGCGCCTTTTTGAAGTAGCTTTCGTAAATCTGCGGATCCCACTCGAAGAAGCTCGTCTCGTTGACGAAATTCTTCACGGCGAAATAGTTCTTGCCGTTGGTGTAGGGCATGACCTCGTTGATCTCGTCGAGCGAGGCGATCGACGGCCCAAGCACGTGGAACAGCAGGAAGTTGAATTCGCCGGCGTTGACCGCGTCGAAGAAGCCGATGTCGGTGAAGGCCTTGAGGGTCTGCGACAGCAGACCAGCGCGAATATCGATGACGCTGACCTTCACTTCGCTCGTCGAGAGCGTGTCCAGTATCTTCATCTGGTCGGGCGCTGTCGTGACGTCCACGATGGAGGTGACGTCGGGGTGGAAGCGTTTCAGGGTTCCGCGCGGGAACTCCGAGTCGAAGGCGCGCGCGAGCGTATTTTTCGATGCCAGATAGTCGAGCACCGTGCGCGAAATCGTCGTTTTGCCCACGCCGCCTTTATCGGCGCCGACGATGAGAACCGTTGGCTTCATTCGAATGCTCCAGAATGCTCGTCTGACGCCCCAAGAACCCGAGCAATGGACCTGGATGATCCAGCACCCCCGAACCGCCGCGACAAACGATAATACCCCTTGAAGGCCTGATCGGGGGCAGAGTGTCCGTTTTCGGCTGGCCTTTCAAGGGCCTGCCGTGGCTGCCGGCGCCGCCTGCTGCGCTAGGGTAAACCGTGCGTTGTAAGCGTGTTTTTTGACGGCTAGCGCGGGTTCGCGGCCATATGCCACTACCTTGCCAGCGCCGTGCCGGTCTATATGGTCGCGCCGCTGTCGTTAGCCACTGTTAGTTTAGCGCCCCATGGAAAATACTTTGCCCCGTTTCGGCCTCGCACGCAGGCTCGGAGCTCTCCTCGATTTTGCCGCGTCGTCGCACGCGCGCGCCGTTGTTTTGCTGATCGTCTTCGCGCTCCTGTGCTTCATGCAGGGCATCCGCACGCTGCCGCCGACCAACCGCGACGAGAGCCGTTTCGCGCAGGCAACGAAGCAGATGTTCGAGAGCAACGATTTCATCGACATTCGTTTCCAGG
Source organism: Xanthobacteraceae bacterium (assembly GCA_035555855.1). Lineage (GTDB taxonomy): Bacteria > Pseudomonadota > Alphaproteobacteria > Rhizobiales > Xanthobacteraceae > Palsa-892. The sequence goes on from DATMGD010000002.1 coordinate 134,931, forward strand.
ACGAACCGCGCTACCGCAAGCCGATCGGCATCTACTGGCTCCAGGCCGCGTCAGTCGGGGCGGCGAAGCAGCTCGGCTTCGAGAACGCCGAGAAGAACATTTTTTTCTACCGTATTCCCTCGCTGCTCGCCGCGACCGGCAGCGTGCTTTTGATCTACTGGACGGCGCTCGCGTTCCTGCAAAGACGCTACGCCTTTCTCGCCGGCATCGCTTTCGCCGCCTCGCTGATATTGGGCGTCGAGTCGCGGATCGCGACGACCGACGCCACGCTTCTATTCACAGCGCTCGCCGCGCAAGGCGCGCTTGCGCGTTTCTACATGCGGCGCGGTCTGCTCACGCGCAGCGAAGAATGGAAGCTCGCGGCCATATTCTGGACGGCGGTCGGCGCATCCATCATGATCAAGGGGCCGATCGTTCCCGGCATCCTGCTGATGACCGCGTTGGTCGTTTCGATCACCGAACGCTCCGCGAGCTGGCTGCGGCCGCTGAAATTCCTGCCGGGATTGTTGTGGGTCGCTTGCATCACCGCGCCGTGGCTGATCGCGATCTATGTGAAATCGAACGGCGGTTTCTTCCAGGCGTCGGTCGGACACGATCTTCTGGGCAAGGTAACGCGCGGCGCCGAGGGTCATGGCGCGCCGCCCGGCTACTACTTCGTTCTGTATTGGGTGCTGCTGTTCCCGGCGGCGCAACTCACCTGGCTCGCGGCGCCTTATGCCTGGAAGAATCGCACCGATCCGGCGGTACGCTACCTTCTGGCCTGGCTCGTGCCGACCTGGCTGATCTTCGAGTTGATCGTCACCAAACTGCCGCACTATGTGATGCCGCTCTTGCCGGCGGCGGTGATCCTGATCGCGCTCGCGCTTGAGCGCGGGGTGCAGGCTGACCGCCATGTGCTGCGCGGCGGCTGGTTCTGGCCGATCGTCACGACCGCCATCATGGTCGCGCTGGTCTTCGCCGTTTATTCGTTCGACGGCCGTTTTGGCCGCACCTTCCTGATCTTCGGCCTTCTCTCGATCCTGCTTTCCTTCGCCGCCTGGCGGACACTGGCCGGGAAGGGCACCGAGATTGCGCTGGTGATCGCGGCGCTGGCTTCGGCGGCATTGCAGATCTCCGCTTATTCAACATTGCCGCGCATCAGCTCTCTCTACATCTCCAATCGTCTTGTCGATTCCTTGCAGAGTGTGCCCTGCAAAAATCCGCTGCTGGCGACGACGATGCACGAGGCGAGCCTGATTTTTCTCGCCGGCACCAATATCGAACTCCTGAACGCTTCCCGGTCTGCCGACTTCCTCGCGCTCGGCGGCTGTCGCGTCGCCTTCGTGGACCAGCGAGTGGAGAAGGTTTTCGCGCGCCGCGCTTCCGAGATCGGGCTGAACTACAATCGCGTGAAGGAAGTGTCCGGCTTTAACTACACCAAAGGTCATCGCGGCCGCTGGCTCGTCCTGATGCCGGCCGAACCGCATTGAGAGTCCCGTAACGGAGCGCGCGCTTCTGCGGATTGTCATGGATTTTTCAACCGCCTGTCGCAAGCGGCGGTGACTGTCCAGCCCGACCGGAAGACTCTTTGAGGCTGGTAGAAGTGCAAGCGGAAAAATTTACGCTGCTGCGGTTCAAGGCCGCGGCTGTCACGTCGTCGCCGCTGATTGGCGGTGCCTTCATAGCGGCAGTGGGACTGGCGACACTGCTTACCGCCTTCTTGATGTTCTCCGGCGATCCGCTGGTGATGCAAGCGAGCCGTGAGCTGCCCCGCTGGTGCTGGGAGGCGGGCCGGTTCTTCAACCACTTCGGGAACGGTTACAACATCTTCGTGCCGCTCGCGGCGGTGATCGTGTTTTTCACTTTGACCGCGCCGATGAAGCTCAGCCGTGCAGCGCATACGCTCATCACGGTGCTCGCCGTCCGCGCCATCTTCCTGCTCGCCGCGATCGGCATCCCGTCGCTCGTCTCGACGCTCGCCAAATGGATTTTCGGCAGGGTGCGTCCGAAGCTCTCGCAATACAGCGGCGATCTCAATTTTTCGTTCTTCACCTGGACCTATGACGGTGTCGGCCTGAGCTTTCCCTCGGGCCACACGACGGTGGCATTCTCGGCGGCGCTCGCGATCTCGACGTTAGCGTCGGCGCTGCGCGTGCCGCTGTTCGCGGTCGCCTGCTTGGTTGGCGCCGCGCGCGTCGTGCTCGGGGCGCATTATCCGAGCGACGTAGTGGCGGGCGCGCTATGTGGAACCGTGGTCGCAGCACTCGTCTCGCGCGCCTTCGCCCGGCAGCGGCTGGGGCTGGTGGTGACGGAAAAAGGCGCGATTGAGCCCAAACCCTGGCCCCGGTTGAGCCGTTTTGTCGCTCTTGCGGGAGCCTTGCCGGGCAAGCTAAGAGGGCGCGCGCCCACCCCGATCGTCATGGAGAGTGCGAAGCGCATTTGATCCGAGAGGAATAGCGTGCCTGCCGAAGGAATCCCGCCTGCGGGAAACTCGCCCGCGATATCGGTCGTCGTGCCGGTACATAACGAGGCGGAAAATATCCCCGTTCTGGTCGACGAGATCGCTACGGCCCTCAAGGGCCGTTCGTTCGAGGCGATCTTCGTCAACGACGGTTCGGGCGACGACAGCGAAGCCGTGCTGCGAAAGCTCGGCGCGACGCGCCCGTGGCTGCGCCAGATCAAGCACGCGCAGGGCTGCGGCCAGTCGGCGGCGGTGCGCTCAGGCGTGCGGGCAGCGCGCGCGCCGATTGTCGCGACACTCGACGGCGATGGCCAGAACGATCCGGCCTATCTTCCGCAGCTCATCGATGCGCTCGAAGCGGGCGGCGCGGGTATCGGTCTCGTCAACGGGCGGCGCTTGAAGCGCAAGGGCGGCTTCAAGCGCATTCAATCGAAGATCGCGAACGGCGTCCGCGCTTTCGTGCTGCGCGACGACACACTCGATACCGGCTGCGGGCTGAAAGCCTTTCGGCGCGATGTCTATCTCGCGCTGCCTTACTTCGATGCACTCCATCGTTTTACTCCCGCGCTCGTCAAGCGCGAGGGCTACGGCGTGCGCTATGTCGATGTCGTCGACCGCGTGCGCCAGCACGGCAAAAGTCATTACAACATGTGGAACCGGCTTTGGGTCGGCGTCCTCGACCTCTACGGCGTGTTCTGGCTGATCCGCCGCCGCCGCCGCGTTCCCGAAGTCACGGAGATCAAATCCGATGCTGATTGATTTGCAGCATGCCGTCGGAAATTTCCTGCACGACATTTTCGTCGTGCAGTTCGACTGGTGGGTGGTTCTCGGCTTCATCGCGCAGGCGATGTTCACCGGCCGCTTCCTGGTGCAATGGATCGAAAGCGAACGTCAGGGCAGGAGCGTGATTCCGGTCGCGTTCTGGTTCTTCTCGATCGCGGGCGGGCTTCTGTTGTTCGCCTATGCGCTTTACCGGCGCGATCCGGTGTTCATTCTCGGGCAGGGCTTCGGTGTATTCGTCTATGTACGCAATCTCTGGCTTGTGCTGCGCGAGCAGAACCAGAAGTCAAAAGCGCGTGCGGCGAAGCCGAAGCGCGCGAGCGCCAAGCGCGTCAGTACGAAACCCGCTGCTGCGCGCAAGGCCGCGTCCGGCTCATGACGCGGCCTTGAGTGCGGCAAAGCCGCGCTCGAGATCGGCGATCAGGTCGTTCAAGTCTTCAAGCCCGATGTGAATGCGCACGCCGGGGCCGCCGGGATTCCATTTCGTCGCCGTGCGGAACTTGGTGACATCGAACGGGATCGCGAGGCTCTCATAGCCGCCCCACGACGCGCCGATGCCGAATAGCTCCAGTTCCTCGACGAAGGCCGCGACAGCTTTCGCCGGGCACGGCTTCAGGATGACGGCGAACAGGCCGCAAGCGCCCTGGAAGTCGCGCTTCCAGATCGCGTGCCCCGGATCGCTTTCCAGAGCCGGATGCTGAACGCGAAGTACCTCGGGCCGGGCTGCGAGCCAGCGCGCGACTTTCAGGCCTGCTTCCATGTGATGGGCGAGCCGTATCGCGAGCGTGCGCAGGCCGCGCAGCGAGAGAAAGACATCTTCCGGCCCCGGACAAAGACCAAGCGAGCCGTGCGTGTCGTAGAGCTTGGGCCAGTACTGTTCGGTCGCCGATACCCAGCCGAGATTCACATCGGCGTGGCCGCCGAGATATTTGGTGCCGGCTTCGAGCGACAGATCGACGCCGTGCGCGTGCGGCTTGAAGTAAAGCGGCGTCGCCCAGGTATTGTCCATGATCGTCACCGCGCCGTGCTTCTTCGCAACCGCCGTGATCGCGGGAACGTCCTGCATCTCGAAGGTGAGGGAGCCCGGCGCCTCGAGGAAAATCACGCGCGTGTTCGGCTTCATCAGCGCTGCGATGCCGGCGCCGATCGCTGGATCGTAATAGGTCGTCTCGACGCCAAGCGCCGCGAGGATGTCGTTGCAGAATTTGCGCGTCGGCCCATAGGCGCTGTCGGTCACAAGAATATGATCGCCGCTTTTCACCACCGACAGGAACGCCGTGGTGATTGCCGAAAGTCCCGATGGCGTCAGCACGACGCCCGCACCGCCTTCGAGCTTCTTGAGTGCTTCGCTGAGCGCGCTGGTGGTCGGCGTGCCGCGCCGGCCATAAGTGTAGCGCCCGCTATGGTTCAGGAATTGTTCGGCCGTCGGTGAAAGGACGGTAGAGCCGCGGAAGATCGGGGTATTCACAAACCCCTCGAATTCGAACGGGTCTCGTCCGGCAATGACTACTTCTGTTGCAGAGCGGTATGCGCGTGGCGCCCCGCCGTTCTTGTTCTTGGTCATTCGCCCTCCGGACAGGCATTTGTATCAGCCGCTAGGCAGCCGGCGTCAAGACAAAGAGCACGATAGCATAGCCAAGCCCTTGACCGGCCTCGGCTCTTGGCGTGTCATAGGCAAAGCCAGGATTGAGGCGGCTTCCTGCTCTCGTTCTGAACGCTGGCATTTAAACAAGGGGATGTTCTTCCATGCACAAGAGGATGTGGAAAGTAGTTGCTGCGGCTGGTGCGCTCGCTGTTCTTGCGCTGCCGGCCAGTGCCGCCACGCTCGATCAGGTCAAAGCTAAAGGTTACGTGCAATGCGGCGTGAGCCAGGGCGTCATCGGCTACTCCGCGCCGAACGATAAAGGCGAGTGGGCTGGTTTCGACATCGACTTCTGCCGCGCGATTGCGGCGGCGATCTTCAACGATCCCTCCAAGGCGAAGTTCACGCCGCTCAGCACCAAGGATCGCTTCACGGCGTTGCAGTCGGGCGAAATCGACATTCTGACCCGCAACACGACCTGGACGCTCGATCGCGACACCAAGCTCGGCTTCAACTTCGTCGGTACGACCTACTACGACGGCCAGGGCTTCATGGTGAAGAAGTCGATGAAGATCAACTCGGCGCTCGAACTTTCCGGCGCTTCGGTCTGCACCCAGACCGGCACGACGACGGAGCTCAATCTCGCCGACTACTTCCGCAACAACAAGATGAAGTACGAAGTCGTCGCCTTCGCGACGGCGGACGAGACGATCAAGGCCTACGAGTCGGGCCGTTGCGACGTCTTCACGACCGATGCCTCGCAGCTTTACGCGCAGCGCCTCAAGTTCGCCAACCCGGACGATCACATGGTTCTGCCGGAGATCATCTCCAAGGAGCCGCTCGGCCCCGTCGTCCGCCAGGGTGACGATCAGTGGTTCGACATCGGCAAGTGGACGTTCTTCGCCATGCTGAACGCCGAAGAACTCGGCATCACCTCGAAGAACGTCGAGGAAATGAAGAAGTCGTCGAGCCCCGAGATCAAGCGCGTCCTCGGCGTCGAAGGCAGCCTCGGCGAAGGCCTTGGCCTCACCAACGACTGGGTCGTCCGCATCATCTCGAAGGTCGGCAACTATGCCGAGATCTACGACCGCAACCTCGGTGCCGGCTCGAAACTGAAAATCGAGCGCGGCGTCAACCGCCTCTGGAACAAGGGCGGCATCCAGTACGCACCTCCGATCCGCTAAATGAAGGCAGGGGCCCGCGCCAAAACGCGGGCCCCAACGCTTATCAGGCTGGAGGGGCCAGCCAGTCGGAGGGGCCATGAGCGACATCACCGAAACGAGGCTGCCTGCGGCAAAGCCGTCGCGGGGTTCGCTGCTGACCGATCCGCGCACGCGCTCGATCCTGATTCAGGGCACGGTTCTCGTTCTCGTCTGCGTCGCGTTGTGGTTCTTCATCTCGAACGGCCGCGCCAATCTGGCCGCGCGCAATATCCAGACCGGCTTCGGCTTCCTCGATCAGCAGGCGGGCTTCGACATCTCGCAGACGCTGATCGCCTATAGCGACAACGCGAGCTATGGCCGCGTCTTCCTGATCGGCCTCCTGAACACGCTTCTCGTCGCCGGGCTCGGCGTCATATTCGCGACGATCATCGGCTTTGGCGTCGGCATCGCGCGGCTCTCGCCGAACTGGCTCGTCTCGAAACTTGCCGAAGTCTATGTCGAGGTCATCCGCAACCTGCCGCTCCTGTTCCAGATTTTGTTCTGGTATCTCGGCGTGCTTGCGGCGATGCCCGCCGCGCGTCAGAGCCTGTCGTTCTTCGGGCTTGCCTATTTCAACAATCGCGGCGTCGTGCTGGCACGGCCCTTGTTTGGCGATGGCAGCGGCATCATCGGGCTCGCCTTGCTTGCCGGCATCGTGCTGGCGTTCATCGTGCGCCGCTGGGCGCATCGCCGCCAGATGCGGACCGGCCAGCCGTTCCCGACGATCAAGACGATGCTGGCATTGATCTTCGGCCTGCCGCTCGTCGCCTACGCCGCGACCGGCTTTCCGATTTCGCTCGAATGGCCGGTGCTGCGCGGCTTCAACTTCGCGGGGGGCATCCGTGTCATTCCCGAATTCGTCGCCCTGCTGCTCGCGCTCTCGACCTACACCGGCGGCTTCATTGCTGAGATCGTGCGCGCCGGTATCCAGTCGGTGAACCGCGGGCAGAGCGAGGCGGCGGGCTCGCTCGGCTTGCGGCCGGGGCCGACGCTGCGCTTCGTCGTCGTGCCGCAGGCGCTCCGCGTCATCATTCCGCCGCTGACGAGCCAATACCTCAACCTCATCAAGAACTCGTCACTCGCGGTCGCCATCGGCTATCCAGATTTCTTCGCGCTGTTCGCCGGCACGACGCTCAACCAGACCGGCCAGGCGATCGAGATCATCGCCATGACGATGGCGGTTTATCTCGTCATCTCGCTCATCATCTCGGGGCTGATGAACCTTTACAACCAGCGCATGGCGTTGGTGGAAAGGTAGGCGGACATGAGCGACGCTGTTTTCGTCCGCAAGGAAATCGTCCCCGGAGCGCCGCCGCCGCTCGCTGTCGGCGGACTGCTCGGCTGGATGCGGCGCAATCTGTTTTCGGGCTGGTTCAATATCCTGATGACGGCGATCAGCATCGTCTTGATCGTGCTCGTCGTTCCGCCCTTGATCCGCTTCTATTTCACCGACGCTGCCTGGTCAGGCGACAGCCGCGAGGCGTGCCTCGGCCATAGCGGCGCTTGCTGGCCGTTCGTGAAGGCGAAATTCGGCCAGTTCGTCTACGGCTTCTATCCGATTGCCGAGCGCTGGCGGCCCAATATCGTGTTCGCGCTCGGCGCGTTTTTGATGGCCGGCCTTTTGATCCCGCGCGCGCCGCTGAAGCGCCTGAACGCCATCTTGTTCTTCGCCGTGTTTCCGGTGGTGGCGCTCGTGCTGCTCGGCGGCGGCAACTTCACGCTCAACCAGTTCATCATCGGCCGCATCATCCCGCTCGCGGCGCTGCTTCAAGGTGCGCAGTTCTTCGGGCTTACCGTCAGCTTCTGGCTCGATTTCGTGCTGTCGGCCATCGCGATCAGCGCCATCGTCTTTTTCGTGGCGCGGGCGCTCGGTGCGGATGGCGGCTTTGCCGGCCGCACGACAGCGGCGCTCTTCGCCGTGCTCGGGCTCGCGCTTCTTGCGCTCGATATCAATTTCGGGCTGGTGCCGGTCGAAACGCGCCAGTGGGGCGGTCTTCTTGTCACGCTCGTCGTGTCGATCACCGGTATCGTGACATCGCTGCCGCTCGGCATCCTGCTTGCGCTCGGCCGCCGTTCGCATCTGCCGGCAGTACGGATTTTCAGCGTCTGTTTCATCGAATTCTGGCGCGGCGTGCCGCTCATCACCGTGCTGTTCTTCGCAACCTACATGCTGCCGCTGTTCCTGCCGGGCGGGCTCACCATCGACGGGCTCTTGCGCGCGCTGATCGGCGTCACGCTGTTCTCGGCGGCCTATATGGCCGAAGTCATCCGCGGCGGATTGCAGGCGATCCCGAAGGGACAGACGGAAGCGGCGAATGCGCTTGGTCTTGGCTACTGGCAGACGATGAGCAAGATCGTGATGCCGCAGGCGCTGACGCTCGTCATCCCCGGCATCGTCAATAACTTCATCGGACTGTTCAAGGATACGACGCTGGTGATGATCGTCGCGCTGTTCGATTTGCTCGGGCAGATCCGCGCGGCATTTTCGGACCCGGCATGGGCGACGCCGACGACATTGTTCACGGGCTTCGCCTTCGCCGGCGTCATTTATTTCGTGTTCTGTTTTGGCATGTCGCGTTATTCGATGTTCGTCGAGCGGCGTACTTCCGCCGGGCGCAGACGATAAGGAGAGGGAACATGGCGGAAACCGGAGCTGCAGTCGTCGAGATGACGGCCGTCAACAAATGGTACGGCCAGTTTCATGTGCTGCGCGACATCAACCTCAACGTCGCGCGCGGCGAGCGCATCGTGATCTGCGGACCGTCCGGCTCGGGCAAATCGACGATGATCCGCTGCATCAACCGCCTCGAGGAGCATCAGTCGGGCCGCATCGTTGTCGACGGTGTCGAGCTGACGGGCGATCTCAAGAAGATCGACGAAGTGCGCCGCGAGGTCGGCATGGTGTTTCAACACTTCAACCTCTTTCCACACCTGACGATCCTCGAGAACCTCACCCTCGCACCGATCTACGTTCGCCACATGCCGAAGAAGGAAGCAGACGAACTCGCGATGCATTACCTCACCCGCGTGAAAATCCCCGAGCAGGCGGGGAAATATCCCGGCCAACTATCGGGCGGCCAGCAGCAGCGCGTCGCGATCGCCCGTGCGCTCTGCATGAAGCCCAAGGTGATGCTCTTCGACGAGCCGACCTCGGCGCTCGACCCCGAAATGGTCAAGGAAGTGCTCGACACCATGGTGCAACTCGCCAACGAAGGCATGACGATGCTGTGCGTCACCCACGAGATGGGCTTTGCCCGTCAGGTCGCGAACCGCGTCATCTTCATGGATGCCGGGCAGATCATGGAGATGAACGAGCCGAACGCCTTCTTCTCGAATCCGCAGCACGAGCGGACCAAGCTGTTCCTCAGTCAGATTTTGCACTGAGCTAGAGCGCGCCGACCGGAATTTTCAAATAGCTGCGCCCGTTGTTTTCCGGCGCGGGCAGGCGGCCGCCGCGCAGGTTCACCTGTAGCGCATGCAGGATGAGCTTCGGCATCGGCAGCGTCTTGTCGCGCGCTTCGCGCGTCTGCACGAATTCCTGTTCGCTCGGATTGCCCTTGAGATGCGGGTTGGTCCGCTTCTGCTCGCCGACGGTGGATTCCCACGCCGCCGGGCGGCCGTTCGGCCGGTAGTCGTGGCCGGTGAACATTCGCGTCGCGTCCGGCAGCGCCAGGATCGCCTGAATGGAATGGTAAAGCTCGCGCGCGCTGCCGCCGGGAAAATCGCAGCGCGCCGTGCCGTAATCGGGCTGGAAGATCGTGTCGTGCACGAATGCGGCATCGCCAATAACGTATGTAATCGAGCAGGCGGTGTGCCCCGGCGAGAACATCACGCGGCCGTCGAGCGAGCCGATCTTGAAGGTGTCGCCGTCCTTGAACAGCCGGTCCCAGGCAGAGCCGCTAAAGGCGTTTGCCGGAAGATTGTAGATTTTCGTCCAGATGCCTTGCGCGATCGTGATCTTTTCGCCGATCGCCATCGGCGCGCCGAGTTTTTCCTTGAGGTACGGCGCCGCCGAGAAGTGATCGGCATGCGGATGCGTATCGAGGATCCAGTCGATCTTGAGGCCGCGCTCCTTGATCGCGGCGAGTAGCGCGTCGGCGGCGTCATGCCAGACGCGGCCGGATTTCTCATCGTAATCGAGCACCGGATCAATGATCGCCGCGTGTTTCGTCGCGGGGTCGATAACGAGATAGGCGATGCTGCCCGTCGCCTCGTGATAAAACCCGATCACTTCCGGCGTGGTCATTCGTCTTCCTTCCAAAATGATTATTTCTTGGCGGGACCGGTTTCGATGGGCGCGCCTTCGCGCGTGCCCCATTCGCTCCACGAGCCGTCATAGAGCGCCGTCGGCTGCTTGCCGACGCTGTCGAGCGCGAACCACAGGACTGCGGCTGAAACACCCGATCCGCAACTTGTCATGACAGGCTTCGAGAGGTCGATGCCGGCTTTGGCGATCTCGGCTTCGATCTTTGCCGGGGAAGCAAGGGCGCCGTTCTCGACGAGATCGCCCGCGGGCAGGTTCAGGCTGCCCGGCATGTGGCCGGAGGCGACGCCTTGGCGCGGCTCCGGCATCTCGCCGGTGAAACGTCCTGCGGGGCGGGAATCCACGACCTGCGCCGAACGCTCATCAAGCGTCTTGGCAATGCGGTCGTAATCGGCAACGAGGTTCGTGTCCAACTTCGCCTTGAACTCGCTCGGCGTGACTTTCGGCATGCCGTGCTCGAGCGGCCGGCCTTCCTGTTTCCATTTCGGCAGACCGCCGTCGAGAATGAAGACGTTGTGCTTGCCGAAAACGTGCATCGTCCACCACACGCGCGGCGCCGAGAACAGGCCCATGCCGTCATAGACGACAACATCCATGTCGTTCGAAATGCCGAGCCGCGTCATGTGCAATTCGAAGGTGTGCGCCGGCGGCAGCATATGCGGCAGGTCCGACGAGTGATCGGAGATTTCGTCGATGTCGAAGAACACCGCGCCGGGAATATGACCGGCGAGGTATTCGTCGAAGCCCTTGCGGTTATGCGCGGGCAGGTACCAGGAGCCATCGACCACCGTGACGTCGCCGGCCTTCAGGCGGTCGACGAGCTGGTCGGTCGAGATCAGCCAACGGCTCTTGTTACCGGTAATGCTCATGCAGCCTTCCCGCATAGGAGATCGCCGAGGGCCTTGAACTTCGCGACCTGATCTTGCTTGAGTTGGCCGTTTTCGTCGCGGCCGACGAACACCTTGAACATGATGCCGCCGTCACGATTGATGAAGATCACGAGGTTTGAGGTGCGGTTCATGAACTGCCGCTCGACGAAAGCGATCGAGCCGCAGCGCTCGTATTTCAGATGGCCGTGGAATCCGGTGCGGCCCATCAGGTTGTAGTGGCCGCGCGCGACCGAGCCCTTCGGCACCGGGCCGCCGGTTTCCATGATGCCGTCCTCGGTGTGGACGATGACCTGCACGTCGCCCCAGTCGGCGATGTCGGTCATGGCGTCGATGAACTTCTCGCCCGGCGCGAAGCGGCGCATCTCTTCGGGCAGCGCATGCACGACGGCGCCCGGCACGACGTTATTGTCGCGCGCGAAATCCTCGAAAACGACCCCCGGATTTTCCGCGACCTTGGCGCGCAATTCGGCGGTGGACTCGGCAGCAAGCATTATTCACTCCATTACGTTGGGAACTTCCATCTTGCGGCCCATCCAACCGGGGACGGGAAGTTTTTTCTCGCGCAGGAATTTCGGATTGAACAGTTTCGACTGATAGCGCGTGCCGTAGTCGCACAGCACCGTTACGATGGTGTGGCCGGGGCCGAGCTGCTTGGCGAGGCGGATCGCGCCCGCGACATTGATGCCGGTCGAGCCGCCCATGCACAGGCCCTCGTGTTCGAGAAGATCGAACACCACGGGCAACGCCTCGGTGTCGGGAATGACGTAAGGCTCGTCGACCTTGATGTCTTTCACCATGTCGGTCGAGCGGTTGAGGCCAATGCCCTCGGAGACCGAGTTGCCCGGCGTCGCTTCGGCTTTGCCGGTCTTGAAGAAGTTGTACATGCCGGCGCCTTCGGGATCGGCGCAGCCGATGACGATGTCTTTCTTCTGCTCGCGCAAGAACAGCGTGGTGCCGGCGAGCGTGCCGCCGGTGCCACAGGAGCAGATGAAGGCGTCGATCTTGCCGTCGGTCTGTCTCCAGATCTCGGGGCCGGTCGTGAGGTAATGCGCCTTGCGGTTGTCGAGGTTGTTCCACTGATCGGCGAACAGGACGCCGTTCTTTTCGGTTTTCTTCAGCTTCTCGGCGAGGCGGCGGCCGATATGCTGGTAGTTGTTCTTGTTGGTGAACGGCACCGCCGGAACCTCGACCAACTCTGCACCGAGCAGCCGGAGCATGTCCTTCTTTTCTTGGCTCTGCGTCTCGGGGATCACGATCAGCGTGCGGTAGCCGCGCGAGTTGGCGACGAGCGCAAGCCCGATGCCGGTATTGCCGGCGGTCGCTTCGACGACGAGGCCGCCGGGGCGAAGGTCGCCGCGCTTTTCGGCCTCGAGGATGATCTGCCGGGCCGGGCGGTCTTTGACCGACTGGCCGGGGTTCATGAATTCGGCCTTGCCGAGGATGTTGCAGCCCGTCTCTTGCGACGCGCGCCAGAGCTGGATGAGCGGCGTGTTGCCGATGGCTTCGATGGTGTCTTTGCGGAAATCCATTGCAAAAGTTCGTTGTGCTGGAATGCGATAAAGCAACGTAAATCACGGAACGCCGCGAAGCAATCGGCTAATCCCTTGTTTTTCCAAAAGCTTCCAGTGCCCGCGCACGTGCGTGGGCATGCTCGACGATCGGCTGCGGATAACTGTTCGCGAGCGGCGATTGTCCGGCTGTTTCGGCAAGTTCGGACACATAACGCCGCACATAATCGCCGCGCGGGTCGAATTTCTCGCGCTGCGTTTCAGGGTTGAATATACGGAAATAGGGCGCGGCATCGGCGCCCGAGCCCGCGACCCACTGCCAGCTCGCCGGGTTGTTGGCCGGATCGGCATCGACCAGCGTGTCCCAGAACCATCGCTCGCCCGCGCGCCAGTCGATCAGGAGATGCTTTACGAGGAACGACGCGCAGACCATGCGCACGCGGTTGTGCATCCACCCGGTGCGCCAGAGCTGGCGCATACCGGCATCGACCAGCGGATAGCCGGTCTCGCCACGCTGCCATGCTTTCAGTGCTTTGGCGTCCTTGCGCCAGGGAAATCTGTCGAAGCGCGGCTGAAAGTTTTTCGTTGCGAGATCGGGAGATCGATGCAGCAGGTGATAGGAAAATTCGCGCCAGTAGATTTCCGAAATGAATTTTTCGATGTCGCGCGCGGCGACATCGTTGCGTTGTCGCGCCGCGTGGGCCGCATGCCAAATTTGCCGCGGGCTGATCTCGCCGAACCGCAGATACGGCGAGAGGCGCGAGACATGTTCCTGATCGGGGCGGTCGCGGCCCGTTGCATAGCCTTTCACGCCGCCATCGAGAAAATCGTAAAGCCGCTGGTGCGCACCATCTTCACCCGGTGTCCAGGTATCGCGAATCTCTGCCGCCCAGTCAGGCTTTGCAGGTTCGAGCTTCCATGCATTGAGCTTTTCGCTCCTGATGTCGTGTACGCCTGAAAATTTCTTCGGTGCGGCTATGGGCGCTCTCGGCTCGGCAAGAGATCGCGCAGCTTTCAGGAATGGCGTGAAGACCTTGAACGTCCCGCCGTCTTTCGTCTGCACATCTTCCGGCTCATGCAGCAGCGATCCGCCATAAGCGTGCACTTCGATGCCGCTTGCTCGCAGCTTGTCGGCAACGGCACGATCGATTTGTTCCGCGTGACCGTAACGCCGCGTCCAGTGCACGCGCGTCACTTTCGCTTCCCGCGCCAATGCCGGAACGGCTTGTTCCGCCGCGCCGCGCCGCAGAACAAGCGGCACACCGAGCGATAGCAATTTGGCGGCATGCGCCCGCAGCGAGCCGGCGAGCCACCAGCGCGCGGCGGAACCGAGCGGGCGCAATCCCTTGCTTTCGTCGTCGAGCAGATAAAGCGCCACAATCGGCTGGCCGGTCTTCGCCGCAGCCGCGAGCGCCGGATGATCGGCCATGCGCAGGTCGTCGCGAAACCAGACGAGAAGCGGCGATTTGTCCATTTATCGTCAAAAGCCTTAGCGGGAGAGGCAGGAGCGAAGCAGGCGAGCGGAGCAAACCGAGGCTGCGTAAGGGCCGGAGAGCATCAATAATGTCACATTGGTAAAGTTCCGGCGTCAAAACTTTGCCCTAACTTTCTGTCAGAAAACGCCCCTACCCAATACCTCGTGATTCAAGGCCAGCGACGATGAAAGCCAAGCTTCTCGCGACGATTGCCGTACTCCTCGTATCGGCTGCCGGTGCATGGGCGCAGGAATCGATCGAGTCCGTTCCCACGGATATGATTGCGAAGCCCTCGGATCTTCCGGTTAACGCGCCCTCCGGCGCGGTGGTGAGATCACTCGGCGGCTTCTACATGTGGGGCAAGGGCGGCGCGTGGGAAGCCATGCAGAAGCCCGCCGATCCGAATGCGCTGGAAGATCAGCGGAATTCGCAAGCAACAACGCCGGGCATGCCGCTGCCGACAGCGAGCAGCGCGACGACGCGCGGCGCGGTTGGCTATGTCATGCCTTCAGGCACGTTCTCACCAAAACTCGGCTCGAACGTACGCACGGAATTCGGCCTTTCGCAGACGACAGCAAGTTTGCCGCTCTCGGGCGGTGCCGGCTCGACAGTCTATAATGGCATTTCGCTCGGCGGCTGCGCGACCTGCGGCGGTATCGCCGGTTACGACGCGACTGAAATGAGCGCGAAGGCCGCGAGCGATTACAAGTTCGACACGCTGACACTCACGCCTTCGATCACGGTCTTCAACAGCCAATCGCAGCAGAGCTTCAGCGGCGGCTCCGATGCCGCGCTCGGCTGGCGCGATACGGGCGCCAAGGTCGGCCTCGACGGCAAGGTTGATGTCAGCGAGGAAGTTTCACTCGGACTTGGCGGCAGTTATGGCCGTGCCGCGCGCAGCGTTTCGTTCTCCGCGCCGAACAGTGGCGGCGCCGATACATCGCCTTATCTCGCGAACGGCGAGGCGAAGATCGTCTACAAGCCCGCGGAAGATTTCTCGCTCAATGGTTATGCCGGTGTCTCGAACTACGATAACCGGCTGCCGAGCATTTCGGCGGGCGGCAGGCTCGATTACTCGTCGGCGAGCAATACCTATTACGGCGCCGGTGCGACCTGGCGTTTCGGAACGAAATAAATCCGAAAATACTCAGCGCGTCAGCACGACGAAATCAGTGCCTTCGCCGGTTTCGCTGCTGATGCCGTAATCGGAAATCGTCAGCGACGCGCCCGGCGTCAGCAGCTCGCCAATCCGCTGGTAGGCCTCTTTCGGAATTTCGATGCGCGAGAGTGCATCCGCCGCCGTCTGCGGGCTGCTATCCGGCAGCGCGGGTTTATCGGCCAGATCGGCGATCTTGTTACGCGTCGAGCGGCGGCGTTCGACCATCGCTTCCGGATGCGTCGGGATCGAAACCGATTGCCAGCTCATCTCCTTGCCGTCCTCGCCGGCTTCGATTGCCGTGAAGACGTGCGTGCCGATCAGGCGATCCTTGTCCTTGATCTCGATCGGCACCTCGAACAAAGGCTCCATCGCGTAACGCACATGCAGCTTGCCGGTCTTACGGCTGATGAAAGCCGCGATCGTACCTTTGCGCGCGGGCAACGCCGGCGCCTTGTAGGCGGCAGGAGTGCTCAACCGGACATCGGCGACGGTTTCGATCGGTGCCGGTTCGACAGGCTGTGCCTCGGCACGTTGCGCTTCGGCGTCGTCGTTCGCGCTCACGGCGAGCGCCTTGATTTCCTCGGGCGCCAGTTTTTTAGCGAGCGAAGTTGCGGCCGAGATTGTCTCAGCGGGCTTTGCAATCGGTGAGAACAGTTTGGCGTTCGAAATCGGAGCCGGTGCATCGATCTCGCTTTTGCCGACGATGATGCGTGCGCCTTTTTGCGTCGTGTTCCACAATAACGTTGCGAATTCGCGGTTCATGCGAATGCAGCCGTGCGAAGCAGGATAACCGGGCAGCACGCCTTCATGCAGCGCGATGCCCGACCATGTGAGGCGCTGCATCATCGGCATCGGCGCGCCGCTGTAGATATTCGAGCGGTGATAGCGGCTCTTTTCGAGAACGCTGAATACGCCGGAAGGCGTCGTGTGGCCGCGCATGCCGGTCGAGACTTTCGACTGGGCGATCAGGCCTTCGGCGCCGTAAAGATAAATCCGCTGCGAAGCGATCGAGACGATGACCTGGTAGGGGCCTTTCGACGGCTTCTCGACATGCACATGTTTCGGTTCGGCTTCGCGTTGTTTCTTCGGGCGGCGCGCCTCGCGCGGCGGGAAGGCGTCGTCGGCCGGATAGCGCCGCATATTCCGCTGGCGGTCGAAAGGCTCGTCGTAGCGCGGATCGTAACGGCGATAGCGGTCGTAGTTGCGGTCATAACGCTCGTAGCGCTGATAGCGCGAGTCGAAACGGTCAAAGCGATCGTAGTATTGGGCGCTGGCACCCTCGCTGAGCGCGAGCAGCGCCGCCGCACTTAACGCCGCGCCGGATGCGATCTTCAGTCCACACAATAGACGCTGACGCATACTGCATTTCCCTGGACGATGCCGTTGGCCATTATGGCCACGGCAGGGTGAAGGAAGCGTAGATATAGCTGCAACAGTCGGGAAACAGGCGTGGCATAACGCCTGAAAGGGCTTCTTCCAGATAACATCAAAGTGAAGAATACGGCGGACGAAAGAGCAAGGCCGAAGCTGGCCTTATTTTCCTGCACGGCTTTCCGGGGAGGCCGTAGAGGGTGCCTTTCGGGCTAGCCGGTGCAAGAGCCCGTTGAACCGATTCCAGGCCGGAATGTCCTTGTGCCGGTAAACGGCGCAGGCGCGGCCGGCGAGCTTGCAGGCCGCCTCGATTTCACCCGCTGCCGCGAGCGCGACGAGGCTCTCGATCAGGATATCGTTGACCGGTCCGGTGATCGCCCGGTGCATAGGCTCATGCTGTTGCGCGGGCTTGGCGAAAGCGTCAGTCATCGCGGATCCGGAAATGCACCTTGGCCTCCGCGGACATCATTTTCGGCGTCCACGGCGGATCGTAGGTCAGCGTTACCTGCGCCGAGCCGACGCCTTCTACGGTGAAAGCGGCATCGCGCGCGCCGGTCTGCAGATAGTCGGTTGCCGGACAGCCGCGCGTGGTCGTCGTCATGGTGATGCGCGCGTCGCGGCCATTCGGCACCTCGACATCGTAAACGAGACCGAGATCGACGATGTTGTAGCCAAGCTCCGGGTCGATCACGAGCCGCAGCGCGTCCTTGACGCGCGCAACAGCCGTGTCGGCGGGCTCGCTCACGCTACAGCTCCTTTGGCCTTTGCTTTCGCCGCACCGGCACGGATCAGCACACGGTAGGTTTTGCCATCGGCTTCGAAGCCGCCTCGCCAGGCGTGGCCGCGCTTCGCGAGTTCGGGAAACAAAAAGATCGGTTCACGGCAGAGGAGTGCGGCGAGAACTTCGCCGTTCGCCATCTTTTCGGTCGCGGCAAGAATGCGCACCATCGGCTCGGGCGGATCGAGTTCACGGTTGTCCATTTCCTGAATGGGTTCGGGCCACTCGCCACCCTTGTCGGCATTCACCGGCGGGCTCGCGTGTGTCGCCGGGCCGGAGCGAATAAAATCGACTTGCCATTCGCCGCCGCCGAGTTCTTTCTCCTCGTGTGTGAAACCTTGCGCGCCGAGCACATGAAACAGCGGCGCCGGTTTGAAGGTGGCGAACAGGCGCAAGCCCTGATCGGGCTTGAGGCCGTTTATCGTTTCCATGATTTGTGCGAACGGCTCGCCGCCGGCGCGCAGTGTCGGGCGAACATCGAGTTCGACGAAATCGGTCATGACGGTTTCCTTTCAACCGGGAACGAAGGTGAAGAGCAGGCGCGGTTTGCGCGCGCCGGCCGGCAGGCGCAGTGCGTCGCTGACATTGACTAGCCGCCTTGTGCGCAGAAGCTCGAAGGCGATGCCTGCGGTCGCGACGGTCATCGCCGCCGCCGCCACACGGAAGGGGAGGGACGCCTCGGCGAGGAGGCAAAGCGTCCCGATGGCGACGGCGGCGAAGTGGAGCCAGAACCATTTGACGGCGCGCGTCTCGACGACGAGGTCCTGCACGCGCGGTGTTGGCGTTTTGCCGAGCACCGGCCCGTAGCATTCGAGCCAGGTGACGAAGGCGATGATCTTGTAAAGTTTGGCGAGGCCCAGTCCGGTGAGCCAGCCGAAGGTGAACAGGAAAACGAGCGCGCCGGCGTAACGCTCCAATACGCCGAACGCGGCGCAGGCAATCGTCAGCGCGACGGCAACCGCGAAATTAATAAGCGCGATGCTCGCCATGCGGCTGTTGAGTTCGATCGCGCGCCGCACACGCTTGCGGTAAAGTTGCAGCGCATCGCGGCCATAAAGCCCGAGGCACGCGAGCCCGGTGACACAGGCGGCGATGAGCACGAAATTCAGGCCGTAACCGATGCCGATCGCAGCCGTGCCGCCGACGATGACGATCGTGAGTGCGAGCGTACCGAGATAGAGTGTCCAGCGCGTCGGCGCGCCGTCGAGTTCGGGCGAAAGCATGAACATCGCGAGCAGGCGGTGGCTGACACCCATGGCAGTGAAGGTGAGCCAGCCGCCAAGTCCGGCAATGACGTGAAGCGGCACGCCCTGCGCTTTCAGATCGAGCAGGAAGGGCACGGTGACGAAGCCGCCGAAGATCAGCAGAAAGACGATGCCGAAAGTCACCGTCGCCGCGAGGCAGAACAGTCCGGCAGTTACGAAGCGCGCCGGCAGTGTCAGCGGCCGCGCGTCCCATAGCGTGCGGCCGAGATTCCACAGCACCAGCGTAAAGCCGCTGCCGAGCAGCACGCTGGCAAGCACGTAGCAGTGCGACTCGAAGGAAAGATAGCCGCCGAGTTGCAAGAAGCTTCTGGTGAGCGGTACGAGCCCGGCGAGGATCAGCAGCAGGGCGGGCAGCGGCAGCCGATTGCTGTAGATCGGTTTTGCGACGAGTACCGGCACGAATTGAAACAGCGCGCCGCACATCAACAGACTCAACCAGCCGATCGTGATGAAGTGGACGACGATCAGCGTCTCCGGCGCCTGCAACGCTGCCGCGGGGTAGCCGAAGCCGAGCGTCATCAGCACTTCCGCCGCGATGAGAAACAGCATGGCGGCTGCGAAATAAGAGAGTGTCCAGCGGGAGAGCGTTGCGCCCGGCATATTCGCCTCATTGCGTGCGGCCGGCGGCGCGCTGCCGAAACGCGCCGCCCGTCGCCGTTCGGCCGCTTACTGCGGCAGCTTGCCGATCCGGACGCGCCACGCGACCGGGCCGGATTCGATGTAGGTCCACGAGAACTGCTTCGGGTGCTCGGCTTCGAGCTGGTAGTAGAGCGGCTTGGGGTCGTGATCGTTGATGAGCACGAACGAGCCGCCCGGCTTCAGATTGCCCACCAGTTCGAAAATCTTGGCGTGCCGCTGCATCGGGATGAGGCTGCGGACGTCGATTTCCGAGGGGACTGTCGCTTGATCGGACATAGAAGTCTTCCTTGATCGGTCGTTGGCGGGCGGTAGCGAACTGCCGCCCAGGATGTTGCCCGCGCGATTGGTTTCACGAGCGTGCAGAAGCTTCCGTCCTAAAAGATGTATAGTCAATACATCTTTTAGGATTGCGATTTGCGCACGATCAATGACGGCCCGCTGGACGCGAGGCAGGCGCCGATCGCGAACTACTGGTTGTCGCGGCGTTTGATGTCGTCGAGTGCGGAGGAGATTTGCTCGCGCAGTGTCTTGATGCGCGCGCGATAGAGTTCTCGCAGGCACGGCACGCGCGGGCCGCAGGCGGCGCGCTTTTGCAGGAATTCTCCGGCCTCGTCGCGGCGCACGCCGCTCATGCCCATCAGGAACGGCAGTTGCCGGTAGATGTACCAGTAGGCGCCCATCACGGCATCGAGTTCGGAGAGTTCGTGGCTCTCGCAGATCGCTGTTTCATCGGGTGAATGCGCCTTGCGGCAGTCGAAGCTCGCCGCGTGCGCGTCGACAGTCGTGATGGCCAGCACGGCGAGAAACGCGATGAATAAGGAGCGCATGAAGGTTATTATAATATCACGACCGTGCCGGGCAAAACCAGTTCGCGCCGAACTTTATCGTTGCATAACCGGAGTCTTGAATTGGCGGCTGCCGTCGGCATCTTCGTGAACAGAACGCGTCGCTGGCTCACTGGCGCAATGGTCGTGTTTTCGATGGTCTGGCTTTTGCCGGCGAAAGCGGAAGTGGGAGTGCGAGGCAATATGCCCGGAAGCGAGTTGCACAAAGCGGCGGCACAAGGCGATGTTGCTGCGATCCGCAAGCTGATTGCGGCGGGTGCCGCGATCGATGCGCGCGATGAAGTCGGCCGTACCGCGCTCCTCGTTGCAACGCATGCCAATCGCATAGAGGCGGCGCGGGCGCTGATCGAGGCGGGTGCCGACGTCAACGCCAAGGATGCAATCAACGACAGTCCTTATCTTTATGCGGGCGCGCGCGGGCATCTCGAAATCCTGCGCATGACGCTCAAACATGGCGCCGACCTCAAGAGCACCAACCGTTACGGCGGCACGGCGCTGATCCCGGCCTGCGAGCGGGGGCATGTCGAGACGGTCCGCACGCTGATCGAAGCGGGCGTGGAAGTCGATCATGTCAACCGGCTGAACTGGACCGCGCTTCTCGAGGCCATCATCCTCGGCGACGGCGGTACGCGCCATATCGAGATCGTCAAGCTGCTCGTCGATGCCGGTGCCAACGTAAATCTTGCCGACGGCGACGGCGTGAGCCCGCTTGCCCATGCCCGCCGCCATGGCTTCAGGGAGATGGAAAAGATTTTGCTCGCGGCTGGAGCGCGCTAGCGAACGTGCATGGGGCTGGCCGGGGATAAAACGGGCCGAGAGCGATCAAATCACCGCAGCACGCTGACGCTTTGGCTGTCACAATAAATACGGGCAGTTTGTTCATAACGACATAATGCGTGCGGTGCACAAAGGCCTTCCAGCAAGTTTTACCGTTCAAGAAATGGCGTGCAGAACTGCATTGCTCAAATCGGCTTCTCAAAAGGATGTTAAAGTGCCGGCCGCCTTTGGCCTAATTTGGAGCAGAGCCGTGAATACTCATCGCCCTCTCATTGCGCTGGCGTCGGTCGCTTTTTTTTCGCTGCTATCCACTCACACTCGGGCGCAGACCATCGGTTATGCCGATGCCGTCGATCGAGTTGCTGTCGCATGTAAGGCGGACATCGATCGCCATTGTAAAAAAATTCCATTTGGCGGCGGACGGTTGGCTCAGTGCCTCAACCAGAATCCCAACGTCGGAGTGAACTGCAAATCGACGATTGCCAGCCTTAAAACAATGGTGGCGAAACGCGCAGCGGCGCGTGCCTCGGTCATGCGGGTCTGCGACACGGACATTCGCCGGCTGTGTGCAGGGATGCAGGCTGGTGACGGCAACCTGATGGAATGCTTCTTCAAGGTCTATCGCAACACGAGCGCGCAGTGCCGGCAGACGGTTTCCGATGCTGGCTACGATGTGAAGCTGGACCCCGATCAGCCCACCACCCAGATTTCACTGGATCCCGTCGATCCTGTGTCGGCCAATTTGCCGAGCGGCTATTTGTCGGCCGCCAATTTGCGGAAGATGGCGCAGGAAGGCATGAAGGATCCGGCGCGGACACAGCGCGTCAATCGTCCGGCGCTGGTTTCTCAGCTCAACAACATGGCGCAGATCACGATCGCAATTGCGTTCGATTTGAATTCAGCACGCATTTCGCCGGCTTCGTTCAGGGCTGTCGGGTTGATGGCCGACGCCTTGAATAGCCCGTACCTCCAAAACTATCGGTTCATCGTCATCGGTAATACCGACGCTCGCGGCAATCGCGAATACAACCTGAAACTCAGCCAGGAGAGGGCGGACGCGATCCGGGACGCATTGATCAATCCGTTCGGGATCAGCGCATCGCGTCTTCAGGCTGTCGGCCTCGGAGAAGAGCAACTGCTCGATCCCGCTCATCCGGACGCGGCGGAAAATCGCCGCGTACAGCTGATCAATATCGGCCGCTAGTTGTAAATCGACACCGCAAGAGTGTCTGCGAACAAGGCTTTGGCTCCGCGGGCAGGATTCGAACCTGCGACCGATCGATTAACAGTCGATTGCTCTACCACTGAGCTACCGCGGAACAGCCGTTTGGCCGCGCTGGCTATAGACTGCTGAATCCGCCTTGCCAAGCCAGCACAGCAAATGCGGGAAATTGGAGGCCACGCCCGGAATCGAACCGGGGTGCAAGGATTTGCAGTCCTCTGCGTAACCACTCCGCCACGTGGCCATTACGCAAAATCACGCGGAGCGGGGGCCGTGATAGCAAAGCGCTTCCTAAGGAGCAATGAATAAGGGCAATGAACTAGAAGGGGAAAATCGGCCGCTTTGATCGGCCGCCTTGCCTTTTCCTCACCGCTGGACCATTCCTTGCGCCGCGAACTCCTCCCGGTTGGGGCTGAATTAGAGGCTCGAATGGTCGATTTTGTCCGCCAGCGTCAGGCCATGGTCGATGGCCAGATTCGCGTCAACGACGTCACCGATCCGCGCATCATCGAGACGATGCTGGCGCTGCCGCGCGAGCAGTTCGTGCCGCGGAGCCGGGTCGATCTTGCCTATATCGACGAGGATATCGAGATCCGCGAGGCCTTCGGCGCGGCGCCCGCACGTTACCTGATGGAGCCGATGACGCTCGCCAGGCTCGTGCAGGCACTGGAAATCAAGCCCGAAGACCGTGCGCTCGTCGTCGGTTGCGCCACCGGTTATTCGGCGGCGCTACTGGCCCGGCTTGCCGGTGAAGTGATCGCGCTCGAATCGGAAGAGGCGCTCGCCAAGGAAGCGCGGCGCATCGTCAAGCAGCGCAACGTCACGTTCGTCAACGGCGCGCTCAATGCCGGCTGGCCCTACAGCGCGCCCTACAACGCGATCCTGATCGACGGTTCGGTCGAGTTCGTGCCGGAAGTCATCACCTCGCAGCTTGCCGATGGCGGGCGGCTTGTCGCGGTCGTCGGCCGGGGCCGGGCGGCCAAGGCGCTGCTCCATGTCAAGTCGGGCGGGGTCGTCAGCGCGCGGCCGCTGTTCGATGCGGCCATTCCGGCATTGCCGGGTTTTGCGCGCCCGCCACAATTTGTCTTTTGATTTCGCGGTGTAATCGCCGGAACTCCGGCAAGTGTTGCGCGAAGGCCTCGGCGTTTGGGTAATGGCTAAATTGTTATTTGCGCTAGGTTTCCACCGGCGGTTTCGCCGTTTATGCTGCGTCCCAACATAGAATCTGCGAGTTGTGGGGACCCAACCCCATGAGCCCGATCACGGGGCGGAAGGCGACTGAATGTTCTATCGTGGAATGAGACAGGCGGCGTTCGCCGGCTTGGCGGTGGCGTTTACGCTGGCTGCCACCAATGTTCGCGCACAGACCCTCGAGCAGGCGCTTGCCGCCGCTTATGGTTCCAACGCGACGCTGAATGCGCAGCGTGCCGCGACGCGCGCCTCGGACGAAAACGTACCGCGCGCTCTCTCCGGCTATCGGCCGACGATCACCGGCGCTGCGGGGGCGGTCAGAAACGACGTGGGGATCATCAACGAAGGGGCTCTCGGGCTGCCGAATGAATCGGTGAGAAAGTATCTCAATCAGTCTTCGATCTCGCTCACGATCAATCAGAACATCTACAACGGCTTTCGTACCGCGAATAACACCCGCGCCGCCGAAGCGCAGGTCCGTCAGTCGCGCGAAATCCTCCGGCAGACCGAGCAGCAGGTGCTGCTCGACGCCGCGACCGCGCACATGAACGTTCTGCGCGATGAAGCGCTGCTGCAACTTCAGCAGCAGAACTTGCAGGCGCTCGGCTCGCAGTTGAAGGCGGCGAAGGATCGCTTCGCGGTCGGCGAGGTGACGCGCACCGACACGGCGCTCGCCGAAGCTGCCGAAGCCGGTGGCCAATCGTCTCTGATTCAGGCGAAGTCGGCGCTCAGCTCTTCGCGGGCTGTCTATCAGCAAGTGGTCGGCATCCAGCCCGGCAAATTGACGCCGGGCCGCCCCGTCGATCCGCTCTTGCCGCATAATTTTCAGGAAGCGATCACCGAGGGTACCGATCGCCATCCGGCGGTGGTCGCCTCGCAATACGCCATCGATTTCGCCGCGCTTCAGGTGAAGGTCGCCGAAGGCGCGCTGCTTCCGACCGTCAATGCGCAGGGCGTGCTGTCGCGCAGCAACGAGCCGCAGATCGGCGTCGCGCGCCAGACCCAGGCGTCGATCGGTCTTTCGGCAAGCGCGCCGATCTATCAGGGCGGCGGCGAATACGCTGCGGTGCGTCAGGCCAAGGAAGTGCTCGGCCAGACCCGTATCCAGATGGACGTGACGCGCGAGCAGGTGCGGGCGCTGATCGTGCAGTTCTGGAGCCAGCTCGAAGCCGCCAAGGCCAGCATTAGGGCGGCGCAGACCCAGGTGAACGCGCAGCAGATCGCGCTCAAGGGCATCACCGAGGAATACAAGGTCGGCCAGCGCACCATCACGGACGTGCTGAACGCCCAGGCCCAGCTCG
The DNA here is from genome assembly GCA_035555855.1 of Xanthobacteraceae bacterium. Taxonomy (GTDB): domain Bacteria; phylum Pseudomonadota; class Alphaproteobacteria; order Rhizobiales; family Xanthobacteraceae; genus Palsa-892. The sequence continues at coordinate 159,620 of DATMGD010000002.1, forward strand.
TGCAGGCCCAGAGCAACCTCGTCAATTCGCAGCGCGACCGCGTGGTGGCGTCCTATGCCGTTCTTGGCGCGATCGGCCATCTCGACGTTTCGACGCTCGATCTGAAGGTCATCGCCTACGATCCGGAGGTTCACTACCAGCAGGTGCGGGATAGCTGGATCGGGTTGCGGACGCCGGACGGCCGCTAACACACAACCTTTTCAAGGCCGCCGGTTTGGCGGCACTTGCGCGCGATGTCATACTGTTGGAACGCTACGGGTGGTAGCGATTCGTACTGAGAAGATTTGAGGCCATGTCGAAGCCCGCGGCCAAGGTTCCGGAACCGTCGATGGAGGAAATTCTCGCCTCCATCCGCAGAATTATCTCCGACGAAAGCAATGCACCGGCGCAGCCTGCTGCCGCCGCGCCTGCACCCGTTGCTGCGCCGAAGCCGGCGGCACCCGCGGCTCCTGCCGCCAAGAAGGCCGCGCCGCCACCTCCGCCGCCGCCACCTCCGGCTGCCGAGGTCGAGGAGGAGCCCGACGTTCTCGAACTGACCGAGATCGTCGAAGTGAAACCGCAGCCCGCGCCGCGTGCCGAAGCGCGCCCCGAAATGCGTATCGAGCCGCGCTCCGAGCCGGAGCCGCGCTTCGAGAGCCAGGATACTTTCCGCCGCACCGAGCCCGACGTCATGTTCCGCGACGCCGAGCCGATGCGCGAACCCGCGCGCTATGCGCCGACGCCGCGCCTCGACGAGCACCTGATCTCGCAGCAGACCAGCGCGCAGGTCGCATCCGCTTTCGGCGCTCTCGGCCATCAGATGTTCAATGGCGACTCCCGCACGATCGACGAACTCGTGCGCGAAATGCTGCGGCCGATGCTGAAGTCATGGCTCGACGATAACCTGCCGAGCCTTGTCGAGAAGCTCGTGCGCGCCGAGATCGAGCGCGTCTCGCGCGGCCGCTGATCGCAAAATCATTTCCATAAAAAATGCCCGGCCTGAGCCGGGCATTTTGTTTTGCGCCGTTGCGTTACGGCTTCCGCATCATGACTTGGCGTCCGAAACCAGCGCGGGCTTGGCGCGGTAAATATCCGGGAACAGCCGCTCGAGATTTTTGATCTTCGGCAGGTCGTTGAACACGATATAGGGCTGCGTCGGGTGCAGCGTCAGGTAATCCTGATGATAACCCTCGGCCGGGAAGAATTCCTTGCCGGGCTCGATCTTGGTGACGATCGCCGCCTTGTAGACGCGCGCTTCGTTGAGCTGCGCGATGTAGGCCTTGGCGACTTTCGCCTGCTCGTCGTTCTGCGGGAAGATCGCCGAGCGATACTGCGTGCCGCGATCCGGCCCCTGGCGGTTGAGCTGCGTCGGGTCGTGCGCGACGGAGAAATAGATCTGCAACAGCTTGCCGTAGGAAATCTTCTTCGGATCGTAGGTGATCTTCACCGCTTCGGCGTGGCCGGTCATGCCGCTGCCGACAACCTCGTAAATCGCCGTTTTCTTTTCGCCGCCGGCATAGCCCGAGACGGCGTTCTTCACGCCTTCGGTGTGCTGGTAGACGCCTTGCACGCCCCAGAAGCAGCCGCCTGCGAGCACCGCCGTCTCGAGCGCGTCGTTGTTCGGCGCTTCGCTGACGGTGGGAGCGGGGATCGTGAGGCCTTCCTGCGCCTGTGCGGCAAACACGCTGGCAGTCAGTGTGCCCGCTGCGAGCATGAGCGTTGCAGCGAGAGTGCGGAAACTCAAACGGGTCGGTGAGATCATCGGTCTCTCCATCAGCCGAAGGTGAAAGCGTAAGCCTGAACGCCGGGATCGAGGAAGCGGATTTCGAAGGTATGGTCTTCGACATCGCCTTTCTGCCGCACGAGCTGGTAGAGCCGCTCGGTGGTGACGGTGCCGTTGCCCTCGGCATCGATATCGACGCCGTGGTCGTTGCCGGGGCTCTTGCCGTCGATGGTGACACGGAAGCGCACCGGCTTGCCCTCCGTGGAGGGCGCCAGCACGAGATGCAGGTCGCGCGCGTGGAAGCGATAGACGATGGCGCCGCCTTCGCGATCGAGCGAAGCGTGCTCGTTCGTCACCGTCCACGCACCGCCAAGGCCCCACTCGTTGAGGCGCGGCTCGCCCGGCTTGTAGTCGTTCGCGGCATCTTGCTTGAAGCCGCCGGGGGATACGAAATTCTCGGCGCGCTCATAGCCGAGATACGTTTCGGGCGAGAGCACATCCTTCATGTCGGAGGCGGCCTGCGCGCCGGTTGCATTGACGCCCATTGAAACAAGCTGGCCCGCGACCGGCTTGCCGGCTTCGGCTAGCAATTTCTGGATGACGCGCTCGGACTGTTCGTAATTGCCTTCGCCGAAGTGGTGGTGGCGAATATTGCCCTTGGCGTCGATGAAATAATGCGCCGGCCAGTAGCGGTTGTTGAAGGCGCGCCACACGGCGTAATCGTTATCGACCGCAACCGGATAGGCGATGGCAAGATCGCTGACCGCGCGCTTCACATTGCGCAGATCCTTCTCGAAGGCGAATTCCGGCGCATGGACGCCGATGACGACGAGGCCTTCGTCTTTATATTTTTCAGCCCAGGCGCGGACGTAAGGGATCGCGCGCAGGCAGTTGATGCAGGAATAAGTCCAAAAATCGATCAGCACGACCTTGCCTTTGAGGCCCTCAGCCGTGAGCGCGGGCGAGTTGATCCACTCGGTGATGCCGGTGAGCGGCGGCATCTGGCCTTCGACCGGAAGATCAGGCGAGCCCGCGGGCTTCGCCGACATCATCGCCGGGCCGCCCGTCATGGCGGGATTGTTTCCGCTCATCATCGCGGGGTTGTCGCCGCTCATCATCATGCCGGGATTTTCGCCGGTCATGGCAGGACTGTTGCCGCCCGTCATGGCAGGAGCGTTACCGCTCATCATTGCAGGGCCGCTGCCGCTCATGGCCGGTCCGCCGCTCATGGCGGCGTTGGGATCGGTATGCAGCTTATCGAGCAATTGCTGCTCGATCGCATTGGTACTCGCAAGCGAGAGACGGGTGAGGTAGCCGGTATCCCATCCAAAACCGATAGCGACGACGGCGACAAGCACCGCCGCGCCCAAACCGCGCCGAACCCATTGCCCGGCACCGAGTGAGCGCTTCATCGCCGCGAACACCTTGCCGCCGATCAGCAATGCGAGCGCAAGCGACGTCGCGGCGCCAAGCGCATAGGCGAGCAGCAGCAATGATGTCTGAAGGCTCGCGCCCTGTAGCGCAGCGCCCGTGAGAATGAGGCCGAGCACCGGCCCCGCGCATGGTGCCCACAAAAGGCCGGTCGCGACGCCCAACAACAGCGATGCCCAGAACGGGTTCTTACCGGCTTGCGCACTTTCTTCGGCCGATTGCGAAAGCTTTGCTCCCGCGTTCACCAGCGGCCGCATCAGGCGATCGGCAAGTTCGGGGAACAAGAGCGTAACGCCGAAGATCGCGAGCAGCACGATCGCGGCGATCCGCCCGTAGCGGTTGGCCTCGACCGCCCAGCCACCGGCGACGGCAGCGAGGCTCGCGATCAGCGCAAACGTGATCGCCATGCCTGCGAGCATCGGCAGGCCGCTTTTGACGAACGGCCGGTCGGCGCGCGCGAACACGAACGGCAGCACCGGAAGAATGCAGGGGCTGACAATCGTCAGCACGCCACCGAGATAGGCGAGCAAAAATAAAACCATGTTGTCTCCGGCGGCGGGTGCCGCGGGTTTTACAAACGGCTGCCATGCAGCCGCAGGCTTGCAACAGCGGCTATGCGCCGCCGGTTTGGGCGGCTGCTACGCGGCCGCCGGTTTGAAATTCAGCGCGAGGCCGTTCATGCAGTAGCGCAGGCCCGTCGGCTTCGGCCCGTCGTTGAAGACATGGCCGAGATGCCCGCCGCAGCGGCGGCAGTTCACGGCGTCGCGCACCATGCCGAAGCTGCTATCGCGCTCGAGCACGATGGCGTTTTCGATCGGCGCGTAGAAGCTCGGCCAGCCGGTGCCGCTCTCGAATTTGGTGTCGGACGAATAGAGGTCGAGGTCGCAGCCGGCGCAGGCGAAGATGCCCTTGCGATGCTCGTTGTTGAGCGGGCTCGAATAGGGGCGCTCGGTGCCTTCCTGCCGCAGCACCTTATATTGCGCGGGCGACAGGCGCTTCTTCCACTCGTCGTCCGAATAGTTGATCTCATAGGTGCGGGTCGAGGCGGCGATGGCGCGGAACGAGGTGCCGGCGAGGAGGCCCAGGCCGGCAAGGCTTTGCAGGGCCAGACGGCGGGTCATAGGGCGTGTGATCATGGCGGCTCTCACGATGGTTTTCATGGCTATTTCCCCGGTTCGTTTGTCTGGATTGGCGTTCGGGGCCAATAACGGCAGCTATGATTCTTGTACGAGCCCTCGAATGGCAATGGAAATCACTTCCCTTTGAGGCATTTGCGAGCAAACCGCCGGATTCCGTGTGCTTGCGTTGACTTCATCCCGGCCCTCCGCTTTGTAACGCGCGAAAGACGCGCCGAATCCCATGTTAGAGAAGCACTACCAGCCCAACGAAGTCGAAGACCGCATTTACAAGGCCTGGCTCGATGCCGGCGCCTTCGATAGCGGCCGCCCGGAACGCAAGGACGCCGAGCCGTACTGCATCGTCATCCCGCCGCCGAACGTGACGGGTTCGCTGCATATGGGCCACGCCCTCAACAACACGCTTCAGGATATTTTGTGCCGCTTCGAGCGCATGCGCGGCAAGGACGTGCTCTGGCAGGTCGGCACCGATCACGCGGGCATCGCGACGCAGATGGTCGTCGAGCGGCAGCTGATGGAAAAGCAGCAGCATCGCCGCGAGATGGGCCGCGAGAAGTTTCTCGAGCGCGTCTGGGAATGGAAGGCCGAGTCCGGCGGAACCATCATCAACCAGTTGAAGAAACTCGGCGCGTCATGCGACTGGCGGCGCGAGCGTTTCACGATGGACGATGGCCTGTCGAAAGCCGTGCTCGAAGTTTTCGTCACGCTGCACAAGGAAGGGCTCATCTACCGCGACAAGCGGCTGGTGAACTGGGACCCGAAACTGCTGACCGCGATTTCGGATTTGGAAGTGCAGCAAGTGGAAGTGAAGGGGAGCCTGTGGCACCTGCGCTATCCGCTCGAAGGCAAAACCTTCAACCCCGAAGACCCATCTACTTTTATCGTCGTCGCGACGACGCGGCCCGAGACGATGCTCGGCGATACCGGCGTTGCCGTTCACCCGGACGACGAGCGTTACAAGAGTGTTGTCGGCAAGAACGTCATCCTGCCGCTGGTCGGGAGAAAAATTCCGATTGTCGCCGATGAATATTCCGATCCCGAGAAGGGTTCTGGCGCGGTGAAGATCACGCCCGCGCACGACTTCAACGACTTTGAAGTCGGGAAGCGTCATAACCTCGCGCAGATCAATGTGCTGAGCGAAGATGCGCGCATCGCCGTCGATGCGAACGAAGCGTTTCTCGCGGGCGCGCACGGCCCCGATATGCCTGCGGTACTCGATCTTCATGGCAAGGATCGTTTCGCCGCGCGTAAGATCATCGTCGAGATGTTCGAAGCCAAAGGCATGCTCGAAAAGATCGAGCCGAACGTCCATGCCGTCCCGCATGGCGATCGCTCCGGCGTCGTACTGGAACCGCGTC
>DATMGD010000003.1:0-7929 GCA_035555855.1 Xanthobacteraceae bacterium
TTTTCGGCTACCGCGTGATCGTGCCCGCGCACGAATACATGATGCGGCCGGAGCAGATCATGAGCTTGGTGTTCGACGCGGGTATGATCGCGGGTCTGGTCGCGACGCGAAACCGTATGCCGTCATGGCTGTTCTGGATTGCGCTCGTCTGCGGGCTCGGGTTATTCGCGATCCGCTTCACCTCGGACGCCGCGTGGTGGACGGGGCATTTGAGATATTCGCTTTTGCCGCGCTGATGCGCATGATCTGAATAATGCTTCCCATGGATGGCCGTCGGCGCTGCGCTTTCCCAATCCGTTATCTGCAAGCGCACGCACCCGGAACCGCCGGAACTGAAAAGAGGGGAAGAGCGTTCCTGGTTTCATAAGCCGTGAAGTAACAAGCGGCATGTAACAAACGAACAAACGCCCAATAACAACGCGCCAAATCAAGGGAGGATAGCCATGACGCGCCCGGCAGAGTTCACGGCGGAGATCCTCGGCAAAACGCCGCTCAGCGAATATGACATCGCGCTTCTGTGCGATATCGGCGAGCGCGCTGCCGTAAACCCGGCGGAAAACCTGGATGCCGAGCAGTTTTGCCGGCTAAAACACCTTGCCGAAGCGGGCCTGGTTTGCCGCATCGACGAGGAAGCGCGAATCTATGCGCTGACCCCCAAGGGCCACCGGCTTTTGAGCGAGCGCGGGCCGGTCTGAACGGGACGAAAACACGGGAACTTTGTGACGGACCTCATTGTGCAATGCCGAAGGGCAGATTGCCGCATGGGTTTGATAACGCTCGGCTTTTGGCTTTTTGAGCGACTTTTTCGATTGGCCAATTTGTGAATTTTATATGAAGATTCAGCAGCTTGCATGAGTGCGCTGCATGAGCCCCATGCAAGAAACGCGGTGGCATACCAGGGGGAACTGTCCTATATGCAGTGCAGCAAGAACAACAACCGCTACCCAAACTTAGGAGTTCAACATGGCCACCAAGACCTTCTCCCCCGTCCTGCCGCACAGCTTGCCGGCTTCCGGATCGCTCGGCAACGTCTTCGCGAAGATCGGTTCCTTCTTCGCCACGCTGTTCGAGGTCTTCCACGAGGCCCAGGTTGAGGCTCGCAAGGCCCACGCAAAGTATCCGTTCGCGGAGTAATCGCGCGGAGTAAGTAAGTTCGCCAGGGCGCGGCCGAAAGGCCGTGCCCTTTGTATTTGGGGCTTATACGACAATGGTGAGCCGCTCGGCCGCCCGCGTGATGCCGGTATAAAGCCAGCGTCCGCGGCTTTCGGGAAACGCGAAGCTCTCGTCGAACAGCACGACATCGTCCCACTGCGAGCCCTGCGATTTGTGGACGGTGAGCACGTAGCCGAAATCGAATTCGTCGTAGGGCTTACGCTGCCCCCATTCGACCTCGGCGATCTCGCCCGTAAAACATTCCTTCCGCACCGAAACCTTGACGGCGCGGCCGCCCGTCTCGGGCGAAAGCCGCATCTGCATGATGGCGCGGGCGCGCGATGTCGCCGCCGGCGCTTTCACCACCGTCCATAGCCCGCCGTTCAAGAGGCCCTTCTTGCGGTTATTGCGGAGACACACGAGCTTGTCGTCGGCGGACGGCAACTCGCCGCTGAAGCCTTTACGTTCGCGCATGCGCTTGTTGTAGGCGCGACGCGTGGCGTTGCGGCCGACGAGAATCTGGTCGGCCGCCATCACGCGGTCGGGATCGAGCGTGCGCTTGGTGACGACCTTCGCGTCGCCGTAATCGCCGGGGACAAGCTCGCGGCCTTCGCGTACATCCATTGAGAGCCGGACGATCGGGTTATCTTCGGCCTGGCGATGGACTTCGGTCAGCATCGCGTCGGGCTCGCTTTCGGTGAAAAAGCCGCCGCCCTGAATCGGCGGCAACTGCGCCGGATCGCCCAGCACGAGAACAGGCACGCCGAACGACATCAGATCGCGGCCAAGCTCCGCATCGACCATCGAGCACTCGTCGACGATAATGAGCGAGGCTTTCGAGACCGGCGCGTCATCCCACAAATCGAAGCTCGGAACTTCCTCGCCGCTTTCGCGCGCGCGATAGATCAGGCTGTGGATGGTTTGCGCGTCGTGGCAGCCTTTTGAGCGCATGACGAGCGCGGCCTTGCCGGTGAAGGCCGCGAATTTCACGTCGCCATCGACGCCTTCGGCGATGTGCCGGGCAAGCGTCGTTTTGCCGGTGCCGGCATAGCCGAACAGGCGAAAAATGTTCGGGTTGCCGTTCTTGCCGGGCTTGGCTTTGAGCCATGCGTCGACGGAGTTCAGCGCGGCATCCTGGTGCGGGGTGAAAGAGGTCATCGAATCTGCGAGGGTTGCGGGCAGCCCGTCATATAAGAGGCAATCATGGCTCACAAGATTCACGATATCGGCATCGCCCGGCAGATCGGCTCCTATAGCGACGCGCTGGAAGTGGCGCCGAACCAGCGCTGGCTGTTCACTTCCGGCACGCCGGGGCATTCGGCTTCAGGCGAGGTTCCCCAAGGAATCACGGCGCAAGCCGAGATCGCCTGGACGCATGTCATGACGATGCTGGAGCGGGCGGGGATGACGAAGCATGACCTCATCAAGGTCTCGCATTATCTCACGCGCGAGTCCGATATTCAGGCCTATGTGAAAGTGCGCTCGCAATTTCTCGGCGACGTGAAGCCCGCCTCGATGCTGCTGATCGTCCCGGCGCTGGTGAAGCCCGAATACCTCGTGGAAATCGAGGCGATCGCCGCCAAGGCCTGATCCCGAACGAAGCCATTCGGCATGGCAGCCATGCCGCGCTCGTTCGCGGCTTGCCAAACAGCACTAAACTCAAGATGGTCGCCGCGTGGTAATGCCGAAATTCCTCTCCCAAACGCCCAAGACCAGCGAAGCGGAATCCGCTTACGCCTGGGCGCGGCTGTTTGCGTCGGTTGCCGTCGGCACGGTGGGTTCGGTTGGGCTGTGGTCTTACGTCGTGGCGCTCCCGGCCGTGCAGGCGGATTTTAGCGTCCCTCGCGCCGACGCATCGATGCCCTACACGTTTACGATGTTCGGTTTTGCCTTCGGCGCCGTTTTGCTTGGCAAGGTTGTCGATCGCTTTTCGCTTGTGGCGGCGGTCGTTATGGGCGCGCTGTTTGTCAGCGCGGGCTATATCGCATCGGGGTTCGCGCCGCGGCTATGGTTGTTTGCGGTTGCCTGTATCGCCATCGGCTTTGGCTCGTCAGTGAGCTTTGCGCCGCTCATGGCCGACATTTCACACTGGTTCACGCGCCGGCGCGGCATCGCCGTGACGCTGGTCGCGTGCGGCAATTATATTTCCGGCACGATCTGGCCGCCGGTGGTCCAGCATTCGATCGAGACGAATGGCTGGCGGTTCACGCATATCGCGCTCGGTATCTTTTGCCTCGTCACCATGATTCCGCTTTGCCTTGCGTTGCGAAGGCGAGTTGCCACGCACGCGGAGGATAAAGGTGATGTGGCGGCTATGAGCGCGGAGGCTTCGCTCGGTATTTCGCGCGGCACGCTGATGATGCTGATCTGTATCGCAGGCGTCAGTTGCTGCGTGGCGATGTCAATGCCGCAGGTACATATCGTCGCTTATTGCGGCGATCTCGGTTATGGCGCGGCACGCGGGGCGGAAATGCTGTCGTTGATGCTCGGCTTCGGCATCATCAGCCGGGCGGCGTCGGGCTTCATCGCCGACAAGATCGGCGGCGTTGCGACCTTGCTGCTCGGTTCGGGCCTGCAGGGGATCGCGCTGTTCCTCTACATTTTTTTCGATGGGCTGACGTCGCTCTATGTCATCTCCGCGCTGTTCGGTCTGTTCCAGGGCGGCATTGTGCCGATGTACGCGATCATCGTGCGGCAATATTTCCCGGCGCGTGAAGCAGGGGCGCGCGTAGGTTACGCGATCTTTGCCACCATCGTCGGCATGGCGCTTGGCGGTTGGCTGTCGGGCTGGATTTTCGACCTGACAGGTTCCTATCACGCGGCATTTCTGAACGGGCTCGCGTGGAACCTTCTGAACGTCTCGATCGTGTCGTGGCTGTTGTTCCGCACGAGGACGCGCACCCCAAAACTGGCACTGGCCTGAAAACCCGCCGCTGAACTTGCGAATCCCTCAGAGTGTCCCCACTTGAAAGCCTTGGCAGGGGGTAGTTCGAGGGACGTCAATGAATGCGAATACTTACGCCGCTGGCGGGTTTCAAAGTCACTCTCGCCATGAGCGGATCGAGCGGCTCGACCGCCTCGCGATGCTGCTCGATACGGCTTTCGTGCTGCCCGGCACCAATATCCGCTTCGGTGCCGACGCATTGATCGGCCTCGTGCCGGGTGTGGGCGACGGCATCACCACGGCGCTCGCGGCTTACATCGTATATGAGGCGCATCGGTTGGGCGTGCCGCGGCGCGTGCTGATCCGTATGATCGGCAATGTCGCGATCGACGGTTTGGCGGGCGCCGTGCCGCTGTTCGGCGATCTGTTCGACGTTGCGTTCCGCGCCAATCGCCGCAACGTGCGCATTCTGCGCGAGCACTTCGGCCTCGATGTCGAAGGGCAGGCGAAGCGCCGCTAATCGCGCTTTCGTTCAGGTATTCCTGGTTTTGGCGTCGAGCGCCGCGAGCGCATTCTCGAGCAGCCGCTTGGTGCGTTGCGCCGCCGCCTTGTCGATCACTTCGAGGTCGAGGAAGAGATCGACGCCGGTGGCGTGCTCGCTGATGACGTTGGCGCGCTGGTCGAGTTCGCTGACAAGGCCTTCCACTACATAAGGCACGACCTCGCGGCTGATGCCTTTCATTTGGATCGGCTCCATCGGTTTGGCGCGCACGAGATCGCGCACCAGCGCGTAGGTTTCGTAGCTCAGCACGATGCCGCCCGGCTCGGCGATCGATTGCAGGCGCGCGGCAAGGTTCGCCTCGGCGCCGATGATCGTGTAGTCCATGCGGTCTTCGCTGCCGAAATTGCCGACATTGCAAAAGCCGGTGTTGATGCCCATACGGGCGCGGAACGGCTCTTCGATGCCGCGCTTGCGCCACTCCGCATTGAGGTGGGAAAGCCGCCGCTGCATATCGACCGCCATCATCAGGCAAGCGCGGGCGTCCTCGGTGACGCCCTTGGTTTCGGGATCGCCAAAGAACAGCAGCATCGCGTCGCCGATGAATTTATCGACGGTCGCGCCGTGCTTGAGCGCAATCGCCGACATCTCGGTGAAATATTCATTGAGGAGTGCGGTGAGGTCTTCGGGCTGCAATCGCTCGGTCGTTGAGGTGAAATCCTTGATGTCGGAGAAGAAGATCGTGAGCTTCTTGCGCTCGGTCGAAATCGCTACATCGCGCTGGCCTGAAAAGATGCTCTTGTAGATTTGCGGCGAAAGGTATTTGGCGATCTTCATCGAGATCGAAGCGAGGAAATCGTTCGATTCCGCCAGCTCTTTGTTCATGCCGGCGATCGCCGCCGCCTGCTTGCGCTGCACGAGGATGAAAGTGAGGCCGGCGATGGCTGCAAGCACGAGGTAGGCCAAGAGATATTTGAAGGAGAGAATATTAGCCGCGATCGGCTGCTGGATCGAGATTTCCTGAATGGCGCGGACGTCGCCGACCTTCCAGTCGGTCTTCGGGCTGTCGGGATGCGAGTTGTGGCAGTTCACGCAGGCCGCGCCCATGATCACTGGCCCCGCCATGCGGATATCGCGATTGAAGATAGAGCCGGAGACCTGCACCACCGGTTTTTTCGGGTTGGCGCGAAGGGAGGCGAGCGCCGCCGTTTCCCAATCGTCGAGATTATGGGACTCCCGGCCTTTGAACGGATAATCGGAAACGAAGCGGTATTTGACCGCGTCGTTTCGCGCGGAAATCATCTTGCCGAGTTCGATCGAGAGCGTTGCCGGAATCGGAATGCCGCCATCGACGTTGCGATAATTGCTGTTGGTCGGCACCGCCACCGGATGGCTGGCGAGCCGGCCGACGACATCGCTCGCGTAGAAGCCGCGCATGTCGTCGATGACGCGGCCTATCTCGCTCGCCTGCCGGTCGAGGATGCGCTCGGAAAGCGCGCGCATGTCGAGCCAGGCCGCGAACGGCAGGCCGAGCAGCAACAGCGCCACCAGCACAGCGACAAGCGGGCCATAGCTGCGAGTGCTATTGGCGGTTTGACCCAACGGCATGAAGGCCCTTATGCGGGCAGCGTACGAATTGCGAGGAGGAACGGCTGTTTGCGCCCCGCACAGCCGGTCGAACACTTAACAAGTGTAGGGGAGAGGGGCGAAACGGGCTAGGGTCTTTCCGCCGGAGGAGTGCTCAAAAGATTATCGGCTTACCGCCGGCACCAACTCATCGGGCGGATATTCGGAGTGATAAGTGCGCGGCTCGTTCGCGTTGGCGGAGCGCCAAAGCGGATAGATGAATGCGGCGCCGGTGAGCAGCACCCCTAAGACTTCCAGCTTCTGGATATACAGCAGAAGCGCGAGCGGCAGACCCACGAAGAAGAGGCCTGCGATCACCAGAATTGCGACCAATATCCGTTGCTGACTTTCCGTATTGCCGGCGTAAAAACGGATGCGGCTGCGTTCGGGTTTTGGAATGCGCTTGTGCAGATCGCGAACGAACTGGCCGTAGAGCACTGTGCGCTGGTCTTCGGCGCTGCCGTATTTGGAGGCGTTGGCGATAGCGATCTGGCGCCCGTCGCGAAAGCCGATCGTGCAGGTATAAAGCGCATCCGATTTGGGTATCGACGTCATCTGCAGCCGGACCGAAACGATATTCTCGTAAGGCTGTTTCTGCTCGATCCCGTAAAGAGTGCAGGCAAGCCCCTTGTCGTCGAGGACGATACCCTCGTCGTGGTAGCGAAAGAAAAACTTCTTCCGCCCGTCCCGCAGATAGAGATTGTAATGCGCGGGACTGGCCGGTTGTGGCGCGGGTTTGCTCAAGCGGGCTTTAGTTGACCGTCTTGACGATCGAATCGGTCGGCGCCGTGTTCGCTGCAGGCATCTTGTTCTCTTTCTTCAAGAGTTCATCATATTCCGGCAGCGACTTGATCATGAATTTCGGCTTCATGTGCACGACCTTGTAGCCTTTTTCCTTCATCTGCTTGAGCAGTTCCGGCAGGGCGTCGGCGGTGGCGTGCTGAAAATCATGCATCAGGATGATGCCCTTGCCGTGCTTCTCGAGTTTGTCCATCACCGATTTGATGACCTGCTCGGGCTTGCGCATCTTGAAATCGAAGGAATCGAAATCGGTTGAGAACATCGCGATGTTGCGCGAGGCGAGATATTTCACGACTTCCGGCGGATGTTTCAGCGCGGGAAAACGGAAGAAGGGCGCGCTCTCGCGGCCGTCGAGTGCCCATTGAATCGCGGCGATGCCTTTCTCAATTTCTTCCTTCGATTGATCGAAGGTTTTCTTCTCGAGATTGGCGTGGCTCCAGGTATGCGCGCCGATCGTATGACCCGCCGCCTCGACATCCTTCAGGATGTTGGGGTGATAAGTCGCGTGCTTGCCGATAATAAAGAACGTTGCCTTGACGCAGTTGTCGGCGAGCGCCTTGAGCACTTTGGGTGTCGTTACCCAGGGGCCGTCGTCGAAGGTGAGTACGACTTCGCCCTGTTTCAGGAAGTCGTGGTTTTTGAAATGCTCGAAGCCGAAACCCGGTGCGCCGGTGGTGTCGATCTCGACGGTGCGTGACATCGGGATGGCATCGGGATTGGCGCATTTGGCCGCAACGGGCGGCGGGGCAGGCGGCGGTGTCGTTGCTTTCGGTTGAGCCGTCGGAGCTTGAACCGCCGGCACTTGTGCCCATGACGCCGGTGCAATCAACATCGACGCCGATACCAAAACGCTGTACGCAAAAGAACGCCGCATAACAAAACCCCCGTGAATGGCCCCCGCCATCAAAGCACAGGCGTTGCAAATGGTGGAGTCGGTGCAGGAGCAGGCCGATTAACCGCGGAAAAA
>DATMGD010000004.1:0-155249 GCA_035555855.1 Xanthobacteraceae bacterium
ATATCCGGCGAAAGAGAAGCAGCGGTGGGATCCGATCGTTTCACGGATCGCCAAATCGTTACGCGGCGGCAAAATACAGTAATGGCCTCACATCAGCCCGATAGAACTTGACATTTTCAATTATAGGATTATATTCATTTCGTCCCGGTCCACGAGGGGCATGTCCTGCAGGCATGTTCGATGTGCGGATCGGGAGCGGTGGCCGCGACGGGCTTATGCAGGGTCGTTGCGGCGGTCGAAGCCTGCTGTGTCCGGCGCGCATTACGCCGCGCGCCACATGGGACTCCGGGGACTGGAGCGTGCGTATGGCCCACATACGGCGCATCCGGTGAGAGTTCCGATCAGCGGCGGATAAAAGGGCCTCTCCCAAAAGGAAGGCTTGGTCAGTCCGCCGGGGCTAAGCAGGAATAAGGCTGGAGCCCATCGCGCGCGGGACGGCCGGTGATGAACCGGTACCTGCGGAAGACATTATCCGTGTGCTTTTTACCTTTTCGCACATGGACCGTGGAGACCGGCAAGTCTCCGGCGTCCCGCGCCGCCCTCATTTTAATTTCTTGAGGTTCGGCAGCCTGACGATGATCCGGCGAGGCAAACCCTCGCGCGGTAACGATGATGCTTGCCCCAAATACCCAATGGAGAATCTGCAACTTGCCCCTCACCCGTCTCGCATCTCGCTGCGCTCGACGCTCGCCACCCTCTCCCCGTATTTGCGGGGAGAGGGAAGAGCGCGGCGAAGCCGCGCGAAGGGTGAGGGGCATTGCTGTGTTTATCGCCAAACAAAAATGGCCGGAGCAAGTCATGACGGCTGCGCGTAGCGCACAAACAAAAACCCCGGCGCGATGGCCGGGGTTTTCGATTAGAGCGAAGCTCGCGTTACCACTTCCAGATGGCGGCGGCGCGAACCGTGTTCTGGTTGTCGTAATTGACCCGATGAACGTCGTTGCCAATGAAGGTGTAGTTCTTCTCGCCGAAGCCGGCATAAAGATATTCGAGACGAAGAACGAGGTTCTGCGTCGCCGCGTAGTCGATACCGGCGCCGACCGTCCAGCCGACCCGCATCTCGGACGCGAGATCCGAACCGCCGTGGCTGATCTTCAGGTCGGTGAAGGCCGCGCCGCCCGCGACGTAGAAGAGCGCGCGGTCGGCGGCAACACCGGCGCGGACGCGCAGGTTGCCGATGAAGCGATCCTTGAACCACGCGAAGTTGTTGCCGTCCGCACCGTGATCGGCCGTCGACCAGCCGCCGTCGCCTTCAAGACCCCAGACGAAATTGCCGGTCTGCCAGTTGACGCCGAGCAGGCCGCCGAAGGCGCCGCCATTGAGCGAAACTTCCGGGCCAGCGCCGGAAACGTCCTGCGACTTGCCGTTCATCCAGCCGGCGTAACCGCCGACATAGAAGCCCGACCAGTTGAACATCTGTTGCACCGGCGCAGCCTTATAGACAGGCGCGCGCGTCGCCATATCGGCCGCGAAAAGCGGCGTCGCCGAAAGCGCGGCCGCAAGCAAACCGAGAACGATCTTCTTCATAAATTCCTCCCAAGCCCCAAATTCAGGGCAGGCGGTTTTTGCCATGGAGTCGGAAATGGAAAACGGTATTTAAGTACCAATTTGCTACTTTTGGGCTAGTGTGCCGAATCTGCCACAAAATGCGACAAAGCCCCGATTCCAGCGATTTTATCGACACCGCCCGCCGCGTAACCTGATGCTAGTCCCCAAGAATGCCCCCAAGGAAGAGAAGCCAATCCCATGACCCTCAAGCTCTATTACACCTTCGGCACCTGCGCGCTTGCCTCGCACATCACGCTGATCGAGGCCGGTGCCGATTACGAATTGCACCGCATCTCGTTCAAGGACGAGGACCAGAAGAAGCCGGAATATCTCAAGCTCAATCCGAAGGCGCGCGTGCCCGCGCTGGTGACGGATGAAGGCGTGCTGACCGAAACGCCGGCGCTGCTCGCTTACATCGCGCAGAAATTTCCGGCGAAGAACCTTGCGCTGATCGGCGATCCGTTCGCCTTCGCGCGGGTGCAGGAGTTCAACAGTTATCTCTGCTCGACCGCGCACATCAATCACGCGCACCGCATGCGCGGCTATCGCTGGGTCGATGCGGGCGACGAGCATTCGATCAAGGCGATGCAGAAAAAAGTGCCGGAGTCGGTCGGCGAGGCTTTCGAGCTGATCGAGAAGCACATGCTCAAGGGCCCCTATGTGATGGGCGAGCACTTCACGATCTGCGATCCGTATCTTTTCACGCTCTCGCAATGGCTCGAGGGCGACGGCGTCGATCTCACCAAGCTGCCGCGCATCGCCGAATTCCGCGCGCGCATGAGCGAGCGCCCGTCAGTGCAGCGTGCAATCGCCGAGGAAACGAAGAAGGCGGCGGCTTAATTTAAGGCCGGCTTTTTAAGGCCGTCTTGGCGGCTGAAACCAGAACAGGAGGCCGCAGCTTGCGGCCTCGTTCCAGGTGAGTTGCCGCCGCTGCGCGTAATTCGCAGCGAGCGCGGCGACTACGACGCCGCCGGTGCAGCCGAAGATGACCCAGACGGCCACCGGCACACGCGAATGCGGCGCCGTGGATGCGAGCGGACCCGCCGTTGCCGTTAGGCTTGAGAACGCAAGCATTCCTGCCGCCACGGCGGCGATGGTCCTGGATCGCTTCATAATGCCCCCTTGTGTCGCTGTTGCAATCGAACTTGCAGCAGGCTTGCGTCGTGGAGCGATTAAGGTCGTCTTTTTTTTTAAGGTCGTCTTGGCGGCGTGAACCAGAACAGGAGGCCGCAGCTTGCGGCCTCGTTCCAGGTGAGCTGGCGCTGCTGCGAGTAATTCGCCGCAAGCGCGGCCAGCACGACGCCGCCGGCGCAACCGAAGATCACCCAGATGCCCGCCGGCGTGTGTGAATGCGGTGTCGAGAGCGGCACTGGATTCCCGGCCGTTGCCGTCATGCTGGAAAATGCCAGCAATCCGGCGGCGATTGCGGCGATGATCCTGGATCTCTTCATGACGCTCCCCTGCCAAATATGCCAAACCCTAGTCGGCTTTTGGGCGAGGGGAAATCCCATCCGGTTACCGCCTGCAAAACGTGATGCGGGCCATCGGGCGGTTTTGCTTACAAAAGCGTGCCTCTCAAAAACACCAGCGCGACCGAGAAATAAATCACGAGCCCGGTGACATCGACGAGCGTCGCGACGAACGGCGCCGAGGCGCTCGCGGGGTCGAGGCCGAGTCGCTTGAGGGCGAACGGCAGCATCGCGCCGGCGACCGAGCCGAAGGTGACGATGCCCACAAGCGTCGCCGCCACTGTCGCCGAGATCAGTTGCCAGTGCGCGCCGTAATCGTAGAGGCCGGCTTTCTGCCACAACACGATGCGGACGATGCCGAGCACGCCGAGGATCGCGCCGAGCGTAAGGCCCATCGGAATTTCGCGCAGCATGACCCGCCACCAGTCGGAGAGCTTGACGTCGCGCAGCGCGAGCGCGCGGATGAGCAGCGAAGTCGCCTGCGAGCCGGAATTGCCGCCGGAACTCATGATCAGCGGGATGAACAGCGTCAGCACCACGGCTTTTTCCAGCTCGCTCTCGAAATGCTGCATGGCGCTTGCGGTCAGCAGCTCGCTGATGAACAGGATCGACAGCCATCCGGCGCGCTTCCTGATCATGCCGAGGAAGCCGATGTGCAGATACGCTTCTTCGGTGGCGGTGACGCCGCCGAATTTCTGCATGTCCTCGGTGCCTTCCTCGATGATCGCGTCGATGATGTCGTCGACCGTGGCGATGCCGAGCACATGCCCCTTGTCGTCGACCACCGGCACGGCGAGGAGGTCGTATTTCGTCATGATGCGTGCGACGTCCTCGCGGTCGGTCAGCGCCGTGGTGGTAATCGGATCGCGTGCCACCGTGAGGATCGAAGCGCTCGGATTGCCGGAAATCAGCCGCCGGAGCGTCACGACCTGGAGCAGCGTGCGCTTGTAGGGATCGAGCACATAGATGGCGTAGATCGTCTCGCGCGTGCGCTCGACGGCGCGCAGATATTGCAGCGTCTGATCGACGGTCCATGTCGAAGGCACGCTGACGAACTCGGTCGTCATCAGCGCGCCTGCCGTGTTCGGCGGATAGTGCAGCAGCTCCTCGATCGGCGTGCGGTTTTCCGGTGCGAGCAAGGCGAGAAGCCGCGTGCGATCCTCGGCCGGAAGTTGCTGGAAGATGTCGGTCGCGCGGTCGGCGGAAAGTCCGTTCAGCACGGCCTTTGCCTGATCCTCGGGGATCTGCGTGATCAACCCGGCGGGATCGTTGAGATCCGGCTCGTCGAGTACTTCAATGGCGCGCTCGGGCGGCAGCAGCGCAAGCGTCTTCGCCGCGCTCTCGGGTTCGAGCTGATTGAGCGCCTCGACGATGTCGGCCGCGTATTTCCTGGTGGCAAGCTCTGCGGCAAGGGCCGCAGGCTCGCGCACGACGCCGTCTTCAATGAGCGTTTCTTGCATGACTCACCTCGAGCTGCTGGCCGGGCAGGGGCGAGCCGATCCTCGATCAGGCCGTCCGTGCCGCTACCGGCTGCAATAATCGACTAGGGCCTTCGTCGGGCATGATGATCGAGTTCCTCCGCCGCGCATTCGCGCGGCGCGAACGGGAAATGAACCGGTGTTGCGATGGAGTCAAGCAAGGATGCGAAATCGCCGCTCCTTGAGAGCCCCAAGCGGCATCGGTGTGCGTGACCGGTTCGGCGATTTTCTTCTTCATCAAAGAAAGTATAGCGTAACGGGCATGAACGCGGGTTTCATTGCCTGGCTGGGAGCGGGCGCCGAGAATATCGGCTTCACACTGTATTGCCTCTCCCTTGCGCTTTTCGCAGCGGTCGAAGCCTGGCATCCGGCTTTTGCCGAGCCGCGCCGCCGCCACGAGCGCTGGCCGGTCAACGCTGCCATTGGGCTTGCCAATATCGGCTTGTCGATCGTGACGCCGATCACCGGCGTCGTCGTCGCGCGCTGGGCCGAAGGGCACGGCGTAGGGCTGCTGAATTATCTCCAGAGCCCGCTCTGGCTCGCGCTCATCGTGACGGTGCTGGTCCGTAGTCTGCAGAGCTACGCAATCCATGTGCTGATGCACAAGGTGCCGCTCCTGTGGCGCATTCATCGCGTCCATCACAGCGACACGCATCTCGATGCTTCGACAAGCCTGCGCAATCACCCGTTCGAGTTCGCGGTGGTGCTGACGAGCAATCTTGCGGTCACGCTGGCGCTCGGCCTCAATCCGTGGGCGCTCATTATCTTTGAAGTGGTGGAGAGCGTCGCCAGCACCGCCGCGCACGCCAATCTGCGGCTGCCCGAGAGGTTGGACCGCGCGCTGCGCGTGCTGTTCGTGACGCCGAACATGCACTCATTGCATCATTCGGCCTGGCAGCCGGAGACCGACAGCAATTACGGCCAGGTATTTTCGTTCTGGGATCGCCTGTTCGGGACCTATTCGGCGGCGCCGCGCAATGGCTATGACGCCTTGAAAATTGGTCTCAAGGAGATCGATTTCGAGCATGCCACCGACGTCGTGTGGCAAATGAAATCGCCGGTGCTGACCATCGGCAGCACCGGCGCTGTTATGAAGAAAACGGAAAGCGCCGAAGGGCGCTAGAGCCGCCGGAAGATGACGCCCGCAAGCAAGACGGCATAGGCGACCGCCAGAATATCGAACAGCCTGAAGCCGTAAAGCGGCAGGCGAAGTTTGGCGTAAAAACCCGCTGCGGCAACGATCGCGAGCAGCAGCGAAATGATGAATAGCGGATAGCTCGGCGGTGTCAGCACCATGCCGACGCCTCCGCCGCGAGCGAACAGGCCGAGGATCGCGAGCAGGATCAGGGCGCCGATCAGCGCGACGACGATCTCCGTCACCAGTCCGGTGCCGATCCGGATGCCGAGCTTCGGCAACAGCCAGCTGCCGATGAACGCGCCGACGATGCCGAGCGCGATATCGGCGACGAGGCCGAAGCCGGTGCCTCGCACGATCAGGCCCGCGAGCCAGCCCGCGATGCCGCCGACCAGCAAAATGATGAGCAGACTTTCAGCCGACATGATGTACCCTCCCGGCAATGCCAAACGCGGAAGCAACGGTTTACGTTCCCTATGCGACGTAAGCGAATGCGCGGCATCCGCGAGCCGCGAAATGATGTGGAGAACGCCGCGAATCATCCCCGTGAAAACACCGGATTTCACGGCCAATGATCTTGCAAAAATGATGACGCGCCGCGACCATTGCGGGCGCTGTCGATTCGCCAGCAATCGATTGCGCCAGTTCTGAGGTATCCGATGTTATTCGATCTGCGGGTCGTACTGGCCGCATGTCTGGCGACCTTTATTTTTGTGGTGGCGGGAATCGGCCTGATGTCCGGGTCGCGCTCGTCGTTCAAGGCTGCCGCCGACGGTCCGCGCATTGCCGGGCCGGGGCTGCCGCAGTCGATGCCGCTGCCGCTGCCCGATCGCACGCGCGGCGAGGAAGTTACGGGCACAGTTGCCGATCATGGCGCCGATTCCGGCGCAACGTCCGTCGCATTGAAGCCGCAGGAGATGGTTCCGGACAGAGTGCGCGACGGAGAAAAAGTTCAAGATAGTCCGCGAGAGAAGGCCCAAGAGAAGGCGCAAGAGAAGGCGCTAGAAAGAACTCAAGAAAAAGCGCAGACGCAAGAAAAGGCCCGTGAAACGCGGGCAGCGCCGGCCAGAGGCAAGGGCAGGCAGACCATCACCAGCCTGATCGAGCAGGACGCCGCCGCTCATCCCAAGGCTGCGGCAAAACCGAAGCCGCGCCGCCGGCGCGTGCATCCGAAACAGGCCAAGCAGCCGGCGCCGAGCACCAATCCCTTCGCGGCATTCATGAATAACAACGCA
The DNA here is from genome assembly GCA_035555855.1 of Xanthobacteraceae bacterium. Lineage (GTDB taxonomy): Bacteria > Pseudomonadota > Alphaproteobacteria > Rhizobiales > Xanthobacteraceae > Palsa-892. Next base: position 6,866 of record DATMGD010000004.1, read on the forward strand.
GCGCGGCAGCAGCAACAGACTACGGTGCGCTGAGCGCCGGTTCTTGCTTGCGGAACTTCGCCGCCGGATGCCGCGTTAAAGCGCGGAGGCGTTCATGGAAAAAATTAATGTCCGCAAGGGGAGCATGCCATCGGCACAGCTCACCAAGGCAGAATTTGCGCGCCGCATGCGCTCGCATTTTTACGATCCGGTATTCGACAATACGGAAGCCGCAATTCAGGCGATCATCGACAAGGCTTGGTTCGTCTACGACGATTATCACAAGAGCCCGCGCACTCATCCCGCTGGTGAGGGTTTTCACGATCCTTCCTATCAGCTCTCCGACGAGTGGCGTGCTGCGCATAAAGCGGTGCAGGCCGCGGAGGCGCAGCAAAAAGATGCCAGCTCTCGCCCGCGCATTCTGCTGATCAATGGCTCGTCGCGTTCGGAGCACAGTTGCCCCGGCGAGATGTCGAAGACGTTTCGCATGACCGAAATCGCAAAAAGTGTTTTCGCGCGCGCGCCGGAGATCGTGGTCGATTTTCTGGACCTTAGCTTGCTGACCTCGCAATACGGCCGGGTGATCTATCCGTGCAAGGCCTGCGTCTCGACGGCGATGCCGCTCTGTCACTGGCCGTGCTCCTGCTATCCGAACCACGCCATCGGCCAGGTCAACGACTGGATGAACGAGATCTACCCGATGTGGGCGGCCGCGCATGGCGTGATGATCATCTCGCCGGTTCACTGGTATCAGGCGCCGAGCGTGTTGAAATTGATGATCGACCGCCTCGTTTGCGCCGATGGCGGAAATCCCGATCCGACGACGACGCATGGCAAGCATGCCGACGAGGCAAAACAACTCGAACTGGAAGGCTGGGACTATCCGCGCCATCTCGCCGGCAGGGTTTTTTCGGTCGTCGTGCATGGCGACGCCGCGGGCGTCGAGAATTTGCGGCGCATGCTTTCCGATTGGCTGACCGATATCGGGTTGATCCCCGCAGGCAAACGTAGCCAGCTCGATCGCTATATCGGTTACTATCGGCCCTATGCGACGAGCCATGACGACTTCGATGCGGATCGCGACTTTCAGGCCGAGGTTGAGATCGCAGCGGAAAGTCTTGTCGAAGCGGTGAAGCTCTTGCGCGCCGGCAAGCTGCCGCAGCCCGGCGCCGGTCTGCACGATCCACGCCCGAAATAATCAAAAGCGCGTTGTCAGTTCGATCAGCCAGCCGGGCGCAAGATCAAGAAGCCTGCTTTCGATCAGCCGGTCAAAGCCGGTGAGGATCGCAACGCCAAGCGCGACAAACAGCATGCCGGCGATGCGCTTGGCATAAGGCGCGATTGCCGCGAGCCATTCGCGCCGCCTGGCGATGGCCGCGCGAGAGCCGAAAGCGAGGAGTAGCAGGATCGTTGCGGCGCCCGCGCCGAAGACAGCAAGCCGAAGTGCTGCCTGTGCGATATCGCCAGCTTGTGCGGCGAGCACGATCGCGGCACCCAGCGATGGGCCGGAACAGGGCGACCATACCGCGCCGAGCAGAAGCCCGACGGCGAATTGACCGGCTATGCCGAAAGCGCCCATGCGGCCGGCCAGCGCTGCGCTGCCCGTGCCGATGCCGCCGAAAAGCGCCGAGAACTGCCGCTCGAAGGCGGGGATGAGCAGCGCGATGCCGATCAGGCAAAAGACGCCGCCGCCGAGCCAGCGCAGCGTCCGCTCATCGAGCCCAAGGAAGCTGCCGCTTGCCGCGATCAGTACGCCCGCCGCGGTGAAGCCCGCGATCAATCCGGCGATCAGCGCGAGCGGACCGAATTTTCCGCTGGTGAGCGCCGAGGCGAAAACGATCGGCAGCAGCGGCAGGACGCAAGGATTGATGGTCGTGAGCGCGCCGGCAACGAACGCGAGGACGAGTGCACTCATTCGTTCGCGCCGTCAGAGCGCGGTTTTGATTGCTTCTTTCAGCGTCACGGGATCGGCGTTGAAGACGACACGCGCCGTCTCCTTGCCGCCCTTGAACACGAGCAGGGTGGCCCGCGTCGTGATCTTGTGCGCCTTCTGGAAATCTTTCTCGCTGTCGTAGTCGATGCGCACCGCCTGTATTTTGGCGAAGCCCGGTTCTTTCAGCATGTCGTTCAAAACTTTTTCCTGCTGCCGGCAGGTCGAGCACCAGTCCGCGTGCACCATCGCGATCACCGGCGCGCCGCTTTCCACGGCCTGCTCGAACTTGGCCTTGTCATAGGGCGCAAAGCCCGAGAAAGCGGAAGCCGTGCCGAGCACGGCGAAAAGGGCGAAAGCGGCAATCAGCAAACGATGCATCGGAGGCTCCGGGGTTACGACCGGTCCTTTGTCGCCGAAATCCGGGGCGGAATAAATATCCCCGCGATCACAAACGGGAGAGTTCAGCCTTCCCAGGCGCGCGGCCGGTAGAAGGTATGGACGCCGATGCGGTCGATCTTGCGCATTTCGCGCACCCAGGTCGGGCGCACCCACGAGGCATGATAGTGGGTGGCCTTGCCGATCTCGTCCAGCCACAGCTTGCCGCCGAGCATGTCGTGGGCGATTTCCGTCGCCTGTTTCCACATATCGGGTTCTTCGACGATCAGCTTCTTGCCTTCGCAGGCGAAAGTGAACTGGCAGGCAAGGTAGCGGTTGGCGTTCTGATAAACGACGCCGCAGATGTCGTTCGGATAGAAACCGGAGAAGGCGCGGTTGACGACGACCTGCGAGACGGCGATCTGGCCCTTCTTCACTTCGCCGCGGCTCTCGAAATAGATCGCATCGGCAAGACATTTTTCGGCCTTGGCGAGTGCCTTGCCTTTGAGGCCGAGCCGTTCGGCGGGGCTGCGCGGCTGCGCTTCCTCGCCGGTGACCTGCCCCTTGCTCGCGAGCGTCGTCGAACCCTGCTCGGGCAGCGTATTCACGTCGCCGAGCGAAGCGAGCACGATCTGATTGTGCTGAAACGGCAGCGCCGGCAGCACCGCCGTGTCGTTGTTGAAGAACAAGCCCGTGACGCGGATCATTGAACCGTTGAGCGGTCCGACCGGATCGGAAAGTTCGGCGAGCGTGCCCGCCTGATCGGCGCGCGGCTCGGCATCATCGGCGGCTTCCGTGCTCTCAATCGGCGGCACGTCCTGGCGGATCGCATTGGCCGCATCCTGATCGGCGAGCGTTACCGTGCGCGCGGCGACGGCGGCAACGACCTTGACCGGGTTCGGCAACCGGTCGCCCTTGCTGGCGCGGTTGATCACCGCGCTCTGCGGTTCGACATATTCGTTGTATTCGCTGAAGCTCTCGGTAGCCGAGACCGTGCGGCCGATCGAGCCGGTGACTTCGGGCTCGTTCGCACGCGGGCGCAAGTTCTCGGGCAGTTCGGGGATCGCGAAGACGGAAGCGCGCGGCAGCGAGAAGGTCGCGGTGCGCAGCGCCGAGAACGACAGGAACAGGCCGTTGCGCGACGGCGCAGTCGAATGGAAAGTCAGGAGGCTTGCAAGATCCTGCTGGGCGATCTGGCCGGGCATCGCGGCATAAAGCGCAAGCGCAAGGCCGGAATGGACAGCAAACCGCTGTCCCTTGGTACGCAACGCAACCATTGAACGCTTACCCACCCTACGCAGTACACAAAGATCGCTCGCCGCTCCTCCCCGGAACGGAAAGCAACGTTCAAAAATTATCGCTGGCTTAACCTTGCTTTCAGGTTAACGAGGAGGTGGGCGGTTTCGGGGCAGTGAAAACAAAGAGTTTTTCGTCTCGCCGCGGGTCGGCCTCAAAATAGCCGTGCCGGCGAGCCGCTGAAAAACACGATGGCGAGAATAATGGCCATGCCGATGGCGAAGCCGATCACCCGCGTGCTCATGCCGACCATCGTGCCGGGTGCGCCCCTGCCGCGCAGGAAGGCGATCATCTCGAAAATCAGCATGCAGCCGAGGAGCCACAGATAGGGCGGGATGCTCGCCTCGGCCGTCTCGGGTCGCGCGATGAGGAAGCCGCCGATCAGCACGCTCGCAACGAAGATCACGATGAAGAAGTAGCGATCGACCGCCATTTTCTCTCCCCGGGTTGGTACGGGAGTGTGGCAGGCCGGTTCGGTAAAACCAAGCGGCACCGATTGCTTTTGGCAAAGAAAAAGCCCCGCCGAAGCGGGGCTTTCGCATCTTGCCGGATCAGGTGCTCAGAACTTGAGGCCCTTTTCCTTATAGTACTTGATCGCGCCGGGGTGGAACGGCACCGGCGACTTTTCGGCCTGCTGGTTGGCAAGCGAGAAGCTCTTCGCCTCGCGATGCACGGCGACGAGATCGTCGTTCTTCTCGACCATCAGCTTCACGAGCTTGTAGGCCATGTCGTCCGACATCTTGTCGTTGGTGACGAGGATGTTCCAGACGTCGGCGTTGGCGTTGTCCTTGCCCTGGTTCGGGTAGGTCGAAGCCGGGATGGAGCCCTTCGAGTAGAGGTTACCGTACTTCTTGTTCATTGCATCGACATACTTGGCGTGGTCGATCAGCTTGATCTTCACGCCCGGTGTCGCGGCAAGATCGGTGACGCTGCCCGTCGGCAAGCCGCCGACCCAGAAGTAGGCGTCGATCTTGCGGTCCTTGAGAGCGTTCGCGGACTCGGCAGCGCCGAGACGCTCACGCTTCATGTCCTTGTCCTTGTCGAGGCCGGCGGCTTCGATCAAGCGGAGCGCCATCACTTCGGTCGCGCCGCCCGGCGAGCCGGTCGAGACGCGCTTACCTTTGAGGTCCTCGAATTTTTCGATACCGGTGCCGTCGATCGTCACGACATGCATGCGGTTCGGGTAGAGGATCATCAGCGCGCGCAGCGGAATCTTGCCGGCGGTGAACTTGCCCTGGCCGTTCTGTGCATCGAGCGCGGCGTCGGCCATGGTGAAGCCGATTTCGCTCTTCTCGGCGCCGATCAGTTTCAGGTTGTCGACCGAACCGCCGGTGACTTCCGCGGTGGCCTGCACGCCGAGATATTTCGAGATGACGTTGGCGAGACCGCCGCCGAGCGGGTAGTAGACGCCGCCGGTGCCGCCGGTGCCGATCGAGATCGGCTTCTGCTGGGCATTGGCTACGTTCAGGAACAGCCCGCCGCCGAGCAGCAGAACGCCGGCCGCGAACAGTTTCATGACTTTATTCATCGATAACTTCCTCCCTACTTACTGGCTGACTTCTTTTAGCGGAGTATGCCAATACTTCTGCCTTAACAGCAATGCCGCCGTGATTGCGAGTCCGATCGGCGCGGGCGAGGGCAGATCGTACCCGGTGAGCTTTTCGGCGAGCGCCTCGATCAGGCTCGGGAAAACCAGCAGCAACCCGCCGAACAGCCACAGGATGCGTTCCCATCCCGGCGTCCGGTGCAGCGCCCAGTTCTGTGCTGCGACCGCGAGCGCGGCAAGGCCGATCGCGGTTTTCGCGACGATCCAGACGATATTCCACATATCGCCGCCTGCCGGGATCTTGAGCAGAAGCCCGATGCCGTTCGGATCGAGCACGAAGACGAACGGCACGAGGAAGGCCGGCAGCGTGTATTTCCAAGCCTGCAGCGTCGTCTTGTAGGGATCGCCGCCGGTGATCGCGGCCGCCGCGAACGGCGAGAGCGCGGTCGGCGGCGAGACTTCCGAGAGCACCGCGTAATAGAAAATGAACATGTGCGCGGCGAAATCAGGAACGCCGAGCTTCGTCAGCGCGGGCGCTGCGATCACGGCGCAGATGATGTAGGACGCCGTCACCGGCACCGCGAGACCGATCACCCAGACGATCAGCGCAGTGTAGATCGCAGTGAGCAGCAGGCTGCCGCCGGCGTAATCGATGACGATCGACGAGAACTTCAGCCCCAATCCCGTGAGCGTGACGATGCCGACGATGATGCCGGCGGAAGCGCAGGTCGTCGCGGCGGTGAGCACCCCGATCGTGCCATCGGAAAGCGTCTTGACGAGCTTCTTCGGCCACAGCGAAGTTTCAGGAGTGAGGAAGCTCGTCGCAAAAACGATGATCGTCGAATAGAACACCGCGAGCGTGGAGGAATAACCCCACAGCATGAATACGATGATCATGAGCAGCGACGAGAAGTGGAACCAGTAGCGCTTGGTCATCTCGCGGAGCGTCAGCTCGGGCGTGTAGGGCACCATGCGCGCACCAAAACGTTTGGCGTCGAGCTCGACCATGATGAGCAGCGAGAAGTAATAGAGACAGGTCGGGATGGTCGCCATCCAGATGACGTCGAGATAGCTGATCTTCAGAAACTCGGCGATGATGAAGGCAGCGGCGCCCAGCACCGGCGGCGACAGGATCGCACCCAGGCCGCCCGCGGCAAGTAGGCCGCCCGCGGCGTTCTTCTCGAAGCCCGCGCGCGCCATCATCGGATAAGCGACGGCGCCGATCGTCACCGTCGTCGCGACGCCCGAGCCCGACGGGCCGCCGAGCAGGAACGACGACATCACGACCGTGCGGCCGGCGCTGTTCGGCTTGTTGCCGAGCACGCCGAGCGAGAAATCGATGAAGAACTTGCCCGCGCCCGAATTGGCGAGGAACGCGCCGTAGATCGTGAACAGGATGATGAGCGTTGCCGAGACATCGACCGGCGAGCCGAAGATGCCCTCAAGCGTGATGAACAGATGCCCGACGATGCGCGAGAAATCGTAGGCACGATGCGTCCACGGCGCCGGCAGATAGGGGCCGTAGAGCGCGTACATGATGAACAGCACGCAGATGATCGGCACGATGATGCCGGTCGTGCGGCGCGTGGCTTCCAGCAGGATAATGATGAAGATGACGCCAAGAATGGTGTCGGTCTGGTTTGGCACCGCGGCGCGGTCGAGGAAATCGTCGCCGCCTTGCAGCGCGTAAACCAGTACGCCGATCGCGGTGAGGCCGATCAGGACGTCCCACCAGCGGATCTTGTTCCGGAAGCGCTGGGCCATCGGAAACAGGAGGAAGCAGAGAAAGAGGACGAAGCCGACGTGGATGTAGCGCAGCTCTTGCGTCGGCACGATGTCGTAGGCGGCATAGAGATGGAAGAGCGAACAGATGACGGCGATCGTCGTGACGATGGTGCCGGCCCAGCCCGAGAGCCGGTTGGCTGCACCTTCTTCTTCCTCGATGAAGGCCTCGGCCTTCTTCAGTGCTTCTTCGGAAACTTCCGTAACGTCGGGCGGCCCACCCTCTGAGGTGAGTCTAGGCGTGTCGGTCATCGTGGCGTCCCCCAGCGTGTGCGCGCCTGTGCGGCGCGCGCTTATTGATTTTGCTTATCCCTCGATGGGAGCGTATCGCCCGATGCGCGAAAAGGCAAAATTCTCAATTGGCGAAAGCAATTACAAACGTGGAAAATTACTGGCGCGATGAAAATTCTGCTCGCGCGCAGTGCACAATCCGCGAGACCGGAACAAGCCTTTCGCAAAATTTGCTACTTTGGTTGGCTGCCGGCATCGCGTGCATGCCGAATATTTCGGCGCTCGCATCCGCAATGAATCACTTGCCGCAAGCCGGCTTGATGCCGGCTTGCGCAATGTTGACGGTCAAGCAGTCGTCGCGAGCGATTTGCCAAGCGCTGCCTGTGCCGCGGCGAGGCGCGCGATCGGGACGCGGAACGGCGAGCACGACACATAGTCGAGTTTGGTGCGCGCGCAGAATTCGACCGATGCCGGATCGCCCCCATGCTCGCCGCAGATACCGATCTTGAGGTTCTTGCGAACCTTGCGGCCGCGCTCAAGCCCGATCTTCACCAGTTCGCCAACGCCTTCCTGATCGATCGAGATGAATGGGTCGATCGGCAGGATGCCTTTGGCTATGTAGATGCCGAGGAAGCTTGCGGCATCGTCGCGCGAGATGCCGAAGGCGGTCTGCGTGAGATCGTTGGTGCCGAACGAAAAGAATTCAGCGGTCTCGGCGATTTCGCCGGCGCGCAGCACCGCGCGCGGCAATTCGATCATCGTACCGACCTGATACTTGACCTTGACGCCGGTTTCGGCGGCGACGGCTTGCGCCATCGCATCGATCCGCGCTTTCACGAGATCGAACTCGGCCTTGGTGGCGATCAGCGGCACCATCACTTCCGGCACAACCGGCTTCTTGGTGCGCTTGCCGGCTTCGACCGCGGCTTCGAAAATCGCACGCGCCTGCATCTCGGCGATCTCCGGGAACGCAATCGCGATACGGCAGCCGCGGAAGCCGAGCATCGGGTTGAACTCGGAAAGCTCCTGGCGGCGGTGCTTGAGCTTCTCGACCGAAACGCCGGTCGAAGCCGCAACCTCGTTAATTTCTTCCTCGGTATGCGGCAGGAACTCGTGCAGCGGCGGATCGAGCAAACGAATCGTGACCGGCAGGCCCTGCATGATCTCGAACAGGCCGATGAAATCTTCGCGCTGCACCGGCAAGAGTTTGGCGAGCGCCGCGCGGCGGCCGTTCTCGTCGTCGGAAAGGATCATCTCGCGCACGGCGAGAATGCGATCCTCGTCGAAGAACATATGCTCGGTGCGACAAAGGCCGATGCCTTCGGCGCCGAACGAGCGCGCGGTGCGCGCGTCGGCCGGCGTATCGGCATTGGCGCGAACGCCGAGTTTGCGCTTGGCGTCGGCCCAGCCCATCAATGTCGCGAACTCGCCGGAAAGCTCCGGCTCGATCATCTTGGCCTGGCCGAGCAACACCTGGCCCTTGGCGCCGTCGATGGTGATGACGTCGCCGGCCCTCAGCGTGAACGGGCCGGCCTGCATCGTGCCTTTGGCGTAGTCGATCCGCAGCATGCCCGCGCCCGAGACGCAGGGCTTGCCCATGCCGCGCGCGACGACCGCCGCGTGCGAGGTCATGCCGCCGCGCGTCGTCAAAATGCCTTGGGCCGCATGCATGCCGTGAATGTCTTCGGGGCTCGTTTCGATGCGCACCAGAATGACCTTCTTGCCCTGGCCCTTGAGCGCCTCGGCTTCGTCGGCTGAGAACACGATCTCGCCCGACGCCGCACCCGGCGAAGCGGGGAGGCCGGTGGCGATCACATGGCGGTTGGCCTTGGGGTCGATCGTCGGATGCAGAAGCTGTTCGAGCGAAGCGGGATCGATGCGGGCGACCGCCTCGTCCTTGCTGATGAGCTTTTCCTTCGCCATCTCGACGGCGATCCGGAGCGCGGCTTTCGCCGTGCGCTTGCCGGAGCGCGTCTGGAGCATCCACAGCTTGCCCTTCTCGACGGTGAATTCGAGATCCTGCATGTCGCGATAGTGTTTCTCGAGCTTGTTGTAGATGCGCGAGAGTTCGGCGAAGGCCTTTGGCAGCGCCTTTTCCATCGACGGCTTGTCGGAGCCGGATTCCTGGCGCGCCGCTTCGGAGATTTCCTGCGGCGTGCGGATGCCGGCGACGACATCCTCGCCCTGCGCGTTGATGAGGAATTCGCCGTAGAGCCGCTTCTCGCCGGTCGAGGGATTGCGCGTGAAGGCGACGCCCGTTGCGCAATCGTCGCCCTGATTGCCGAACACCATCGCCTGCACGTTGACGGCGGTGCCCCAGCTTTCCGGAATGTTGTGGAGCTTGCGATAGGTGACGGCGCGCGCCGTCATCCAGCTGCCGAACACGGCGCCGATCGCGCCCCACAGCTGCTCGTTCGGGTTCTGCGGGAAGGCCTTCTCGGTATCTTCCTCGACGCGCACCTTGTAGCGCTTGATGACTTCGGCCCAGTTATCGGCGGTAAGATCGGTGTCGTGTTCCTTACCGTTCTCGTCCTTGTAGTTGCCGAGGATATCTTCGAATTCGTTGCCGTCGACGCCGAGCACGACGTCGGAATACATCTGGATGAAACGCCGATAGCTGTCATAGGCGAAGCGGCGGTCGTTGGAGCTCTTGGCGAGCGCTTCGACCGTCTCGTCGTTGAGGCCGAGGTTCAGAACCGTATCCATCATGCCCGGCATCGAGGCGCGCGCGCCGGAGCGCACCGAGACGAGCAGGGGATTTTTCTTGTCGCCGAATTTCTTGCCGGTGATCTTCGCGATATGCGCGAGCCCCTTTTCGACCTGGGCCTTGAGATCTTTCGGGTAGGTCTTTTTCTTCTCGTAGAAATAGGTGCAGACGGCGGTGGTGATGGTGAAGCCGGGCGGTACCGGCAGGCCGAGGTTCGACATTTCCGCAAGGTTCGCACCCTTGCCGCCGAGGAGATTGCGCATCTTGGCTTTGCCTTCGGCCTTGCCGTCGCCAAAGCTGTAAACCCATTTCGCCATGATGATTTCCGAAAGAATGAGAGGGGAACGCCGGGGATGCTTAGCCGGTGTGGTGCACTGCCGCAACGCCGCTTTCGATCATCTGTGTTTTCTGTTTATGACTAGAATGAGGTTTCCCGACTCAGCGCGAGATCGCCATGCTCAAGCTTAAAACGCCCACCGTGCCGGTGTTTCTGATCGCCCTTGCGCTGCTGGCGCTGGCGATGGTCGGCAATTTCGCAACCGTGCCGTTTATCAGCCACTACCCGTTCTGGCTCGCCATCGGCGGTTACGTGGTTTTGGCGCTCGGATCGATTCTCTGATCGGCGTCCGGATTCCGGAATAACGGCGATCAGCCGCCGATCTTTATCCGCCGATCTTGGAAAAATCCGCGACCGTGCGTGTCGCGGCGCGGATGCGGTTCAGGAGCTTGAGGCGATTCTCACGGAGCGCCTTGTCGTCAGCGTTGACCGTCACCTTGTCGAAGAAGGCATCGACCGGCGCGCGCAGCTTCGAGATCGCGGCCATCGCGGCCTCGAAGTTCTCGTTTTTCAGCGCGCTCGCGACTTCGCCTTCGACCTTTTGAATGGCATCGGCGAGCGTCTTTTCCTCGGCCTGCTGAAGGAGCTTCGGATCCGGCTCGCCGGAATATTGCGTCTTGTCCTTCTTCTCCTCGATGCCGAGGATGTTCGCCGCGCGCTTGTAGCCGGCGAGGAGATTCTTGCCGTCATCGGTCGCGAGAAACTTGCCGAGCGCCTCGACGCGGCGGACGATCATCAAAAGATCGTCCTGGCCTTCGAGGGCGAAGACGGCATCCACCAGATCGTGCCGCGCGCCCTGATCGCGCAAATGAACCTTTAAGCGGTCGGCGAAGAAAGAGAGGAGGTCGCCTGCCTCTTTGAAATTACTCCGTGCTTTGCCAAAGGCGGCGAGCAAAGGCATCCGTACTTTATTGTCTACGATAAGACGAATGACGCCGAGCGCCGCCCGACGCAGCGCATAAGGATCCTTCGATCCTGTCGGCTTTTCGTCAATCGCCCAGAAACCGACCAGCGTGTCGATCTTGTCGGCGAGCGCGACGGCAACGGAAACAGGCGAGGTGGGAACGCGGTCGCCCGGTCCCTGCGGCTTGTAGTGTTCCTCAAGCGCGGCGGCGATTTCCGGCTCGATGCCTTCGGCCGCGGCGTAATATTTGCCCATCAGGCCTTGCAGTTCGGGAAATTCGCCGACCATGTCGGTGACGAGATCGAGCTTGGCAAGGCGCGCCGCGCGCTCGGCCTTGGCCGGGTCGGCTTTCACGATCGGCGCCAATTCCTTTGTAAGCCGTGCGATGCGCTCGATGCGCTCAGCCTGCGTTCCCAATTTCTCGTGGAACGTAATCTCTTTGAATTTCGGCAGCCGCGACTCTAACTTGGTCTTGCGATCCTGATCCCAGAAGAACTTGGCGTCGGCGAGCCGCGCGCGGATAACGCGCGCATTGCCGGCCTTGATCGCGGCGCCGCCGTCTTTCGCCTCTAAATTGGAGACGGGCAGAAACTTGTTAGCGAGCTTGCCGGTTTTGGCGTCGCGCAGCACGAAACACTTCTGGTTGGCGCGGATCGTCGCGCGGATCACTTCCGGCGGAATATCGAGATAGCTTTTCTCGAACTCGCCCATCAGCACGACCGGCCATTCGACAAGTCCCGCGACTTCCTCAAGCAGACCTTCGTCTTCGACCAGTTCCAGCCCTTGCGCGAGCGCAAGGTCCTTGGCGTCGGCGAGGATCATCGCCTTACGCCGGTCGCGGTCGGCGACGACCTTCGCCTTGTCGAGCGAGTGCAGATAGTCCTCGAGCCGCTTCACCTTGATGCGGCCCGGCGCCATCACCGGATGGCCGTGGGTGTGATCGCCGGAGTCGACGCCGCCGATGGTGAAGCGGATGACTTCCGGCTCCTCGGTTTCCGGCCCGAAGGTGCACACAATAGAGTGGAGCGGCCGTACCCAGTTGAGCGTGCCCGTGCCCCAGCGCATCGACTTCGGCCACGGGAACGCGCGCATGACTTCCGGCACGATTTCCTGGATGACTTCTTCCGCCGCGCGGCCCTTTTTCTCGATCAGCGCGACGTAGAAATTGCCCTTCTTGTCTTCCTGAACCTTCGCTTCGGAGATGGACTTGAGGCCAGCAGCTTTCACGAAGCCTTCGATGGCGCGCTCGGGCGCATCGATGCGAGGGCCTTTTTTCTCCTCGCGGATATCTTTGGCCTTGGCGAGCAGGCCATGCACGACGAGTGCAAGCCGCCGTGGCGTCGAAAACGCTTTCGCACCCTCATAGGTGAGGCCGGCGTCAACGAGCTTGTCGGTGACGAGCTTGCGCAGGTTCTCCTGCGCGTCGCGCTGCATGCGCGCCGGGATCTCTTCGGAATAAAGCTCTAGGAGAAGATCGGGCATCTTACGCTCCGCCGCCAGCGGTCTTCAGCCATGCCGCACCGCAGGCTTTAGCGAGATCGCGCACGCGCAGAATGTAGCTCTGACGTTCCGTGACAGAAATCACGCCGCGCGCATCGAGAAGATTAAAGACATGGCTCGCCTTGATGCACTGGTCATAAGCCGGCAATGCCATTTCGTGCTTCGCATCTTTGTCGCCGATCTTTAGGAGCCGCTGGCATTCCGCCTCGGCATCCTTGAAGTGGCGAAACAGCATCTCGGTGTCGGCGGCCTCGAAATTGTAGCGCGAATATTCCTGCTCGGCCTGCAAGTAAATGTCGCCGTAAGTGACTTTCTCGGCGCCGTCGCGGCCGTTGAAGTTCAGCTCGAAAACATTCTCGACGCCCTGCACATACATCGCAAGGCGCTCTAACCCGTAGGTGAGTTCGCCCGACACCGGCGAGCACTCGAAACCGGCGACCTGCTGAAAGTAAGTGAACTGCGAAACTTCCATGCCGTCGCACCAGCATTCCCAACCGAGCCCCCACGCACCGAGCGTCGGACTCTCCCAGTCGTCTTCGGCAAAGCGAATGTCGTGCGTCTTGCGGTCGATGCCGATACGCTCGAGCGACTTCAGATAAAGATCCTGAATGTCGGCGGGCGACGGCTTCAGGATGACCTGGAATTGATAGTAGTGCTGCAAGCGGTTCGGATTCTCGCCGTAGCGTCCATCCTTCGGGCGGCGCGACGGCTGCACGTAAGCCGCCTTCCAGTGCTTCGGTCCAAGCGAGCGCAGCGTCGTCGCCGGATGAAACGTGCCGGCACCGACTTCCATGTCATAGGGCTGCAGGATGACGCAGCCTTGCTCCGCCCAGAAGGTCTGGAGCGCGAGGATCAGGCCCTGAAACGAGCGCTCGGGGCGCATGAAGGCGGGAGTCGGGTCGGTCATGAATCAGGTCGTGGGCTGCGGTTGAAAGCGCGGCGACCCTACGGAGGGGGCAAGGTGAAATCAATAAGCCGTCAGGACGGCGGCCGGTACTGCCCGGTTTTCGGGTCGCGCTGGAGCGTCGGGATATTGGCGCGCTCATCCAGGCTCGTACCCGGCTTCGGCTCGCGGCGTACGGCTTCCAGGTCTTCGTTCGCCTTCTTGTGGGCGTCGGAAAGGAGCTTCGCGGCGAGCGCCGCGCCGATCGCACCCAGGGCCCAGGCAATCAGCGGAGGCATAACATCTCCTCTGGCGTCCTCTTAGAGTCCGTAGCGCGACCACAAGGCGCGCGCTTCCATCGCCGAGATTAGGCCGGATGCAAGATCGGCGTCGAGGCCGACGCCCGGCGTCTTTTTCGACAGCCAGCCTGTCGGCGGCGCGATCAATGGCGTTTCGACTTTCTTGCCGTAGCGCTCACGTAGCACCGATTTGATCTCCCCAAGCCGGTCGGCAAGCCCGTATTGCACGGCCTTGCCGCCGCCCCAGAATTCGCCGGAGAACAAGGTTTTTTCGGGGCCCTTCAATTTCTTGCCGCGGCTTTTCTTCACGAGCCCGATGAAGAGATCATGGATGTCCTGCTGGATCGCTTTCAGGCGGCGCACGTCGTCCGGCTTCTCGCTCTGAAATGGATCGAGCGACATTTTGTGGCTGCCCGCGGTGTGCACGCGCCGCTCGATGCCGAGTTTCCGGATCGCCTTGTCGAAGCCGAAGCTCGCGGAGATGACGCCGATCGAACCGACTATCGAAGACGGATCGACGATGATCTCGTCGGCCGCGCACGCGATCATGTAGCCGCCCGAGGCCGCGACATCCTCGACGAAGGCGATCACCTTCTTGTCGTTCTCCTTCGCCAGCATCTTGATGCGCTGGTGAATGAGATGCGACTGAACCGCCGAGCCGCCGGGCGAATTGATGACGAGCGCGATTGCCTTCGCGCTCTTGATCGCGAAAGCGCGTTCCAGCAGTTTCGCGGTGTTCGCAAGCGTGACGCTCGACGAGAACGGCGTCGAAATGCCGATCGGGCCGGTGAGGCGGATGACCGGGACAACCGGCGTGCGGCGCAGAAAGCGCATGAAAGGTATTGCCATGTCTCGTTTCTAGGATGCCGGGCGAAAACGCTCAAGCGGGCGCAAGCGGCCCCGCTTCGCGCAGAATGGCGTTTGTTGCCGCCGTCGGCTGGTTATCGACATCGTTCAGCACGAGCCCCGGCAACAGCACGGGCGGCGTGCGGCGGCCTTTGATCGCGCGGACGATCAGGCGGATCGCCGGTACATTATCGCGTGGGAAAATCGGGATCAGTTCGGCCGCGCCAAAGCGCCCCCTTAATGTCGCAAGGATCGCGTCGACCGCTTCCGGCCGGTGGATGAGCACGAGCCTGCCGTTCGGCGCGAGCAAGCGATCAGCGGCGCTCACCCATTGATCGAGATCGGCATCGTTCGCGGTATGGGCGCGGCGGCGCGAAGGATCGGGCGAGACATTCTTGCGCGCCGGATCGTTGAACGGCGGATTGATCAGCACGAGATCGGCGCTTGAGATGGCGGGGTGCGTAGTACCGCCCTTGCGGGCGAGCTTCAGCGCATCGGTGCAGACAATTTCCGAGCGATCCTTGAAACCGTTGCGTTCGGCATTCTCGCGGGCGAGCGCCGCGAGAGCAGGATCAATTTCAACCAGCGTAGTGCGCTCTGTTGCCTTGCGGGTGAGAAGCGCAAGGCCCGCCGTGCCGACGCCAGCGCCAAGATCAATGGCGTGAACGGAAGAGGGCGCGGCTGCCGCAAGTAAAATCGCATCGTGCCCCGCGCGATGGCCTTTGGCCGGTTGCAGGAGCTTGAGCCGCCCGCCGAGCACCGCGTCGTCGGTGGTCTCAAGCGTAGCCATTTTACGCTCTCGCCAGCGTATGACCGAGCCCGGCTTCGGTCAGAAGATCGCGCGCCCTGGCGAGCTGCTCCGTCGCAACCAGAATGCGGCGCGGGATCGCGCCGACCGAGCCCTCGATGACGCTCGCATGCGTGTCGGCGACGAGATACTCGATCCCGGCGCCTTTCAGAATTGCTTCGATCGCCGAGATCAGCACGAGGTCGTTGGTGCGCAGGAGAATGCTCACGGCCTTAGTCCGCGCGGCGGTCGAAGCCATGCGGCGCGCGATGCGATAGATATGCGAGCCGCTTCAATTCGCGCCGTCCGCGCGTCACCGTGTCGAGGATGAGGCCGGAGGCGAGCGACAGGAAGGCGAGCATCATCAAGCCCATCGCGAGGATCGCCGTCGGCAGCCGTGGCACGATGCCCTCCTCAACGAAGGTGACGATTACCGGTACGGCGAGCACGATCGAAAGCGCCGCGATGAATGCCCCCAGCAGCGTGAAGAATTGCAGCGGCCGTTCACCGCGATAGAGATTGAAGATCGTTCGCAAAATCCGGAAGCCGTCGCGCCAGGTATTGAGTTTCGACTCCGAGCCCTCCGGCCGCGCATAATAAGGTGTCGCGACTTCGCCGACCGGCATGCCGAGTTCTAACGCATGCACCGTGAGTTCGGTCTCGATCTCGAAACCGGTCGAGAGCGCCGGGAACGATTTCACGAAGCGCCGCGAGAACACGCGATAGCCTGACAGAATGTCGTTGAAGGCGCGGCCGAACACCTGCGCGACGAAACCGGTGAACAGCTTGTTGCCGAAGCGGTGCCCGCGCCGGTACGATTCCTGCTCGCGCTCGACGCGGCAGCCGACGACCATGTCGAGATTTTCGGCAATCAGCTTGTCGATCATCTTCGGCGCGCTCGGCGCATCATAGGTCGCATCGCCATCGACGAGTACATAGATGTCGGCCTCGATGTCGGCGAACATCCGCCGCACGACATGGCCCTTGCCCTGACGCGCCTCGTTGCCGACGATGGCGCCGGCCGCGCGCGCGACCTCCGAGGTGCGATCCTTCGAATTGTTGTCGTAGACATGGATCAGCGCGCCGGGCAGCGCCGCGCGAAACTGCTCGACGACCTTGGCGATCGCCGCTTCCTCATTGTAACAGGGCACGAGTACGGCCACGCGGCGGCTTGTGTGGGAAGCCACGGGCAGCGTCTCCTGCGGGGTCAGCGCGTGCATTCGATCCTCGTTCAATCGCGGATTTCGCAATCTAGAGCGTTTTCGAACGAACTGGGTACCGGTTCGCGGGAAGAAAATGCGATAAATCAATACGCCCGAAAAACCATGCTGCGAAGGTGTTAATGGCACCTTGTCTTGCCGGTTCGCGGGCGGCTTCTTTATGCTAAGCCGGTTTACAGGAGATTATGCGTGGCTGTCGTTCTGCCCTTTGGCCATCAAGGCGAGCCGTCGATCGAGCGGCTTTCGAACCTCGTTCGTCCCGACCTGCAGCGGGTGAACGACCTTATCGTGAGCCGCACCGGCTCCGACGTCACCATGATTCCGGAAGTTGCGAACCACCTGATTTCCTCGGGCGGCAAGCGGCTGCGGCCGATGCTGACGCTGGCGACCGCGGCGCTCACCGGCTATCGCGGCGAGGGGCACATTCGCCTCGCGGCCGCCGTCGAATTCATGCATACCGCGACGCTTCTTCATGATGATGTTGTGGACGATAGCGAGATGCGTCGCGGCAAACTCGCCGCCCGCATGCTGTGGGGCAATGAAGCCTCGGTTCTGGTCGGCGATTTTCTGCTTGGTCAAGCATTTCGCATGATGGTCGAAGTCGGCTCGTTGCGCGCGCTCGAAATTCTCTCGAACGCCGCAGCCGTGATCGCCGAAGGTGAGGTGATGCAGCTCGCCGCCGCGAAGAACCTCGACACTACTGAAGACGCGTATCTTGCCGTCATCCGCGCCAAGACCGCCGAGCTGTTCGGCGCCGCCTGCGAGGTCGGGCCGGTGCTTTCCAGCCGCCCGAAACCGGAAGAAGCGGCATGCCGTTCGTTCGGCATGAATTTGGGTATCGCCTTTCAGCTCGTCGATGACGCACTCGATTACGGCGGCAGCCGCGCGCGTCTCGGCAAGAACGTCGGCGACGATTTCCGCGAGGGCAAGATCACGCTTCCCATCATTCTTGCATTCCGCCGCGGCAGCGAAGAGGAACGCAATTTCTGGCGCCGCGCGCTGGAAAAAGGCGAGAGCACCGATCAGGATTTGGAACACGCGATGGGCTTACTGTCGCGTCATCATGCGCTCGAGGACACCATCGAGCGCGCGCGCCATTACGGCGCGATTGCGAAGGATGCGCTGGCGCTTTTCCCCGAAGGCGAAAGCAAGCAGGCGCTGGTCGAAGTCGTCGATTTCTGCGTCGCCCGCGCGCATTAAACTTTGAGCATGATCTTTTCCGAAAACCAGCCCCCACTTTTCGGGATCATGCTCTAGTCAGCGCAGCCGCGCCGCCACCACCCAGCAATCCTGCTGCTCGGCGCGGATTTTTGCCGCCGCTTGCTCGGCGTCTTGCATCGTCTCGTAAAGCGCGAACACGCTCGGACCCGATCCCGACATCCGCACCAGCCGCGCGCCATTGGTTTTCGCGAGGCGCTCCTGCGCGGCTTCCACCGCCGGCGTGAGCTGGTGTGTGGCGCGGGCGAGGTCATTAGCTTGCGAGTGGAGAAACGCGAAAAATTTCTGCCGCTCGAGTGGGATCGCCGCAGCCTCCGGGTGGTCGTCATATTTGCCGGAGAGCGAGATCATGCCGAGTTCGTCGAACGCCTCGAACACGGCGCGCGTCTCGATATGCACTTCGGGAAAGAGGATGACCGAGAATAATTCGGGCAGCGCGATCGGCGCCGAAAGCTTCTCGCCGATGCCGCTCATCACGCGCGCCTTCTGTTCGAGACAGACGGTAACATCGGCGCCGGTCTTGCGCGCCGCGGTGAGAATGCGTGGGTCATCGAGCGAAAGCCCGTTCAGTTCAGCGAGGAGCCGCAGCGCCGCCGCCGCGTCCGACGAGCCGCCGCCAAGCCCGGCGCCGACGGGCAGGTGCTTCGTCAGCATGAAGCGGCCCGCTTTCAGCCCGTCGATATGTTCCGCAAGATGGCGCGCGGCGATCAGCACCAGGTTGTCGGAGACTACGCTGAGCGCCGCCGCGTTCGGCCCGCAGATATCGAAGCTGAGCGTGGAACCCGGCGCGAGCGTCAATTCGTCGCCAATATCGGCAAAAGCCACCAGACTGACGATTTCGTGATAGCCGTCAGCCCGGCGGGCCACGATCCGCAACGTCAGGTTCACCTTGGCAGGCGCAGTGGTTTGCAAAACGGACATAGCGTGCGGGATGGCGTGCGGGGATGGCTTTCGCAGGGACAATGGCTGCAGCGTCGCTTACAGGCAAGCCCGGCTGCTCGTATCGCGTCCTTGCGGTTGCCATGAATCGGGGGCATCCTTATTCGATCTTTCGCGTCGATTGAAGTCCGCGAACCCCCGAACGGCCATTGGAGTCTCATCCCTTGCGTCACCGCACATTACTTTCCGCCGCTCTTGCGTTCGCCATGGCCGGCACGGCCCTCACGCCCGTCGCCGCATCGACGAAATTGAATACCCTGCCCGAACGGGCGCTGATCTCGCGCACTTCGCCGGCCGGCAATTACCTCGCCGGGCGCTTTGCCTTTGCCAAGAGCAACCGCGACATGGCGGCAGCCTCGATGTACTACCGAGCCGCGTTGCGCGCCGATCCGAAAAACGAAGACCTTCTCGAACACACGTTCATCTCGACCCTCGCGCAAGGCCAGGTTGACGAAGCGGCGCCGCTTGCCGAGCGCCTCGTGGCGAACGATCGCAACCAACGCATTTCGCGGCTGGCGGTCGCCGCGCGCTCGATGAAGAAAGCACAATACAAGCAGGCCCGCGCGCAGCTCTCGCCCGCGATCCGCGGCCCGGTCGCCGATCTCACCGCGACCTTGATGCTTGCCTGGGCGCTTGCCGGCGATCATCAGACGCAAACGGCCGTGACGACGATCAGCCGCCTGCAGGGCCCCGAATGGTACGCCGCCTTCAAGGATCTGCACATCGGTCTGATTCTCGATTACGCCGGCAACCGCGCGCAGGCCGGTACGCGACTTGCAGCCGCTTACCGCTACGATCCGACGTCGGTACGTACCGTCGATGCCTATGCCCGCTGGCTGTCGCGCAACGGCAAGGCCGAGGAAGCCAAGAAGGTTTACGGCGAATTCGCCAAAGTGCTGCCGCACCATCCGCTCGTCGATCAGGCGCTTGCCGAATTGAACGCCGGCAAGCAGCTCACGCCGCTCGCGAAGACGCCGGCGGTGGGCGCCGCCGAAGCGTTGTTCGGGCTCGGCACCGCGCTCGGCCGGCAGGGCGGCGAGGAGATCGGGCTCGTCTATTTGCAGCTCGCGATCTATCTCGATCCCAATCATCCGCTCGCGCTTCTGTCGCTCGCCGATCTTTACGAGACGATGAAGAAGCCGGAACTCGCGGTCGAAACTTACGAGCGCATTCCGGCGAATGCGCCACTCAAGCGCAACGCCGAAATCCATCGCGCGCTCAATCTCGAAGTGTTGGAACGCCATGACGAGGCGACCAAGGCGCTCGAAGAGATCGTCAAGAAATATCCCGACGATCAGGAAGCGACCGTGGCGCTCGGCAATGTTCTGCGCGCGCGCAAGCAATATGCGCAGGCCGCCGAGGTCTACACCCGGGCGATCGACAGGGTCGGAACGCCGTCCAAGCAGAATTGGTCGCTCTATTTCTATCGCGGCAACGCCTATGAGCGCGCCAAGGAATGGCCGAAAGCCGAGAAGGATCTCGAGAAGGCGCTCGAACTCTTTCCCGATCAGCCGCAGGTCCTGAACTATCTCGGCTATAGCTGGGTCGATCAGGGCATCAATCTTGAGAAGGGCCTCAAGATGGTTCGCCGCGCGGTCGAGTTGCGGCCGGGCGACGGCTACATCGTCGATAGTCTCGGCTGGGCGCAATACCGGCTCGGCAATTACGAGGCCGCCGTCGATGCGCTTGAGCGCGCGATCGAATTGAAGCCGGAAGATCCGGTCCTCAACGACCATCTGGGCGATGCCTACTGGAAAGTCGGCCGCGAACTCGAAGCGCGTTTCCAGTGGCGGCATGCGCGCGACAACAAGCCTGAGCCGGAAGATCTCGCCAGGATCGAGGAGAAGCTGAAGAACGGGCTCGATGGCCCGTCCAAGGCCGGCGCGCTCGATCAGCCGAAACAGGACAAAGGCGGCTAGAAACCGCTCCCGGAAAAGCGGAAAGTGGAAAGCGAAAGGGCGGCCTGATGGCCGCCCTTTTCGTTTGCCGATTTTTTTGGCGATCGCGTTAACGCCGCAGCTTCATGTCGGAGGCGACGTTTTCTTCGTTCGCTTTCTTTTCTTCAGGCTTCGCTGTCTCGGCCTTCTCTTCCGCCTTCTTTTCTTCGTTCTTCTTCTCTGTGGCCCCCGCTTCGGTCTTTTTTGGCTCGGCCTTCTTTTCATGCGTCCGGCTGTCGAGCGAGACGGGTTCGCCGAGCTTCTTCTCGGTTTTCTTTTCGCCCTTCTCATGCGTGCCGCGCCGCCGCGCGAGCTGGCTGGCGCCACCCATGCGGTTGAAGGTGCAGTACATGAAATTCATGTTGCTGAGCGAGCCGCGGAAGGTCTCAGGCCCGGTCTTGGTGAGATTAAAGCACGGCTCGAACGGCAGGCCCTTGAGCCGCGCGCAAACCTGATTGCCGAGAACATAGAGCGTATTGGTCGGTAGCCGGAGATAGTGCGAACTGCCCTTGCCGGTGACACGGATTGTACCGGCAGCGGAACCGTCGCCTTCGATCCGGCCGGAACCGTAGGTGCCGTCGAAACATTGATAGGTGAAGAAGCGGCCGATGACGAATTCGCGCGCCATGTCCGCCGTCATCATTTCCTGCGCAATGGCCGGTGCCGCCGCGAAAAACAGTGCGGCGGCGAGGACATGCTTGCCCGGAAAATACGAAGCAGCGAACGGCATCGGCATCCACTACCTTGCGCCAAAAAGACGGGTCTTTGTCAAGCGCAGGCAGTTATTGATCAATCGGCGATCCGCACCACAATCCGGCCACGAACCTTGCCGGCGAGGATGCCGGGCGCGGTCTCGATGACCTTGGCGAGGGGGATTTCGGTCGTCATGGTCTTGAGCTTCTCGCGGTCGAGATCGCGCGCCAGCCGCTGCCACGCCTCGCGGCGCCATTCCATCCGGCACATCACCGAATCGATTCCGAGCAGCGAAACGCCGCGCAAAATGAAGGGTGCGACCGAGGAAGGCAGGTCCATGCCCTGGGCGAGGCCGCAGCTTGCGATCGCGCCGTCATATTTGGTCATCGAAAGCACGTTGGCGAGCGTCGTCGAACCGACGCTGTCGATGCCGGCGGCCCAGCGCTCCTTGGCGATCGGCTTCGCGGGTGCCGAGAGTTCCGCGCGGTCGATGATCTCGGCGGCGCCGAGCGATTTCAGGTAGCCGGCCTCCGCCGTTCGTCCGGTCGAGGCGATGACGTGATAGCCGAGCTTAGAGAGCAGCGAGACGGCAACGGAACCCACGCCGCCCGCAGCGCCCGTCACGATGGCCGGGCCGCGCGAAGGTGCGATGCCGTGGCGTTCGAGCGCGAGCACAGAGAGCATTGCCGTATAACCGGCAGTGCCGATCGCCATCGCGTCATGCGCCGAAATGCCTTCGGGTAGCCGCACCAGCCAGTCGCCTTTGACCCGCACTTTTTCGGCATAGGCGCCAAGATGCGTCTCGCCGAGGCCAAAGCCGTTCAGCACGACCTTGTCGCCCGCCTGCCATTTCGGGTTGCTGGAGCTCTCGACGGTCCCGGCCAGATCGACGCCGGCGATCATCGGCCAGCGCCGCACCACCGGCGCTTTGCCGGTAATCGCAAGACCGTCCTTATAATTGATGGTGGAGTATTCGACGCGGACGGTGACATCGCCGTCCATCAGCTGGGCTTCGTCGAAATCGGTGAGGGTGGCTTTGGAGCCACCCTCGATTTTTTCAATGACAATTGCTTTCATGCGAAAGCTTGTATCACATTTTTAGGTCGACGCAGCCGCAAAACGCCCCGCCGGCTTTTCGACGATAGGCAAATTGATCAACGCCGAAGCAACGCCGAAAAATACCGAGAGCCACCACACCGGATTGTACGAGCCGGTCGCTTCGAACACGATGCCGCCGAGCCAGACGCCGAGGAAGCCACCGACCTGGTGGCTGAAGAAGGCGAAGCCGTAGAGCATCGCGAGCCAGCGCGTGCCGAACATTACGGCGACGAGGCCCGATGTCGGCGGCACGGTCGAGAGCCAGGTGATACCGGTGACGACGGCGAAAGCGAATGTCAGCGGCACGCTTGTCGGCAACATGATGAAAGCGACGATCGACAGCGCGCGCGTGAAGTAGATCGCCGACAGGATGTAACGCTTCGGAATGAAGTTGCCGTAATAGCCCGACATCAACGAGCCGACGATGTTAAAGAGGCCGATGATCGCGATCGTCCAGCCGCCGATATGCGCATCCAATCCCCGGTCAAGCAGATAGGACGGCAAGTGCGCCGTCACGAAAGCGAGCTGGAAGCCGCAGGTGAAGAAGCCGAGCACCAGCAAAACATAAGAGCGATGCTGAAAGGCTTCGCTGAATGCGGCCGACATTGACTGCTGCTTGCCGCTTTCCTGATGGCTGGTCGCCGGCGGCGTCGTCAGCACGAATGCAAGCGGAATAGCCATGAACAGCAGCCCGCCGAACACCAGAAGCGCCGCCTGCCAGCCGTAGCTGTCGATCATCGCAACGCCGAACGGAGCGAACAGGAATTGTCCGAACGAACCCGCGCCGGTGCCGAGGCCGAGCGCGACGCCGCGCCATTCGGGCTTCAACAGCTTGCCGAATGCCGCGAGCACGATGTTGAACGAACAGCCGGAGAGGCCGAAGCCGATCAGCACGCCCGAGGTGACGTTGAGGAGAAGCGGCGTCGTCGAGACGCTCATCAGCGCGAGGCCCGCCGCATAAAGCAGCATGCCGCCGCACAGAACGCGTGTCGTGCCGTAGCGGTCGGCGATGGCGCCGGCGATCGGCTGGCCGATGCCCCACAGGAGATTCTGGATCGCGAAGGCGAGCGCGAAAACTTCGCGGCCCCAACCGTTTGCGCTCGACATCGGCGTCAGGAAGAAGCCGAAGGCGGAGCGCGGGCCGAACGTGACGAGTGCGATGATGCAGCCGCAGATCAGAATGATGGCAGGGGTGCGCCAGCCGGTGAGGGACTTCGCCGTCATTGTTGTTTTCCAAGTTGCGCGATTTGGCCGATCGCCCGGCCGTGGCTGGCGAACCTACCGGCGAGTCGCCAAAAGCCCTAGAAAAACCTCGCCTTGTCAGCCATCGAGCTTTTGCATGGCTCGATTGGGAATAGGGCCTAGCGAACCGGCGGGAGTTGCGCTATATTCACTTATGCTCGGATTGAGAATAAGCCCGGGCCGAGGGGCGAAATTCGAGTGCTCTTCGTCACCAAGTAATGCTCAAAGCGAGCATATAGGCGAAAGCCTGGAGATGCGCCATGACCACGGTCATCAACCACCCCCATGTTGAAACCTTCGGCCCCGTCGCCGCGCGCGGTCCTGTACCGCTGCCGCGCGCGGGTACCGGCAAGGCTGCGAAGCGCCTCGGCGTGCTGCCCATGCCTTCGCTCGAGTGGAACGAGCAGGTCGCGAACGAGACCGCGCATCTTTACGAGAAGGTCAAAACCGTTGTGCCGCCGGTCGAGTGGCCGTTCTTTGCGCCTTACGTGAAAGCGATCAACGATCTCAAGAAGGTGCGCAACGCCGTCATCCTCGCGCACAATTATCAGACGCCCGAGATTTACAACTGCGTTGCCGACTTCGTCGGCGACTCGCTTCAGCTCGCGCGTGAAGCCACCAAGACCAAGGCCGACATCATTGTCCAGGGTGGCGTGCACTTCATGGCGGAAACGTCGAAGCTCCTGAACCCGAACAAGACAGTGCTGATCCCGGACCTCAAGGCCGGCTGCTCGCTTGCGTCTTCCATCACCGGCGAGGACGTGCGCCTGCTGCGGCAGCGCTTCCCTGGCGTGCCCATCGTCACTTACGTCAACACTTCCGCCGACGTGAAGGCGGAGAGCGACATCTGCTGCACCTCGTCGAACGCGGTGCAGGTTGTCGAGAGTTTCGGCGTGGATAAAGTCATCTGCATTCCCGACGAATACCTCGCGCGCTGGGTCGCGACGCAGACCAAGGTCAAGATCATCGCGTGGAAGGGCCACTGCGAAGTTCATGAGCGTTTCACGGCGGAAGAGCTGCGCAAGTTCCGCGAGAGCGATCCGGGCGTGCAGATCCTCGCGCACCCTGAATGCCCGCCGGACGTCATCCAGGAAGCCGACTTTACCGGATCGACCGCGGCGATGATCTCGTTCGTCAAGGACCGCCGGCCGAAGAAGGTCGTCATGGTCACCGAATGTTCGATGGCCGACAACGTGCAGGTCGAGACGCCGGGCGTCGAATTCGTGCGGCCGTGCAATCTCTGCCCGCACATGAAGCGCATCACGCTGCCGAAGATCCTCGACAGCCTCGTGTATCTGCGCGAGGAAATCGAGATCGACCCGGCGGTCGCCGATCGCGCGCGCCAGGCTGTCGAGCGCATGATCCACCTCAAGAGCTGATCTCTTTTCAGCGAAAGGGCGGCCATGTCCGACGCGCCGCGCGCAGCCGAAGAACTCACGCCGCAATCGTGGCAGGCCGACGATATCGTTATCGTCGGCGGCGGCCTCGCGGGTCTCTTTTGCGCGCTGAAGCTCGCGCCGCGGCGGGTGACGGTCATCACCGCGTCGCCCATCGGCATGGGCGCATCTTCCGTGTGGGCGCAGGGTGGCGTTGCCGCCGCGATGGCCGAGGAGGATTCCGCCGAAGCGCATGTTGCCGATACCGTGAAGGCGGGTGCCGGTATCGTCGATCAGCGCATCGCCGAAATGATGGCGCGCGAAGCGCCTGATCGCATCCGCGATCTTTTGCATTACGGCGTGCCGTTCGACCGCGACAGCGCCGGGAAACTGCTGCTCTCACGTGAGGCCGCCCATTCGGCGCGCCGCATCGTCCGCGTCAAGGGCGACACCGCGGGCGCCGAGATCATGGCGGCGCTGATCAAGGCCGTGCGTGCGACGCCTTCCATCCGTTTGGTCGAAGGCTTGCAGCTTGACGAATTGCTCACCGAAGGCCGCTACGTCACCGGCATTCGTGTGCGCACGACCGAGGGCAGGCCGATCGACGTTTCGGCGCGTGCGGTGGTGCTTGCCTCCGGTGGCGCAGGCGGGCTTTATGCCGTGACGACCAATCCTTTGGGCGCGCGCGCCATCGGCATGGCCGTTGCGGCGCGCGCCGGTGCCGTGATTGCCGACGCCGAATTCGTTCAGTTTCATCCGACCGCGCTCGATGTCGGCAAGGACCCGGCGCCGCTTGCGACCGAAGCATTGCGCGGCGATGGCGCAACGCTCATCAACAAGAAGGGCGAGCGCTTCATGCTGGCGCTCGATCCCGCAGCCGAGCTTGCACCGCGCGATATCGTCGCGCGCGGCGTGTTCGCGGAAATTCAGGCCGGACGCGGCGCGTTTCTCGACGCGCGCAAGATCGAAAAGTTTTCCGATCGTTTCCCCACGGTGTTCGCGTCGTGCAAGGCGGCGAATATCGATCCGGCGCATCAGCCAATTCCAATTGCACCCGCGGCGCATTATTTCATGGGCGGCGTGCTGACCGACGCCAATGGCCGCACTTCACTCGATGGTTTATGGGCGGCGGGCGAAGCGGCTTCGACCGGTGCGCATGGCGCCAACCGCCTTGCCTCCAATTCGCTGCTTGAAGCGGTAGTCTTCGCCGCGCGCATCGCCAACGACATTGCCGCCGTCATGCCTGAAAAGCGAACAGCGAAAGCACTCGAGATGCCGCCCGCCAGGGATGCCTATTCGCCCGAGCTGAATGTCGGCGAGCAGCGCCTGCGCCAGCTGATGGCGGCGGAAGTCGGCGTTATCCGTACCGGCAGCGGGCTTGCGCGCGCGCTCAACGAAATCGCCGCCATCGAGAAGGGCGCGCAGTCGAAGGCGCTCCGCGACATGGCGACCTCGACGCTGATGATCGCTGCCGCCGCCTACGCGCGCACCGAGAGCCGCGGCGCGCATTTCCGCAGCGACTTCCCACAGCCCGATCCGGCGCAGGCAAAGCGCAGCTATTTCACCCTCGATGAAGCGCGTGCGGTGGTAAGCCGCGCGGCGGCGAAGGCGGCGTGATGCGTGACAATCTGAGCTTTCCCGGCGCGTTTCTCTCTCCGATGGTGTTGCGCGGCGTCGTACGCGACGCGCTCGACGAGGATCTCGGCCGTGCCGGCGACATCACCTCGGCGGCGACCATCCCGGAGGGGCGTCAGGCCACGGCGAAACTTGTCGCCCGCAAGCCGGGCGTGATTGCCGGCCTTAACTGCGTGGAAGAGACGTTCTATGCACTCGATCGCAAGATCGCCTTCAACGCCAAGGTGAAGGACGGCGCCAAGGTTGCGGCCAAGGAATTGCTCGCGGAGATTTCGGGTGATGCCCGCAACATCCTGACCGGCGAGCGCGTCGCGCTCAATTTTCTCGGGCACCTCTCGGGTGTCGCGACGCTCACCGCCGCCTACGCCGAGAAGATCAAGCACACCAAGGCGAAAATCGTCGATACCCGCAAGACGACGCCCGGCCTGCGCGCGCTCGAAAAATATGCCGTGCGCTGCGGCGGCGGCGTCAATCATCGCATGGGCCTCGATGACGCAGTGCTGATCAAGGACAATCATATTGCGGTCGCCGGCGGCATCGCCCAGGTACTGAAAACCTCGCGCGCAGCCGTCGGTCATCTCGTGAAGATCGAGATCGAGGTCGATACGCTCAAGCAGTTCGAGGAAGTGCTGAAAGCGGGCGGAGCGGATGTCGTGATGCTCGACAACATGGACCCCGCCACCATGAAGCGCGCCGTCGAAATGAATGCCGGCAAACTGGTGCTGGAAGCCTCGGGCGGCGTTTCGCTCGATACCGTGGCTTTGATCGCCGAAAGCGGCGTCGATGTCATTTCCGTCGGCGCGCTCACGCACTCCGCGCCGGTGCTCGATATCGGGCTCGATATCGAAATCTAGCCGCGCGTTCCGAACCGCAGGCCCGGCGAGGGCCGCTCCTCCACGACTTCGCGCCGGAAACGAAACAGCGCCGCCGGTCGCCCGCCGGTCGCCTTCACGCTCTCGCCGGTCGGCTCGACGAGTGCCCCCGAGTCGACGAGCCGCCGGAAATTCTGCTTGTGCAGATGTCGTCCGGCGATCGCCTCGACGTTGTTTTGCAGTGAAGTCAGCGTGAACGCCGGCGGCATCAGCTCGAACACCACCGGTCGATATTTGAGTTTCGCGCGCAGCCGCGCGATCGCGGTCGCAAGGATGCGGCGATGATCGAAATGCATCGGCTGGCCGAGCGGCGCAGGCTGCTTGCGCGCCAGCGCCGCCTCGCGGCCGTCGCGCCGCGCTTCGTCGATGAGACCCGCTTCATATAAGAGTTCGTAACGGTCGAGCACGTTTTCCTCGTCCCACGGCGCGCCGTCGATGCCGAAGGCGAGTTTGACGCGCTCTTTGCGCCCTAGCACACGGCTTTGCTCGCTAACTTGTCCGCGCGGTGCTTTTTTCACCCATGATGTCAGTTCGGGAAGGATGACATCGTTCAGCATCGCCGGCCGGCCGCCGCGCCAGTCCTCCCATGGAAAAAATTTGTACCACGGCTCGAAACGCGCTCCTGCTTTGGCGAGCGCCTCGTTCTGCGGCGGCATGCGGGTGAGCGCGAGATAGCCGACCGAGAGAACGTGTGTCGTATCGCCAACGCGCGCGTGCCGTCCGCGGTCGCCGAAGGTGTAGAGCTGCTCGATGTAACCGACGGAGAGCGCCGTCTGCTCGGCGACGAAGGTGCGCAGCGCGATTTCAAAGGTGCGATGCGAGACCGGCTCGAACGGACCCGACGGCAGGCCGATGCCTTCACCGTCGCCGCCGATCGTCAGAATTTGCGGCGCGGTGCCTTGCATCGCGACAATCGCCGCGGTGAGGCCGATCTCGATCGGGGTGGAGGGTACGCTCGCCATGGCAGCAAGCTAGAG
Source organism: Xanthobacteraceae bacterium (assembly GCA_035555855.1). Lineage (GTDB taxonomy): Bacteria > Pseudomonadota > Alphaproteobacteria > Rhizobiales > Xanthobacteraceae > Palsa-892. The sequence continues at coordinate 35,478 of DATMGD010000004.1, forward strand.
CATGATCCCGAAAAGTGGAAACCGGTTTTCGGAAAAGATCGTGCGCGGGCACGCGCGCGAGACGAAATCAATCGAGCGCGAACGCGAACGGCTCGGCCTCATAAGCCATGTGGCCCCGGCCGATTTCGGAGACGGCCTGCACCATGCGCCCGTTGCGGCCGAGATAACGGTCGGCGAGCGCGACGAGCCGAGGGTTGGGCGAAGCGGTTGGAGACGCGGCGCGAATCCTGCGCGCGAATTCGCCTTCGTCAATCTTCGGCTCGGCGTGGCAGGCGGCGATGAAAGCCGCCGCCGACGAGCGGCTGATGCCAGCGAAGCAATGCACGACAAGCGGGCTCTTGCGGTCCCAGCGCGGCAGAAATTCGATCAGCCGCGCGACATGCTGCTCACCCGGCGGTGTCATGCCTTCGATCTCGTCGGCAATGTCGTCCATGCTGAGCCAAAGATGATCGTGAGGGCCGACGCCTTCGGGGCGGAACACCTTGTCGCCATCCCTGAGCAACGACACGACATGGCGTGCACCGTGCTCGCGCACGGTGTTCGAGAGACGAGCGAGCGAACAGACGACGATCATGCCTTGCCGTTATCCTTTGCTTTTGGGTTTCAGTCCGGCGCTGAGTTCCGCGAAGCGCTTGAGAAAGCGTTTCTCCGCAAGCTCCGCGCCCCACGGGCTGAGGTAGCGCTTCTCCGTGGCGGCGTCGAGGCGGGGTGAGGGGCCAAAGAATTTCCGCGCTTCCGTCTCGGAAAAACCCGCAAGCTTGGTCGCTTCGAGGTAGGCCGCGCCGAAATCGGCCTGCTTGACGATCTTCGTCAGAGCCTCGGGCCATGACGGCGGCATGCCGAAACGAATCGAGATCGCCTGCATCAGTCTTGCCTCGACCGGCTTGTAGTCCGCGCCGATCGCCGCCTTGAACGGGCTGATCGGATCGCCGATCACATATTCGGCCGCATCGTGCAGGAACACCGCGAGCCGCCAAGTGCGATCGACGTTCGGGTTTTGCCGCTTCGAGATCGCTTCGACCAAGAGCGAGTGCTGCGCGACCGAAAAGATGTGCGGGCCCTTGGTCTGGCCGTTCCAGCGCGCGACGCGCGCAAGCCCGTGCGCGATGTCTTCGATTTCGACATCGAGCGGCGAAGGGTCGAGCAGGTCAAGCCGGCGGCCGGACAGCATGCGTTGCCAGGCACGGGCGGGGCGGGAAGGAGAGGAGCGGCGCGTCGGCATTTATTTCGCAAGCTTGGCGTGCCGGTGACACGTCACGAGATGATCGTTGACGATGCCGGTCGCCTGCATGAAAGCGTAAACGATCGTCGGCCCGCAGAACTTGAAGCCGTGCTCTTTCAATTCCTTGGAAACTTTCTGCGATAGCGGCGTCTCGGCGGGAATCTGCCCGCGTGTCTTGAAGCGGTTGATCTTGGGTTTGCCGTCGACGAAATCCCACAGGAATTCCGAGAAGCCCGGACCCTTCTCCATCATCTCGAGCCACGCCTTCGCTGAAAGCACTGCGCCGTCGACCTTCATCTGATTGCGCACGATGCCGGTGTCCTGCATCAGCGACTTGATCTTCTTCTTGTCGTAGCGCGCGATCTTGGCCGGCTCGAAGTTCGAGAAGGCGCGGCGGAAATTATCGCGCTTGCGCAAAATCGTGATCCACGACAGCCCGGCCTGAAATCCGTCGAGAATAAGTTTCTCGAACAACGCGCGGTCGTCATATTCTGGAACGCCCCATTCGGTGTCGTGATACTTCACATAGAGCGGATCGGTGCCGCACCAGTGGCAACGTTTCTTGCCGTCGTCATGCAGCACCGCACTCATGCGCTCTCTCCGGGAAAGGGGAATTTTGCCCAGCCGGGCTTTACGAGCGAAAGCGCAATGCCGCTCGCGCTCAATGTCTCGCCCGCTTTCAGACCGTCCTCGATGCGATCGAGCCGAAGTTTCGCGAGCCCGCGGCCGCCGCTACTCGATCCGAAGATGCCTGCGGCTTTCTCGCCGATCTTCACTTCCGTGCCTTGCTCCGGTGGGTTGCCGTCGAAGGCGACTGGCACCACGCGCGTACGCACCACCGTCTTGTGCTGCATGCGCGAGACGACTTCCTGGCCGACGAAGCAGCCCTTCTTGAAATCGACGCCGCCGAGTTGATCCATGTCGGCCTCGTGGGGGAAAGTATCGCCATAGGCGAAGTCCTTGCCGCCTTCGGGGATGCCGAGTGCGATGCGGTGTTTTTGCCACTCGTCCGCGCTGGCAAGCGTCAGTCCCGCTGTGCGCAAATTATTTTCAGCGCCGGTTGGTGGTAACAGAATGCGCGTGCCCAACTGCGGATGACGCGGGTCATTGAACGCGATGTCGAAATGCGGCTTTTGTACGCTGTCCAACACAACCGCGACTGTAAAATCGGTTTCTTCGATTTCGGCCTTGGCGCGTAACTTGTAGAAACGAAGGCGCTTTGCGAGATCGGCCGCGAGTGTTTCCGGTGCATCGATCAAAAATTCGTTTTCGTGCGCGATTACGAAAAAATCGAATAAGATTTTGCCTTGCGGCGTGAGCAGTGCAGCAAAACACGCTTCTCCAATTGCGAGTTTTTCAACTTCGCCGGTGATGAGATTTTGTAGAAAATGCCGTGCATCGTCACCACTGACGCGAAGTACGGCCCGATCGGGGAGAATTGCGGCGCGCATCGTTTATATTCTTGCCAATCGCCCCCCCGGCACGTAAGGCCGAGGGCGGCGGGGGACGATACCAACGTAGTAGAAGTGCGTTGAAAGCGGCGGCGGGGTCAAGAGAAATGCCTGAAAACTACGATCTCATTCTCGCACGTGGCGCAGTCGCCACGCCCGATGGCATCGGTGTGCGGGATATCGGCGTGCGCGGCGGCAAGATCGTGCGAATCGGCGATCTATCCAAGGCCGACGCCGGGGAGCGGATCGACGCCCACGGCCTTCACATCCTGCCGGGCGTGATCGACACCCAGGTGCATTTCCGCGAGCCCGGCAACACGCATAAAGAGGATCTGGAGAGCGGCTCGCGCTCAGCGGTGCTCGGCGGCGTCACTGCCGTCTTCGAGATGCCGAACACCGATCCGCTGACGATTTCCGCCGAGGCGCTCGCCGACAAGGTCAAGCGCGGCCATCATCGGATGCATTGCGATTTTGCTTTTTTCGTCGGCGGTACGCATGACAATGTGAAGCACCTGCCGGAGTTTGAGCGGCTGCCGGGTGCGGCCGGCATCAAAGTGTTCATGGGTTCTTCGACCGGCAAGCTTTTGGTCGGCGACGACGACGGCTTGCGCGCGATCTTGAAGGTCATCAAGCGTCGCGCCTCGTTTCATGCAGAAGACGAACCGCGATTGAACGAGCGCAAGAAGTTTCAGGTCAAGGGCGATCCGTCGTCGCACCCGGTGTGGCGCGACGAAGTCGCGGCGCTGATGGCGACGACGCGGCTCGTGAACATCGCCCGCGAAACCGGCGCCAAAGTGCATGTACTGCATATCTCGACCGGCGACGAAATGAAGTTTCTCGCCAACCACCGCGACGTCGCTTCCGTTGAAGTCACGCCGCAGCACTTAACCTTGGCAGCGCCTGAGTGCTACGAGCAGCTCGGCACCAAGGCGCAGATGAACCCGCCGCTCCGGCCCGAGCCGCATCGCGAGACGATCTGGTGGGGCATCACGAGCGGCGTTGCCGATGCGCTCGGCTCCGATCACGCGCCGCATACGCTGGAAGAAAAGGCCAAGCCCTATCCCGCAAGCCCGTCCGGCATGCCCGGCGTGCAGACGCTGGTGCCAGTCATGCTGAACCACGTGCATGCCGGCAAGCTGTCGCTCGAGCGCTTCATCGACCTCTCATCCACCAAGCCCGCGAAACTTTTCGGCATCAAGGGCAAGGGAGATATCCGCGAAGGCTATGACGCCGATTTCACCATTGTCGATCTCAAGCGTGAGGAGACGATCCGCGATTCCTGGATCGGTTCGAAATGCGGTTGGACGCCTTACGATGGCATGAAAGTCACAGGCTGGCCGGTCGGCACAATCATTCGCGGCCGCCGCGTGATGTGGGAAAGCGAACTCGTGTCGCCGTCGCTCGGCGAGACGGTGAAGTTCAATCTCGATTGATTACTGCTTTACCGGCGAGACGGTGAATTCGCCGGCGCGGATGCGCTCCGCCAAACCTTCAGTGTAGCGGCAGGTCGCTTCTTCGCCATAGGTCGCGACCAGTTCGTTGAGCGCCGAGAACAGGGCGACCTGCGCGAGGCAATCGCTGTCGATGCCGTCGAAGCGCGCTTCTTCCCAGGCTTCCGAGATATAGGCGAAGGCCGCGCGGCGTTCGTCCTCGGAATCGTGTTCCGGTGTGTCACCGAGGAAATTAGGCAAAGGGATCAGGCGCACGGAAAAGCGTCTCCGCGAAGAAGGCAGGATTTCCATCACCCTAGCGGCTGCCTGCGGATTCGTCCTTGCCAAAAATTAAAGAAGGTTAACGCAGTGGATAAAATGCCATCAGTTGCCGAAGCGCGTGGCGATATCGCGGGCGAGCTTGGCGCCCTCGTCGAGCGAGCGGCCGATGGCGAGGTTCGCCGAGGCCGTGCAGTTCCGGTAGGTCAGCTCATAGGACTGGTAGCCGCGATTGAAGCTCGCAACGAGGCGATCCTTGCGCTCGGGCGAAGGCTGCTCGGTGTCGAGCAGGTCCTGCATCTCGCCCCGCCAGCGGTCGCGATCCGGGTTGCCGCAGAGCGGCCGCAGGTAATGTAGTGCGCCCAAAAGCTCTGCAAGCCGCGCAAGATCCTTGTCATAGGGCACCGGCCGTTCTTCGGTCGGAACCTTCGCCGTTTCCGGCGCCTTCTTCTGCTGTGCCTTGGGGCCGGGGCTCGGATGCGGCGAGCCCCATGGCCGCAGCGTGTCGAACACGCCGCCGCCACGCGGCTGCGGCGGCGGCCGGTAGCCGCGCGAGAACCATGGCGACCAGAACTGCGCCTCCGCGATCGCGGGCCACAGCAGGAGCACGGCGAGGAGACTCACGATGGCGGAACGCGAATGGCACATGGCCGCTGATATGTTCCGGTTTCGTGGCGGACGCAAGGCGCGTAGGAGACGTATGAAGAGGCGCGTCAGGACACGGGTTAAGCGCCGAGTAGCCGCCGGGCTTCCAGCACGATGGGCAGCAGACCCTCGGTGGCGTTATAGGCGGTAATCTCCTCGGGCTCGACCCAGGCGACCTCGGAGGCTTCCAGGCCGGGCGCGGCTTCACCGGCAATCCAGCGCGCGGCAAAGGCATGGATTTGAAAGCGCGCGACGATCGCGCCGTTACGGTCCTTGCGGATCACCTCGGTCTGCCCGGCAAGCCCGACGGGCTCGGCAGTCACACCCGTTTCTTCGAACAGCTCGCGCATCGCGGCTTCCGCGAGCGTCTCACCCGGCTCCAGCCGCCCGCCCGGCAGGCTCCAGATCGATGGCTTGATGCGTTTGGCGATCAAGACCTTGCCACCTCGGAAACAGGCGGCGCTGGCCGCGAGCGTAGGCGCGATGTCGGCTGTTTCGTTCAAAGCATCTTGCCGGGATTGAGGATGCCGTTCGGGTCGAAGGTGCGTTTCAACTCGCGCATCATCTCCATCTCGACCGGGTCCTTCACCTCGGGGAGAAGATCGCGCTTCATCACGCCGATGCCGTGCTCAGCCGAGATCGAGCCGCCGTATTTTGCGACGATCTTATGCACGAGCGCATTCACTTCATCCCAGTGCGCGAGAAACGCCTCGCGCTCGACGCCGACCGGCTGGCTGACGTTGTAGTGGATATTGCCGTCGCCCATGTGGCCGAATGGCACCGGCCGCGAGCCCGGAATGAGCGCGACGACCGCCGCATTAGCTTCGTTAAGGAAGGCGGGAATGTCGCCGACCGGCACCGAGATGTCGTGCTTGATCGAGCCGCCTTCGGGCTTTTGCGTTTCGCTGAGGCCCGTGCGCAGATGCCAGAACGCCGTGCGCTGCGCTTCGCTCGCGGCAAAGACCGCGTCGCGCAGCATTTCCTGTTCCGCCGCCTCGCCAAGCGCATTCTCCAGCACTTCGCGCAGGCCATTCTCGACCGGCGAGGAAAGCTCGATCAGCGCGTACCACGGATGCGGTTCGGAAAACGGATCGCGCGCGCCGGGCAGGTGCTTGAAATCGAATTCCATGCCGAGCCGCGACATGATCTCGAAGCCGGTGACGGTGTTGCCGGCGCGCGACTGGAGAAGATTCAGGAGCGCGAGCGCATCCTCCGGCGAGTTGAGGCCGACGAATGCCGTCTCGACCGCACGCGGCTTGGGGAAAAGTTTCAGAACCGCCGCGGTGATGATGCCGAGCGTGCCTTCGGCACCGATGAAGATGTGGCGAAGGTCGTAACCCGTGTTGTCCTTCTTGAGCTTGCGCAGCCCGTACCAGACGCGGCCGTCGGCGAGCACGACTTCGAGCCCGAGCACGAGGTCGCGCGCAACACCATAGGCGAGCGCGCCGGTGCCGCCGGCGTTCGAGCCGAGATTGCCGCCGATGACGCAGGTACCCTCGGCGCCGAGCGAAAGCGGAAACAGCCGGTTGTGCTTTGTTGCTTCGTCCTGTGCATTCTGCAGCACGACGCCCGCTTCGCAGATCATGTAATTGCCGGTCGCGCTCACTTCGCGGATCTTGTTCATCCGCACCATCGAAACGACGACGGCGCCGGCATCGAAGGATATCTGCGCGCCGACAAGGCCGGTGTTGCCGCCCTGCGGCACGATCGGCGTCTTGGTTTCGTTGGCGAGCTTCAGAATCGCGGCGACTTCCTCGGTGCTGCCGGGCTTCAGCACCAGCGCGGCGCGGCCCTGATAGAGATCGCGCTGCTCGCGCAGGAACGGCGTCATCGCGTCGCCCGTCAATGCGTATTTTTCACCGACGATATTGCGGAAGCGCTCAATCGTGGCGGCGGACAGCGAGGATTGCGAGGCGACTTGCGGACGAAAGCTCATGATTGTTTCCGGTGTTAGTGAATGCGCAGGCTGGCGCGGTAGGCCGCTTCGGCGTTGGCAACCGCTTTTTGCGATGCGCCGGTGAGCGCGATCATCAGGAAGAAAGTATTGCCGTCCTTATCCTTGTCCTCGCCATAGGCCATCATCTCAAAGGCCTGTTGCGGGTGGCTTGGATTGGCGAAGTGATAGACTTGGAAGCCCGGCAGGCCGTTTGCGCGTTTCTCGCTCGGGCGCTTCTCGATTTTCGAATCTTTCACTGTCGCCTTCCAGCGCTCGTGCGCGACCTCGATGAATTTGGCGAGGCTGCGCTGATCGGAATTGTACGACACGCGAATATAGATGAGCGCGGGCGCGCTGCTGTAATCCTCGCCCTCGGGAACGTAGATCGCCATGTCGTTTTCTTTGGTGGCGCTGTCATCCTGTGTCCAGCCGGCGGGCGGCGTGAACTTCATCCGGAAATAGGGCTGCAGGCCACCGCCCGACGGGCGCATAAGCTTTTCCACCTCGGCGCCGGAAGGCGCGGGGGAGAGGAGGGCCAATAGAGCGGCCAACGCAACAGTAAAGAGCGCAATGCGCTTCTTCATAGGATCACCTTGCGGTCATCATAACGCATTCGCCGCAAGGGCGCATCCCAGTCGCGTACCTCAGCCGCGCGGCGCGGCGGCGCGGGCGAGGCGGTCGTTGATCGCTTCGCCAAGATCGTGCGTCGGAACCGGCATCACGGCGATGGTCTTCGCGCCGGAGGTATCGAGCGCGCGCAGATGCGCGAACAGATTGGCCGCGGCTTCCACAAGATCGCTATGTGGCGAGAGGTTGAGCGTCGCGGCAGCTTGCGCCGCGCCTTCGGGTAAATCCGGACCGAAGGCGAGCAATGCCTCGCCAGGAAAAACCTCGCGTGCATTGAGCCGGATCGCGGCGAGCGTCGCGTAATGCGAGGCGAGCTGGCCGGGCGATGTCGGCGCTGCGCCATCATGCATGGCGGCTTGCGCGAGCGTCACACTGAGCGCCTGCTCGAGCTTTTCGCGCGTCACGCCGCCGGCGCGCAGAATGCGCGGCGCTTCCCCGGTGCAATCGACGATCGTCGATTCAAGGCCGAGCGCGGTTGGCCCGCCGTCGAGGACAAAATCGACATGGCCCATGAGATCGGCCATCACATGATCGGCCGTCGTCGGCGAGACATGGCCCGAGCGGTTGGCGCTCGGCGCTGCGACCGGTTTGCCGAATGCCGCGAGCAGGCGCTGCGCGGCAGGGTGATGCGGCACACGGATACCGACCGTGTCGAGCCCGGCGCGGGCGAGATCGCAGACAATGCCTGCGGATGGCACGACGAGCGTGAGCGGCCCCGGCCAGAACTTCGCAGCGAGCACGAGCGCGAGCGCATTGAAATGCCCGACGCGCTTTGCAGCTTCAATGTCCACAACATGCGCGATGAGTGGGTTGAACGACGGCCGTCCCTTGGCGGCATAGAGCTTCGCGATCGCCGTCGGGTTGGTCGCGTCGGCGCCGAGGCCATACACCGTTTCGGTCGGGAACGCCGCGAGCCCGCCGGTGGCGAGCGCGTGCGCGGCCTCATTGATGCCCTCGGTGTCCGCCTTCATGCGGCGGGTTGACGCTACGGCGACCTTAGCTTCCGTCACGTTGACGTTCCTCCTATGCACGGCCACTCTGTAGCGAAAATCGCCACTTGGCAGAAGCCGGGGATTGCATGCGCTATTTAGCTCCCGTCAGCGACACGCTGTTTTTTCTCGAACATTGCACGAGCCTGAAGCGCCTCTCCGACGAAGGTGCGGTGCCCGATCTGTCACCCGATCTCGTCAAAAGCGTACTCGAGGAAGCGGGCAAATTCGCGAGCGAACAGATCGCACCCCTGAATCGCATCGGCGATATCGAGGGGGCGAAGTTCGAGAACGGCGTCGTGTGCACCCCGAAAGGCTGGAAGGAAACCTACCATGCCTGGTGCACGGCCGGCTGGCAGGGCCTCGGCGCGCCCCCCGAATATGGCGGCCAGGGGCTGCCCAACATCGTCAACATGGCCTGCGCCGAATTCTGGACGGCAGCCTCGATGGCCTGGGCGCTCGGACCCCTACTGACGACCGCCGCAATCGAAGCGATGCACGCGCACGCTTCGGAAGCGCTCAAGCAGAAATATTTTGCCAAGCTCGTCTCGGGCGAATGGACCGGCACCATGCAGCTCACCGAGCCGCAGGCGGGCTCTGATGTCGGTGCGCTGACGACACGCGCCGTGAAGCAGGCCGACGGCAGCTATCGTCTCAAAGGCCAGAAGATCTTCATCACTTATGGCGAGCACGACATGACCGACAACATCGTGCATTTCGTGCTCGCGCGATTACCGGATGCGCCGGCGGGCACCAAAGGCATTTCGCTTTTTCTCGTGCCGAAATTCATGGTCAAGGATGACGGCTCGCTCGGGCAGCGCAACGACCTGCGCGCCGCGAGCGTCGAGCACAAGCTCGGCATTCATGCATCCCCAACCTGCGTCATGGTCTATGGCGATCACGACGGTGCCGTTGGCTATCTCGTCGGCGAGGAGAACAAGGGCCTCGTCTGCATGTTCACGATGATGAACAATGCACGGCTCGGCGTCGGCGTTCAGGGGGTTGCGATTGCCGAGCGTGCCATGCAGCAGGCTTTTGATTACGCGCGCGAGCGCAAGCAGGGCCAGGGCGCGGATGGCAAGCAGACCGCGATCATCAACCATCCTGATGTGAAGCGCATGCTGCTCACCATGCGCGCACTCACTTCCGCTTCGCGCGCGATCTCGTTGAAATGTGCCGACGCGCTCGACCGCGCAAAATTTCTGAAAGATGCTGGCGAAAGAAAAACCGCCTTCGAAGAAGGCAATCTCTTGACGCCGATTGCCAAAGCATTCTCGACCGATACCGGTATCGAGGTCGCCTCGCTCGGCGTGCAGGTCCACGGCGGCATGGGCTTCATCGAGGAAACGGGTGCCGCGCAGCACTACCGCGACGCTCGCATTTCCGCGATCTACGAGGGGACGAACGGTATTCAGTCGATCGATCTTGTGACGCGCAAGATTACGCAATCAGGCGGTGAGACGTTGAAGAGGATGCTCAAAGGTTTCCACGCGACTTCCACTGCCGTGAAGGCCTCGAAAGAGAATTTCGGCGAAACTGCCGCCCGCCTCGATGAGGCGCTCACGGCACTGGAGAAAACCTCGCGCCATCTACTGGAGACGCTCGGCAAGCAGCCGAATGATGCGCTCGCCGGGGCGACGCCCTATCAGCGACTGTTCGGGCTGGTGGCCGGCGCTAGCTATCTCGCGGAGGCGGCGCTTGCGGCATCAACAGCCCGAGCGGGCGGCGATATCGATCCCGCGCATCTCGCGCGCATCGAGATCGCGCGGTTCTTCGCTGAAAATCTCTTGCCGGCGGCAGTAGGCCTCGCGCCGGTTGTTATGACGAGCGCGCAATCCGTGCTGAATTCCGAAACGGCTTTGGCGGGCTAGATGTCACTGAAAGGAAAAACTCTTTTCATCACCGGGGCCTCGCGCGGCATCGGGCTTGCGATTGCACTCAGGGCCGCGAGTGATGGAGCTAATATTGCGATCGCCGCCAAAACCGATACCCCAAATCCGAAGCTCAAGGGCACCATCCACACCGCGGCAGCCGAAATCGAGAAGGCGGGCGGCAGGGCGCTTGCCATCGTCTGCGACGTACGCGACGAGGATTCGGTCAAGGCTGCGCTGACCAAAACAGCAGAAGCTTTCGGGGGCATCGACGTTGTGGTGAACAACGCTTCCGCCATCAATCTTGCTTCGGTCGAGCAGATCGAGATGAAGCGTTTCGATCTCATGCATCAGGTCAATGCACGCGGCACGTTTCTCGTTTCGAAGCACGCAATCCCGTATCTGGCGAAAGGCTCGAACCCGCACATCATGATGATGTCGCCGCCGCTCGACATGAAGGAAAAGTGGTTCGCGCCGCATACCGGCTACACCATGGCCAAGTTCGGGATGAGCATGGTGGTCCTGGGACTTGCCGGTGAGCTGCGGCCGAAGGGTATTGCGGTCAATGCGTTGTGGCCGCGCACGACGATCGCGACCGCGGCGATCGAGAATCTGCTCGGCGGCGACAAGGTGATGAAGATGAGCCGAAAGCCGGAGATCATCGCCGATGCGGCGTGGCGCATTTTCCAGAAACCGGCGCGCGAATTTACCGGCAATTTCCTGATCGACGATTCTTTTCTCGCCGCCGAAGGCGTTACCGATTTCGAGCAGTATCGCATCACGCCGGACTCGGCGCTCGCGCCGGATTTCTTCGTGCCTGATGACCGCCCGCCGCCCAAGGGCGTTACCCTCGGCCCGCGTAAATAGTCACCGCGTTACACTGCGCGGTGGCGGGGGCGGCTGCATTGCGGCTGGCGGCGCAGGGGCAGGCATCGCGAGTGGCGGCGGCGTTTGCAGCAATAGCTCCACGCTCGGCAGCAGGTTTTCAACGACGACCGCATAGCCTTTGGTATTGAGGTGCTGGATCGGATCGAGCACCAGCGTGTATTGCGGATCCTTCTCGCCGTCTTTCGCGACGCCCTTGAAGAAATCCGGGTAGTAGAGCGCGCCATTCTGCAGCGCGACGTCGGAGAGATCGAAGGTGCGGAGCCCCACGAGCAGCACGCGAATGCCGCGCTCGGTCAACTTCTTCACGATGGTATCGATGTTGGCGCGGATTTTTTTCGCTTCAATGCCCCACCGCAGATCGTTGCGGCCGAAATAGACGATTGCCACGTTCGTATTTTGCGGGATCGCGCGGTCGAAACGCCGCAGCCCCATGCCCGAGGTTTCGCCCGAGATGCCGCTGTTCTTTACCCGCACATCGTAGCCCTTAGCGCGCAGCGCGCGCTCGAGCTGGGCGGGGTAGGTGTTCCTGTCGAGGACGCGGAAGCCCGCGGTGTTGCTGTCGCCGAAGGCGACGATGTGCACCGGCTGGGCCACAGCTGGTGCGAGTCCCGCCGCGAAAATCGCGCCCGTGATGACGAGGAGCTTGAGCCGCATGAAGGCCGGTTCCTAGTTTGCCGTTTTCGGCAGAAGGCTTACTTGATTCGAGCCTGCTCGGCGTTTGCGGCTCAAAAAGGCCGGAAAACCGTCGAAAATATTAGTGGAACTCGTTGAATCATCACATGAAGAAGAACTTCAAGTGATTTCTCAAGCAAGTTGCAGCAAAGCAGGAGGTCACGGCGGCGGCTGCAGCGAATTGAAACGACTCCCGTTCTGGCGGGAAGTAAATCGCGTCGCTCCAGTGAGAAATCACTTGAGGAGCGGGTAGCCAGCACCGTCCCTGTCGCGTAATTTCAAAGCCGAAAGATCATCATGACCACGCTTCTTTATTCCCACGAGTCGAGCCTCCTGCACGAAGTGCCGGAAGGCCATCCCGAACGGCCCGATCGCCTGCGCGCCGTCGAGAAGGTTCTGTCGGACGAGCGCTTCAAGAAGCTCGTACGCAAGACGCCCGCGCACGTCACGCGTGAGCAGGTGCTGCGCGTTCACCCTGCCGACTATTACGACGCGATGGAACGCGCGATCCCCGAGGACGGCGATCTCGCGCGCATCGACGGCGACACCGCGCTCTCGCACGGTAGTTGGGAGCCGATCCTGCGTGCCGCCGGCGGCGCCTGCCAGGCAGTCGATGAAGTGATGCAGGGCAAGGCGAATAACGCCTTCGTCGCCATGCGCCCGCCCGGCCACCATGCCGAGACGGTGACAGCGATGGGTTTTTGCTTCTTCAACAACGCGGCGATTGCCGCGCGCCACGCCCGCGCCAAGCACGGCGCCGAGCGCGTCGCGATCATCGATTTCGACGTCCATCACGGCAACGGCAGCCAGGAAATTTTCTGGAACGATCCCGCCGTCATGTATTGCTCGACGCACCAGATGCCACTCTATCCCGGCACCGGCGCAAAGAACGAAACCGGCGCCAAGAACACCATCGTCAACGCGCCGCTATCGTCCGGCGATAATGGCACGCAGTTTCGCGAAGCCGTCGAGAGCCGCTTGTTGCCGCGTCTCAACGATTTTCGTCCCGACCTCGTCATCATCTCGGCGGGCTTCGATGCGCATACGCGCGATCCGCTCGCGAACATCAATCTTGTTGAGGCGGATTTCGCCTGGATCACGCAGAAGTTGATGGATGTTGCCGACAAGCATGCCAAAGGCCGTGTCGTCTCGGTGTTAGAGGGCGGCTACGATCTGCAGGGGCTTGCGCTTTCGACCGCGGCGCATGTCACCGAACTGATGAAGGCGGGATAACGGATCAGCGATGGCAAAAGAAAAAGAGTTCGCCGACGTCACCGCATTACCGTTCGAAAAGGCGCTTGCCGAGCTCGAGCAGATCGTCCAGCGTCTCGAGCGCGGCGACGTCGCGCTCGAAGAGTCGATCAAGATTTACGAGCGCGGCGAGGCGTTGAAGAAGCGCTGCGATGCGCTTCTCGCCGAAGCCGAAGCGCGCGTCGAGAAGATCACCCGCGACGCCAAGGGCAAGGCGACCGGCACCGAGCCGCTCGACGGCAGTTAACTGAAAGCACGCAACCGAAGGAGGGGAGCATGAGCTTCTTCCCGGCGGAAGACCCGAAACTCGGCGATCCGCAATCCTGCGACGCACTCGATCTCGTCATCGTGCCCCGCACCGCCGATCTTGGCGATTTCACCGTGCGCCGCGCGCTGCCGTCGTCGCGCCGACGCATGGTCGGCCCGTTCACATTTCTCGATCATATGGGCCCGACAGAATTCAAGGCCGGTCACGGCGTCGATGTGCGGCCGCATCCGCATATCGGACTTGCGACCGTGACTTACTTGTTCAAGGGCGAGATTGTGCACAAGGACAGTCTTGGTAGCGATGTTCCCATTCGCCCGGGCGATGTGAACTGGATGACGGCAGGTCGTGGCATCACCCATTCCGAGCGCACCGCGCCCGATCACCGCCAGGGCGGCGAGCCGCTGCATGGCCTGCAATGCTGGGTCGCGCTGCCCGTCCGGGACGAGGAAACCGACCCGCTGTTCGCCCATTACGGCCAGCAGGATTTGCCGCTCGTCACCGGCGAAGGCAAATCGGCGCGCATCGTCGCGGGCAAGATGTTCGGCGTCTCTTCACCTGTGAAGACGCTGCACGATACGTTCTTCGCCGATCTCTCTTTGGAAGCAGGCACCAGTGTGCCGCTCGACGCTGATTACGAGGAGCGTGCGATTTATGTTGTTTCCGGTGAGATCGAAATCGCCGGCGAGCGTTTCGGGGAAGGCAAGCTCTTGGTCTTCAAGCCAGGCGACCGCATCACCATGCGCGCGTCGCAGCCTGCGCGTTTCGCCATGCTCGGCGGCGCGCCGATGGACGGGCCGCGCTACATCTGGTGGAATTTCGTCTCCTCGCGCAAGGAACGGATCGAAGATGCCAAGGCCGACTGGAAAGCCGGGCGCTTTGAAGGCGTGCCGGGCGACACCGAGTTCATCCCGCTGCCCGAGCGCTGAAATACGGCAAAAGTCGCAACGGAACTCTTCGCGTTGCGTGGCCCTGCGGCATTGTGTAAGCCAGCAAGGTAGAAAATAAGCGCGATAGAAGCCGCCAGTGCCAGTCCAGACGCCGCTGCTCGACAAGGTGAATGTCCCCGCCGATCTGCGGAAGCTCGCGCCCGCGCAGCTTCAGCAGTTCGCCGACGAATTGCGCCGCGAGACGGTTGATGCAGTGTCCGTTACCGGCGGCCATCTTGGCGCCGGGCTCGGTGTCGTCGAGCTGACCGTTGCGCTACATTATGTTTTCGACACGCCCCGCGACAAGATCGTTTGGGACGTCGGTCATCAGACCTATCCGCACAAGATCATTACGGGCCGCCGCGACAAGATCCGCACGCTGCGTCAGGGCGGGGGGCTTTCGGGTTTCACCCGGCGCTCGGAAAGTGAATACGACGTTTTCGGCGCGGCGCACGCTTCGACCTCGATTTCGGCCGGTCTCGGCATTGCTGTGGCCCGTGATCTCGAAGGCGAGGACTTCAACGTCGTCTGCGTCATCGGCGACGGCTCGCTCTCCGCCGGCATGGCCTATGAAGCAATGAACAATGCCGGCGCGACCAAGACGCGCCTCATCGTCATCCTCAACGACAACGATATGTCGATCGCCCCTCCGGTGGGCGCGATGTCGGCTTACCTCGCGCGGCGACTCTCCGGCCGAACTTATTCTCGCATGCGCAAGCTGTGGGAATGCGCCTCGGGTTATCTCCCCAAGCGCGTCTCGCAGTTCTTCCGCCGCGCCTTCGAACATACGCTCGGCCTGATGACCGGCGGCACGCTGTTCGAGGAACTGGGCTTCGATTATGTCGGGCCGATCGACGGCCACAACATGGATCACCTGTTGCCGGTTCTGAACAACGTCAAGAACAACAGCGACAGCCGCCCGGTGCTCGTCCATGTCGTTACCAAGAAGGGTCACGGCTATCCGCCGGCCGAGGCGTCCGACGACAAGTATCATGGCGTCGTCAAATTCGATGTCGCGACCGGCCAGCAGTCGAAGTCGAAGGGAGGTGCGCCGTCCTACACCAAGGTCTTCGCCGAAAGCCTGATCAAGGAAGCGCAGAAAGACGACAAGATCGTCGCGATCACCGCCGCGATGCCGTCTGGCACCGGGCTCGATCTTTTCGCGCACAAGTTTCCGGCGCGTACCTTCGATGTCGGCATCGCCGAGCAGCACGCGGTGACGTTCGCGGCGGGTATGGCGACCGAGGGCCTCAAGCCCTTTACCGCGATCTATTCGACCTTCCTGCAACGCGCCTACGATCAACTCGTACATGACGTAGTGCTGCAGAAGCTCCCGGTGCGTTTCGCGATCGACCGCGCCGGTCTCGTCGGCGCTGACGGCGCGACCCATGCCGGTTCCTACGACATTGCTTTCCTGACATGCCTGCCCGACATCGTGGTGATGGCCGCTGCCGACGAAGCCGAGCTTATGCACATGGTCGCGACGGCTGCCGCGCTCGACGATATTCCCTCTGCGTTTCGTTTTCCGCGCGGCGAGGGGGCGGGCGTCGTGCTGCCCGCAGAGGGCAAGCCCCTCGAGATCGGCAAGGGCCGCGTGCTGCGCGAAGGCTCGTCCTTGGCGATCCTGAGTTTCGGCACACGCCTTTCGGAGTGCCTCAAGGCGGCGGATGAACTCGCTGCACAGGGCATTACCGTGACGGTGGCGGATGCGCGCTTTGCGAAACCCCTCGACCGCGATCTCGTGCTGCGGCTCGCGCGTTCGCACGAATTGCTGATGACGGTGGAAGAAGGGTCGGTCGGCGGCTTCGGTAGCCATGTGCTGGAGCTGATCGCGCGCACTGATTTGATGGAGCGCGGCCTCAAGGTGCGCACCATGGCGCTGCCCGATGTATTCATCGATCACGACACGCCCGCCGCGCAATATGCGATGGCCGGCCTGGATGCGAGGGCGATTGCCACTGAAGCGCTTACCGCGCTCGGCCGTGGTGCTCAGGCGCGCCAGCTCGCGGGTTTGCGCCGCTAGGCATTACCGCCCCCCGAGGCACGCCCGCTTGAAGGCTTCTTTTTTCGGCCCGAGCGATTTCAGCGGAATGCCAGTCGTGCGCCCCGGCACCTCCACCACAATCGTCTCACCGGTCTCGAACAGCGCGAACAGCCGTGGGCTGACCCGCGTGATGCCGCCGAGATCGACTGCGCGCGCGTTCTTTTCGTTCGGCAGCGCTGTCGCCGCCACCTCGAGCCGCGCCGGGCCGTTCGAGAGCCGCACCCGGCCGCCGTCGCCGGTCTTCATGCCCTTGGCGGGCACATCGAACACGATGATGCGGACGAGGCCTGTGTCCGGCTGACAGGAAAGCGAAAGCCGCACATCGTCGCCGTTCATGCGCGAGAACATCAGCGCCGGGCGGCTGTTGTCGCGCCCGAGTACCCAGACATGAGCGAGCTTGGCCTGCGCTTCGTTTTTCTTGCGCGCGGCCTCGGCGGCACGCTCTTTCGGTGAGAGCTTGCGTTTGGCGGCAGCAAGTTGCACGGCTCCGTCCGCCACGGGTGGCGGCGGATTGAGCGCAAGCGCGGGCAGGGCTGCAAATGCCATGCCCAGCCCAATGCTCATGATCGATAACGAGCGTCGCAGCGCGCGGCGCATCGGCAGTCTCCAATTCCGAGTGAGAGACAGGTGAGGCGGTTCTTTAGCACCGTGCCAGCGGGCGTCAAAGCAGGTTTTTGCCGTGTTGTAATCCGCAGACCTGTCATTCGGTCCTGCGACTTTCTCTTGCCGCAATAGCCACTATGGTCCCCGCGATGACAGCTCCGACGACGATAACGGCCGCACGCTCGCCGTGCATCAGCCTTTGGCGCGAAGAGATGATCGAGACGATCAGGCTCTCGTTTCCGATCGCGCTGACACAACTCGGTCAGGTCGCGATGATGACGACCGATCTAGCGATGATCGGCCGGCTCGGCGACGAGGCGATTGCCGCGGCGGCGCTCGGTCAGATCGTGTTGTTCGTCGCCTTTGTCGCCGGCATGGGCTTCGTCTCGGCGGTGGCTCCGCTCGCCGCGCAGGCCTATGGCGCACGCGAGCCCCGCATGGTCCGCCGCGCGCTGCGCGTGGGCTTGTGGGCTTCGGTGCTGTTCGGCCTGCCGCTGAGTCTCTTGCAGATGTATGGCGAGGACTTTCTGCTGTTCGCGGGACAGGAGCCACAGACGGCGGCACTCGCGCAGGAATATCTCTCAGGCCTCGGCTGGAGCCTCGTGCCGGCCTGGGGCTATATCGCCATCCGCAATTTCATGAGTGCGGTGAACCGCCCCGAACCCGCGCTGTGGGTGACGCTTGCCGCGATCCCGGCGAACGCCGTGCTCGCCTACGGCATGATCAACGGCGTCTTCGGTATGCCCAAGCTCGGCATTCTCGGTGCCGGTGTCGCGACGACTGCGATCAATATCCTGATGTGCGCCGCGCTGATCTGGATGTGCTACGCCATGCGGCCGTTCAAGAAATATCGCGTGCTCGGCAAATTCTGGCGCTTCGATAGCGCGTTGTTCGTTCGGCTGCTCGTTGTCGGCCTGCCGATCTCGGGAAGTTTCCTGCTGGAGTTCGGCCTGTTCGCCTGCGCCAGCCTCTTGATGGGCTGGATCAGCACGGAAGCCTTGGCCGCGCACCAGATCGCCATTCAGGTTGCCTCCATCATGTTCATGGTGCCGTTCGGCATCTCGATGGCAGCGACCGTGCGTGTCGGCCATGCCGTCGGGCGCTTCGAACCGGAAGCAGCGCGCCGCGCTGGTTTTGCCGCGCTGATCTTGAGTGTTGTGTTCATGCTGACGATGGCGCTGGTCGTCGCGCTGACGCGCGACACGATCCCGTTTTTCTTCCTGAATGAAACATCGGCGCACCCCGAGACGCTCGCGCTTGCTTCGCTCTTGCTCGGCATGGGCGCTGGCTTCTTCGTCTTCGACGGCTTGCAGACAGTGGCGCTCGGCGCGCTGCGCGGGCTGAACGATACGCGCGTGCCGCTCATTTACGCGGCGCTGAGCTTCTGGCTCGTCGGCTTCGTCTCGGCTTATCTGCTGGCCTTCACGTTCGGCTATCGCGCGCCGGGCATCTGGGTCGGGCTGACGCTCGGACTCATCGTCTATGCCATATTGCTCGTCAGGCGCTTCCAGCGCCTGACCGCGAATGGCTTGCCGGCCGGTGCAGAAATGGCACGCGGGCTCGCCTGAGGGCTGGACGGCGGCGCGTTTCACCCGTAGAGCCGCGCGTTATGTCTGAGCGCGTCCATATCGACCATGTCGGCCATCAGGGCGATGGCATTGCCGTCACGCCGCACGGCCGCGTTTTCGTGCCCTATGCGCTGCCGGGCGAAACGGTCGAGATCGAGATCGAAGGCGAACGCGCACGGCTTTTAAAAGTCCTGAAATCGAGCACTGAGCGTGTCGCGCCGATCTGCCCGCATTTCGGCACCTGCGGCGGCTGCGCTTTGCAGCATTGGCAGGCCGAAGGCTATCGCGCGTGGAAACATGCGCTGGTTGTAACCGCGCTCGCACAGGAAGGAATTGAAGCGGAAGTCGCACCGCTGATCGACGTCCACGGCGAAGGGCGCCGCCGCGCTGTGCTTCACGCGAGGCGCGGGGCGGGTAGCGAGAAGGGCAAAAACCTTGCCGTCGGTTTTGCCGGCCGCCGCTCGCACGCCATCGTGCCGATTGAAGCGTGCCCGGTGCTGGCGCCCGCGTTAAAAAACGTCTTCGCGATCGGCCGCCGCGTCGCCGAAATTCTCGCGCCGCGCGACAAACCGCTCGATCTGCATTTCACTGCGACCGAAGGCGGCCTCGACCTCGATGTGCGCGGCTCCGGCCCCATCGACCGCAAGATGACTTCGGCGCTGGCGGATCTCGCGGCCGGCGAGAAGCTCGCGCGCATCACCCGCCACGGCGAGATGGTGACGCAACTCACTTCTCCTACGCTTACGGTCGGCCGCGCCCGCGTCGTGCTGCCACCGGGTAGCTTCTTGCAGGCGACTCGAGCGGGCGAGGACACGCTCGCGCGGCTCGTGCTGGAAGCGGCGAGCGAGGCGAAGAGAGTCGCCGATTTTTTTTGCGGCGTCGGTACATTTGCTCTGCGGCTTGCAGAACGATCGAAAGTGTTGGCCGCCGATAGCGATGCGCCCGCGGTAAATACGCTGCGCGAAGCCGCCAAAGCGCCAGGACTGAAGCCGATCGAAACGATTACGCGCGATCTCTTTCGCCGCCCGCTCGTTGCCGTCGAATTGAAAGGCTGCGATCTTGTCGTCCTTGATCCGCCGCGTCAGGGCGCCGAGATGCAGGCAAAAGAGCTTGCGCGCAGCAAGATCGAAAAAGTGATTTATGTCTCCTGTAACCCGGCGACGTTCGCGCGAGACGCGCGCATTCTCGTCAGCGCCGGATACCGCTTGTTGCGCGTGACGCCGGTCGATCAATTTCGCTACTCCGCGCATGTCGAGCTGGTCGGCGTGTTCGAGCGCTAATGGTCCGTCCCCCAGCGCTCACTCCACATTTTCTCGCCGATGGTGCAGGAGACGCGCGGCTTGTCGGCTGAAATCGGAATCGGCCGCAGCCCCTCAGGCGAAGGCATCTTCCCGGCGACTTCGAGCAGCAGTTTCTTGCGGATCGCATCAATGAATTGCGCCTTGCCGCGCGCCGGCACCGTGAAAGAGCCGACGCCGCCGATCACGCAATCCTCGTAATACTCGTCGAGATTCGGAATATCGAGAAAGCCGACATTCGACTCTTTCAGCATGATCGGCAAGCCGTTGATGGTGATGCCTTTGGCGACCGTCGCGTCGCGCACGGTGGTGACGATCTCGCCCTGATTGTTGGTGCCGTCGCCCGAGACGTCGATCACCTTGCGAAGGCCCTTGAACGGCGTGTCGTCGAACAGCGCCGCGGAAAAGTGCAGCGCGCCCGAAATCGAAGTGCGCGAGGCGCGCCGCGTCGGCGAGCGGTTGAGCGTTTCGACGAAAGCGTCGGCCGCTTCCGGCCCGTCGATCATCTGCCACGGCACGATGACGCGCTGATCGTTCATGCCCGCCCATTCGACATAAGTGACGGCGATGCGGCCGGTAGGGCCCTTGCGGACGGCATCGAGAAATTCTCGCGACGTGAGCGCGCTGATATAGCCGTCGCGCTGCAGTTCCTGCTCGTCGCTGTCCATCGAGAACGAAATATCGACTGCGATGACGAGTTCGACATCGACCTGGCTGTCACGCGTAACAGGTGTTGCGGCATTGGCCGTCGTCGCTGCTGCGAGCAGCAGGGCCGTCAAGCTGCGCCAGAGGAGCTTCCGCATCGTCGCCGCCTCCCGTCAAAGCCGCGATCATGCATGCTGCCACGGCTTCGCGGCGCCACCAAGGCGCGGCTAGGGCGGAGTAAGTGGTAAGCGGGTCAGCTGTCGAGCGTTTCGGTGGCGACGATCTCGATGCCGAAACCGGCAAGGCCCACATAGGTGCGTTTGCTGGACGAAAGGAGCCGGATCGAGGAGATGCCGAGATCGCGCAGGATCTGCGCGCCAAGGCCTATCTCGCGCCATTGCCGGTCGCGCGCCGCGGCCGTCGCCGAGGTCTTTTCGCTCTCGTGCTTCACCACCGGCACGCCGGCGGTGCCGTCGCGCAGGTACACCAGCACGCCGCGGCCATCGGCCTTGAAACGCTTTAGCGCGTTGTGGATCGTCTTGCCGCCGGCGAAGATGTCGTCGATGACGTCGGCACGGTGCAGCCGCGCCGGGATGTTCTTGCCATCGCCAATCTTGCCGTAGACGAAGGCCATGTGATGCACGGCATCGAACGGCGTGACGTAAGCATGGCCGGTGAGTTCGCCGATCTCGGTCTTGATCGGAAAAGTCGCGACATGCTCGACGAGCTTCTCGCGCGCCTGCCGAAAGGCGATCATCTCGGCGATGGAGACTTGCGCGAGCTTGTGCTGTTTGGCGAAGGCCGCGACCGCAGGCCCGCGCATCACGGTGCCGTCGTCGTTGACGAGTTCTGCCAAGACGCCGACCGGTGGCAGGCCTGCAAGCTTGCAGAGGTCAACGCAGGCTTCGGTGTGGCCCGAACGCATCAACACGCCGCCCTCACGGGCGATTAACGGAAACACATGGCCGGGGCGGACGAAATCGACGGCGCCCATGTTGGGGTTGGCAAGCGCGCGCGCCGTATTAGTGCGCTCCTCGGCCGAGATGCCGGTATTCATGCCGTGCTTGACGTCGATCGAGACGGTGAAGGCCGTGCCGAGCGGCGCATCGTTCGCCGACACCATCGGCGAAAGCTGCAGCCGCCGTGCTTCGTCGGGCGTGACCGGCGTGCAGACGATGCCGGAAGTGTGGCGAATGAGAAACGCCATCTTGTCCGGAGTGCACAGCGAGGCGGCGATGAAGAGGTCGCCCTCGTTCTCGCGGTCGTCATCGTCGGTGACGACGACGAGTTCACCGCGTGCAAAAGCTGCGATCGCCGCTTCCATGGCGTTTTGGGTATCTTCGGTCATTGCTCACACTTCTTCGGGAACGGCCAGCGCGCCGGCTCGCAACCGACCTGTCCGCGATGGCGCAGGAATTGGTCGGCGAGCACGCAGGCGAGCATGGCTTCGCCGATCGGCACCGCGCGGATGCCGACGCAAGGATCATGGCGGCCCTTGGTCGAGACGTCGGTCTCGGAGCCGTAGCGATCTACTGTCTTGCGCGGCGTCAGGATGGAAGAGGTCGGCTTCACCGCGAAGCGCGCAACGACCGGCGCACCGGTCGAGATTCCGCCGAGCACGCCGCCCGCATGGTTCGAGAGGAATTTCGGCGCGCCGTCGTTCGAGATGCGCATCTCGTCGGCGTTCTCTTCGCCGGTAAGTTCGGCGGCACCAAAACCCGCGCCGATCTCGACGCCCTTGACGGCGTTGATGCTCATCAGCGCGCTCGCGATTTCGCTATCCAGCTTGCCGTAAATCGGGCTGCCGAGCGCAGGCGGCACGTTCTCGGCGATGACTTCGATCACCGCACCGATGGACGAGCCGCTTTTGCGGATGCCGTC
This sequence comes from Xanthobacteraceae bacterium, assembly GCA_035555855.1. Classification (GTDB taxonomy): domain Bacteria; phylum Pseudomonadota; class Alphaproteobacteria; order Rhizobiales; family Xanthobacteraceae; genus Palsa-892. The sequence continues at coordinate 57,972 of DATMGD010000004.1, forward strand.
GAGATATTCTTCCATCTGCTTCGCCGCTTTGGCGTCCGGGCAGAAGAACGGATTGTTGCCGACCTCGTTCCAGTCCCAATTGGCGCGATCGACCTTGATCTTGCCCATCTGCACGAGCGCCGCGCGAACCTTCACCTCGGGCAGCACCTTGCGCGCGACAGCGCCCGCCGCGACGCGCGAGGCGGTTTCGCGTGCCGAAGCGCGGCCCGAGCCGCGCGGGTCGCGCACGCCGTACTTCATGTCGTAAACGTAGTCGGCGTGCCCGGGACGATATTTGTCGGCAATCTCGCTGTAGTCTTTCGAGCGCGCATCGACATTCTCGATCAAGAGCGCGATCGGCGTGCCGGTCGTAACCTCTCGGCCGTCTTTCTCGTAGGTGCCGGAGAGAATCTTCACCGCGTCGGGCTCGCGCCGCTGCGTGACGAACTTGCTTTGGCCCGGACGGCGGCGATCGAGATCACGCTGGATGTCGGCGGCCGTCAGCGGCAGGCCCGGCGGGCAGCCGTCCACGACGCAGCCGATCGCGACCCCATGGCTTTCGCCGAAGGTCGTGACGCGGAACAGATGGCCGAATGTATTGAACGACATGTTGAGCCCGTTGCGATTTTCGCAATCGTTGTACGAGCGGCCCGCGCAGGGGTCAAACAAGGGTCAAACGCGCGCCGTCTTAACCGTGTTTGGTGAGCCGGTTGCCCTCGAAAACGTAGACGACGCCCTGCTCGATATAGCGCTCGGCTGCCTCGATTGCGCTTTCGACCCCGCGCGCCACCATCAGCGCCCGCATCGTGCCGCCGTGTGCCACCACCACAGCATCCTGCGCGAGCGATTCGAGCCAGCCGCCGATCCGTGCCTCGAGGTCGGCATAGCTCTCGCCGCCCGGTGCAGCGACGCCCCACTTGTCGGCGTCGCGCAATGCGTAATGTTCGGGATGTGCCGTCCGCATCTCGGCGAAGGTCATGCCTTCCCAGTCGCCATAGCCGATCTCGCGCAGCCGCGCTTCGAGCGCGTAGCCTTCGCGCGGCAGGCCGATCGAGGTGCGCACGAGCTCCATCGTCTCGCGCGTGCGGCCGAGCGGGCTTGCGATGAAGGGTATCTCGGTGTGCTTGCGCTGCTCGCGCGCGAGCAGTTCGCGCAAGACGCCGCCCGCCTGCGCCGCCTGCGCGCGGCCCTTGTCGTTCAGCGGAATGTCGCGCCAGCCCTGCACGCGGCCCGAGGCATTCCATTCGGTCTGGCCGTGACGGATGTAATAGAGCTTGGGAGGCATGATTTCTTGCAAGGCTTATTGTCGAAGGCTTCGTTTCGTCAGCGCACGCTGATGAAGATTTCGTCGGTTCGCGTGACCGCTGTGCCATCTGCTGACGGGAAGGTGATTCGCAGCACCGCGCGGTCGGTGCCACGATAGCGCGCGGCTGGTTTGTAGAACACCGCCGTCGCATCGACGAACTGGCCGAGGCAGCCATAAGCCTGTGGCGGTACGACATCGGCATGCGCCATCAGCCGCTCGGGACGAAATGCAAGCTTGCCGTAGGACGGCACGCCGACGACTTCGATTTTCGGCACCGCGTTCTTGCGGCACGTCGCATCGGGTGCGGCGTAATAGGCGAGGCGGCCTTCGCGGCCAACCGAGATGTTGGCGCTTTGATAGAAGCGCGGCCCGTCCTGCGCGATGGCGGCCGTTGCGGCGAGTATGAGAGCGAGAGCGCCAGCGGCGCGAGCGGGCGCCACCGTTTCAATCCTTCGACGGCACCACGCTGATGTCGGCAGCGTCAGGGTGTTTCATGCCGACGATGTGGTAGCCGGCGTCGATGTGTTGCACTTCGCCGGTGACGCCGCGCGAGAGATCGGAGAGGAAATAGACGCCCGCGTCCCCGACTTCGTCGATCGTGACGTTGCGGCGGAGCGGCGTGTTGAGTTCATTCCATTTCAGGATGTAGCGAAAGTCGCCGATGCCGGACGCAGCTAACGTTTTGATCGGGCCGGCCGAGAGCGCGTTGACGCGAATGTTCTTCGGACCGAGATCGGCGGCGAGGTAACGCACACTCGCTTCCAGCGCCGCTTTGGCAACACCCATGACGTTGTAATGCGGTACCCACTTCTCGGCGCCGTAGTAAGTCAGCGTCAGGAGCGAGCCGCCGTTCTTCATGCGCTTCTCGGCGCGCTGCGCGATCGCAGTGAACGAGTAGCAGGAGATCGCAAGCGACTTGTTGAAATTGTCGGCGCTCGTATCGACGTAGCGGCCGTCAAGTTCGTCCTTATCGGAGAAGGCGATGGCGTGCACGACGAAGTCGAGATCGCCGAGCTGCTTGTCGGATTCGGCGAAGATCGCATCGATGCTCGCGGGATCGGTGACATCGCAATGGCCGACGACCTTGGCGCCGACTTCAGCGGCGAGCGGTTCGACGCGCTTCTTCAGCGCATCGCCCTGGTAGCTGAAACCGAGTTCGGCACCCTGATCGGCGCAGGCCTTGGCGATACCCCAGGCGATCGAGCGGTTGTTGGCGATGCCGAGGACAAGCCCCTTCTTGCCCTGCATCAAGCCGACCTTCTGGGCCATAAATCGCCTCCGCGCGTGCAAAATGCGTTATTTGCGAATTCTATGGCACGCGCGTTTCGGCCCATCAAGCCGCGCGTGAGCATGCGTATGGCCCGCAAACGGCGCATCCGGCGAGAGTCCCGATCAGCGGCGGATAAAAAGGGCCTGTCCCGGCGGCCTGTTCGGGTGAGAAATGTTCGCGCGGTAACGAGAGCGCTCGTCTTTATTTCTTCTCGCGGCGTTTCTTCATCAGCGCATCGAGATCGGCATCGGGATCGCCAAGACGAATGTTGATCGTTGCAAGTAAGTCACCGTGCCCGCCCTCTTTTTTCGGCAGACCCTTGCCCTTCAGGCGGAACGTGCGCCCGCCGGAAGTTTGCGGCGGGATTTTCAGATCGACCGCGCCCGACAGCGTCGGCACGCGCGCCGTGCCGCCAAGCACCGCGTCTTCGAGTGGAATGAAAATGTCGGCGCGCAAATCCGCGCCTTCCGGCTTGAGTTCGCTGTGCGGCAATACATGAATTGTCACGATCGCATCGCCGGGCGCGCCGCCGGCGGAAAGGCCTTGTCCGCGCAGCCGCACCTGCTGGCCGTCGGTGATGCCGGCCGGGATTGTCACCTCGACATCTTTACCGTTCGGCAGCTTGACGCGCTTCTTCGCGCCGAGCGCGGCTTCGCCCAGCGAGACCGAAAGAGAGATGCCGATGTCAGAGCCGCGCACCGGTGCTTCGGCTGTCTCGGCGCCGGGAAATCCGCCGAAGCCACCACCGCCGCCGAACATCTGGCTCAGGATATCTTCGAAGCCGCCGCGCGAGCGGCCGCCGCCGGAGCGTCCGCCGCTACGGTGAAAACCTTCCGGGCCGTAACTGAAACTCTCGAAGATCGTCTCGCCGCCGGGCTGCCCGCCGAAGCCGCCGCCGGGCCGAGGACCCCCATAACCGCCGCCGCCCGGGAAGCCCTGAAATTTCGGCTTGCCCTCGGCATCGATTGCGCCGCGGTCGAACTCCGCGCGCTTCTTCGTATCGCCAATGATTTCATAGGCCGTGTTCGCTTCGGCGAAGCGCTCCTTGGCCTTGGGGTCGTTCTTGTTGGTGTCAGGATGATATTTCTTGGCGAGGCGGCGATACGCCTTCTTGATATCCGCTTCGGCCGCTTTGCGCGGCACGCCAAGTACATCATACGGATCGCGAGCCAATCGAGCCTCCAGCCGGGCGGCCGCCCGGCCGCCTTATGTGGGGAGAGTCTAGCGCGGATGCAATAAAGAGGGGATCAGGACTTTTCGAGCGGGCGCGTGGTCGTCACGTCCCACTGGCCGCGGTGAACGCGGCAGGCGGTGCCTTCGAACCAGCTTTCCTTGCTCTCGCGGACGTGGCTGACGATAAAGTTGCGGCAGGCAAAGCCGTTCTTCTCGTAGATCGCGGCGACCGGGGTGACGGTGCCGCGCGCGCCGGAGGTCGGATTTTCCCACGGCTGGCTGGCGCCGGCTTCGGCGCGGCCGAGCGACTCGCGCAGCGCGGATTTCGCGATATTCCAGTCGAGCGGCGACATCGTGGACTTGGCGCTGTTGGCGAGCGAGAGCGAGCCGGTGACGTTCGGCTCGGGCTTCACGTTCTCGGAGCGGGCGACCTGGGTCGACTTGCCGCTATCGCCGAACATCGAGGGGAGCGAGGAGCTGCAGCCGCCGAGCATGATCGCTGCAAAGCTGAGCGCGATCAATCCACAGCGGCGCGATCCGTGATAGGAATGGCTGCTTGAACGGATTGTTTCTTGAAGCACCGGATTGGTCCCCGACATGACGCAAAAACCCCACCCAACGATGGAACACCCGGCCGGGTTAAAGATCAGTGACTTTCCCGACGCCGGCGACCCCATCGCGTTGTTTTCCTCCTGGTTGAAGGAGGCTGCCGCGAAGGAACCGAGAGATCCCGACGCCTGCGCGCTTGCGACAGTGGATGCCGGCGGCTTGCCGGACGTCCGCATGGTCCTGATGAAGAAATTCGACGAGCGAGGCTTTGTTTTCTTCACCAATACCGAGAGCACCAAGGGACAGGAGCTAGAGGGCAATTTGAAGGCGGCGATGGTTTTCCACTGGAAATCTTTAAACCGCCAAATTCGTATACGGGGCCCGGTCGAGAGGATTTCTGCGGCCGAAAGCGACGCTTATTACGCGACCCGTCCGCGCGGCTCGCAGATCGGCGCCTGGGCGAGCATCCAGTCGCGGCCGCTCGATGACCGCAAGACGCTGGAAGCGGCCATTGCCCGTTATGAAAAGGAATACCCCGGCACCGTTCCGCGCCCCGCGCACTGGTGCGGCTATCGCATCATGCCGGTGCAGATCGAGTTCTGGATGGACCAGCGCTTCCGCCTGCATGACCGCCTCGTGTTCCGGCGCACCAAGGCGGGCGAAGCGTGGACGACGGAGAAGCTCTATCCGTGAATTGTGCGGCTCAGAGCCAGCGCTTCCACTTGAAGAAAATATACGGCGCGACGGCCGCGGCGATCATCAGGATGATCGCGAGCGGATAGCCGAGCGGCCAATCCAGTTCCGGCATGTGCTTGAAGTTCATGCCGTAGATCGAGGCGATCAGCGTCGGCGGCATCAAGGCAACCGACACGACCGAGAAGATCTTGATGACGTTGTTCTGTTCCAAGCTGACCATGCCGACGATCGCATCGAGTAGAAACTGCAGCTTGTTGATGAGGAAGGCGGCGTAATCGGTGAGCGATGTCACGTCGCGCGACATGCCGCGGATCTGCGAATATTGATCCTTGGGCAGCCGCGTGTTCTGCGCGTCGTTGATGAAGAACAGAATAAGCCGCCCGACCGAGCCGAGACACTCCCGCATCTTTGAGGTGAGATCGGCCTTGCGTCCGACTTCGCGCAGGCTGACCTGATAGCGCTGGCTCGATGAGTTGCGCGTCGCGCGGCCTTCGAAGATCGTGCGCGACACTGCATCGACCTCGGCACCGACCCGCTCCAGCACGTCGGCGGCGCGATCGACGATAGCGTCGAGGAGTTCGATCAGTACGGCTTCGCCGGTGATGCTCATGGGACAGTTGCGCGCGAGCTTGAGCGCGACGCGCGCAAATGGCCGCGGCTCGTCATAGCGCACGGTGATGAGCCGGTTCTGCGCAAGGATGAAGGTCACGACCGTGAGCTTGGGGTGATCGGTTTCGGCGTCGTAGATCAGCGAGGCCGTCATGTAGCGCGCGCCGTTTTCGGCGTAGAGCCGGCTGGTCGGCTCGATCTCGGCCATTTCTTCGCGTGTCGGTACTTCGATGTGACAGCGCGCTTCGACGGCGCGTTCTTCTTCGTTGGTGGGGGTGATCATGTCGACCCAAACGGCGTTCTCGGGGATCGCGCCGTTTTCGACGGCGTTGCGTTCGAGCGTCGTGCCGTTCAGCGTGTAGGCATAGAGCATACGGTTTCCCCGGGCCGATGCTTTCCTAAAGCAATTCCAGGAAAAGTGCGAAGCGGTTTTCCATCAGGAATTGCGCAAGGAGGCAGGTAGAGCGGTTCACCTTCAAGAACCCGCTCTAGCGGGTTGCTGAAAAGCAGTCCACGGCGACCTTGCGATCGCCGTGGCTCAAAAGTCCGGGAGGTGCGCGACAGGCCGCGCGGCGTGGTTCAGCCGGCCAGCCATTCGAGGTCGCGAATCGTCAGCACCTTTTTGGCGGGCGCATAGTTCGTATTCTTCTGCTCGCCGGCATAAGGCAGCGTGGCGGCCAGCGCCGAGATTCCGATCTTGCGATATTGATCACCGAGATCACCGCGGCGTTCTGCCGCTTGGGTGCTCGGGGCCTCTTTCGTTTCCGACATAACTCGTCCCTTCGTTACTGAGTGGCTTGCAGGTGCCTCAGTGGTCTCCGTGTGCGGCGGATTTAGGCAGCAATCACGGCCATTTGAGGCCAAACGCGAAGCTGTCGGGAATTTAATGTTGCAGACTGTTTCATGCGCTGACGCGCGCGTTAACGCGGTCTCGATCTACGCCATTTGGCGATGCCGTCTGCGATATTTATGCAACAGGTTTTGGCAATGCGAAGCACGGGCCGTTTCGTGACTTCCCAACGCAACCGGAGCCCGGTATCTCACGCTCATCCACTGGGCTCCAGGGGGCTGGACCGACAGGGATTTCGAAGACATGTTTTTCAAGAAGCTCGCTTTGATCGTTGTCGCAGCGTTCGCGCTGGCCGGCTGCATCTCCGAAACGCTGGATCCGGTGACGGATGCAGCGCTCAAGCCGCGCGACAAGAAGTTGCTCGCCAGCGCGCCGTATCTCAATCACAAACCGAGCGAAGGCTGGCTGCGTCATCTCGTCGACTACTCGGGTAAGGAAGCACCCGGCACCGTCGTCGTCGATACCGAACGCAAGTTTCTTTATCTGGTGCAGGAAAAAGGCAAAGCCTATCGCTACGGCGTCACCGTCGGCGAAGAAGGCTTGAGCTGGCGCGGCATCGCCAAGGTCGGTCGCAAGACCGAGTGGCCGCAATGGGTGCCGACACCCGACATCCTCAAGCGCATGCCTGAACTGCCCAAACATGTCGGCCCGGGCCCGCACAACCCGATGGGCGCGCGCGCGCTTTATCTCTATCAGGGCAACAAGGACACGCTGTTCCGCATTCACGGCACCAATCAGCCGGAATATATCGGGCAGGCTATCTCGTCCGGCTGCATCCGCATGCTGAACGAGGATGTCATCGATCTTTACAATAGGGTGCCGGTCGGCGCGACTGTGGTCGTCATCTAAGACGACCGGCAATCTTGGGGGCGACTAGGCGCGGGCACAAAGCCCGCGCCTTTTTGCTTTCAGGAAGGAAAGCCGTTCTTCACCGACGTGAAGGTGTTGTTGAGCGTCGTGCCGATGCTGGTGGCGGTGGCCACGATCGCGATTGAAATGCAGCCCGCGATAAGAGCATATTCGATAGCGGTCGCGCCGCGTTCATCGCGCGCGAAGCGCTGCAGCGATTGTGTGAGGGGCGTCATGATGTTGCGCATGGCGAATTCCGGTTTGGTTCGGGCGCAACGCTAGCCGGAACATGCTTAACGGCGCTTTCGCGCGATTGCGGGTTCCTCGCCTTTCCGGTCACATGGTTGCTGAAAGCTGAAAGCCTTGAGCGAACCGGACGCGAGCGTGCCGTTTCGATACAGCCGCATGTCAGGCGGCAGGCATTCCGCCCAGCCGCACCAGCACGATCTCGGGCGGAACGCCAAAGCGTACCGGCAGCATCGAACAGCCGAGCCCGCCCGAAACGATCATGTGCCGGTCATCTTCGACGATGTGGCCATAGGCGAAGCGATTGCCGTAGCTGCTCGGCACGATAGGCGAATAGCCAAACAGCCGCACCTGGCCGCCATGGGTGTGGCCGGCGAGCGTCAATGAGATGCGCTGCGGCACCTTGACGAAAATGTCGGGCTCGTGCGCGAGCAAAATCGCCGGCGCGTCGTCGTCGATTTTGGCGAGCGTCTTCGGCAGGTCATCGACGCCGCGAAATTGCCGGTGCCCGAGAATGTAGGCGAGCTGGTCGCCGAGCCCCAGGAGCCAGAACTTGCGTCCGCGATGGCTGAGCTGAACGCCGTCATTCTCCAAAATCGGAATGCCGGCCTTTTCGATCGAGCGGCGGATGCGCGGGAGGTGAAACCACCAGTCGTGATTGCCGAGGATCGAATAGACGCCGAGCGGCGCCTTGCACTGGGCCCAGAGCGGCGCCCAGGTGTCGGACGGAACGAGGCTCGTGACGAAGCGGTGATTGCCCTCGAAGTCGCCGAGCAGCACGACAAGATCGGCATTTAGCGCATTCGTCGCCGCGACGATCTCCTCGATACGCCGCACGCCCATATAGGGCTCCGCCGCATGCGGGTCGGCGATCACGGCGATGTTGAGCGGGAAATCGCTCGGCCAGCCGGGCGGCGTCGGCCGGTATTCGGTGACCGAGAGCAGGAACGCGGGCTCGACGATGCCGGCATAGGCGCCGATTGCAAGCGTCGTGCCGCCAAGCGCGGCGGTACCGGTCAGGAAATGGCGGCGGGTCATCAGCATGGAGGGAACAGCATCACAGTTTATTTGCCGGTTTCTTACCGCGCGTTCCTTGGCCGCGCACTTCCTTGCCCCTGCCGTGGCCTTCGATTTCGACGCTTGCGGCGATTTCATGGGGTGAAGTGGCGCCCTCGGGGCGCGGCAGGATCCACTGGCAAATCTTGTAGTCGTTGCGGCGGGCCTGAAGGTCGACGTGGAGGTGGTTTTCGTGGGCGCGGTCGGAGCCGGGCCCGAGCACGGTCATGAAACGCACGCAGGCCGATTTGCGCATCTCGACCAGAAACTCGCGCCGGCCTTGCGCCTTCTCGATCACGAAGCTCGCACCATTGGCGAAGTGCAGCGAACGGATGTCGAGCGCGTTGGCCTTGCCGTGTTCGCTTAAGAGAGCGCCGAGGACATTGTTGCGCGGCCGGCAGGCGTAAGAGGCGGCGACATCGATACGGTCGATTTCGCTGCTAAGCTTTTTCGCGGCCGGCGCGAGCGCGTCGCGCATCCAGTTCGCGACGGCAAGCGCCATCGAGCAGCGCAGGATGGCGGCGGGCTTAAGTTCGATACGTTTGCCGTTCGCGAGCTTGATGGCGGTGACGCTGACGGGTGCCGCCGCAAGGCAGCCGTTGTCCCAGGCAATTGCATCGACGAATTCGGCTTCCGCGACATCGGCCTTGAAGAAGGCTTCGCATTCGTGTTTAGCGGCCTCAATCGCTGCCGGATCGGCCGTGATCTGCTGCGGGCCTTTCGGGTGCGGTTTCTCCTGAGGCTGATCGGCCTCCGGCGGCCGGGGCGGCGGCAGCGGAATCTCCTTCGCAAGCGCAGACAATCCGGCGAGCAGGCCGGCAGCGAGCGCGAAGACGCGAAGGAGAAAAACGGCGGAAGACATGATACCCCGGATTTGCAGGCAAGGTGTCGGGCGAGCGAGGCCAAATCGCGGCAGGTTGCGCGAAAACAGAAACCGGCTCATTTTATAGTCAACAAACAGGCGCGAAACAGCGCCGCGAGGAACGCGAAGCAGGAGATTTTCCGTGCAAGGCCTGATGCAGGACTGGCCGCTGACCTGCAACCGCGTCATCGACCATGCGGCGGCGCAGTTCGGCCAGCATAAGGTAATCAGCCGTTCGGTCGAAGGGCCGATTGTCGAAACGACTTATACGGAAGTTCGAGCGCGCGCGCTTAAAGTGGCGCAGCGGCTGGTGAAAGAAGGCATCAAGCCGGGCGACCGCGTCGGCACGCTGGCCTGGAACACCGCCCGCCATCTCGAGAGCTGGTACGGTATCATGGGAGCGGGCGCGGTCTATCACACCGTCAACCCGCGGCTGTTTCCCGAACAGATCACCTACATCATCAATCATGCCGAAGACCGGCTGATGCTGGTCGATCTTACCTTCGTGCCGATGCTGGAAGCGATCGCCGATCAACTCCCGAGCATCGAGCGCTACGTCATCCTCACCGATGCCGCACACATGCCGAAGACGATCCTCAAGAATGCGGTCGCCTACGAGGACTGGATCGCGGAAGTCGACGGCGATTTCGCCTGGGTGAAGGTCGACGAAAATGCCGCGGCGGGCATGTGCTACACCTCCGGCACGACCGGTAATCCGAAGGGCGTCCTTTATTCGCATCGCTCGAATTTGCTGCAGGCGTTCGCGACAGCAATGCCTGATGTGTTCGGCATTTCATCGAACGATATCATCATGCCGGTGGTGCCGCTCTTTCACGCCAACAGCTGGTCGCTGGCATTCTCGGCGCCGATGAACGGCGCATCGCTCGTCATGCCCGGCGCGAAGCTGGATGGCGCATCGCTTTATGAACTGATCGACAAATATCAGGTCACTTCCACGGCGGGCGTGCCAACAGTGTGGTTTGCGCTGCTCGAACACATGGAAAAGCACGATCTGAAACTTCCTTCGCTGAAGCTCGCTTTCATCGGCGGCTCGGCCTGCCCGCGCTCGACGATCGAAAAATTCCAGGACAACTACGGCGTCCTCGTTCGCCACGCCTGGGGCATGACCGAGATGAGCCCGGTGGGCTCGGCCGGGCATCTCAAGCCGGAAGCGGCGGCATTTGAGCGCGAAGCGCGTCTCGATACGCAGGAGAAGCAGGGCTTCTCGCTGTTCGGTATCGAGATGAAAATCGTCGATGACGAAAACAACGAACTGCCGTGGGACGGCAAGACCTTCGGTCGCCTGAAAGTGCGCGGCGGCACGGTGGCGCGCGCCTATTTCAAGGGCGAAGGCGGGCAAATTCTCGACGACGAGGGTTATTTTGATACCGGCGACGTCGCCACCATCGATCCGCTCGGCTACATGAAAATCACCGATCGCGCCAAGGACGTCATCAAGTCGGGCGGCGAGTGGATTTCTTCGATCGACATCGAGAACATCGCCGTCGGCCACCCTGACGTGGCGGAAGCGGCGGTGATCGGCGTGCCGCATCCGAAGTGGGATGAGCGGCCGCTCCTGATCGTCGTCCCCAAGAAAGATCGCAAGATCACCAAGGGCGACATGCTGGACTATCTGCGCGGCAAGATCGCCAAATGGTGGCTGCCGGACGACGTCATCTTCGTTGCCGAAATCCCGCACACAGCGACAGGCAAGATCCTGAAAATGGCGCTCCGCGAGCAATTCCACGATTACCGCTTGCCGAGCGCTGCGGAGTAGGCAACAACCGCCACCGCATGATCCGCCGCCGCCTGTATGTCGAAGTTCGTGTGTCGAAGCTCGCGACCTGGAGCCGCAGGATCGCGATCTTTGCCGTGCCTGTGGTGCTGCTCGCCGTCGGTATGCATCGCCTGAGCCTGATCGAGTACAAGGTCGCGATTGCGATCCTGCTCGCAGGATTCGCGGTCGCAGCCCTAGCGCTTCTGGTTGCAATCGCCGCGTTCGTTGTGATCTGGAACGATGGCTTGCGCGGGGTCGGGCGTGCCTTGGCCGCGACGGCCCTCGGCCTTGTCATCATCGGCTGGCCGCTCGTGACCATTGTGCGCAGCGCGACGCTGCCGCTGATCGCCGACATCACCACCGATTATAATGATCCGCCGCAATTCGTGGCGGTAGCGCAGGTTCGCCCGCGCGGGTCCAATCCGGTGCGTTACGCCGGAGCGGCTTTCGCACGCGCACAGCGTCTTGCCTATGTCGGCGTTAAGCCGTTCGAGGTCGAGGCCAACCCCGATGAAGTTTTCAATATCGCGATGTCGATCGTCGAGAAACGCGGCTGGCGCGTATTGGATAGCGTTTCGCCGCGCGGCGGCGAGCGCGATGGCCGCATCGAGGCGGTGGCGCTCACCCCGGTGATGGGCTTTCGCGAAGATGTCGTGATCCGCGTGCGCACCAGCGACAAAGGTGTGCGCATCGATATGCGCTCAGCCTCGCGTTATGGCGAGCACGATTTCGGCTCGAACGCGGCGCGCATCGAAAGCTTCATGGCCGACTTCGCCGACACCCGCCGGCGATTGATGCACTAGAGCATGATCCCGAAAAGTGTGAAGCGGTTTTCGGAAAAGATCATGCTCCCATACGTTTAAGTAAGCCGGAAACGTGAGGCGAGGGACGGGGCCGGAGTGTCGGTCACGACCATGCGGCGGGCGATCAGGTCTTCGAGCTGCGCAAACGTCATGAGCGCCGCAGCGCCCGCAAGCTTCGGATTGAGCCCGATATAGATCGCCCGCACCAGCGAGGGCACATCGGTTTCGCCGCGCTCTAACACACGCAGGATTGCGCTCTCTCGCGCGTCGCGATGTGCGATGTAGCGGTCGAGGAATGCGTGAGCGTCGCGCACCGCCGGGCCGTGGCCGGGATAGTAGGTCGTCTCGGGGCGAGCCTTCAGCTTGCGCAGCGAGTGCATGTAGGCGTGCATCTCGCCATCGGGCGGCGCCACGATCGAGGTGGACCACGCCATCACATGATCGCCGGCAAAGAGCGTATCGGTGCCCTTCAGGGCATAGGCGGCGTGGTTCATGGTGTGACCGGGGGTTAGCACCGTCTCGAATGCAAAGCCCTTGCCGTCGATTGTCTCGCCGTCCTTGACGCGGATGTCGGGGACAAAATCCATGTCGGCGCTGGCATCGAGCCGGGTCTTTTCATCGATCTGGAACGGCCGCGCTGCCCGGTGCGGGCCTTCGCCATAAGTCTTCGCACCGGTCGCCGTCTGGATCGCCGGCACTGCCGGCGAGTGATCGCGGTGGGTGTGCGTGACGAGGATGTGGCTGACGCGCTCGCCCTCGACCGCCTTCAGCACCGCCTCGATATGCGCCGGAAGATCGGGGCCCGGATCGATAATTGCGACCTCGCCTTCGCCGACGATGTAGGTGCAGGTACCGGTGAAGGTGAAGGGGCCGGGGTTGGGTGCGACAACGCGCCGGATGAGGGGGGCGATGCAGTCGACACGGCCGGCGGGTACGTCGAAGTTGCGGTCGAAGGGAATATCGTCGGCCATGCTTGCTATATCCGGGGTTAAATTAAATCCAATGGCTGATTATAGCAGCGGAAATGCCGTTTCTTTTCGCAGGTGCGGCGAAGTCATTGACTTCTCGGAATGATCTATTGACGGAGGGGCCTGATTGCGTTCTCATCCGCGCGCAAGATGAAATGCCGCGGGCAAGGGCCTTGTGCTCTCGTAAAAAATTGACGGCAGGATCGAGCGGTCGCGCGTTCGCGCGCGCCAACGGGGAGTAAGGAAGCGTACGAGCATAACCGCGTTAATTTGAACTCAAGGATGGGGAAAGATTTATGCCTTCAGGTACCGTGAAGTGGTTCAACGCCCAAAAGGGCTATGGCTTTATCCAGCCGTCGGACGGCGGCAAGGATGTGTTCGTACACATTAGCGCCGTCGAGCAGGCCGGGCTCTCGAACCTCTCGGAAGGCCAGAAGATTCAGTTCGACATCGTGACGACGGATCGCGGCAAGACCGCCGCCGGTAACCTCAAAGCCATGTGAGCGTGGCATGAGCGAGGCGGCCCAGGCCGCCGCGTCACTGTCAAACCGCTGGAAACTCGAACTGTTTGAAACAAAGAACGCGGCGCCCAGGGCGCCGCGTTTCTCTTTGTGGTAGCCGTTCGTTTCCGGTGTCGGAAAATGGTCGGAGTGGCAGGATTCGAACCTGCGACCCCCTGCTCCCGAAGCAGGTGCGCTACCGGGCTGCGCTACACTCCGGCCGCGGGTCGTTTAGCAGGCGGCAACAAGTTAGCGCAAGCGTTGCGATTATCGCGACGAACGGCTAATCGCTTGCCCTTGCGGTTCACCGGCAGCCATGCTGGGGCGTAGCCAAGTGGTAAGGCAGCGGATTTTGATTCCGCCATTCGGAGGTTCGAATCCTCCCGCCCCAACCAGCATCATGGCGGCATGCGGGTTCCGCTGCCCTCAAAGGCCTCTATTGGCCGTTTGGAGGGTGCCGCCACATCTCGCCGGTTAACGAAGGCTCAATCCCGATGGCCGATGCTTGGCTTTTCGGATTGGTGCGATGCGCTGGCTTAGGGTATTCCTTCCTGCGGCAATGGGATTGCTGGCGCTTGCGGGCGCTCATGCCGAGAGCCTGCCGTCCGCCGACAAGTTGCGCGAGCTTTACCGTCGGCCGTCCGAAATCCCGTTCCCCGCGAGCAATCCCTATTCGGAGAGCAAGGCCAAGCTCGGTCAGACCCTGTTTTTCGATCCGATCCTTTCGGGTTCGCGGACGCGCTCGTGTGCCTCCTGCCACAACCCCGGTTTGTCATGGACCGACGGCTTGCAGGTTGCGCTAGGTGAAAAACAAAAACGCCAGAGTTTCAAATCGCCGACCTTGCTGAACATTGCATGGATCGAGCCGCTCGGCTGGGATGGCCATTTTCGTACGCTCGAGTCCGTGGCCTTCGGCCCGATCACGACCCCCTCGAACATGAACGCCAGCGAAAAGCTGGTCGTCAGCCGGTTGAGCGAAAATCCCGGCTACGTTCAGCTGTTCGAAACCGCCTTCGGCAAGGGTCCGGTCACGCGCGAAAAGATCGAACTCGCGCTCGCCACGTTCCAGCGCACGATCGTGGCGCCGGACGCGGCATTCGACCGCTGGATCGCCGGCGACGAAAGTGCGATCAGCACCGAGGCCCAAGCCGGCTTTGTATTGTTCAACGGCAAGGCCCGCTGTGCGTCCTGCCATTCGGGCTGGCTGTTCACCGACAATTCGTTCCACGACATCGGCGTCGCGCGCGGCAAGGATCTTGGAAGAGGCAAGCTGTTTCCAACATCGACCGTGCTGAAGCACGCCTTCAAGACGCCGACGCTGCGCGATGTCGCTCGCCGGGCGCCCTATATGCACGATGGATCGATCGGCACACTTCAGGGCGTGATCGAACTCTATGATCGCGGCGGCATCAATCGGCCGAGTCGTTCGGCTCAGATCGTTCCGCTGCATCTGACCGAGCGGGAAAAGCGGGAACTCATCGCGTTCCTCGAAACGCTGACGAGCCCCGCGAAGCCCTATGCGGTGCCGCCACTGCCGCGCTGAGCGGCGTTTCAGACCATCGGCAATACGGTGCCGATCGCGAACAGCCCGAAGATAAGGAAAGCACCGAGACAGGTTTCAGTAGTCTCGGGACGGCGAAGCTCACGCCATGCAGCGGCATGAACGGAAATGCAGATCGTTTTCAGCGGCGGCATTGATGACCTTCACTATTGGGCGAAGTTCTGAGGCTCGGAAATGGAACCTAACCAACAGTCGTCGATTATCGCTTTGAGAATTCATTACAATTTTAAAGAAGCCGCCGCGCCGCGCGATTAACCACGTTCGAAGTTGTCCGGCGTAGCTTTCGTGCAAAATCGAAGATGTTTAGTAAAATGGTAACCCTACTGATCGGTGAAGCGGATTGCCGAAAGTAGGTCAGCACGTGCGCTGGATTTTTGCGCGTAGGGGCCAAAATGCATTTTCGAATTGGTTTGCGTAAGTTCGCTGCAGTCGCGGCAGCTTTCCCGCTGCTGTTGGCGAACACCGGTGAAGCCAGCGCGCACGTCAAATGGTTCTGTGCGTTCAACATCGCCGGACAGCCGCGCGGCCTCGAAAACGTGCTTTGTTTCGATCTCGAATGGCTGATCGCGCTCTCGGTCTTGTGGCTGCTCGCCGGCGCGTTGTTCGAAGCGACTGGTCCCGGCCAATCGTTGCTGCAAGCGTTGAACCGCGTAACCGCGCCGCTCGAGCAGAACACCAACAACATCCTGCGCGGCACGCTGGCGTTTTTCTTCATCTCGATCTGGGCGATCGGCGGCATCATTCTTACGCCGGAGCTGAAAACGACATCGCCGGTGATCGGCATCATCCAGCTCTGCATCGTCGTGTGCCTCGCGACGCGCAAGACGCTGCCGCTCGCCGGCGTCGGCATCATCTCGCTGTTCGTCTTCGCGACGACGCAATACGGCGTGTTTCATCTCGCCGACTACCCGATCTTTCTGGGCGTCGCGGTCTATTTGATCCTCGTCGGACTGGGGCGCGATTTCTTCGGCATCCGGCCGCTCGATATCGTGCGCTGGGCGGCGGGCATCACGTTGATGTGGGCATCGGTCGAGAAGTGGGCCTATCCCGAGTGGAGCTTTCCGTTGCTCATCCAGCATCCGTCGCTAACGCTCGGCTTCGATCCAGAATTGTTCATGCGTGCGGCAGGCGCGATCGAATTCGCGCTGGCTTTCGCGCTGGTCTGGACGCCACTCCTCGCGCGTATCGCCGCCATCATCCTCACGGGCATGTTCGTGAGCGCCGTCTTCGAGTTCGGCAAGGTCGACATGATCGGCCACTCGGCGATCATCGCCGTGCTGGTCGTCATCGCGGCCGACAGCCGCAAGCGCGGCGAACGGCTATCGCTCAAGCCCTTCCTGGTTCCGGCCGGCTATGGCGGGGCTTTCGCCGCGACGCTGTTCGCCTATTACGCGGCACACTCGCTGATCTACGGCAGCTCGTTCATCTGACCGGTCTGCATCTTGACGGCTTGCCGTGCCAGCTCAATTCACGTGCACGAGCAGCTTCATCTTCGGGTGAATCGCGCAGCGCACGGTGAAATCGCCGAGTTCGGGAAAGGTGATGGTCGTTTTCGTGCCGGGCTGCTGATCGCCGGAATCGAACGAGAATTTCTTCGATTCGATATAGGCGTGATGCAAGAGATCACCGTCATCGTTGACGATTTGAATCGCCTCGCCGCGTGCAACGGAGATTTCGCGGGGATTGAACTCGCGCCCCTTCTGCGAAATCTGAATCTGTG
This sequence comes from Xanthobacteraceae bacterium, assembly GCA_035555855.1. Classification (GTDB taxonomy): domain Bacteria; phylum Pseudomonadota; class Alphaproteobacteria; order Rhizobiales; family Xanthobacteraceae; genus Palsa-892. Next base: position 74,746 of record DATMGD010000004.1, read on the forward strand.
GGGCGGCGATCACGAGCGCCGTCGACAGCATGCCCGCAGCGAAGGCGAGTGCGCCATGCGCCGAAAGTAACCATCGCTTAACCGTAACCGGCTTGGCCGGATCCGTTCGCATCGGCGGTACGCTCGCTTAAGGGGCGTTCATGAATGGTCAGTGCTGCATCCACGGTGCATTTTCAGAGGTTAAGACACTGTTAAGGAAACACAACAAAGCCAACTGACTTCTTAGGTGAATTTTACGGCTGCCGCGTTACCACAGCCGTCCGATGGGCCGGATTTGTCATGCGTTGGCTGGGTAACAGCGTCGAAAAGAGCGGAGAGGGTCTTCGTCTGCCGCAGTGGCGGCTGACGAAACTCGCCTTCACGATTCGCGGCCGGATCGCGATCGCTTTTCTGCTGTTCAGCTTCCTGATCGCCAGCCTCGGTGTCTACGCGACCATGGGCATTCGCAATGCCGGGCTGCTGGTGCACAAGACATTCGATCAATCGCTGATGTCCATCAACTACGCGCGCTCGGCGGCGGCGGACTTCGCCAATATGCAGGCGGCGTTCACTCGGCAATGGATCGAGACCGATCAGCGCAAGCGCGACGAGATTGAAGCGACGATCCAGGAGCTGTCAAAGACACTTTCCGACGATCTCGAGATCGCCGTCCAGCGTTCGCAGTCGCCGCGCGCGGCCAACGCCGCGCACAATGTCAGCAAGGCCGTCGAGCAATGGAAGCTCGCGCGCACACGCCTTTTGTCCGGGACACAGCTCGGCGACAGCTGGGAGACGCTCGACCGTTACGCGGCCCGCGTCGTGGAGCAGACCGACCTTCTGGTGAATTACACCAGCGGCGACGGCTTCCTGTTTCGGCAGGCAGCGCAGGAGAGCGTTTCGCGCGATATCCGGTTGAATATCGTAGCGACGGTGCTCGCCTTGCTGCTCGCGATCGCGATCACGCACATTCTGACCCGCAGGATCGTTGGACCGGTTTCGGCGGCGTCCTCGATCGCGGGTTCGATCGCATCGGGCAAGCTCGATACGGAAATTCCGGTCGCGCGCGATGACGAACTCGGCGCGCTGCTCGACGCTATGCGCATCATGCGCGACAACATCAAGAGCATGATGGACCACGAGGTTTCGCAGCGGCGCTCGGCTCAGGCACGCCTCGTCGATGCATTGGAAAGCTCCCGCGAGGGCGTCGTGCTGGTCGATGCCGACAGCAAGATCGTGCTCGCGAACTCCGAAGCGGCGAATTTCCTCAAGGTCAGCCGGCATCTTTTGATGCCGGGCGTTTCGCTCGCGGAAATTTCGCATTATGTCGACGCGCCTATCCTTCTGTCCCGCCTGCTGACGGCGCCGAAGCGCGAACAGGAGACGACCGAAATCAAGCTGACCGACGGCCGTTATGTCCGCATCAGCCGCAGCGGCGTGCGCGACGGCGGCTTCATCCTGATGTGCAGCGACATCACGATGCTGAAAACGCAGAAGGCGAGCCTGTCGGCGGCAAAATCGCTGCTCAACGCCGCGCTCGATAACATGTCGCAAGGCCTGTGCTTCTTCGATGAAGCCGATCGCCTGCAGGTCGTGAACAGCCGTTTCTATGACATCTTTCATGTCAGCCGGGAGGTCATCAAACCCGGCATGACTTTCCTCGAGATGCTGCGCGCAAGCGTTGCCGTCGGCAATCACGGCAAGCGCACCGCCGAAGATCTTTACCGGGAACAGAAGGAATTCTTCGTCCTTCACCCCGACGACAACCACCACTACGAATTCGCCGACGGCCGCATCGTTTCGGTCGTTTATCGTTCGACCGCGGGTCATGGCTGGGTTGCGACCTACGAGGACGTCACCGAACGTCATCACGCCGAGGCGAAGATCCTGCACATGGCGCGTCACGATGCGCTGACGGATTTGCCGAACCGCCTCCTGTTCCGCGAAAAAACCTTGCAGTCCTTCTCGCAGCACCGCGCGCTTGCGGTGCTGTTCGTCGATCTCGATCGCTTCAAGAGCGTGAACGATACGCTCGGTCATCCGATCGGCGATGCGTTGTTGTGCGCGGTGACCGAGCGTCTGAAGCTCGCGATCCGCGGCGCCGATATCATCTCGCGTCTCGGCGGCGACGAATTCGCGGTGGTGCAGCTCGGCGCTAATCCCGAGACGGCAGCGACACTCGCGGAGCGGATCATCAACACATTGTCGGAGCCGTTTGAAATCCGCGGGCACCAGGTCCTGATCGGCGCCAGCATCGGTATCGCACTTGCGCCCGCCGACGGCCGCGATCCGGACCAACTTCTGAAGAACGCCGACATGGCGCTTTATCGCGCCAAGGCCGAAGGCCGCGGCACCTTCCAGTTCTTCCAGCAGGAAATGGACGTGCGCATGCAGGAGCGCCGTTACCTTGAGCTGGATCTGCGCAAGGCGGTGGCGGCCTCGCAATTCGTGCTGCACTACCAGCCGATTGTCGATATCGAGAAAAGGAAGATCACCGGCTTTGAGGCGCTGCTCCGCTGGATGCATCCGGAGAAGGGCCTGATCATGCCCGACAGCTTCATCCCGATTGCCGAGGAGATCGGGCTGATCTCGAATATCGGCGAATGGGTCATCCGGCAGGCCTGCCAGGACGCCTCGAAATGGCCGAACGACATCGGCGTTGCGGTCAATTTGTCGGCCGTTCAGTTCCGCAGTCCGACGCTGGTGCTCTCGGTCATTTCCAATCTCGCGGCATCGGATCTGTCGCCGCATCGTCTCGGTCTCGAAATTACCGAGACCGTGTTCCTACAGGACGACCGGCTGGTACTCGATACGCTGCACCAGTTGCGCGAAGTCGGTGTACGAATTTCGCTCGACGATTTCGGCACCGGCTATTCATCGCTCAGCTATCTGCGCAGCTTTCCGTTCGACAAGATCAAGATCGACCGCTCGTTCACGCAGGAATTGCAGAGCAAGGAAGACGCCGTCGCGATCGTGCAGACAATCGTACAACTCGGCACGAGCCTCGGCATGAAAGTGATCGCCGAGGGTGTCGAAACGCGCGAGCAGTTTGAAATCCTGAAGAAGGAAGGCTGCACCGAAGTGCAGGGCTTCCTGTTCAGCAGGCCCAAGCCCATCGGCGAAATCTCGTTCGAGGCGAAGTTCCGCGACAAGGTCGCGGCGTAACGGCTTTAGCCCGGCAAAAAGGCGGCTTCGCCGCCGGCGCCGACCTTCAGAATATCCGTGCCGTAGAGCGCGCGCAGATTTTCCTGCGTGATGACGTCGCGCGAGCGCCCGAGTGCGAGCGTCCGCCCATCGCGAAGCAGAAGCGCCCGGTCGGCGTGACGCAGCGCCTGGTTCGGATCGTGCGTCGAGAAGATGACGCCAAGGCCATCGGCGGCGAGCCGCCGGACTTCCTGCATGACCTTGCCCTGGTTGCCGAAGTCGAGGCTCGCGGTCGGCTCGTCAAAGATCACGAGCCGCGGCTCCTGTGCGAGCGCTCGCGCGACGAGCGCAAGCTGCCGCTCGCCGCCGGAAATTTGCGTATAGGGCTTCTGGGCAAGATGCCGGATGCCAAGGCGCTCTATCGTTGCCCGTGTGATGTCGCGATCGAGCTGCGACGGCCCGGCGAGGAGCGGCGTGTGCGCGCTCCGGCCCATCAGCACGAGTTCTTCCACCGAGAAAGCGAATAGACCGCTATGCACTTGCGGCACATAAGCAACATGCCGCGCGCGCTCCCGCACCGAAAGCTTCGCCAATGTTGCGTCGCTGAGCCGGATTTCGCCTTCGAGCGGCGGCAAGAGCCCGAGCAATGTTTTCAGCAGTGTCGTCTTGCCGCCACCGTTCGGGCCGAGCAGTGCCAGCACTTCGCCGCCGGATATCGCGACATTGAATCCCGAGCCGACAGCATGGCTGCCGTAACCGACGGTGAGATCGCGTGCCTCCAGGATCATGACCAGCTCCGGTGCGCCTGGCGCAGGAGCGCGATGAAGAACGGCGTGCCGATCACCGCCGTGAGAATACCGAGCGGCACTTCGACGACCGCCATCGTGCGGGCGAGCGTGTCGATCAAAAGAAGATAACCGCCGCCGAGAATGGCCGTCGTGGGCAGGAGGCGCGGAAAACTCGGGCCGACGAGAAAGCGCGCAAGATGCGGCACGACGAGGCCGACCCAGCCGATGATGCCTGCGGCGGAGACGCTTGCTGCTGTGGCGAGCGTTGCCGCGGCAACGACCGCCGCACGCAACAGCCCGGTCGGGATGCCGAGCGCGCGCGCCTCTTCCTCCGGCAGGCTCATCGCATTCATTCGCCAGCGAAGTGCAAGCAGAACGAAAGTGCCGGCCAGCACCGGGCCGAGGAGCGGCAGAAGATCGGAAGGGCTCGTCGCGGACAGGCTGCCGAGCAGCCAGAAAGTGATCGCGGGAAGCTGGTTATAGGGATCGGCCAGATATTTGATGAGGCCGATGCCGGCACCGAGCAGCGAGCCGACGACGACACCGGTGAGCACGAGCACAAGGATGGTATCGCCGCCCCGCAGCGCCGAGCCGATGCCGTAAACGGCAATCACTGCCGCGAGGCCCCCGATGAAGGCGAGCCCCTGAATGCCGAACACGCCGAGCGAAAAATAGATACCGAGCACCGCGCCGAGTGCCGCACCTGACGATGCTCCGAGAATGTCAGGAGAGACGAGCGGATTGCGAAACAGGCCCTGGAACGCAGCGCCCGCGACCGAAAGCCCGGCGCCGACAAGAACCGCTGCGACGACACGCGGCCCGCGGATTTGCCAAATGACAGTCTCAACGGCAGGCGAGAGAGCTGAAGGCTCGCCGGTAATTTTCGCGAGCAGCACGCGGCCAAGCTCAATGAGCGAAATCGGATAGCGGCCGATCGCAAAAGCGATGGCAATTCCCGCAATCAAAATCAGCGAAGCTACAGCAAGGCCGCCGCCCAAGCTCTGTCGCATCAGCCGCGACCCGCCAGAATGCTGTCGAGCTGCGCGTCGCTCACCTCGACATGATAGAATTTCGAATAGAACGCGCGCGCAACGCTTTTCAGGTTTTCGGTGAAAATCTCGGGATAGAAAATCTTGCCGAGCCACGGGAGGCCAATCAGCCGGTTCACCGAAGGCGGGAAGTCGATCCAGCCGAACGGCAGCTTCGGCGCAAGATGCACGCGGCCGGTCTTCACCGCCGAGACAGCAGCCCAGTTCGGATCGTTACGCACAGCATCGGCAAAGCTTTCCTCGATGGTGACGATGACCTCGGGATCCCAGGCGAGCACTTGTTCGAGAGACACCGAGGTGAGGCCGCCACGCTGGCCGCTTGCGACGTTGCGCGCGCCCATGATCTCGATCGATTCGACATTAATCGAACCCGCGAGTCCCGTCTCGAGCCCGCGCGGCCCGCGCGCGTAGTAAACACGCGGACGCTTGTCGTTCGGAACCTTCGCAACGCGCTCGCGCACTGTACGCAAAATTGTTTCGCTCTCGCGCGCGAGAATTTCTGCGTCGGCCTCGCGGCGGAGAAGCTTGCCGAGCGTACGATAGGTATCGGCGGCAAGCTCGATGCGCCCGTCGAGTAGCGCGTAGGGCACGCCGGTCTGCTCCTGGACGCGGTCGGCCATCGAAACGAAGGTCTGCGTCGTTGCGCCGGCATCGAGGATGAGGTCAGGTTTCATCTGCACGATGACTTCGAGGTTTGCGGTATTGCCGCGCCCGGTGATGCGGCCGATCTCGGGTCGGCTCATGACATCGGGCAGAAGAAACGCGCGCTCGTTCGGCCGCGGCGTGCGCGGCCATCCGGCAAGCAGATCCGGTGCGAGCGTATAGAGCAGGATCGCGGCGGGCGGCCCGGCGGGCAGTACGCGGGCGGCCTTCGCGGGATTAGTGACCTTGCGCCCGGCGCCATCGGTGATGGTATCCTCTGCGCGAACGGCAAACGGCAGCGCTGAAGCCGCAAGGCCCCAGAGCACACTGCGGCGATGAAGAAGGGTCACGGAGCAGTCCCTGCCGGGCGGCATATCCGCCCTTGAAAAAGCGCCAAATCCATCGCCAGCGCGCCATATGCGCCTGACGCCAAGATCATACGATAAACAAATGCCGGAGCAACGCGCACGCTATCCCTAGAGGATGCGCCGGAACCGTGTCAGCATTGGAGCGTTAGGCATAGCCAGGGAGACATCATGCCAACGCGCGCGTACTGGTCCGGCAATATCCGGTTGTCGCTTGTTTCGATCCCGATTGAGGTCGTGCCCGCGACCAAGTCGAACGCGAAAATCTCCTTTCATCAGATTCACAAGCCGAGCGGCTCCCGTATCCGCTACCAGAAGGTTGTGCCCGAGATCGGTCCGGTCGATACCGACGAGATCGTCAAGGGCTACGAAATCGAAAAAGGAAAATACGTTCTCCTCGAAGACAAGGAGATCGACAAGCTGAAGCTGGAAGCGAAGAAGACGCTCGATCTCGTGCAGTTCGTCGATCTTCACGAGATCGATCCGATCTATTTCGAGCGGCCGTTTTTCGTGTTGCCCGACGAAGACGAGGACGATGAAGCCTACATCGTGCTGCGCGATGCGCTGAAGAAAGCGAAGAAGGTCGGGCTTGGCCAGATCGTCATTCGCGGCAAGGGTACGCTGGTCGCACTCAAGGCCTGCGGCAAGGGCATGCTGCTCGAGACGCTGCGCTATGCCGACGAAGTGAAGAAGGCGAGTTCCGCCTTCACCGGCATCAAGGAGCAGGAGCCCGAGAAAGACATGATCGAGCTCGCCGAGGAGCTAATCAAGAAGAAGAGCAAAAAATTCGATCCTACGGCGTTCAAGGACTCCTATGAAGAAGCGTTGCGTGAATTGATCGAGGCCAAGGCCGAACATCGGCAAGTGCGGCAGATTGAGGAGACGCGCCCGACGGCGCAGGTCATCGATCTCATGGAAGCGCTACGCAAGAGTGTCGGCAAAGGCAGCGACGGCAACGCGCGCGGCAAAAAGACGGCGAAACGCCGTAAATCCAGCCGCCGCAAGGCGGCGTAAGCCGTGGACCGGCTCACAAAATATCGCGCCAAGCGCGACTTCACGCGCACCGCCGAGCCCGAAGGCAAGAGCGCGAAATCCGGCAAGAAGCTTTCCTACGTCATCCAGAAACACGCCGCGCGCAGGCTACATTACGATTTTCGGCTTGAATGGAATGGCACGCTGATGAGCTGGGCGATACCGAAAGGGCCGAGCGAGAACCCGAACGACAAGCGGCTCGCCGTCCATGTCGAAGATCATCCCATCGCCTATGGCGGCTTCGAGGGCACAATCCCCAAAGGTGAATACGGCGGCGGCACGGTGATGCTGTGGGATCGCGGCTGGTGGCAGCCGCATGGCGACCCCGACGAGGAAATGGAGAAGGGCAAGCTCGGCTTTGAGCTGCATGGCGAGCGGTTGAAAGGCAACTGGGCGCTGGTGCGGCTCCGTGCACGCAGCAAACGCGACAAGGACAACTGGCTGCTCATCAAGGAGAAGGACGGCGTCGCACGCAGCAAGGGCAAGCCCACGGTCGAACGCGAGACCGATAGCGTATCCACCGGCCGCGCGATGGATGAAATTGCCGAGGGCAGGAAGGTTTGGCACTCGAACAAGCCGAAGAAGCAGGCCGCTTCCAGCTCAAAAAAAAAGATTCGAAGCTCCCGCCACTAAAGCTTCCGGCGTTCGTCAAACCGCAGCTCGCAACGCTCGTTGACGCGCCGCCGCCCGGCGACGAATGGTTGCACGAGATCAAGTTCGACGGTTACCGCGCGATCGCTTCGCTCGCGGGTGAGCGCGTGGTGATCCGCACGCGGAACGGCCTCGACTGGACGGAGAAATTCGAGAGTCTCAAACCGGCGCTTGTAGCGCTGCCGTGCCGAGCGGCGCTATTCGATGGCGAGATCGCCATTGCCGATGCAGAAGGTCATACCGATTTCGGCGCGCTGCAGGAAGCGCTCTCGGCAGGAATGGGCGGCTTCGGCTATTACCTGTTCGATCTTCTGCACCTCGATGGCGAGGACCTGCGTGGGCGGCCTTTGCACGAGCGCAAGGAGAAACTGAAGGCGCTTCTTGAAGGAGTGCGAGCGCCGCTGCTCTATTCCGATCACATTCAGGGCGAGGCCAAGACCGTCTTTGCGCGAGCCTGTGACTTGAAGCTCGAAGGTATCGTCTCCAAAAACCGCAACGATCGCTATCGTTCGGGTCGCACGCGAAGCTGGCTCAAGGTGAAGTGCGGCATGGAGCAGGAATTCGTCATCATTGGCTGGCGGCCCTCCGATAAAGCGGGGCGGGCGTTTTCGTCGCTGTTGCTTGCCGTGCACGAAGAAGGAAAGTTGCGCTACGCCGGACGCGTCGGTACCGGCTACACCGGCGAACGGCTCGATGAGCTGGCAAAGCTATTCAGGAAGCACGCGCGCACGACGCCGCCGGTACCGGATGTGCCGCGCGTGATTGCGCGACACGCGAAGTTTATCGAGCCCGTGCTTGTTGCCGAGATTGCGTTCCGCGGCTGGACCCGCGATGGTCTGGTGCGGCAAGGAAGTTTCAAGGGCCTGCGCGAGGACAAGCCCGCGCGCGAAATCGTCCGGGAGAAACCGATGCCGAAAGCCAAAGCCGTTAAGCTCGCGAAGCTGGAGGTCGACGAGATCGAGGGCATCCGCATCACCCATCCCGATCGCGTGGTGTTTCCGGGGCAGGGCGTCACCAAGCGTGACCTCGTCGAATATTATGTCGCGATCAAAAGTCTCATCTTGCCGCACATCGTCGGTCGCCCGCTCTCGCTCGTGCGCTGCCCGCAGGGCCGCGAGAAGCAATGCTTCTTCCAGAAGCATGCATCTCCCGGCTGGCCGGAGGAGTTACGCAAGATCCGCATCAAGGAAAAATCCGGCAGCGACGAATACATGTATGTTGAGGATATTTCCGGCGTCGTTGCCGCGGTACAGATGGGCGTTTTGGAACTGCACATCTGGGGTTCGCATGTCGATGCGGTCGAGAAGCCCGACCGTCTCGTCTTCGATCTCGACCCGGACGAGGGTCTTTCCTTCGCGAAGGTAAAGGAAGCGGCGCTCGATCTCAAAAGGCGCCTCGAGCATTTCGATCTCGAATCTTTCCCGATGGTGACCGGTGGCAAGGGCATTCACGTCGTCGTGCCGCTCAAACCCGATCATTCATGGGACGAGCACCGCGCCTTTGCCGAGGCGATGGCGCGACTGATGGAGGAAGAAGACCCCGAGCGTTACGTCGCCAACATGTCGAAGAAGAAACGCGCGGGCCGCATCTTCGTCGATTATCTGCGTAACCAGCGCGGCTCGACGGCGATCTGTCCTTATTCGACACGGGCGCGAAAGGGCGCTTTCGTCGCAACGCCTCTCGCGTGGCGCAATCTCGGCAAGCTCAAGGACGCGCATCCGTTCAGCGTCAAGGACGCGAAGAAGATCGCGCGTGCCGGCGATCCCTGGAAGGGTTATCGCGCGCTCAAACAGTCATTGCCAAAGCTTTAGACTTGGCGCGTTATCTTAACGCGAACCGGTACCCACTTCGCTTAAAACGCGCTAGCCGCTGTTCCGTAAGCCTGCCGCGATGCCGTTGATGGTGAGGTGAATGCCCTCGATGACGCGCTCGTCGCCGCCCTTGGCGCGTTCGCGCTTCAGAAGCTCGATCTGTACGTGATTGAGCGGATCGAGATAAGCGAAGCGGTTGCGGATCGAACGCGCGAGCAAGGGGTTGCTCTCCAATAGCGCCTGCTGCTTCATGATCTTGCACACCATCTCGATGGTGAGCTGCCACTCGTCGCGAATGCGCTTGAAGATCGTCTGGCTCAGTGCGCGGTCCTCGACGAGATCGGCATAGCGCGAAGCGATGCCGATATCGGTCTTGGCGAGTACCATGTCGACGTTCGACAGCACGACGCGGAAGAAGGGCCACTTCTCATACATCGATTGCAGCACATCCATGCCGGGTTGCGGATGCGCCGCAAGCCATGCCTTCACCGCGCTGCCGAAGCCGTACCAGCCCGGCAGCATGATGCGCGATTGCGACCAGCTGAACACCCATGGAATGGCGCGAAGATCTTCGATCTTCTGCGAGCGCGTGCGCGACGAAGGGCGGCTGCCGATGTTGAGCCGCGCGATTTCGCTGATGACCGTCGATTGCCGGAAATAATCTTCGAAGCCGGGCGTGCCGTACACGAGGTCGCGATAGGCTTTGTAGGCGGCGGCGGAAAGCTCCTCCATCACGCCCGCGTAGACGTTCTCGCGCGCATCGTTCGCCGGATGCAGCAGCGAAGCTTCCAGCGTTGCGGCGGCGAGCGTCTCCAGGTTACGGCGGCCGACTTCGGCGCTCGAATATTTGGCGGCGATGACTTCACCCTGCTCGGTGATGCGGATGCGGCCCTGCACCGCGCCCGGCGGCTGCGCGATGATCGCCTGATAGCTTGGGCCGCCGCCGCGGCCGACCGAGCCGCCGCGTCCGTGAAACAGGCAAAGCCGGATGCCGTGGCGGCGGAACACATCGACGAGTTCGCCTTCGGCCTTGTAAAGCTCCCAGATTGAAGTGAGAAAGCCGCCGTCTTTGTTGCTGTCGGAGTAGCCGAGCATCACTTCCTGGATGCCGCCGCGCGTTGCGATCCACTTGCGGTAAGCGGGCAGCGACAGCAGTGCATCCATGATGCGCGCGCAGGCGCGCAGATCGTCGATCGTCTCGAATAGCGGCGCGATGTTGAGTGCGAGCCCGTCTTCGGCGCTGAACAGCCCGGCTTCCTTCAGGAGTAGCGCGACTTCGAGCACGTCCGAGACGCTTTCGGCCTTGGAGATGACGTAGTTCTGCACGGCAGTGATGCCATAGCGCTCGCGCGCTGCGGTCGCGGCACGGACGACGCCAAGCTCCGATTGCGCTTCCTCGGAATAGCCGGAAGCATCGGCGGCAAGCGGCGCGCCGCCTTGCAGATGCTTCAGCAACAACTCGACGCGCGCAGCTTCATCGAGTTCGCGATAGCGGATATTCGAATCAAATTTCGCGAACAGTTCCTCGACCGTGCGCTCATGCACCGCCGAGTTCTGGCGAAGATCGATCGTCGCGAGATGAAAGCCGAAAACATCGGCCGCACGCCTGAGGTGACGCAGCCTGCCATGCGCGAGCACGGCGGAGCCGTTGGTGCGCAGCGAATGGTCGATGATGTCGAGATCGGCCTTGAATTCTTCGACGGTGCGATAGGGCGGCGCGTCCGCCGCCGGACGCGGCGGGTCCATCTGCACGAGCGCGCGGGCGCTTGCCGCGAGCCGCGCATAGATGCCGGCGATCGAGCGGCGATAGGGCTCGTTGGCGCGATGCGGCGAATGATCGGGCGAAGCCGCAGCCAGCGTTTCGAGTTGCGGCGAGACGCGGATCGTCCGCCCGTCGAGCGGCAGTTCGCCGCCGAGGCGATGCAGTTCGCTGAGGTAATGCAGGAACGCACGGCGGCTTTGCAGCCGGAACGCTTCGGCGAGCGTCGCCGCGGTGACGAACGGATTGCCGTCGCGGTCGCCGCCGATCCAGCTTCCCATCCGAAAGAACGAGGCGAGCCTGAATTCGTCGCGCTGCGCCGCGCCCTTCGCCAGAAAGTCCTCAAGCCCGGCATAGAAGCGCGGCAGTTCGTGCAGGAACGTGTAGTCGTAATAGGAAATACCGTTGGCGACTTCATCGAGCACCGCGAGCCGCGTGTTACGGATCAGGTTGGTCTGCCACAACGTCAGCACCGCCTGCCGCAGTGCTTCATCAAAGGCCTCGGATTCTTCCGGCGTGAATTGCGTACGGTCGCGTTCGGCCAGGAGCCGCGCGATTTCGATTTCGCGATCCAGCGTGCTTTTGCGCCGCACTTCGGTGGGGTGCGCCGTCAACACCGGGCACACGAGCGCGCCGTCGAAAAATTCCTTGAGCTGGTCACGTGCGATACCGGAGCTTTTCGCGCTCTCGATCGCGTAAGCCATCGTCCCCGGCCGCGGCGCGGAGGCCGCCATGGCGTGAACGCGGTTGCGGCGGATGTGGTGCTGGTCCTCGGCGATGTTGGCAAGATGCGAAAAATAACCGAAGGCGCGGATGACCTGGATCGTCTGCTCGGGCGACAGGCCGTCTAGCGCCGCGGAAAGCTCGCCGCGCGCCGTTTCGTCGTCGCTTTTTCTGAACTGGATCGAAGTCTGGCGGATGCGCTCGACGAGCGCGAAAGTCTTCTCGCCTTCCTGCGAGCGCACGACGTCGCCGAGGATCTGGCCGAGCAGCCGGATGTCGTCGCGAAGCGGCAGGTCCTTTTCAGCGGCTTCGAGAGCCGGGGCAGGGGCAAATTGCTGGGACACGAGTGGCCTTTCCGAACCAATCTTAGAGGCAAAAACGCAAGGTAACGCAACTATTTGGCACTGGTTAGGTAATATATAACCGCCGCGTCATACCGGGATCATGTCGGCAGAATCTTAACTTTATTCAACCAATTCTAGCTCCGGTTGGTTTGCCCGCTACGGGCTCGGATGGGGCTGATATGACTTGGTTCGGCAATCTTCGTATTCGCTGGAAGGTTCTGCTTGCGCCGGCTTTTCTGATTTTGGTGCTGATCGGGGTTGGCACATATGTGCTGAAAACCCAGTGGGAAAATCAAGCGACGTTGCAGCGGTTGATGAACGGGCCGGTGCGAGTCGCCGAAGCCGTCACCGATTTCAACACGAATGCCTGGGCGGTGCAGACGCGTCTTTATCATCTGGCGTCGATCGCTATGAACGAAACCGCCCGCGACGATCTGGAAGCGATCTCGGATCAAGCCGAGTCGAGCCTGATCGATCTTTCGGCCAAGCTGCTCGCGCTCGAACCGCTCAACAACGGCAACACCGCCGAGGCGATGGGGAAATTGACGGACGCCGTCAACAAATTCTCCAAGCAGGCCAGCGTCATTCTGCAAATCGTGAAAACCGATCCGGGTTCCGTGTCCGCGACGCTCGCGTCCGCGCAGCGCAACTTCAAGGAGATCGGCGAGCAGACCGAATTTCTGAGCCAGCTCAGCAAGCAGGAGCGCGACCGCAGCGTCGTCAGCGTTGACGCGCGGCTCGACGAGCAGGGCGTTTTGCTGCGGATCATCATGGCGATTGCCGTGCTGGTCGGCTGCGCCGTTTCGTTTCTGGTGAGCCGCGCAATCACCAAGCCGATCACGTTGATTTCCGACGCGATCCAAAAGATCGCCGGCGGCGATTTTGAAGTCGCTGTGCCCGCGACCGGCCAGCGCGACGAGGTCGGTATGATTTCCGGCGCCGTCGTGTCGCTGCGGGAATCGAGCCGCGAAGCGGCAAGGCTCCGGCACCAGCAGGAAAGCATCAAGGAAGAAGCCGAGGCCGAGCGCCGCGCCGCGCGCGAAATGCTCGCCGCCGACTTCGAACATCAGATGAAGGGCGTTATGGAAGCTGTCGCCGAGGCGACGCGCCTCGTCAGCGAGAACGCCGGCAATGTCGCGACGATCGCGACGCAGGCGGGCTCGCGCACTTCGGCCGTGGCGGACGCCGCACAGGCGGCCTCTTCCGGCGCCGAACTGATCGCGGCATCGTCGGAGGAGATGTCCTCGTCGATCGCCGAAATCTCGCGCCAGGTCGGCATCGCACGCGACTTCTCGAGCGAAGCGGTCGAGCATGCCGGCGGCTCCAGCAACATCATCAGGAGCCTCGCCGAGTCGGCGCAGCGCATCACCGACGTCGTGAAGCTCATCAGCGACATCGCCGAGCAGACCAACCTTCTGGCGCTCAACGCTACCATCGAGGCGGCGCGCGCAGGCGAAGCCGGGCGCGGTTTTGCCGTCGTCGCTTCGGAAGTGAAGGTGCTTGCCGCGCAAACCGCCAAGGCGACCGGCGAAATTCACGCCCAGGTCGCCTCGATTCAGACCGCGACCTCGGAAGCGGTCAAATCGACCGAGGCCATCGTCGGCGACATCTCGAAGATCTCGGAAATCACCATGGCGATCGCCTCGGCGGTCGAGGAGCAGGATGCCGTCACCCGTGACATCGCTTCCAGCATCGAGAGTTCCTCGAACTCGTCGCGGCAGGTGACCTCCGATATCGGCGAACTCGATACTGCCGTCGCCGCCACCGGCAAGGCGTCACGCGACATGCTGACGGCCGTGAAAATGCTCGACGAGCAGGCGAACAACCTCAATGTCGCGGCGGACACGTTCCTGCGCGGCTTACGCGCGGCCTGATCCGATAAAGGTGGATGGCGCGTCTAACGCGCCGTCCACGCCTTGAAGTCGGCTTCCGAAACGCCGGGCAGCTTTTTCACGAACGCGACGATCTTCCAGATCTCGTCATCCTTGACCTCGATCGCGGCAAAGCTCGGCATGCCGGTGAACTTCAAGCCGTGCTTCACCACCCAGAAGATTTCGTCCGGCGTGCGCTCTTTCGCAACCTCCGCGAGATCGGGCGGCGAGGGCGTCATGCCTTCGGAGAATTTCGCCCAGGTCGCGCCCGGTGCCCCGTGGCAGCTGACGCAGCCATGTTCCGAAAACCCCCTGGCACCGGCCTGCACGATCGCGGGATCGTCGAGCGAAACGGGCGGCTGCTCGGTCGCATGGCGCGAGATCGACGCCATGCGGATCTTTTCGAGCGACCAGGTGACGATGCCGAGATGCGGATCGTTTGCCGCGACATTGAGAAACCCGCCGAACAAATAAACCGGCACCGCGATCGCGACGACGATCGCGAGTGTGCCAATGGCTGTCAGGATTTTGCGCATGGTTTCTCCTTTTCGTTGAAAATCAGGCAGGCACGGGGATCACCCGGATCGGCTTGCCGTCGAGCCAGGCGCGGACGTCCTCGGCCATCTGTGAATAGAAACGGCGATAGCCCTCGGCGGTGACGTAACCGAGATGCGGCGTGATGACGGCGCTCTCGATTTTTCGCAGCGGATGATCGGGCGCGATCGGCTCGACGTCGAAGACATCGATGCCGGCGCCGGCGATCTTGCGCTCGCGCAGCGCCGCGATCAGCGCCGCTTCGTCGACGATCGGCCCGCGCGAAGTGTTGATGAGATAAGCCGTGGGCTTCATCAGCGAAAATTCGGCGGCCCCGATAATGCCGCGCGTGCGGTCAGAAAGCTGCGAATGGATGGTGATGAAATCCGATTGCCGGAACAGCGCCTCCTTCTCGACGCGGGCGGCGCCTGCGGCCGCCGCCTTGTCGGCGGTGAGGTTCTGGCTCCAGGCAATGACCTTCATGCCGAAGGCATTGCCGATCTTCGCGACGCGCGACCCTAGCTTGCCGAGCCCGAGGATGCCGAGCGTCTTGCCCTCGAGTTCGGAGCCGAGCGTCGACTGCCACACCGCGCCTGCCTTCAGCCGGGCATGCTCGGCGCCGATCTTGCGCGTCAGCTCCAGCATCAGGCCGAAAGCAAGTTCCGCCGTCGGCGTGCCGATCGATTCGGTGCCGCAAACGGGAATGCCGCGTCCCGCCGCCGCCTTGATGTCGACGGCTGCATTCCGCATGCCGCTCGTGACGATGAGCTTGAGGTTGGGCAGCGCCTCGATCGTCGCGCGGTCAAATCGCGTGCGCTCGCGCATCAGGCAAAGGATCGAATAGTCGCGGAGCTTCTCGGCCGTCTCGCTGCCCAGCGGATCGGTGAATACCGTGATGTCGGCGTCCTTCTCGACCCCCGACCAGTCGGCGAGGGTCAGGGCAATGCGTTGATAGTCGTCCAAAATGGCGCAGCGGTGTCGCATGATTGTCCCGTAAATCGTTGAAATCGACCGTTCGCCCGCTATTAGCTGCTGCATGAATTACGCAGGGATTAGACGCGGAAGGCCCGCACCGGGTTCCCGCCAGCCATGACGGACAGGTTGTTGTATCAAAGCCACATCGGTCAAAAAATGCGGCGAAAGCGTATCCGGCACTGCAATATCGGATATGGTGCCGCGGCCTGATCCTTTCCGGGGCAGGGATTTCATAACTTCAGGACGGCTGACTGATGAAAGCCTCCCGTTTGGCGACTCTGGCCGCGGCCGCGGCACTCTTGCTGTCTTTCGGCAGCATGCCCGTTGCCGCGCAGGCGGCTGCGCCTGAAGGCGTCGAGTCCATCAAGCCGATCGTCGCAGCCCCCGCTGCCCGCAAGACGAGCCGCGCGCGCGCCAAAACGAGCACCGCGAAGAACGAGGCCCGCGTCTATCTGTTTCGCGGGCTCCTCAATATTTTTTCGATGGGCATGGACGAGCTTGCCGACAAGATCAAAGCGTCCGGCATTCCGGCGACCGTTTACAATCACACCGAATGGGAAGAGGTCGCGGGCAAGATCGCGGCCGATTACAAGAACGGCAATCACGCACCGATCGTGCTGATCGGCCATTCGCTCGGCGCCGATGCCGTCATCTTCATGGCCGAAGCGCTCGGCAAACGCGGCGTGCCGGTTGCGCTCGTCGTGCCGTTCGACGGCACGCAAACGCTGGTCGCGCCGGCCAATGTCGCGCGCGTCATGAACATCACGCAGCGCGATTATGCTTATGCCAGGCGCGGCGCGGGATTCCGCGGCGAATTGCAGAATATCGATGTCAGCTCGCAAGGCGTCGACCACCTCAATATCGACAAGTCGCCGCGGCTTCACGCCATGGTGCTGAACAAGATCATCGCCGTCGTGAAGAAAGGCGCGGTGCCCGCCGAATTCGCGGTCATGCCCGGCGAGGCCAAGGAGCGCGAAAAGGAGCGCGAAAAGGAACACGCCAAGCCCGCGCCGAAGCCGGAAACGGCAAGCTTGCCGGCAGATGCAGCCAAGCCGCACGAAGCAGCCAAGTCGCACGAGGCCGCCGGGCCTGAAAAGACGGCGGCAAAGCCCGTCGAAAACGCGATTGAAGAAAAGAAATCGGTTGAGAAGCCGGCCGCCGAGACGCCGAAGCCTGTGGCTACCGAAGCCGCCGTGAGGCCGGTGGAAGCGCCGAAACCCGAGGAAAAACCGGCAGCCGCTACGCCTGCCGCAATGCCGGCGACATCGGCCGCGGTCACTCCGTCAGCGCCGTCAGCTTCGACGCCGCCCGTCAGCGTGCCTGCCACCGCTGCGCCGCAAGCCGCCAGCGCGCCGGCCGCAAAGCCGGTGGCGCGGCCCGCGACCGAACGCCTCGAATACGAAAAACTGCCGGGTCAGTAGAAGCCAGTAGTACGAAGTTCCGGTGAAGAGCGGCGCGAGCGCCGCCTCACGCTTTCGGAATGTACCCGCCGATGCCTTCGGTGATTTCGGCGGCGGCGCGTTTCACCATCGGGCCAAGTTCGCCGAGACGCTCGTCGGTGAGCCGCACCGTCGGACCCGAAATCGAAATCCCGCCCATCACTTCGCCGTGCTCGTTGAACACCGGCGCACCGACGCAGCGCATGCCCTCGGCACGCTCCTCGTCGTCGACGGTCCAGCCGCGCTTGCGCGACAGCGCAAGGTCGCGCAGCAGCGCATCGGGATCGATGATGGTGCGCTCGGTGAATTTCGGCATTCCGACGCGATGCAGACGCTGGGCGACCGCTTCGTCGGTCAGCGTCGAGAGGATCGCCTTGCCGATCGAGGAGGCGTGCAGCGAGCCGCGCGAGCCGGGGCGGTGGAAGGCGCGAATCGATTGGTGGCTTTCCATCTGCGAGAGGAAGACGACGTAGTCCTCTTTCTCGATGCCGATCGAGATCGTTTCGCCACTGGCTTCCAGCAGGCGGCGAATCACATGACGGCCGACTTCAGTGAGCTTGCGGTTGCGCAGGAAGGCGGAGCCGACCTTGAAGGCCTTCACGCCGATCAGATAGCTGCCGTGCGCTTCTTCACATTGCACGAAGCCCGCGGCCTTCAGCGTGGTGAGAATGCGGTGCGCGGTGGAAGGGGCAATGCCGGCGCGCTGCGCGATCGTCGTCAGCGACAGGCCGTCCGCCTCGGCGATGATCGAAAGCAGCGTCAGGCCGCGGTCGAGCGCCTGAACCGAATGTGAGGTCTGCGGGGCGAGGGCGTCCGTTTCGCCGGCGCCACCCCGGATCAGTTTCGGTCTGCCCACCATCGTTTACCTCCATCTCAAGTTTTTTCAGCCTTCGTAGCACAAAGATTAGCACGAGAGACGAAATGGACTTGCATTCCGCAATAGATTATGGAAAATCATTCCACTTGACGGAAAACAAGGAGTTATCGAAGAAAACAAGCGATATATGCACTGGAATACCACTTTATAAAAATGAAAAATAATTCCATTGCATAACAAGTAAGACCTGAAATACGTTATGCCAGATCGAAACTAGGGAGACGACCGGGGTGACTTCAGCAAGTGCAAAGTTAAAGGCGGGCGCGGATTCGTTTTTTGCCGCGAACCTCGCCGAGTCGGACGCGGATCTTGCGGGCGCGATCAATCGCGAACTGCACCGTCAGCAGAATGAAATCGAGCTGATCGCGTCGGAAAACATCGTGAGCCGCGCCGTTCTCGAGGCCGCAGGCTCCGTCCTCACCAACAAATATGCCGAAGGCTATCCCGGCAAGCGTTACTACGGCGGCTGCCAGTTCGTGGACGAAGCCGAGACGCTCGCCATCGAGCGCGCCAAGCAGCTTTTCAACTGCGGCTTCGTCAATGTGCAGCCGAGTTCCGGCAGCCAGGCCAACCAGTCGGTGTTCCTTGCGCTCGCCAAGCCCGGCGATTCGATCCTCGGTCTTTCGCTCGCCGCCGGCGGCCATCTCACGCATGGCGCGCCGCCGAACCTCTCCGGCAAATGGTTCAACGCGCATCATTACGGCGTGAGCCGCGACGATCAGCGCATCGACATGAATGAAGTCGCGGCGCTCGCCCGCGAGCACAAGCCGAAGATCATCATTGCCGGCGGCTCGGCCTATCCGCGCGTCATCGACTTTGCCGCCTTCCGCAAGATCGCCGATGAAGTCGGCGCCTTCCTGATGGTGGACATGGCGCACTTCGCCGGTCTTGTCGCGGGCGGCGTGCATCCCAATCCGCTGCCGCACGCGCATGTCGTCACCACGACGACGCACAAGACACTGCGCGGCCCGCGCGGCGGCATGGTGCTCACCAACCACGAAGACATCGCCAAGAAGATCAACTCGGCCGTCTTCCCCGGCCTCCAGGGCGGACCGCTCATGCACATCATCGCCGGCAAGGCCGCGGCCTTCGGCGAGGCGCTGCGCCCCGGCTTCAAGCTCTACGCGCGCTCGGTCATCGACAACTGCAAGGTCATGGGCGAGACGCTGCTCGAAGCGGGCTACGATCTCGTGACGCGTGGCACCGACACGCATCTCATCCTCGTCGATATGCGTCCGAAGAAGTTGACCGGCGATCGCGCCGAGAAGGCACTCGGCCGCGCGCACATCACCTGCAACAAGAACGGCGTGCCGTTCGATCCCGAGAAGCCGACTGTAACCTCCGGCATTCGGCTTGGATCGGCGGCCGGTACGACCCGCGGTTTCGGCATCGCCGAATTCCGCGAGGTTGGCCGCATGATCGTCGAAGTGCTCGACGGTCTCGCCAAAAACGGCGAGGCGGGCAACGCCGCAGTGGAAGCCGCCGTGAAAGCGCGCGCGATAGGGCTCTGCGAGAGGTTTCCGATCTACGCCTGAGCGGCGGCCCCAATTCGATCTTCATGAATTCGAACAGCTAAATTTTTGGGAGAAACAAAATGTCTGGATTTCACGGTCTCTTCACCCCCGGCCCCACGAACATGCCGTTCCCGGTCCGGCAGGCGATGGACGTTCCGATGGAAGACATCCGGGCGCCGGATTTCCCGAACTTCACGCTGCCGCTGTTTCAGGATTTGAAAAAGGCCTTCAAGACCGAAAAAGGTCAGGTCTTCATGTTCCCGTCCTCCGGGACGGGTGGTTGGGAGGCCGCGATCACGAACACCTTGTCCCCCGGTGATAAGGTTCTGATCGCGGTCTTCGGCCAATTTTCGCACTTGTGGGCGGATCTTTGCCGCCGCAAGGGCCTCAACGTCGAAGCGATGGAATGCGAGTGGGGCGAGGGCTTCCCGGTCGAACTCGCGGCCGAAAAGCTCGCCGCCGACAAGAGCCACGAAATCAAGGCCGTACTCGTCTGCCACAACGAAACGACGACCGGCGTCACCAGCGATCTTGGCGGTGTCCGCAAGGCGCTCGACGCCGCGAAGCACCCGGCGCTCCTGATGGCCGACGGCATCAGCTCGATCGCCTCGATCGATTTCCGCATGGACGAGTGGGGCGTCGATTGCGCGGTCGCGGGCTCGCAGAAGGGCTTCATGCTGCCGACGGGCCTTGCCATCGTCGCGGTGAGCCAGAAGGCGCTCGAAGCGCACAAGTCGGCGAAGCTGACACGCTGCTTCTTCGACTTCGCCGACATGATGCGCACCAACAAAGACGGCTACTTCCCGTACACGCCGGCAACGACGTTGATGCGCGGCCTGCGCGCCTCGCTCGACATGCTGTTTGCGGAAGGCCTCGATAATGTCTTCGCGCGTCACCATCGCATCGCTGAAGGCGTGCGCCAGGGCGTTGCGGCCTGGGGCCTCTCGCTCTGCGCCAAAGCGCCGAAGTGGCACTCCGACACGGTCTCGACCGTGATGGTACCGAAGGGCTTCAACAGCGAAGACGTCGTGAAGACCGCTTACTATCGCTACAAGATGTCGCTCGGCCTTGGCCTCTCCAAGATCGCCGGCAAGGGCTATCGCATCGGGCATCTCGGCTTCTTCAACGAGATCATGGCGCTCCAGGCGCTCGCTGGTGCCGAGATGGCGATGATGGATGCCGGCATTCCGATCGTGGCCGGCTCGGGTGTCGCGGCGGCACAGCTGCACTTCCGCAAGTCCGCGCCGCAAATTCAACTCGCCAAGGTTGCCTAAGGAGCACCGCCCATGAAGATTTGCATCTACGGGGCGGGGGCGATTGGCGGATATCTGGCGGCGGGCCTCGCCGCGGTCGACGGCGTCGAATTGTCGTTGATCGCGCGCGGTCCGCACCTCGCCGCCATCCGTGAAAAAGGCCTCACGCTCCTGATCGACGGCAAGAAGCAGGTCTCCAAGCCGCGCGCGACGAAATACCCCGTCGATCTCGGCCCGCAGGACTACGTCATCGTCTGCCTCAAGGCGCATCAGGCCTGGGAGTCGGCGGAAGACATGCGGCCCTTGCTCGGGCCGAACACCGCCGTCATCACCGGCCAGAACGGCGTGCCCTGGTGGTACACCTACGGCCTCGACAGGAAATTTTCCCGCGTGCGCCTCGCCAGCGTCGATCCGGACGAGCGGCAGTGGAAAACGATCGGCCCCGAGCGCGCCATCGGCTGCGTCGTCTATCCCGCGACCGAAATCACCGAGCCCGGCGTCATCAAGCATTCCTACGGCAAGAAGTTCGCGCTCGGCGAACCGAACGGCGGCACCTCCGACCGCGTCAAGCGTCTTTCCGAAGTGCTCGAGAAGGCGGGCTTCGAGGCGCCGGTGCTGCAGGATATCCGCAGCGAAATCTGGCTGAAGCTGTGGGGCAATCTCTGCTTCAATCCGATCTCGGCGCTGACGCGCACGACGCTCGACGTCGTCGCGACCGATCCCAGCACGCGCGCGCTTTCCTACAGCATGATGGAAGAGGCCAAAGAGATCGCCGAGAGATTCGGCGCCTCGTTCCGCGTCGATATCAACCGCCGCATCAACGGCGCGGCGAAGGTCGGCGCGCATCGCACTTCGATGTTGCAGGACCTCGAAAACGGCCGGCCGCTCGAGATCGACGCGCTGCTGACTTCGGTGCAGGAAATGGGACGGCTTGTCGACGTGCGCACGCCGCATATCGACGCTGTGCTCGGGCTTGTGCAGCAGCTCGGACGCTCGCTGCAAATTTATCCGACCTTCCCGAACGTAGTGGCGAAACCCGTTCTTTCCCCTAGAATGGAACAAGTGCATTCCATTTCCGCCTAAGGGGTAATCGGATTCGTCATGAAAATCGTGTTTCTGGACCGCAACACCATCGGCCCAAGTGTCGAACTGTCACGCCCGTCCTTTCCGCACGAGTGGAAAGAATACGAGACGAGCAAACACGAAGAAGTGGTCGATCGCCTGAAGGGCGCGAAGATCGCCGTTACCAACAAGACGCCGATCCGCGAGAAGGATCTCGATCAGCTTCCCGATCTGAAGATGATCGCGATCGCCGCGACCGGCTACGATGTGATCGATGTCGCTGCCTGCGAGAAGCGCGGCATCATCGTCTCGAACATTCGCGGCTATGCCGTGAACACGGTGCCCGAGCACACCTTCGCGCTGATCCTCGCGCTACGACGCTCGATTGCGGGCTATCGCCAGGACGTCATCGACGGCGAGTGGCAGAAGTCGGGCCAGTTCTGTTTCTTCACCCACCCGATCAAGGATTTGTCGGGCTCGACGCTCGGCATCATCGGCGAGGGCGCCATCGGCCAGTCGGTCGCCAAGATCGGCCAGGCCTTCGGCATGAAGACGCTGTTCGCGGCGCACAAGAACGTCACGGGCCTCGGCCCGCTCTACACGCCCTTCGATGAAGTGCTGGAGACGAGCGACGTTATCACGCTGCACAGCCCGCTCTTGCCGGGCACGCGCAACATGATCGCGATGCCGGAATTCCGCAAAATGAAGAAGAAGCCGCTCATCATTAACACCGCGCGCGGCGGCCTCGTCGTCGAGGAAGACCTTGTAAAGGCGCTGGATGAGGGCCTGATCGCCGGTGCCGGTTTCGACGTCCTGACCGTGGAACCGCCGCCCGCCGGCCACCCCTTTCTTTCTGTTCTGAATCGGCCCAACTTTATCGTCACGCCCCATGTGGCCTGGGCGAGCCAGGAGGCCATGCAGACGCTCTGGAGCCAGGTCGTCTGGAATATCGAGAACTTCAACGCGGGCCGCCCGTCGCATATCGTCGGGAAATAGCGGTCCGCATACGGCGATCAATCGCCGGGGAGGTCTGCATGGACCTGCACGAGTTCAAGGCCAAGCGCCTGCTCGCGGGCTACGGCATTATGAGCCCCGAAGGCCGCGTTGCGGTCAGCGCCGACGAAGCGATGAGCGCGGCCAAAGAACTCGGCGGCGCCGTCTATGTGAAAGCACAGATCCACGCCGGTGACCGCTTCACCGCGGGCGGCGTGCGCAAGGCCGAAACGCCCGTTGAGGCGCGCAAGGCCGCGAATGAGTTGCTTGGCCAAAAACTCGTGACGCCGCAGACCGGCCCGCAGGGCCATGTCGTGAAGCGCGTGCTGATCGAAGCCGCGGTGCGCGCGCAGAAGGAAATTTATCTCGCGATCATGGTCGATGCCATCGGCGCTTCGCTCGTCGTCATGGGCGGCAAGGGCGGCTCGGGCATCGAGCAGCACGCGGGCAGTGCGGGGCTTGAGACACTCCCCCTGTCGCTCAAAGGCGAGAACAAGCCGGGCGATATCGAGGATTTCTGCAAGCGGCTTGGCGTCACCGGCGCGGAGGCCGAAAAGCTCGCGCAAACTGTCAAGAACATGCATCGCGCTTTCGTCGAACTCGACGCCAGCCTGATCGAGATCAACCCGTTCGTCTTTAATGAGAAAGGCGAGGCGGTGGCGCTCGATGCCAAGATCGTCCTCGACGACAATGCGCTGTTCCGCCATCCCGATTTGGCTGGCCTGCGCGAGGAAGACGAGATCGACGAGATCGAGCTGAAGGCCCAGCAGCACCAGATCAATTTCATGCAGATGGACGGCGACATCGGCGTCGTCGTCAACGGCGCGGGCCTCGGGCTTGCGACGCTCGACATGCTGCGCGCGGCAGGTGGTACGCCCGCAAACTTCATGGATATTCGCACCACCGCGAAAAGCCTCGACATCGCGCAGGGCATCGGCCTCGTGCTCGACAACCCGAAAGTCAAAGTCATCCTCGTCAATGTCTATGGCGGCGGCATGCAGCCCTGCGACACCATCATCGAGGGGCTCGGCATCGCGTTTCGCCGCAAGGGCCGCGTACTGCCGCTCGTCTTGCGCGTCACCGGCAACAACGAGGACATCGCGCGCGTGCGCATAGAAAGCTTCGGCTTGCCGAAAACCCTGAGCCCCGACATGTGGCAGGCCGCAAGCCGCGCCGTCGCGATTGCACACGGAAAAGCGTGATGACAATTCTGGTCGATCAAAACACCCGCGTTCTCTGCCAGGGCATGACCGGCTGGGCCGGCACCTATCATGCCTATCGGATGATCCAGTACGGCACCAACGTCGTCGCGGGCGTCACGCCGGGCAAGGGCGGCAAGACGCATCTCGATGTGCCGGTGTTCAACAGCGTCAAGGAAGCGGTCACTGAAACGCAGGCCAATGCGAGCTGTGTCTTCGTGCCGCCCGAGCATGCCGCGAGCGCCATGATCGAAGCTATCGAGGCAGAGTTGCCGCTCGTTGTCGTCGTTACCGAGCGCGTGCCGGTCCTCGACATGGTGCGTGTGCGCGAGGCGCTCAAAGGCTCGAAGACGCGGCTCGTCGGCCCCAATTCGCAAGGCGTGCTCGCGCCGGAAATCTGTCAGATCGGCGTCATGGCGACCGACCGCTCGACGAAGGGCGGCATTGGCGTCGCTTCGCGCTCGGCTTCGCTCACCAGCGAAATCGTCGCGCAGCTCACCGGCCGCGGCCTCGGCCAATCGACGACCGTCGGCATCGGCGGCGACGTCGTGCACGGCATCGGCTTCAGCGATTGCCTCGAACTTTTCTTTGCCGATCCCGAGACCGAAGGTGTCGTCCTGATCGGCGAGATCGGCGGCAACGAGGAAGAGCGCGCCGCCGATTATCTGCGCAAGGCGGGCTTGAAGAAACCGGTCGTCGCGCTCGTCGCCGGGAAATTCGCGCCGCCCGCGCGCCGCATGGGCCATGCCGGCACGCTCACCATGCACGCCTCGGGCAACGCCGACGCCAAGATGGCGAAGCTCAAGGACGCCGGTGTCGTCATTGCTTCAAGCGCGCATCTCGTTGGCGAGACGATGAGCGAGTTGCTCGCCAAGCGCGCCGCCTGATTTTCGCCTTCCGTCGCAGAAAAGCCCGATAGCGCGGCGTGTATTGCGCCCCCCTTGCGCTTAAAGCGCTTGGCGTTTATCTGCGGCATCCCCAAATCGCGCGCCGCAAGAGGTTGCCGTCATTTCAAGTCATCCCGCGATCTCCATTGCTAATCTATCGAAGACCTATGCCACCGGCTTTCAGGCGCTGAAGAATGTCAGCCTGGAAATCCCGCACGGCGAGATTTTCGCTCTGCTCGGCCCGAACGGCGCCGGCAAGACGACGCTGATCGGCATCGTCTGCGGCATCGTCAATCCGTCCGAAGGCAAGGTGCTCGTGAACGGTCACGACATAGTGCGCGATTATCGCGCGTCGCGCTCGCTGATCGGCCTCGTGCCGCAGGAACTCACCACCGACGCTTTCGAGAGCGTGTGGGATACCGTTTCCTTCAGCCGCGGCCTGTTCGGCAAGCCGAAGAACCCGGCGCACATCGAGAAGGTGCTGAAGGCGCTTTCGCTCTGGGACAAGAAAGACAACAAGATCATGACGCTTTCGGGCGGCATGAAGCGGCGCGTCCTGATCGCCAAGGCGCTTTCGCACGAGCCGCGCATTCTCTTCCTCGACGAGCCGACGGCGGGCGTCGATGTCGAATTGCGCAAGGAAATGTGGCAGGTGGTGCGGGATCTGCGCGATTCCGGCGTCACCATCATCCTGACGACGCACTACATCGAGGAAGCGCAGGACATGGCCGATCGCATCGGCGTCATCAACAAGGGCGAGTTGATGCTCGTCGAGGACAAGATCGAATTGATGCGCAAGCTCGGCAGGAAAGAATTGCGGCTCCAGTTGCAGAAGAAGCTGGATGCCCTGCCGCCGGCGCTCGCGGGCTATAACCTCACGCTCGATTCGGACGGGAGTGAACTCGTTTACAGCTACGACACGCAAGGCGAGCGCACCGGCATCACGGCGCTGCTGGCCGCGATCAACGAGACCGGCATCCGCTTCAAGGATCTCAGCACTCGGCAAAGCTCGCTCGAGGACATTTTCGTCGGACTGGTGGGGCACAAATGAACTGGCACGCGGTCTGGGCGATCTACAATTTCGAGATGGCGCGCACGCGCCGCACGTTGTTTCAAAGCGTCGTCTCGCCGGTCATCTCGACCTCGCTTTATTTTGTCGTCTTCGGCGCGGCGATCGGCTCGCGTATCACCGAGATCGAGGGTGTGAGCTACGGCTCGTTCATCGTGCCGGGTCTCATCATGCTGACGCTGCTCACGCAAAGCGTCATGAACGCTTCGTTCGGCATTTATTTTCCGCGCTTCGTCGGCACGATTTATGAGCTCTTGTCGGCGCCGGTCTCCTATTTTGAAATCGTCCTCGGTTATGTCGGGGCCGCTGCCACCAAGTCGATCATCATCGGGTTGATTATCCTCGCTACCGCCGGCTTCTTCGTGCCGCTCGAGATCGCGCACCCGTTCTGGATGGTGGCATTTTTGCTGCTAACGGCGCTCACGTTCAGTCTCCTCGGGTTCATCATCGGCATCTGGGCCGATGGCTTCGAGAAGCTGCAAATCGTGCCGCTCCTGATCATCACGCCGCTCACGTTTCTTGGCGGCAGCTTCTATTCGGTGAGCGTGCTGCCGCCGTTCTGGCAGAAGGTGACGCTGCTCAATCCGGTCGTCTATCTCGTCAGCGGCTTCCGCTGGAGCTTCTTCGAGGTCGCCGACGTCCATGTTGAAGTCAGTCTCGCCATGACCGCGGTGTTTCTCGCGCTGTGCCTCGCGATCATCTGGTGGATTTTCCGTACCGGCTATCGTTTGAAGAACTAAACGCGATGCAAAGCCGGCCGTTAGCTGATATAGCTGTGGCGCATCATCATTGACGAATTGCACATGCCGGCCATCCACGCTTCCGACGTACTCGCCCGTTTCACCGTTCTCGATCTCACGCAAGTCCGCTCGGGCCCGACGGCCGTGCGGCAGCTTGCCGACTGGGGCGCGAACGTCATCAAGATCGAACCGCCGGCCGAGCTTGCGCCGGGCGAGGGGCCGGGCGGCCCGCGCGAGGGCCCGGATTTCCAGAATATCCACCGCAACAAGCGCGCGATCACGCTGAATTTGAAATCGCCCGAGGGCCTCAAGGCGTTCTATCGAATGGCCGAGAAGGCCGATGTCGTGGTCGAGAATTTCCGCCCCGATGTCAAAGCGCGGCTCAAGATCGATTACGACACGCTGAAAGCTCTCAATCCGCGCATCATCTGCGCGAGCATTTCGGGCTTTGGCCAGAGCGGCCCCTATAGCGGCCGTCCCGGCTTCGACCAGATCGCGCAAGGCATGGGCGGGCTGATGTCGATCACCGGCAAGCCCGGCGACGGGCCGATGCGCGTCGGCATCCCGATTGCCGATCTCACCGCCGGTATTTTCTGCGCCATGGGCGTGCTGCTGGCGCTGATCGAGCGCGAGCAATCGGGCATCGGCCAGAAGGTCGATACCTCGCTTTTGCAGGCGCAGATTTTCATGCTCGATTTCCAGGCAGCGCGCTGGCTGATGAAACAAGAAGTGCCGGGGCAGGCCGGCAACAACCACCCCACCGCCATTCCGACCGGCGTGTTCAAGACGAAGGACGGCTACATCAATATCGCCTCGACCGGCGACAAGATGTGGCAGCGGCTATGCGAAGCGATCGGCGCGCCTGAATTTCTGGAATGCGAGGAATATGCGACGGGCGCCTTGCGCTCGCAGAACCGCAACAAGCTGAACGACGGGATCAACGAACGGTTGGCGAAAAAGACCAGCACGGAGTGGATCGACATCCTGAACACCATCGGTGTGCCATGCGGGCCGATCAACACCATCGATAAAGTCTTTGCCGATCCGCAGGTGCAGCACCTCGGCATGGCGAAGGATGTGACGGCGAAAGATGGTCACAATTTCCAGATCGTCGGCCAGCCGGTCGCGCTGTCGCGCACGCCGAGCCGTATCGTGTCGCCGACGCCCGAACAGGGCGAGCACACCGATGAAGTATTCGCGGAGTTTGGCTTTTCGGCCGAAGAGGTCGCGGCGCTGCGCCGCGCCAAAGCGATCTAACAAGGCCATCTAAAAGAGGTTGAGGACAGCATGAGCACGACCGACAAGATGATCGCCCGCAAGGACAACGGCGTCGGCTATCTCGTCTTCAACAATCCCGAGCGCCTCAACGCCGTTTCACTCGAGATGTGGCAGGCCGTGATCGACATTCTCGCCGATTTCAAAAGCGACAAGTCGATCCGCGTCGTGGTGATGAGCGGTGCCGGCGACAAGGCCTTCGTCTCGGGCGCCGATATCTCGAAATTCGAGAAAGAGCGCGCCGACGAAAAGGCCATCGCGCATTACAACGCGACCGTTGATCGCGCCAGCGCCGCGATCGAGAATTTCCCCAAGCCGACGATCGCGATGATCCGCGGCTATTGCGTCGGCGGCGGTCTTGGCATCGCGCTCGGCTGCGATCTTCGCATCTGCGCCGACAACGCGCGCTTCGCATTGCCGGCCGCGAAGCTCGGCCTCGGCTACGGCATTTCCGGCATCAAGCGTTTCATCGAAATCGTCGGGCCGTCCTTCACCAAGGAGTTCTTTTTCACCGCGCGGCAGTTCGACGCTGAGGAAGCGCGCATGATGGGACTTGCCAACCGCGTCGTGCCGCTTGCTGAGTTGGAAGAGTATGTGAAGAAATATGCCGCGACGATCGCGGCCAATGCGCCGCTCACCATCGAGGGGACGAAGTTCATCGTCGGCGAAGCGTTGAAGGATGAATCGGAGCGCGATCTTGCGGCCTGTGCCGCGGCGGTCGATCGCTGCTTCAAGAGTGAAGACTACAAAGAAGGCCGCCGCGCTTTCATGGAAAAGCGAAAGCCCGCCTTCACGGGTAGTTGAGCTCCGTTTCAGCAAAAAATTGGCTTGTCTTTTTGTCGCAAGCGCGCCGCCCGTAACGGGATTCCTGCCGTTTTGTGACGGCCGGCACGGCTAATCGTGATTCCAAAGGAAACCTATCGTGATGGACCGCAGTTAGCTCTCGGTGATTGCATACCTATGTAGTCGGTGGAGTTTGTAAGCTGTCTGTAAGCTACTGTAATTACACAGTTAAGCCTAATTCGGCCACAGTTTCCGCCGCAGGGTTCCCCCGCATGACAGGTAAGGCAGACGCAAGAATGACGCGCGCAAGAGTGCTTCTCGACTTCGATGGAACCGTCACCGTCAAGGATACGGTCGATGCCATTCTGGAGCGCTTCGCCGCACCAGCCTGGACCGATGTCGAGGCCGAATGGAAGAACGGTGCGATCGGGTCGCGCGAATGTCTCGCGCGTCAGACCGCGCTGATTAACGCTGCGCCGAAAGAGATCGACGCGCTCGTCGATGCGATCGAAATCGATCCCGGCTTCGACGAATTGCTCGAGACCTGCGAGCGTCACGGCATCAGCGTCACCATCGTCTCCGACGGCTATCGCCGTTCGATCGAGCGCGTGCTCTCGCGCAGCGGTCATGACGTGCCGTCGCGCTCGGGCGTGCTCGAATATCGCGGCCGCCGCCGCTGGAAGCTGGTGAGCCCGTCAGCGCGCTCGACCTGCACCTCGGACGCCAACACCTGCAAATGCAAGGTTGCAAGCGAAAGCAAGCTGCCGACGATCCTGATCGGCGATGGCCGCTCGGATTTTTGCGTCGCGGAGAAGGCCGATATCGTGCTTGCCAAGGGCTCGCTCGCGCGCCACTGCACCGAGAACAGCATCAAGTTCGAACCGATCTCAGGCCTGGCCGAGGCCGCGAAACGGATCGCCGCCTTTATCGTTAAGCCAGACACCAAACGCGCCGCCTGAGGACGCTGGAGAATCCGATGAACAAGCACATTGCGAAAATCTCGCCGGCGCATGCGCATGGGGCGGAGAAAAGCGAAACGGAGCTGCTCGCGCTCGAAGCAAAATATTGCTCGTACGGCGACACCGTTCACTACAGCGAGCCGCCGAAGATATTCGACGGCTGCGAAGGCTCGTTCCTGTACGACGCCGAGGGCCGCAAGTTTCTCGATTTGCAGATGTGGTACTCGGCCGTCAATTTCGGCTACGCCAACAAGCGCCTCAACGATGCGCTGAAGCGCCAGATCGACCGGCTGCCGCAGGTCGCGAGCCAATACTTGCATCGCGAGAAGATCGAGCTTGCAGCCTTCATCGCGCAGGACGCCGAAAAGAAGTTCGGCAGGCAGGGCCGCGTGCACTTCAACGTCGGCGGCGCGCAGGCCGTGGAAGATTCGCTGAAGCTCGTCCGCAATGCCTCGAAGGGCAAGAGCCTGATGTTCGCGTTCGAGGGCGGCTATCACGGCCGCACGCTCGGCGCGTCCGCCATCACGTCGTCTTATCGCTATCGCCGCCGCTACGGCCATTTCGGCGATCGCGCGCAGTTCATTCCGTTTCCGTATCACTTCCGCGGGCCGAAAGGCATGAGCAAGGAAGAATACGGCGAAGTATGCGTGCAGAATTTCGCCCGCCTGTTCGAGAGCGAATACAACGGCGTGTGGGATCCGAAGGTCCGCGAAGCCGAATATGCCGCCTTCTATGTCGAGCCCATTCAGGGCACCGGCGGCTACGTCATTCCGCCGAAGAATTTCTTCAAGGGCCTCAAGAAAGTGCTCGACGAGCACGGCATCCTGCTCGTCGTCGACGAAATCCAGATGGGCTTCTATCGCACCGGCAAGCTGTGGAGCATCGAGCATTTCGGTGTCGAGCCGGACGTGCTCGTCTTCGGCAAGGCGCTCACCAACGGCCTCAACCCGCTCTCCGGCATCTGGGCCAAGGAAGAACTCATCAATCCGGGCGTCTTCCCGCCGGGTTCGACGCACTCGACCTTCAATTCGAACCCGCTCGGCACCGCCGTTGCGCTCGAAGCCATGAAGATGATGGAAGACAATAATTACGCGAAGTCGGTGCCGGAGAAGGGCGCCTACTTCCTCAAGGGCCTCGAAGACCTGAAGCGACGCCACAAGATCGTCGGCGACATCGACGGCCTTGGACTCGCGCTGCGCGCCGAAATCTGCGAGCCGCATGACAGCTTCACTCCGTCGAAGGCGCTCGTCGACAAGATGGTCGATGAGGGCCTCAAGGGCGATCTCGAATACAAGGGCAAGAAATACGGCCTCGTGCTCGACATCGGCGGCTACTACAAGAACGTCATCACCTTCGCGCCTTCGCTGGAAATTTCCTATGAGGAAATCGACATGGCGATGGCGCTCCTCGACCAGTTGTTCGCGCGGGTGAGCAAATAATGAATACCCAACCGGTCGATCATTCGTTGTTCTTCGAGGGTGGCAAGACCGGAATATTGCTCATCCACGGCCTCGGCGGCACGCCCGTCGAGCTGAAGATCGTCGCGTCCGGCCTGCGGAAGGAAGGCTTCACCGTGAGCTGCTGCAAGCTTGCGGGCCACTGCGGCACCGAAGAAGATCTGATCGCGACCGGCTGGCGCGACTGGGTTGCGAGCGTCGAGCTTGCGCTCGATGCGCTCTCGGAGAAGTGCGACATTGTGCTGGTCGGCGGTCTGTCGATGGGCGCGATCCTCGCGCTCCACGTTGCCGCCAAGCGGCCTGGCAAGGTTTCCGGCCTGCTGCTCTACGCGCCGACGCTCTGGTACGACGGCTTCTCCGTGCCCTGGTACGCGTTCTTGCTGAAATGGTTGATCAACACGCCGATCGGTCAGCGTTACCGTTTCGAGGAGCGCCAGCCCTACGGCATCAAGGACGAGCGCATCCGCAAGTTCATCATGCGCGCGATGGGGCAGGGCAAGAGCGCCGAAGCGGGCCTCGCCTCGACGCCGTCGCAGTCGCTCCAGCAGCTCTGGGAGCTTGTCGATGTCGTGAAGCCGCAGCTTTCCGGCATCAAGACGCCGGCGCTCATCGTCCATGCGCGCGAGGACGACATCAGCGATCTCTCGAACACCATCTACCTGCAACGCAAGCTCGGCGGGCTCGTGGATACGCTGGTGCTCGACGACAGCTACCACATCGTCACCATCGACCGGCAGCGCAGCCTTGTCGCCGACCGCTCGGCGGCTTTCGCGCGCTGGATCACGCGGCTTGCCGAGAAGAAACCGGGCAAGATCGATGTCCTGCGCCAGCGCGCCGCGGTGAACGGTATCGCGGATTAAACGATCCGGTCGATTTTCGCCGCGACGATGAAGTCGTTCTCGTGCAGGCCCCTGATCTTGTGGGTTTGCAGTACGATGGCGGCATAGCCCCAGCCGAAGGTGACGTCGGGGTGGTGTTGCTCGGCCTCCGCGATCTCGCCGACCTTGTCGACGAAAGCGAGGGCTTCCTTGAAGTTCTTGAACTTGAAAGCACGCTCGATGCGTTTCGCATCGGGCGAAAGCGTCCATTCCGGCGTCTGCTTGCGCCAGGTTTCGGCGCCGTCGAGCGTGAGCGGCGGAACATCGCCGCGGCAGGCGACGCACTTTTTCGTGGCAAGTTCGGTGTCTGTAGCCGTTTCGGCGGTCATGTGGACCTCCCATCTTCGTGAAGGATAGCTCGCTTGACGGCAACGCGGAAGCATTGAGGATGTTTCCAGGCACACTAGGGAGATCACGAATGGCCGCCGAATATTCGACGACCGCGAAATTATTTCACTGGACCGCCGCGCTCCTCATTCTCACCATCGTGCCGATGGGCCTTTTGATGGGCCGCATCCCGGAAGGCCCGGTGCAGGACAATCTGTTCTTCCTGCATAAATCGCTCGGCGCGCTGATCCTGTTCATCATGACGCTGCGCATCATCTACCGTTTCGCCCACGGCGCGCCGCACCCGGAGCCGACCTTGAAGCCGTGGGAGCGCGCGGCATCGGAAACGGTGCACTGGGCGCTCTACGCGATGCTGCTCGCGACGCCGCTCGTCGCGCTGTGGGGCTATTCGGTCTATGGCCAGCCGGCGCCGTTCTTCGGCATCTTCGAGATCGGGCCGTTCACCGCCAAGGACGAGCACTTCGCCGAACAGATCTTCTACGTCCACGGCTGGATGGGCTGGATCGTCGGCGCGCTTCTGGTCATGCACATCGGCGCCGCGCTCAATCATCACTTCATGCGCGGCGACGGCGTGCTGCGGCGAATGCTGCCGGGAAGTTCCCAGCTTCCCTAACGCGGGATAGCCAAGAGATCCTGATGGCCGACAACGCAGGTGCCGCTCGACCTGCGGGCGGCAAGCCATGCCGCGACATCGGCGGCGGGAATCTTCCCCGTTTCCAGCACCGCGTCGGCCCAGCCCTGCGCAAGCTCGGCGATCAGGTTGCGATCGCTATTGCCGAGCTGCCAGGGGCTGTCGCGCCGCTCGACCTGATAGCCCGCGCGCTCGAAAGCTTGCGCGAGCAGGGCGGTTGCTTCCGATCCGGCAGAAGGGCCGAAGCCCTTGTCGTTGCCGAAATGACTTTCAAATGCCGCCGTCATCGCACCGTCGAGCGGGTGCGGTGGCGACCAGGCAGCTATGCTGGAATGAGTGAGCGCCGTGTAGAAAACGGCTTTCGCTTGTGCGACGGCCGCGACGAAACGATCGATCCATTCGGCGGAGACGAGATCGAAAAGAGCCGCTGCGGTCACGAGGTCGGGTGCGTTATCGCCCCAGACGGCGGGATCGGCGGCAAGATCGGCACGCTTGAGGCCGACCAATATAGAGTGCTTGTCCTTGGCGACCTCGATGCCGTTCGCGGTCGCGCGCGAGGAATCGGCCCACGCCGAAATCGCGTCGCACGCGGCGGCGAGGAGCGCCGGGTCGTGGTCGACGAGCGTCCAGTGCTGCACGGCCGGGAGATGCGGCGAGGTCGCACGCAAATTCGAGCCGGTGCCGGTGCCAAGATCGAAGACACTGATCGCTTCACGGCCTCGAAAATGTCCGGCGAGCCGCCCCAAAAGCTCGGCGCTGCGCGCGCTGTGATCGGCGGGCTCGCGCAAGAGAAGCCAGTCGGAAGAAAAACCGCTCATGCATGTGCCTTTTGCATTGAAACTTCTTGCAGGACAGCGGCGATCTTTCGCGCGGCGTCCTGCCAGCGCGGCAGCGAGGCTGCGTGAGCCCACGCCGCATCGGCGCGCTGTTTGATCTCGGCAGGGTTCGTCAGCAGCCAGCGCAGCTTCGCCGCGAGCGATTTCGCGTCGCCCGGCGCAACGAACACGCCGGCGCTCGCGGGCACCGTTTTCGTGACCGCGCCGCCTTCGCAGGCGACGACCGGCAGGCCGCGCGCCAGCGCCTCGGTGAAGGCCATGCCGTAACCCTCGAAATGCGAGGGCAACACAAAGAGCGTCGCCCGGTCGTATTCTTCGCCAAGTTCGTGATCGGTGAGGGTGCCGAGCAACTGCACGCGCTGCTCTAGTTTCGCATCGGCAATCTGGCGGCGCAGCTTGTCGGCGGTCGCAAGATCGCGGTCGAAGCTGCCGGCGATCCGGCATTGCCAGTCAAGATCGGCAAGCTCGTTGAGCGCCGCCACCAGCGTGTCGAAACCCTTGCGCGGCGTGATCGAGCCGACGCCGAGCAGGCGCACTTCATTGTCGCCGCGCGCGCGCGGTGCGGGCTCGGTGCCGGGCTCGGCAACCGTGATGCGCGAACGCGCGACATCGAAATCCTGCACCAGAAAATCGGCTGTCGTCGTGCTCGTCACGACGACGCGCGGCGTGCGCGTCAGTGCGTCGCGCTCAAGTGCATGCAGCACTTTCGCGCGCTCCGGCGCGACGCCGGTTTCGTAAGCCAGCGGATGATGGACGAGCGCGATATAGCGGCGCGGCACGCGATCCAAAATCGCGGCGGGCAGCGCACCGAGCGCGAGCCCGTCGAACAGGATCGCGGCGCCTTCGGGCGTCGAGGCCAGCGCGCGTTCGGTCGCGGCAAGGCTCGCTTGCGAAGGCGAGGGGAAATCGCCGGGCAGCGCGAGGTGGCGCATGTTCCAGCCGAGCGCGCGCAATTCTTCTATCACCCGCGCGTCGTATTTATAGCCGCCGGTGGGCGTCGAAAGCTCGCCGGGAATGGCGAACCAGGCATTAGGCACTGACAGGGCCCTCGAACCATGCGCGCGCGACGTGCGACTCGTGCAGCGAGACGCGGATGCGCGTGACGCCGTTCGATTCTTCGCCGAGCGCGCCTTTTTTCAGCGCCTCGACCATCTTGTCGAAGACGTAGCGCGAGAGTGTTTCGGTCGTCGTCTGCATGCCCTTGAACTGCGGCAGCGCGTCGAGGTTCTGGTAGTTGAGCGGCTTCAGGATCGCCTTCAGCTCGTCGATGGCGCGGCCGATATCGACGACGACGGAATTCGCGCTCAACTCCTCGCGAAAGAACGCGACATCGACCACGAACGTCGCGCCGTGCAGCGCCTGCGCCGGGCCGAACATCTCGCCCTTGAAACTATGCGCGATCATGATGTGGTCGCGGACTTCGACGGCGTACATTGAGAAACCTCTTGCTTGGGAAAATCAGTAACGAACCAGCGCGCCGACGCCCGGCGCACCGGGCGCGAACAGGCGCGGCAATTCCTGCGGCAGCTTTTCAAACGGCACCTGCTCGCCGAGCAGCGCGTCTAGCTTCGCATCGGCGAGGAGCCGCACGGCGGCTTCCAGCCGGCGGCGATAATTCCAGCGCGGCTTGCGCCAGGCGGGAATTTCGCCGACCTGACTCGAAACGAGTTTCAGCCGCCGCGAATGAAAGGAGCCGCCGAGCGACAACGCGCAGGCGCCGCTGCCGTGCCAGCTCGCTTCGACGATGGTCGCTTCCATGCCCGCGCATTCGAATGCGAGCGCGAGGCCTTTTTCGGTGGCGCTGGTGTGGATCACGAGATCGGCGTCATGCGGCGCGGCCTTGGGCTCGGCGAAGTGCGCGCCGATTTTTTCAGCAAGTTGTGCACGTGAAGGGTCGATATCGACGAGCGTGACTTCTGCACCGGGCAGCTTTGCCGCGAGCGAAGCGACGAGAAGCCCGACGATGCCCGCGCCGATGACGACGATGCGGTCACCGGGCGCCGCGTGGGCGTCCCACAGAATGTTGATGGATGTTTCCAGATTGGCCGTCAGCACCGCGCGCTGCGGCGGGATGTTGTCCGGGAGCACGATGGCGCGCTCGGCGGCAAGCGTGAAGCGGCTCTGGTGCGGGTAGAGCGCGAAGATGTTCTTGCCGATCAAGCCTTCGGGTCCGGCTTCGACGGTGCCGACCGCGGCGTAGCCGTATTTCACCGGGAAGGGGAAATCGCCCTCCTGCGCCGGCGCCCGCATGCGCTGCCATTCGCTGTCCGGAACGCGGCCCTGAAAAACGAGGCGCTCGGTGCCCCGGCTCAGGCCCGAATAGAGCATCCGCACTTGCAGTTCGTCCGCTTTCGGCATCGGCAATACGGCCGGGCGCAGCTCGGCAACGCCCGGTGCGATATACCAGAGGGCCTCGGCTGCGGTTGTGCTGGCGGGATGCGGATGTGGTTTCACCGGAGCTTCATCGCATAGGGCTTTTCCCCCGCCAAGCTCCCGCAGAACCATGATCCGGCCACGGTCGCGCTTATGCTAAATGGCGGGCAGGGATGGGCGAACGGCCCAGAATCTGCTTAGAAACCGCCGTTTCGGTATCGCCTCCGGCGGACCGTCCCCGATTTTTAAGGAAATTTGCGTGTCGCTCGACCCCACTGTCGCCAAAGCGCCCGAGGCGTCCGGGAAATCGGCTGAACCTCCGGTACAGCGCCGGCTCACCCCGACCGGGACCCAGTCCGCTGCCGCCGTGACCGTGCGGCGCGCAGGCTTC
The DNA here is from genome assembly GCA_035555855.1 of Xanthobacteraceae bacterium. GTDB lineage: Bacteria > Pseudomonadota > Alphaproteobacteria > Rhizobiales > Xanthobacteraceae > Palsa-892. The sequence continues at coordinate 111,374 of DATMGD010000004.1, forward strand.
GCGATTGTCTGCTTCGCCACGCTCGTGTTGATGACTGAACGTCTCGTGCACATCCTCGCGGGCGACGGCTTCGGCGTCATCGACACGCTGATCGTGCTTTGCTTCGTCACGCTGATCCCGTGGTCGATCCTCGGCTTCTGGAATTCATTTCTCGGCTTTGTGCTGTGGTTCCTGCCCAGGCCATTGGAGGCCATCAATCCGGTCGCAGCGAAAGCGCGCGACGACGATCCGGTTTTCATCCGCACCGCGATCCTGATGACGCTTCGCAACGAAAATCCGGCACGCGCCTTCAAGCGCCTGCGTACGATCCGTGCGAGTTTGGAGGCGACGGGCCTCGGCGAGCATTTCGATTATTATGTTCTGAGCGACTCTTCCATTCCCGAAGTGATCGCAGCCGAGCGCGCGGCCTATGCTGCGTGGATCACCGAATTTCCGAGCGTCGATCGGTTGGTCTATCGTCACCGCGAAAACAACGAAGGCTTCAAGGCCGGAAACGTCCGCGATTTTTGCGAGCGCTGGGGCAAGCAATATGAAGTCATGTTGCCGCTCGACGCCGACAGCCTGATGACGGGTCCCGCCATCGTTCGCATGGTGCGCATCATGCAGGCCAATCCGCGGCTCGGCATTTTGCAGAGCCTCGTCGTCGGCTTGCCGACATCGAGTTTCTTCGCGCGCGTCTTCCAGTTCGGCATGCGTTTCGGCATGCGCACCTTCACGAGCGGCAGCGCGTGGTGGCACGCCGACTGCGGGCCGTTCTGGGGCCACAACGCGGCGGTGCGCGTCGCGCCGTTCACCGATTTTTGCAAACTGCCGGTGCTGCCCGGTAAGCCGCCGTTCGGCGGGCCGATTCTGTCGCACGATCAGGTCGAGGCGGCGATGATGCGCCGCGCCGGGTTCGAGGCGCGCGTTCTGCCGCGCGAGGAGGGCAGCTACGAGGACAATCCGCCTGCGCTTCTCGATTTCGTGCGGCGCGATCTGCGCTGGTGCAACGGCAACCTGCAATATTTTCGGATCATGGGCCTGCCGGCGCTTCTGCCGACGACGCGCGCCAACATCGCCATGGCGATCCAGATGTTCTTCGTCTCGCCGGCGACGATCTTGCTCGCGATCTTCGCAGCGATTGCCGCGGCGATGTGGCCGGCGGATGTCGCGTTCCCCGCCAGGGAAGCGTTCTGGTTCTATGTCGTTTTCCTTGCGATGTATTTCGCGCCGAAATGGTTCGGCGTTCTGGAATCGCTCCTGCGTAACCCGAAAGAGTTCGGGGGCGTCGGGCGGTTGCTGGCGGGCTTTGCCACCGAAACGCTCTTTACCTTCGTGCTCTCGCCGGTTTCGTGGTTCAATCAGGCGATGTTCATGACCGCGCTTTTATTCGGCAAGACGCAGGGCTGGGGCTCGCAACAGCGCGACGGCTATCGCGTGGCGTGGGTTGCCGCCGCGCGCGACCTGTGGCCGGCAACAGCGTTTGGTGTCCTGATGCTCGCCTTCCTCACGGTTACGGCACCGGCGTCGATTCCGTGGTTCCTGCCGCTGCTCGGGGGCCTTGTTTTGTCGATTCCGTTTGCCGTATTCACCACTTCACCGGCGGTGGGGGAAGCCGCTGTGCGCTGGCGGCTGTGCGCGATCCCGGAAGAGTTCGACACACCGGCCGAGATTTCCACGCTGCTCGCGCCACACTGAGAAAGCTGCAAAAGAAAGTTTGAAGATGGGGGCTCCTTTCGCGACGATCCGCGGCGTTCTGCGCTCGCTCCGGATTTACTACGGCAATCCCGCGCAGAAGCGCGCGATGGATGCGCTCTACCATCGCTTCTTGCGCCCCGGCGATCTTGCCTTTGACATCGGCGCCCATGTCGGCGATCGCGTTGCTTCGTTCCGCCGGCTCGGTGCACGCGTCGTCGCGGTCGAACCGCAACCCGCGCTCGTCTTCACGCTGCGGCTGCTCTACGCCTTCGACAAGCAAGTAATCATCGAGCCGGTGGCGCTCGGGCCGAAAAGCGGCACCGTCGAATTGAAGCTCAATCCGCCGAACCCGACGGTCGCGACCGCTTCGTCCGATTTCATTGACGCCGCCAAGGGCGCGCCGGGCTGGGAAGGCCAGCGATGGACCCGGACGCGCACCGTGCCGCTCAAGACGCTCGACGAACTGATCGCGAGTCACGGCATCCCGCGCTTCGTCAAGATCGACGTCGAAGGCTTCGAGGATGAAGTGCTCGCGGGCTTGCATCACCCGCTGCCGATGCTCTCGTTCGAGTTCACGACTATCCAGCGCGGCGTCGCGCTAAAAGCTATCGAGCGGCTCGCACGCTCTTCGCTCTATTCGTTCAACGCCGCGATCGGCGAAAGCCAGCAGCTCGTTCATGCCGATCCGATGGACGCCAAAAATATCGCGCGCTGGCTGGAGCAACTGCCCGTCGGGGCGAATTCCGGCGACATCTACGCGAGCATCGATCCGGTTCCGCTGCGCAAGGCATCGGCCTGATCGAAATACCGCCTCGAATCTGCCGCGTAAGCCATGTCCGGGATGCGGCGCAGCCTTGTTGCTGCGCTGCTTGCCGGGCGGGGGGAAAACCGGCATCCAAGCGGACTTTCTCGCCGCCACACTCACCGTCATCATCATTTCGTGAAAAGCCGCCCGCGCCAGACGCCGACCCGGACCATCGTTTTTCTTGCCGCCGCGAGCTTCGCGAGCGCGGCATCGGTGCGCATTTGCGATCCGATCCTGCCGGAGATCGCGCGGAGCTTCGATACCTCGATCGGCAATGCGTCCACCGTCATTACGACCTTCGGCGGCATGTACGCGGCGGCGCAGCTTCTGTTCGGCTTCGTCGGCGATCGCTACGGCAAGCTCGAGACGATCGCGGTGACGACGCTTCTGTCGGTCGTCAGCGCCATGCTCTGTGCGTTTGCGCCGACGCTGCCGCTTCTGATTGCGGCACGGCTGTTCGCGGGTTTCACCGCGGCCTCGATCATCCCGCTGTCGATGGCCTGGATCGGCGACGAGATCCCTTACGAGCGGCGGCAGCCGGTGATCGCGCGCTTTCTGTTCGGCCAGATCCTCGGCCTCACTGTCGGACAGGCGATCTCGGGCATCGCCGCCGAGCACTTCGGCTGGCGCTCGATCTTTTATGTCCTGGCGGCATGCTTTCTCGTCTCGGGCCTCGCGCTTGCGCGCGAGCTTCTGCACCGCGAGGAGTTCTACGAGCCGAAGCCGGTCGGGATCGGCGACTCGTTCCGCCAGATGGGCCGCATGCTGCGCAACGGCTGGGTCTGGGTCGTATTCACGACGGTGTTTCTCGAAGGCGCGGCGATCTTCGGCGGCAATGCCTTCATCGGCTCTTACCTGCGGCTTCAATTCAATGTGAGCTACGATGTCATCGGCCTGATCGTCAGCGGCTTCGGCATCGGCGGGCTCATCTTCGTGCTGTTCGCGCCGGCAATTGTCCGCAAGCTGCAGGAAGAAGGGCTGGTGCTGTTCGGTGGGATCTTTCTCGCCGTTTCGTTTTTCGGCATGACCGTGCTGCCGGGCCCGCTCGCCGCGGTGCCGCTCACCGTGCTTTCGGGGCTCGGCTTCTACATGCTGCACAACACGCTGCAGACCAACGCGACGCAAATGGCACCCGAGTCGCGCAGCCTTGCCGTTTCGTGCTTTGCGACCTGTCTCTTTCTCGGACAGGCGGTGGGCGTCAGCGCCGCAGCGCCTGCCTTCGACTATGCCGGGGCAATTCCGCTATTTATCGGCTCGGGCCTGATCCTGCTCCTGCTCGGGATCGCTTTTCGTTTTGCGCTGCGCCGCAAAAGCTGAACTTCCGGATAAGACGCATCGCCGGCAATTCGTGATATAAATTGCGCTGCATTCTCTGACCGGCGGACCACCATGAAGACCGAAGACCTCATCACGCTCACTGCGACCGCAGCTGCGGCGCAAATCGCCTCACGCGCGATCTCCTCCGAAGATTTGACGCGCGCTTGTCTCTCGCGCATCGCCGTGCGCGATGTCGAGGTGCAGGCTTTTGTCCATATCTCGCCGGAATACGCGCTGAAACAGGCGCGAGAGCGCGACCGCGAGCAGCAGGAGGGCAGGCCGACAGGGCTTCTGCACGGCGTACCGGTTGCGATCAAGGACATCTTCGACACCCACGATTTCCCGACCGAGAACGGCTGGCAAGCGCATCGCGGCCGCCGGCCGACCGCCGATGCCGCGGCCGTGGCGCGCCTTCGCCGCGCCGGCGCGGTCATTCTCGGCAAAACCGTCACCACCGAATGCGCCTATTATTTTCCGGGGCCGACGCGCAACCCGCACGACATCAAGCGCACGCCGGGCGGATCGTCGTCCGGTTCGGCAGCAGCGGTCGCGGCTAACATGGTGCCGCTCGCGCTCGGCAGTCAGACCAACGGCTCGGTCATCCGCCCGGCATCGTTCTGCGGCGTGTTCGGCGGCAAGCCGAGCCACGGCCTGATCTCGCGTGCGCGCGTGCTGTCGCTTTCCAAAAATCTCGACCATGTCGGCGTCTTCGCGCGCTCGATCGACGACATCGTCCTCGCCTATGACGTGCTCGCGGGGCCGGACCCCGACGATATCGATACCGCGAAAACGGCGTTGCCGTCGTTTCGCGCGGTCCTGCGCAAGAACGGCGAGACCGCGCCGAAATTCGCCTTCGTCCGCACGCCGCACTGGGACGATGCCGACCTTGAGACGCGCGCGCTGTTCAACCGTTTTGTCGCCGACCTCGGCAGCCACGCCGCGCCTGTCGATTTCCCCTCGAAGTTCGCCGACTGCTGGCCGTCACAGCGCGCCATCATGGCGGTCGATATGAACAGGAGCTTCGGCGCCGAGGCCCGCAAGCTTCCCGGAAAATCGAGCGAGATGCTGATGAAATTGCTCGACGAGGGGCAGAGCATTCCGGCGGAATATTACGACAAGCTGATCGCCAACGTGCCGGTGCTGCGGGCGCTGTTCGAGGACGGCATCAAGGGCTTCGATGTCGCGATTACGCCCGCCGCCAAGGGCGAGGCACCGATGGCGGATTCGACCGGCGATCCGGTATTCTGCACGCCTTGGTCGCTGCTCGGCGTGCCGTCGATCACGCTGCCGATGCTGCGCGGCGAGCACGGATTGCCGATCGGCGTGCAGATCGTCGGGCGCAAGGGCGACGATGCCGGTGTGTTGCGCGCGGCGCGCTGGCTGTGGCGCAATTCGAGCTTCAGGCCGGCTGCCTGACCATCGCCACAAGCATTGCTTCGGCGGCTCGCTGCAGGGCGGCGAAAGTGGGGCGTTGCCTGCCGCCGGCATATTCGCGCGGCCAGGGGATATGGACAAAGGCGACCGGCGGAGCTTTCTCTCCGCGCATTCCATTCAGCATGTGAAAAATCGCGGCGTTGCAGACATAGCCGCCGGCGTCGGTTGAAAGCCGTGCGCGCGCGCCGGTTGAACGCGCGGCCTTCACCAGCCTTGCGGCGGGCGCCGTGGTTTTCAGAAGCTTCGGTGCGCCAGGCACCAGCACGCGGTGTGCTTTCTTGCCGGTGGCGTCGAGGTGCTTTGTGCTCGCCTGATTGCGGCCGCGCGTCTCGATCCTGAGCACGCGCGCACGGCCGGCAAGCCCGAACATCAAAACCGCATCGGGTTTTTCGCGAGCGATCCGCTGCGGCAGCTTTGCCGTATCGGTGTAGGTCGTCGGAATGACGAGTGCGCTGACGCGCGCGGTGCGCTTTGCCCGGCGCGAACGGGCAAGCGCCTGCGCAAGCTGTTCGCTCGGGTTGTTGGCCACCCCCGGAAAGGGCCCAAAGCCGGTGACGAGGATTTTCGCCCGCTTGTTGCGCGGCCGCTTCATGCGATGCCGAGCAGTTTCAGAATTTGCTCGGCCGCCAATGCCGGCGGCGTCTTGCCGTCGGCGACGGCTTTTTCCAGTGCGGGCATTTTCGATTTCAGCGCCGCATCCGATTTCAGCCGCTCGCGAATGCGGTCTTCGACCAGCGACCACATCCAGCGCACTTGTTGTTCGCTGTGCTTTTTGGCGAGCCTGCCGCTCGCCGCAAGTTTCTGGCGATGCGTTTCAAGTTCTTTCCAGAGCGCGGCGATGCCGTCGCCGGTGAGCGCCGAATAGGTCAGCACCGGCGGCGCTTCGGTGCCCTGGCTCGAGGCGATAATATGCAGCGCCGCTTTGAGCGACGAGGCGGCGGCTTTGGCGCGGGCGAGATTGTCGCCATCGGCCTTGTTGACCGCGACGACATCGACAAGCTCGAGAAGGCCCTTCTTGATGCCCTGCAATTCGTCGCCGGCACCCGGAAGCATCAGCGCCAGAAACGTATCGGTCATGGCCGCGACCGTGACCTCGGACTGGCCGATACCGACCGTCTCGACCAGTACGACGTCGTAACCGGCAGCCTCGCAGAGCAGCATGGTCTCGCGCGTTTTCGCCGCGACGCCGCCGAGCGTCCCGGCAGAAGGAGAAGGGCGCACGAAAGCGCGCTCGTCGGCGGCGAGTTTCTGCATTCGCGTCTTGTCGCCGAGGATCGAGCCGCCGGTGCGCACCGACGAGGGATCGACGGCGAGCACCGCGACGCGATGGCCGTTTTGCGTCAAGTAAGTGCCGAGCGCGTCGATGGTGGTGGATTTTCCGACGCCCGGCGCGCCGGTAATGCCGATGCGCGCCGATTTTCCGGTCGCGGGCAGGATGAGTTTCAACAGTTCCTGCGCCTCGGTGCGGTGCTCGGATTTTTTCGATTCGACGAGCGTGATGGCGCGCGCGAGCGCGGCGCGATCACCGGCGCGAAGTGCCTTGGCAAGGTCTGCTGGTTTGAGCGTTTTCGTCATCGAGTCGGCGGCGAGCATAGCAGGCTTATTGCGATTTATCGCTCTCGGGCCGGTTGCCGCCGAACAGCTTCTGCGCTTCCGGCGTGAGCAGCGGCATCGCGGCGGAGGCCGGCACGAAGGCGGTGTAATCGCCCTCGGCATAGGCGCCCACTTCATAGGGCGAGAAATGGAAAGTGATCCCCGAAGATTTGTCCTTCACGGTCGAAGGCGCAAGTGAAGGCTGGCCGAAATTCTCGAAATCGGCCTTCCAGTCCTTGAACCACATATCCGTAAGGTCGAACGGCACGTCGCGCGCTTTCTTCTCGGCGGCGAGCGCGTCGAGGATGAGCTTCGAGAGCTTCTGCATGTCGGGGCTGCCGTCGGCCGGATCGCGGAACAGTGTTTTGAAATCGGTGCGCTCGTCCTTGTCGCGGTCCCACAACATCGTCGTCGTGCCGTGATTGGGATGGGCGCCGCCAGTGAACTCGGACTCATCAATAGCGATGCTGACGTACTTCCCGGCGGCGGTGCGCAGGCGATAGCCTAAACTGTAGTTGTACGGTATGCCGCGGAAGACGGTCTTATCTTCGCGCCATTGCTCGGCGGCGGCTTCCTCGTTGTCGCGGCCGAACTTTTCGCCCTCGTGGACGATCATCTTGTAGAGCTGCGGGAAGGCTTTGAGGCGATTGTCGACGCGGACATCGACTTCGACATATTCCCTGTCTGCGGTGTAGATCGCGGTGTCGTCGTCTTGTGCGCGGGCAGGCGTGAACAGGAGGGCGATCAGCGCAACCGCCATGGCGGCCTGCAAAATACGCAAGCTATTCCGCCGCGGCGCGCGTGTGGCCGAGCCGTGCCGAAAGCTTGCGCAGCAAATCCTCGGCGGCTTCCGCAATCACCGTGCCCGGCGGGAAGATCGCTTCGGCGCCGGCTTTTTTCAGCGCGTCATAATCCTGCGGCGGCACGACACCGCCGACGGTGATCATGATGTCGCCGCGGCCTTCCTTCTCGAGCGCCGCCTTGATTTCCGGAACCAGCGTAAGGTGACCTGCCGCGAGCGACGAGACGCCGATAACGTGCACGTCATTCTCGACCGCTTGGCGCGCAGCTTCCGCCGGTGTCGCGAACAGCGGGCCGATATCGACGTCGAAGCCGAGATCGGCGAAGGCCGACGCGATCACCTTCTGGCCGCGATCGTGCCCGTCCTGGCCGAGCTTGGCGACGAGGATGCGCGGCCGGCGGCCTTCTTCGGCCTCGAAGGCCTCGACGAGATGCTGCACGCGCTGCATCGAGTCGCTCATGGCTCCGACCTCTCTCTTGTAAACGCCCGATATAGCACGGGTTTCGGCGCGGTGGCGGCCCCAGATTTCCTCGAGTGCGCCGGAGATTTCCCCGACGGTGGCTTTGGCGCGCGCAGCTTCAACGGCGAGCGCGAGAAGATTGCCGCTGCCGCCTTCGGCGGCCTGCGAGAGGGCCTTGAGCGCCGCTTCGAGCTGTTTCGGATCGCGCTCGGATTTCAGCGCGCGCAATTTATCGAGTTGCAGACGGCGCACGGTCGAATTGTCGACCTTGAGAATTTCGATTTCGCTTTCGCGTTCGGGCTTATAGCGGTTGACGCCGACGACCGTCTGGTTGCCGGAATCGATGCGCGCCTGCGCCTTCGCGGCCGCTTCCTCGATGCGCAGCTTTGGAATGCCGGCTTCGATGGCTTTGGCCATGCCGCCGAGATTCTCGACTTCCTGAATGTGCGCCCAGGCTTTTTTCGCAAGCTCGTAGGTCAGCTTCTCGACGAAATGCGAACCGCCCCACGGATCGACGATCCGCGTCGTGCCGGATTCCTGCTGGATGAAGATTTGCGTGTTGCGCGCGATCCGCGCCGAGAAATCCGTCGGCAGCGCCAGCGCCTCGTCGAGCGCGTTAGTGTGCAAAGACTGCGTATGCCCTTGCGTTGCCGCCATCGCCTCGATTGCGGTGCGCGTGACGTTGTTGAAGACATCCTGCGCCGTCAAAGACCAGCCCGAGGTCTGGCAATGCGTGCGAAGCGAGAGCGAGCGCACGTCCTTCGGCTCGAACGGCTTCATCAGCTTCGCCCACAGGAGGCGCGCGGCGCGGAGCTTCGCGACTTCCATGAAGAAGTTCATGCCGACCGCCCAGAAGAACGAAAGCCGCGGCGCGAACTTGTCGATGTCGAGGCCTGCTTTGATTCCGGCGCGCACATATTCGACGCCGTCGGCGAGCGTATAGGCAAGTTCGAGATCCTGCGTCGCGCCGGCTTCCTGCATGTGATAGCCGGAAATCGAGATCGAATTGAACTTCGGCATATGCTGCGAGGTGTAGCCGAAGATGTCGGAGATGATCCGCATCGAGGGGCGCGGCGGATAAATATAAGTGTTCCGCACCATGAATTCTTTGAGGATGTCGTTCTGGATGGTGCCGGAAAGTTTTTCGTGCGGCACGCCCTGCTCTTCGCCCGCGACGATAAAGAGCGCGAGCACCGGCAGCACCGCGCCGTTCATCGTCATCGACACGCTCATGCGGTCGAGCGGAATGCCGGCGAATAGCGTGCGCATGTCGTAGATCGAGTCGATCGCGACCCCCGCCATGCCGACATCGCCCGCGACGCGCGGATGATCGGAATCGTAGCCGCGATGCGTCGCAAGATCGAAAGCGATCGAGAGGCCTTTCTGGCCCGCGGCTAAGTTACGGCGATAGAAGGCGTTGGAATCTTCCGCCGTCGAGAAGCCGGCATATTGCCGGATCGTCCACGGCTGCGTGACGTACATCGTCGGGTAGGGCCCGCGCAGGAATGGCGGCAGGCCGGGCAGCGTATCGAGGAAGTCGATGCCCTTGAGATCGCTTTCGGCGTAGACGGGCTTTACCGGAATGCCCTCGGGCGTTTCCCACGCCCCGGTCGCGGCACGCGGCGGCACGGCCTGCGGCGCCTGCCAGTTGAGCTGGGTAAAATCGGGAAGCTTGCTCATGCGCGGCTCGCTCCGGTTACTTGAGGCCTAGTGTAGCATGGATTTGCTGCAACGCGGCGAGGGCGTCCGAACCCGCGAAAATGAAGCTATCGACGCCGGATTCGCGCCAGGCGGCTTCATGTTCGCCGGGGCGTCCCGCTAGATAAACCGCCTTGGCGCCCGCGAATTTCAATACGTCGGCGACAGGGCCAGCCTTGCTCCCATAAACCTCGTCGGACGAGCACAGGCAGGCGATCAGCGCACCCGACTGCTTGAAGGCGCTCACGAGGGCGCTATCGTCCTCGAAGCCGTCATTGCCAGGCGCTGCGATGCCGCCCGCCTCGAAGAAATTCTTGGCGAAGGTCGCGCGCGGCGTGAAATCGGCCGGGGTGCCGAGATTGGCGAGGAAGACCTGCGGCTTTTTCGTGTGAGCCGCGTCGCGCAACTTCTCGAATGGCTCGGCTAACCGGATGCGGGGCAGCATTTCCGAGTGCACCGCCGGTTTATAGGTCGTGACCGACGGCTTCGGCGTGTCGATTACCGCCGGTCTTGCTTCGCCGAGATTGGGAAACTCGCTGGTGCCGGTGAGCGGATCCTTGCGCGTCGCGACATTTCTCTCGCGCGCTGTACGGACCTCTGCGATCTTCTTCTGGATCGATCCTGCGACCAGCGCTTTGGCAACGCCGCCGGCCGTTTCGATCTCCTGGAATAGCGTCCAGGCCTTCGCGCAAAGCTCGTCGGTCAGTGCTTCGATTGCGCCGGAGCCCGCGTTCGGATCGGCGACGCGATGAAGGTTCGACTCCTCCAGCAGCATGAGCTGCAGGTTGCGCGCCATCCGCCGCGCGAAACGGTCGGGCAATCCGAGCGCCGCCGTATGCGGTAGCACCGTAATCGCGTCGGCACCGCCGGTGCCCGCTGCGACCACGGCGACGGTCGCGCGCAGCCAGTTCACAGCAGGCTCGTAACGCGTCATCATTCGCCATGCCGTCTCGGCATGCAGCTTGACCGGCGCGGGTGAAAGCTTTGCCGCTTCCTCGATGCGCGCCCACAGCTTGCGCAACGCGCGGAATTTCGCGGTGGTGAGAAACTGGTCGGCGTCGGCGGCAAGCAGGAAAGCGATTTGTCTCCGTCCTTGATCGAGCGAGAGCCCGGCGTCTTCCATTGCACGCCAGTAGGTAAGGGCGCAGGCGAGCGCATAGGCAAGCTCCTGCGCTTCCGAGCCGCCCGCATCGTGCACCGGCCGGCCGTCGGCGATGAAGACGCGGCCGCGGAAATTTTGCTTCGCAAGACCGGCCGCGAACTGCGCACGGCGGGCGATCGCTTCTTCGGGCAGTTCCGGCACGCTGCCGAGCGCCGCGAGCGCACTCAAGGGATCGATCCCAAAATCGACATCGAGCTTGCCGATCTCGAAACCGCGCTGTTCGACGAGTGCGATGAAATTCTTGGCCGTATTGAGCACGCGGCCGCGTGTATCGAAACGGATGGGTGCTGCATCGAGCAGCACATTGTCGAAGGCCTGCGCAAGCGCCTCGACCGAAATGTCCTCAAGGCCGTAGCCGTTCGCGGCTGGTGCCCCGGCGCCGACGAATGTAAGGCCCGTTGCGCCGTTTCCGAGTTCGTGCAGTGCCTCGGCGTTGAAGGCGGCGGGGTTCGGCAGATCGACGCGCTGCATCACCGCCCATGGCGTGCCCGCAGCGCGGCCTGCGATCGGCGCGGCGTCCTTCGCGCGCGCATAAAGCGGCTCGAGCTTGATCCCATCATAGGTTTGGGAAACCAGCTTCTTATCGAAGGAAGCGCCTTTCAGCGTCTTTTCGACGAGCTTGAGCCAGGCCTCGTGGCTGGCAGGCGGAAATTCGGCGGCGAGCTTCAGTTCGCTCATCTTGCGGTCAACCTGTTGTGATCGTTCGCAATCTGCCACGGCAACGTGGGCGCGCCAACCCTCCGATAGCGTTAAGCCGTGAGCGGAATGGGCGAGCGGCTAATCGATTGCAACCATCGTCGCCGCTTCGTCGCGCAGCTTTTCCAGTGCGCTTTTCACCGATCGGCCCTGCACGACGAGATCGGGCGCGATCTCGTGCAGCGGCACCACCACGAAGGCGCGCTCCAGCATCAAGGGATGCGGGATCTGCAAATCGGGCTCGTTCACCACGAGATCGTCATAGAGCAGGATGTCGAGATCGAGCGGTCGCGGGCCGTAGCGGATTTCCTTCTCGCGGTCGCGGCCGAAACTTTTCTCGATCCGGTTCAACTCGGCGAGCAGATCCTGCGGCGAGAGTCTCGTCTCGCCTTTGACCACCGCGTCGTAATAGCGGCCCTGCGGGATCGGCCCCCAGGAGTCCGCCTCGTAAATTTTCGAGCGCTTGGTGATTTTCACCGGCCCGTCGCTCAGCGCCTTCAGGCCGCCCGTCATGTTCTGGTCGCGGTCGCCGGTATTGCCGCCGATGGCGATATAGACTTCAGGCATCCCGTTTCCTTTCCACCGTAGCGGCGACATAGTCGATCGCAGCCGGCACCGGAGCGGATGGCTTGCGCACGGTAATGCGAACGAATTTCACTTTCGGAAAATGCGCGAGCAGAACGCCTGCGACATGCGCAGCTGCGGCCTCGATCAGAAAAAACCGCTTCTCGCAGAACGCGCGCTCGGTGACCGCGATCGCTTCGCCGTAATCGACCGTTGCCTCGATGCGATCTTTCTGAATCGCTTCGTCGATTTCGATCTCGATGGCGATATCGAGCGTGAAACGCTGACCGAGCTTGGCTTCCGCGTCGTGCACGCCGTGCTTTGCGAACAGCACGAGGCCCTTGATGTCGATCGTGCCCTTCATTGTTCTTCCTTGATCCGGTCGGTGATGCGTAATGCCTGCGCGTGCTCGGCAACGTCATGAACCCGCACGATGGCGGCGCCCGCCATGACGCCGATGGCATTCGCGGCGATTGTCGCCGGCAATCGCTCCGCCGGCTCGCTCGGGAACAGTTTGCCGATAAAGGATTTCCGCGACACGCCGAGCAGCACCGGGAAACCGAAACGTACGAGTTCGCCAAGCCTGCCGATCGCCGCAAGGTTCTGCTCGAAGCTTTTGCCGAAGCCGATGCCGGGGTCGAGCACAATCTGGTCGTCGCGAATGCCGGCGCGCTTCGCGCGCTCGATGGCGATGCCGAAGAAGCGTTTGAACTCTTCAATAACGTCCAGCGAGCCATCGATCGTTTCGCGGTTATGCATGACGACGACGGCGGCGTTATGCGCGGCCGCGACATTGGCGATCTCGGGCTCGCGCGACAGCCCCCAGACGTCGTTGACGATATGCGCGCCGGCTTTCAGACCGGCTTCCGCGACGCGCGCCTTGTAGGTGTCGATCGAGACGGGTGCCGCGGTCTGTGCCGTGATCGCCTGTATGACGGGGATCACGCGCGCAAGCTCCTCGTCCTCACTGACCGGCGTATGGCCGGGGCGGGTGGATTCGCCGCCGAAATCGAGGATATCCGCGCCTTGCGCGACCTGTTGTAACGCTGCATCGGTGGCTGCCTTCGCTGCCGGAAACTGGCTGCCGGGAAAGAACGAATCCGGCGTCACGTTAATGATGCCCATGATCAGCGTTCGGTTCCCGAGCGGGATCAAAAGACCGCGCGCGTCTAGAAGGCGGGTAGGCGAAGGATCGAGCATCGAAGGAGCCGTGCCGTGCGCTGAGCGCGCGCCGAGACGCGCAGGAAGATCAGATTAGCGGCAATTTCCGGGGCTTAAAAGTGTCCTGCGAGGTGCCGGATATAGATGCGCTCAATAAGAAATTTTGAGCGGCAAGGCCTTGGCGCACTCGATCCACTTCTTGATCGCTTTTTCGCTGGGCAGGAACTCGACGGCCGTGCCGCTCTCCTTCATCCGGCGGTTCGCTTCCGCCATTGCCTCGGCAAGATGCTTGGGGTTGCGATGCTTCAGCCCGCGGACCGTGACGCGTACCTCGCCGAGCAGCCGCGCATAGTCGTCGCCGATGCCTTTGATGCGCATATGATCGGCGGCGTTGGCCCATTTCAGCACGGTGCACTCATCGACGCCGATCGCGCGCGCGAGCTTCTCGCGGCCGCGCGCATTTTTTGCCTGCTCGAGAAGTTTGGCGGTCGTGCGGATCCGTTGTGCCTTGAGCCTGGCGGCGGCCGCGGCGTTCATGTCCGGGATTTTGCTGATGGGGTAGGACATCGCGGGCCTCACACAAAAGCAGTCTTCATTCGGGACGCGGATTACGCACACGAACGAACGACACACATCGAACGAGCAGGAAACCGGTCGGGACCGGGCAGGGATTATGCGCGAATGATTTTTGGAATCTCAAGGGCGCCCGAAAAAAAACTTTTTTGGTCTTGCCACACCGCTAAAGTTGGCGGTTGAGGGGAGCGGCCGAGGGGAGTGGTATGGCAGCGCCGGACCCCTTATAAGAACCTGCACCCGGCTTCACCGAAGGGGCGGTCGAACGAGGGCGGTCACCAAGGGCAGCGATGGCAAAAAAAGCAGCACCTAAATCTTCATCCGCGAAATCCGCATCGGACAAGCCCGCCAAGAGCGGCGCGGCGGCCACGCCCGCGATGAAGGGCGGCGATGTCGATGGCAAGGTGTTCGCCGGCATGAGCGTGCAGCCCGAATATCTCACGCTCCGGCTCGCCAACCGCCACGGCCTCGTCACCGGCGCGACCGGCACCGGCAAGACGGTGACGCTGCAGGTGCTTGCCGAAGGTTTGTCGCGCGCCGGCGTTTCGGTATTCGCCGCCGACATCAAGGGCGATCTCTCGGGCGTCGCCGAGATGGGCGAGGGCAAGGATTTTCTGCTGAAGCGCGCACAGGAAGTCGGCATCAAATACGAGCCCGACCAGTTTCCCGTCGTGTTCTGGGATCTTTACGGCGAGCAGGGCCACCCGATCCGCGCGACGATCTCCGAGATGGGGCCGCTCCTGCTCTCGCGCATCATGAATTTGAACGACACGCAGGAAGGCGTGCTCAACATCGCCTTCCGCGTCGCCGACGACGAAGGCCTCCTGCTCCTCGACCTCAAGGATTTGCAGTCCCTGCTGGCGCATGTCGCGGAAGAAGCGGCGACACTCACCACCAAATACGGCAACGTCTCCTCGGCGACGATCGGCGCCATCCAGCGCCAGCTTCTCGTGCTCGAGAACCAGGGCGGCGCCAATTTCTTCGGCGAGCCCGCGCTCGACATTAAAGACATCATGCGCACCGACCGTTCGGGGCGCGGCAACATCAACATCCTCGCCGCCGACAAGCTGATGAACAATCCGCGGCTCTACGCGACGTTCCTGCTGTGGCTGCTCTCGGAGATGTTCGAGCAACTCCCCGAAATCGGCGATCCCGACCAGCCGAAACTCGTCTTCTTCTTCGACGAAGCGCACCTTCTGTTCGATGAGGCACCGAAGGTGCTCCTGCAGAAGGTCGAGCAGGTCGTCCGCCTGATCCGCTCCAAGGGCGTCGGCGTCTATTTCGTCACGCAAAACCCGATCGACGTGCCCGAGACCGTGCTCGCCCAGCTCGGCAATCGCGTCCAGCACGCGCTCCGCGCCTATACCCCCGCGGAACAGAAGGGGGTCAAGGCGGCGGCACAGGCTTTCCGGCCCAACCCCAAACTCAACACCGAGCGCGTCATCACCGAACTCGGCAAGGGCGAGGCGCTTGTCTCTTTCCTGGAAGGCAACGGCGTGCCGGAGATCGTCCAGCAGACCCTGATCCGCCCGCCGTCCGCCCGCGTCGGACCGGTGACGCCTTCGGAGCGGCGCTCGATCATCTCGGCAAGTCCGGTGCGCGGAAAATACGACGAGACGGTCGATCGCGAATCCGCATACGAGATCCTGCAGAAAAAAGCGGCACAGGCCGCGCCGGCGGAAGACAGCAAGACCGAAAGCGGCGGCGGTTTCATCGGCAGCGTGCTCGGCGGCATTTTCGGCGGCGGCAAGTCGCGCCGCATGTCGACCGGCGAGGTCGTCGTCAAGCAGGTCGCCCGCTCGGTCGCGAGTCAGGTCGGAACGCAAGTCGGCCGCGCGATTGTGCGAGGCATTCTCGGCGGCCTGAAACGATAGGTACGCCGTCCTACACTTCTCCGGTTGATGCCGTCTCTGCTTAACGCAGGGCTGATATCTCCTGCACGCATGCGCATCGCGTTGCGATGCATGCGCTGCGCTATCCGAAAGTCGCAAATTCGCTGCTGAAACATGACAAGCGCGTGACTCATTTTCTTGCAACGCAATATTACTCTCGCTCATCCATTGGATGATTTTTTTTCGCGAAGCCTGTAAAGAAAAACGTGATGCGATTCCTGCCCGCCGCCCGAATTGTAATGCTCGACGCCGACGCGCGTCATCGCGACGCCGTTTGCAAGGGCCTCGGCGAACTCGGCCTCTTGCAGGTTCTCGCGGCCGGCACGCTGCCGGACGTCAAGTCGATGGCAGTGGAGCGCGCGGTGGATCTCATCATCGTCGACGGCCGCGGCTTCGAGGACCTCGCCCGCGAGCAGGGCAAGAGAGTGCTGTCCAACCCGCTGATCGGCGACGGCACGCCGGGCATCCTGCTTTCCGCCGATACTTCGCGCGTCATGGTGCATGAGGCTCATAACGCCGGCTATCGCGCGGTGGTCGCGCTGCCGTTTTCGCCGCGCTTGCTCTATCGCCGAATTGGTTCGATCCTGCAGCGGGCCCGCCGTATCCATCGCCAGGGCGGCGCTTCCGTCCTCGGCGCACCGGAGAACTAGGCGAGCGGCGTGACGAGAACGGCGTAAAAGGAAGCGCACCGTGGCCGGCAATCCCAACGACACCAATCTCGACAATGTGCTCGCTACGCTCGATCGCGGGCTCGATCAAAGTCTTGAGCGCCTCTACGCACTCCTGAAAATCCCGAGCGTCTCCACCGATCCGGCCTATCGCGCCGACTGCGAGAAGGCCGCGGCGTGGCTCGCACGCGATCTTTCCGATCTCGGCTTCAAGGCCGATGTCCGCCCCACCAATGGCCTGCCGATGGTGGTCGGCCATTACGATGCCGGGAGCGGCAAGCCGCACGTTCTGTTTTACGGCCACTATGATGTGCAGCCGCCGGACCCCTTGGAGATGTGGACATCGCCGCCGTTCGAGCCGTGCATGGTCGAGGAGGGCGGCATCAAGCGCATCGTTGGCCGTGGCACCGCCGATGATAAGGGTCAGCTGATGACCTTCATCGAAGCCTGCCGCGCCTATATCGCAGCCGAAGGCAAGCTGCCGCTCTCCGTCACGGTGATGCTGGAAGGCGAGGAGGAGACGGGCAGCCCGTCGCTGAAGCCGTTCCTCGACAAGCACAAGCAGGAGCTGAAAGCCGACGTCGCGCTCGTCTGCGACACCGACATGTGGGACATGACGACGCCCGCCATCACGACGATGCTGCGCGGCCTCGTGCTGGAAGAAGTCACCGTCACCGGCCCCAATCGCGACCTGCATTCAGGCCTGTTCGGCGGCCCGGCGTTGAACCCGATCCACGCGCTCGGCCGCGTGCTCGGCCTCCTCCATAACGAGTATGGCCGCATCGCCATTCCCGCCTTTTATGACGGCGTGAATGATCTTGCGCCCGAATTGCAATCGCAGTGGAGCCGGCTCGATTTCGACGCGCGCAAATATCTCGGAGAGATCGGCCAGACACGGGCGGCGGGCGAGGCGAACCACAACATCCTCGAGCAGATGTGGGCACGGCCGACCTGCGATGTGAACGGCATCTGGGGCGGCTACACCGGCCCCGGCTCGAAGACGGTGATCCCGTCGAAGGCTCACGCCAAAGTGTCGTTCCGTTTGGTCAATCGCCAGAACCCTGAAAAAGTGCAGGCCGGCTTTCGCGAGTTCGTCAGGAAGCGCCTGCCGGCGGACTTCCAGGTCGAATTCCACTCGCACGGCGCGAGCCCCGCGCTGCAATTGCCGCTGTCGTCGCCCTATCTGCAAAAGGCGCGCGCCGCGCTCAAGGCCGAGTGGGACAAGGAAGCGGTGCTGAAAGGCTCAGGCGGCTCGATCCCGATCGTCGGCTCGTTCAAGCGCGACCTCGACATGGATTCGCTTCTGATCGGTTTTGGCCTCGACGACGACCGCATCCACTCGCCGAACGAGAAATACAATCTCTTGTCGTTCCACAAGGGCGCGCGCAGCTGGGTGCGAGTGCTGGCGGAGTTGGCGCGCTAGATGCCCGCGCCTTCGACTTCGCTTAAACTCTTCACCACCTTCACCGGTTGAAAATCGGGATATTCATCCGGGTTGCCGGCACGATTGACCCAGATCGGCTTGAAACCGAAATTCGCCGAGCCCGCGACATCCCAGCGGTTTGACGAGACGAAGGCGATGTCGGAAGCGGCGACGCCGAGTTTGTCGACCGCAATCTGATAGACCGCGCGCCCCGGCTTGAAGCTTTTGACCTCGTCGACCGAGAGCACGAAATCGAGCACGTCGGTGAAGCGAGCGGCTTCGACCGCGCTTTGCAGCATGTCGGTCGAGCCGTTCGACAGGATTGCCGTCTTGACGCCGCGCTTGCGCAAGGCTTCGAGGCAGGGCCGCGCGTCAGCATAGGCGCCAAGCTCCTTGTAGGCGGCGAGCAGCGCGGGCTTGAGCGCGCGATCGACTTTCGGAAATTTCGCGAAACAGAAATCAAGCGCGCGTTCGGTCAGAGTCCAGAACGGCACATAGTGTCCGAGCAACGATTGGGTCCAGGTGTATTCGATCTGTTTGACCCGCCACAGCTCCGAGAAGGCAGCGGCATCCGCGCCGACCTTGTCGCGATGCTGGCCGATGGCGGCGTGAACGTCGAGCAGGGTGCCATAGGCGTCGAAGACATAAGCGCGGGCGGACATGATCTCTCCTTAAAAAGCACTTCTGTGTTTGTCCGAATGTGACAGACGCCAGCGGATGCGCCAACCGTGTGGCACGCATGGCCGCATGCAGTGAGCGCCGGGCTGCCGTCCAACGAAGACCTTACCCTGAGGGGGCACGCGCAATGCTTGCGCGCGCCGTCTCGAAGGGTCTGTCCGGGATGCACGGCTTCATCCTTCGAGACGCCTTCGCTTCGCTCGGCTCCTTGGGATGAGGATAGCATCTCGCTTGACATTTTCTGTATTAGGATTATATTCATTCTGCTTAGCCCACGAGGGGCATGTCTGCAGACGTGCTTGCATGCGGGCGAAGCCGGCGCTCGCTGATGAGGCTCGTAACCTCATTACCGGGACGCCCCAGGTAACCGTCCGCGGGTAATAGAGGCCCGCTGCCTTCGAGGCTGGACGTGGTACCGGTTTGGGCGGGGAGATCCCGTCCGCGGCACGCTTGCGGTGCCTTGCGTGAGGCGGTGACGCCTCGCAAAAGGCCGCCACCGAGGCCGCTTCTTGACCGGTACCCGGAAGTGCGGTCCCCGGGCGAAAAGCCGCCGAAAGAATGGGTTTGCGCGAACTGCGTAAACTTGTTCGCGCCGGAGCGCCGCAAAGCGCCCGCTTCCTCCGCAAGGAGGAAGTCACGAAGGCCCGTTTGCGCCAAGCGGCGCTCCGGTCCCTCCGCGCCTGGCGATTGCGCCATTCGCGGAAAAAGAAAGAATACTCCGGATGCAGGAAACTGCAGGTGCGGAGCTAAAGGCGTTGGTTCGCCGTTATTCGTGCCAGAACGTATTGGCCTTGTGCCCGGCGCTCGCGATGTCGGTCGTGATCGGCGGCTCTGGCACCCAGGTCGTGACGTAATGGCGGCCACGCAGGTCATAGGCGCGCGCGAACACGACGCCTTCGCGTCCGGCTTCGGCGAGCACCGGCGCGTCGAGTTGCGCGCAATAGAACGTGCCGAGAGAAATCGCGAAATCGGCGCCGGTGGCGTCGATGCTCGCCACGAAATGCGGCCCAAGCTCGATCGTGGCGCTCGTTGGCGGCCCGCAGACGGCGACACGCCACTTGCGGTCTTCCGGCCAGTGTTCCCGTCTCAGCCGTTCGATCATCTGGCTCGCGACTTCCTTGAAGCCGAGGCCCCAGTAGTCGGTCATGTAGCGTTGCGAGGCGCGCTGCATGCCGCCGGCGGCATGATTGAAGAGGGCGTATTGATAGGGGTGGATGCGGGCGAGGTCGACCGTCGTCCAGCCGATCAGCGCAATGAAGATCGCCGCGGCGCTCGTCGCCAGTCCGAAGCGGTATTGCTTCAGCAGCCCATAGCTGTAAGCCGCCGCAAGTCCGCCGAGCACGGCGAAGGCGGGCGAAACGAACAGGAAGTGCCGCATGCCGTTATAAAGCACCGGCTTGGTGGCGACCGCGAGCAGGATCGGCAGCACGGCCGCCGATACGACGAGCATCAGTTGCGCTCGCCGCTGCGGCGAAAGCCCGCCGCGCAGCGAAGCGACGGTCGCACCGGCCGCGCCCGCAAGCCCGAGCCCGATGAAGATCTCGGGGAATTTCAGGAAGCACAGCTTCGGCAAATAAGTCCGCGGCATGTCGAGGATCGGCGTCGGAACGCCGTCATACATCTCGCGCCACGGCTTCTCCCAAAAATGCGAGAAATATTCGAGCGCGTTGATCGGGTTGAGGGGCGCGCGCACCGACCACGGCCAGATCAGACCCATCACGATGTAAGCGAGCGGCAGCGCGAGCGCGAGCCAGCCGCAAAAACCGACTGCACGCGTGAGTGCGGGACGCAGACCCTGCTGGCGCCATTCGCCTGCGATCAGAAACAGAAAAGCGATGCCGGCGAACGCCACCGCGATCAGTCCGATGACGCGGGTGCCGATGGTAAGGCCGAGCGCAAGCGCGAAGATCAGGATCGTCGAAGCGCGCGGCTTCGGGTATTCGTCGAAGGCGCGCACCAGGGAATAGATCAGAAAGATCATCGCCACCGCGAACGGCGTGTCCTTGGCGTTGACGAACATGTGGCCGTAGTAGGGGGCGGCTGTCGCGATCAGTAAAAGTGCGGCAAGGCCGGCGAGCGGACCGGATTCCGTGCCGCCAGATTCTGCGCTGCCAAATCCTGCGCTACCAAGACGGCGCGCCGTTCGCCACACCACCACCATGCCGAGAATGCCGACGACCGCGCCCAGAAGCCGGCGGGTGTCGAACATATTGAACGGCAAAACCTTGCCGAGCAGCGTCGCGGCTATGTCGAAGCCGCCGCCGTAGTAGTGCAGGTTGACGAAGTGGAAGGCGCGAAGATCGGTGAAGCCGGAGAGGTAATACGAGTAAAGCATCTCGCCGTATTGCGAGTGCGAGTAGTCGTCCCAGCCGAGGCCATAGTCGCGGAAGGTAAAAAGCGCGATGACGGAAACGACGCAAAGAACCGCGCAGGCCGCAAGGTCTAGCGGCGCGGCTTCAAAACGCGCGAAGCGACGGAACGTACGCATGCAGGTAGTCGATAACCCCGAACCGCGGCTTATCACGGATGCCTATCGTCTGCCGCTCGGCGATGGCGCTTTCTTAGGCACAATTTGGGGCAGGATTTGTGCTTGCCGCAAGGGGGAACCCATGCAGCGCAATAATATTTATTGCGCTGCATGATCAGTCGTTTAGAGCCTCTGGAACAGGCGGGTTAAGCTGTCCGCCGGTCCTTAGTATGGCTTTATCTTGCGCTTTTTAGTTGCGCCTATTTGGCCTTGGCGGCGAGTTCCGCGACGTATTCCCAATTCACCAGGTTCTCGACGAACGCTTTGAGATAGTCGGGACGGCGGTTGCGATAGTCGATGTAATAGGAGTGCTCCCAGACATCGACGCCGAGGATCGGCGTCGCGCCGTGCACGAGCGGGCTTTCGCCGTTCGCGGTCTTGCTGACGATGACCTTGCCGTCCTTGATCGCGAGCCATGCCCAGCCCGAGCCGAACTGCGTGGTGCCGGCCTGGATGAATTCTTCCTTCATCTTTTCGACCGAGCCGAGATCCGAGACGATGCGCTTTTCGAGCTCGCCCGGAATCTTGCCGCCGCCTTTGGGTTTCATCCATTTCCAGAAATGCAAATGGTTGTAGTGCTGGCCGGCGTTGTTGAAGAGGCCGGGGTTTTTTCCAAAGGAACCTTTGACGATTTCTTCCAGGGACTTGCCTTCGAGGCCGCTGCCCTTCAGAAGATTGTTGCCGTTATTGACGTAGGCGAGGTGATGCTTGTCGTGATGATACTCGAGGGTCTCTTTCGACATGTACGGCGCTAGCGCGTCATGCGAGTAGGGCAAATCGGGCAACGTGAAAGACATGGTAGTAAGCTCCTCTTTAACGCCAGTGTTGGCTGTGGCCCCCGCGTACGGCGTTTCACCCGACGGCTGGCCGGAAAGGCATAACGGCAAATTACGCTTCTCGTCCTTCGCGCACAACCCGAACCGTTGATTCTCTTAGGTTTGGCTGGTTTGCAAAGGAACGAAGTGTGGGTGAAGATCGTTATCTTGGGTTTGTCTATCGTTTTTCGTTTTTGCGAGAGCGTATGCCACAGGCACTCATCGTTTTAGGTTTTATCCTTGCGCTGGCGGGAATTGGTTCGATTGCAGCCGGTGCGCCTTCCTGGATTCTCGGCCTTGGCCTCGGTACCGCGCTGATCCAGAGCGGTGCGGTGGGACTGGTCGGCGGCTTTCTGCTGGTTGGTATCGGCTTTGTCCTGCGCGCGCTGCGCGAGCTGTCCGACCGCATCGACATGCTGGCGGCTTCGGGCGAAGTCGTAGTCGAAAGCGCCGCGCCGCCCGCGCGCGCGGCTGCGGCGCCTGCACCGACGCCACCCGCGCCCCGTGCACCGGCGGCAAGGCGTGAGGCACTACCTCCGCCTCCCGCCCGGCGCGAACCGCCGCCGCTCGGCCGTGATCTGGCGGGCCGCGAAGAAATGAAAGAAGCCGCGCAGCTCGATCGCGCGGGCGAAGAAGTGCTCAATCCTGAACGCAACCGGTCGCGCTCGCGTTTCGGCGAGCCGGAAGCGCCGCGCACCGAAGCGCGCGATCCGCGCATGCCGCCGCGTCCGGCAACGCCGGCAGAACGCGCCCGCGAGCGCCTGCGTTCCACTGTCGAGCGCCAGCCCTCCTATGAGGACGACTACGCCGACACGCCGCCGTCACCCCCCGCGCGCAGCAGCAACACCGGCGCGGGCCAATCAAACACCGTCGTCCGCTCCGGCATTATCGGCGGCATGGCCTATACGCTCTATACCGACGGCTCGATCGAAGCCGAACTGCCGATCGGCACCGTTCGCTTCGCCTCGATCGAGGAGTTGCAGGAGCACGTCAACCAGACCGCCGACGACGCCGATGTCGATTTCGGCGCGCCGCGGTCGCGTTAAGCTTTATGCGACGCCGGTTGTTTTGAGCGCGAAGGCGTAAGTCAGCGCGACTTCCTCAAGTCTGTCGAAACGCCCCGCCGCACCGCCGTGGCCGGCGTCCATATTGGTGCGCAGGTAAAGCGGATTGCTGTCGGTTTTCTTCGCCCGCAGCTTTGCCACCCACTTCGCGGGCTCCCAATAGGTGACGCGCGGATCGGTGAGGCCGGCGAGCACGAGCATCGCGGGATAATTCTGCGCCGTCACGTTGTCGTAGGGCGAATAGCTCTGGATACGCCGGAAGGCTTCGGCATCAAGGATCGGGTTACCCCACTCGAACCATTCGGGCGGCGTGAGCGGCAGCGTGTCGTCGAGGATCGTATTGAGGACATCGACGAAGGGAACTTCGGCGATCACGCCCTTGAACAGATCCGGCCGGAGATTAGCGACCGCGCCCATGAGGAGACCGCCGGCCGAGCCGCCTTGCGCGACGAGGCGGTCACGCGAAGTGAACCTCATCTTGCAGAGGTGCTCGGCTGCCGCGATGAAATCGGTGAAGGAATTCTTTTTGTTCGCGAGCTTGCCCTCGCGATACCAGCGCCAGCCTTTTTCGGTGCCGCCGCGGATATGCGCGATCGCATAGACGAAGCCGCGATCGACGAGCGAAAGGCGATTGCTGCTGAACGAAGCCGGCATTGAAATGCCATAGGCCCCGTAGCCGTAGAGCAGGCAGGGCGCCATGCCGTTTCGCGGCAGCTTGCGCAGATGCAAGAGCGAAATCGGGATCGTCTCGCCGTCCGGCGCCTGTGCGAAGATGCGGCGCGTGACGTAGCGCTTGGGATCATGACCGGAGGGCACTTCTTGGCGCTTGCGCAATTCGCGTGTTCGCTTGCGCATGTCGTAATCCCAGACCTCGCTCGGCGTCGTCATCGAGGAATAGGAGAAGCGCAGGTTGTCGGTTGCGAATTCGTAGCCGTCGCTCATGCCGAGCGAATAGGCTTCTTCCGGGAAGGCGATCTCGTGCTCTTCATTTGTCGCCACCTCGCGGATCACGATGCGCGGCAGGCCTTCGCTACGCTCGAGACGAACTAGCCAATCGCGGAGCAGCATGATGTCGAGGATCATGACGCCCGGGCGATGCGGAACGAAATCCCGCCAGTTTGCGCGGCCGGGCGTTTGCAGCGGCGCGAGCATGAGCTTGAAGTCTTCGCTGTCGTCGGCATTGGTCAGGATGACGATCTTGGCTTCGCCTGCAAGCGACGGGTGATGCTCGATATTGTAGCGGACGCCGACCTTGCGCGGCTCGATCAGCATGGGTTTCGCGAGCGGCTTGTCGAGATCGAGCAGGCTGATCTCGGAGGTCTCGCTGTCGCCGCAGGAGATCGCGCCGTAGCGTCCGGCCTGCAGCTTGCCGACATTGACGAAGAAGCCCTTGTCGGCTTCGCGATAGATCAGCTTGTCGGCGCTCTGCGGCGTACCGATCGTGTGAAAGAAAACCTTCTCCGGGCGGTGGTCGCTGTTGAGCCAGACGTAAAAGAAGCCGCGGCTGTCATTGGCCCAGACTACGCCGCCGGTGGTGTCGCGAATCTCGTCGGCAAGATCCTTGCCGGCTGAAAGATCGCGAAGGCGGATTTTGTTGAATTCCGAGCCGGCATCGTCGACCGACCATGCGAGCAGCTTGTGATCGGGCGAATGGTCGGTCCCGCCGAGATGAAAATAGGCGTGGCCTTTCGCCAGCTTGTCGGAATCGAGCAGGATTTCCTCGCGGCCGCCGCCGCTCGGTATGCGGCAGATCAGCGGGTGCTGGCCGCCTTTGCGGTAGCGCGCGAAATAAGCGTAGGCGCCGTCGCGGGCAGGGACCGAGGCATCGTTTTCCTTGATGCGGCCGCGCATCTCCTGCTGCAGGAGTTTTCGCAATTTTGCGGATTGCTTGAACGCCGCGGCGGCGTAGCGGTTCTCCGCTTCGAGATAGGTGCGGATCTTGCGATCGAGCTTCGAGGGATCGCGAACGACATCGCGCCAGTTCGGATCGCGCAGCCAGGCGTAGTCATCGGAAAGCACTACGCCGTGAACGGTACGCGAGAGCATGGAAGCCGCCGCACGGGGCGGCGACTTCGTCCCCGTGCGGCGCTTTGGTGTACTTTTCGTTTTGCGCGGCTTTGCCTTCGAGCTGCGCTTTTTCGGCTTAGGCGCCATCCTTGCCCTCGCTGGGCTTCAGCTTGAGGGCAGTGCCGTTCATGCAGTAGCGCAGCCCGGTGATTTTCGGGCCATCATCGAAAACATGTCCGAGATGCGCTTCGCATGCCGCGCAGCGCACTTCGGTCCGGCGCATGCCGTGCGACGAGTCGGTGTGCTCCTCGACCGCCTGTTTCGACAGCGGTGCGTAGAAGCTCGGCCAACCCGAGCGCGAGTCATATTTGGTGTCGGAATCAAACAGCGGGTTGCCGCAGCTGATGCAGACATAGGTGCCCTTGCGCTTCTCGTTGAGATAAGGGCCGGTGAACGGCGGCTCGGTGCCGTGCTGGCGGGTGACGTGATATTCCTGCGGAGTGAGCAAGGAGCGCCACTCGGCATCGCTTTTGATCACTTTTGCAGGCGGGTTTTTAGCAGGCGCGCTATCGGCGGGCGGATTGCTGGCAGGGCGGTTGTTATTCATTGTTTTTCTCCTGAACGATCGGCCCGACAAAAATAAGAATTCGTCCACTCGCCAGCAAGGCGAGTTTGCGCACGACATTGTGAGAAGCACGTAACATGGAGGTTACGGGATTGTCCGCCGTTCTACAATGCAGCCGGCGTGCCGTCTTTCGGCATGCCGCGCCTGAGCCGGCGGTCGAGCCGCGCAAGCACCAGGTGCCGCATCGGGTCGTAACCGGAATCCCTGCCTTGTGCGGCGCGCCGCTCGGCGCGCAGCGCGCGGGCGATGCGTAGGGCAAACGCCGGCCCGCTACTCGCATCCAGCGTGCGAGCGAACAGGCCGAATGCTTCCAGTCTTTTTTCGCATTCCTCACGGTTGTCGGTGTAGCGGATTGCGCGGATGCCGCGGGTGCGGCCCCAGTCGTTTGCGGTGGGATTGTTCTTGGCGCGGATGAATGGCATGAAAATACTCCTATAAGGAGCGGGCAGTATCGGCGCGCGGCGGGAGCTGGGGATAAGTTCCGCGAGTTTTTGCCGCTGGCATGGCGGCAAAAAGTCACAGGATAAGAATATAAACCTTTGATCTTTCGCCGAAAATTATCGCCAACAAAAATCTTTCCGCCGCTTATCCCCAGCGGTTCTAATTCTGCCAGAATGTTGTAAGTAAAAATTCCTACCAATGAAGGAAACGCAATGCATTTTGTCGAGTTGAAGCCGGCCTCCGTCCCGTCCCCCTGTCACCAGCAATCCCAAGCACAGCCAATCTTTCCCGAATCGTCTCCGGCGACCGCCGGCGTTTTTGTATGCGACGACGCGGGAGCCTGCTCGCTCGCCGCGATGCTTGCGGCGGATGCGCTCGACGTGCCTCTCGCGAATGTGTTGGCGGAGACGCGCGGCTCGCGCACCACTGCGCACGCCCGGCAGGTTGCGATGTATCTCGCGCATGTCGCGCTCGGTGTTCCGCTCGCTGCGGTCGGCCGCTGCTTCGGCCGCGACCATTCAACCGTTGCGCATGGTTGCGGACGGGTCGAAGACCTGCGCGATGAGCGCGGCTTCGACCAGATGATCGCGGAGCTTGCGCTTGCGGCCCGTATCGCTCGCCGCCTTGATCGTGAGGTGCTGGCATGAGCGGAAAGTCGGCGCGCAGCAGCAGGCTAAATAGCGAGCGCAATGAAACGTTGCGTCTCCTGCGCCTTCTCCAGGGCGGCGAGGCAAAGTGCCGTATCACAAACAAATATAGGATCGCATGCGAAAGCCGTCGCGGGGCCGTTTCTATATCGGTCAAACGGCTTGCCGAGCTTGCGAATGCCAATCTGATTCTGCGGACTGAAGACCGGCTCACGCTGACGGAGGAGGGGCGCGCGCATCTCGTTAGGCGTTCCGCCGCGAGCGAGCCTTTTCTCATGCAGCACGGCGGTGTCGTTCCACGCGAGCGTTTTCGTAACGATCCGGTGGACGCCATCCTTGTCGATGAGGCGGAAAGCCCTCTTGCGTGGCTCGCGCGGCGGCGCGGGCCGGGTGGCAAGCCGCTGATCGATGCCGCGCAGTTTCAGGCCGGTGAGCGGCTGCGCGCCGATTTCACCTGCGCCGGTCTCACGCCGCGCGTCACTTCGAACTGGGTGGCGCCGATCGCGCAAGGCAGGCGCGCGAGCGGAGCAAGCATGGCTGTGTTCAGCGATACCGTGCTCGCCGCCAAGGAGCGCGTCAGCATGACGCTCGAAGTGGTTGGCCCGGAATTCGCGGGGCTCTTGCTCGATGTCTGCTGCTTCCTGAAGGGACTTGAAACGGTCGAGCGTGAACGCGGCTGGCCGCAGCGGACGGCCAAGGTCGTGCTGGGGCTCGCGCTCGATCGCCTCGCCCGTCATTACGGGATCCGGACGGAAATGCGCGGGCCTGCGCGCAGCTCGCCGCGCTATTGGCGTGCGGCTGATGCCAGACCCGAAATAAACGGAAGTTAGGCGGCGGCGAGCGCGGCTTCGGCGTCGGCGCGCATGCGCTCGACCATCGAACGAAAGCCGTTCGAGCGTTGCGGGGTAAGATGCTCGCCGAGGCCGAGCTTCTTGAATACTTCGAGCGCGTCGGTTTCGATGATCTTGCGTGCCGGCTGGCCCGAATAAAGCGCGAGCAGGATGGCGATCAGCCCCTTGACGATATGGGCATCGCTGTCGCCGAGAAATTGCATGACCGGACCGTCAGGGCCGGTCTTGGTTTCGCTGGTCAGCCAGACCTGGCTCGCGCAGCCGAGCACTTTGTTCCTGTCGTTGTGGTCGGCGTCCGGCAGCGGCTCAAGCTTGCGGCCGAGCTCGATCACATAGCGATAGCGGTCGTCCCAATTATCCAGGACGTCAAAATCGTCGATGATCTGTTCAATGCTCATGGCCATTTCCTGCCATTGATATGGCGAGGAAACCGCAGCGGTGCAACCGCCACTTAGGCTTATGCGGGAAGGCTTAGGCGGGCCGGCGCGGCGGCAGCGGAATGGGCTTGTGCTCGGCGGGCGCCGAAGAGGGCGTCTTCCAGGCGGGCACCGCATCGGCCGGCGTCAGTGTCTGGCGGCCCGGCCGCTCGCTGATCGTGCCGGTCACTTTATCCGAATGCGAATCGCCAAAACGGTCGGACAGAAATTCGTAGAGATACTTGCTGCCGATCTGTGCCTTCTGGCCGAAGCTCTGCAGCGCTTGCGAACCGATCTCGCAGGCTTCCGGCTTGCGGCCGCAGAAGCCGCTCACGTCCTCGACCGCGGCCTGCGCCGCGCCGAGCGCTTCCATCGGACTCACCATGGCCTGCTGATCCGTCTTTTTCTCCGCGCCCGACGGCAGGAGAATGATGACGATCGACAGCCAGAATGCCACTCGCAACAAGAAGAACATGACGTCCCTGTATGCCCCGACGCGGCTTGTCGTTCTCCGCGTTCGGTCTGCAACCTACATGGACCGTCTGAAAGAACGGTTCGGCTTTGTCGGCAAATTCGCCGCGAATTTTCATAAAATCCGGGCGATTATTTTTACCCCGCCGAAAGGACGCGCGCCCTTGGCGGGCGGGGGCCGGAATGGCTAACGCCGGTTTTCCGCCGCATTCGGCCGCCGTTGGCAACCAATTGTTCACCATACCTTTCATCTCCCCTGTGAGCGGCGGAAATGCGGGCTGCCGAATCGCGAATTCCTGCGGCTTTCTGTCACCAGCTTAGCTTTCATTTAAGCGGCCTTTGTCACCATCCGGTCTTACAGGAAGGGAGCGGCGCGCCGAAAAGAAGCGCGACGCAGTAGCAGTCAGTGACAAGCAGCATTCTCGAACCGGTCAACGCCTATCTTGAGGGCCTCGTACATCCGCTGGCCCGTGAAGATCGCCGGATGCTGCTCGCGCAGCGCAATTTCATCGCCGCCCGCCTGTTCGCCGGCATCGCGGCGATCGCCGTTCTCCCGGCGCATCTCGCCTTGTTCGGCGCGCCCGGTTTGATCGAGACCATCGGCTACGCCTGGTTCACGCTGCCGCTCGCGCTTGTCTGGCTGATTTCGTGCACCGGCAATTTCGAGCGCGCGCATCTTCTTTCAGCGATCATCTTTGCGCTGATGGTCGGCTCGATTGCGATGTTCACCGGCGGCAGCCATTCGTTCATCCTGCCCTGGCTGGTGGTGATTCCGTTCGAACCGGCGCTGCATGCGTCGCGCCGTACCGCGCTTGCCGCGGCGGCAATCGCTGCAATGACGGCGCTCGTCGTTGCGCTGCTCGGGCTTTTCGATCTTCTGCCCGCACCGGCGCTTGTTCCGGTCACCTTCGTCGATCCGCTGATTTTCAGCACGATTTCTGCGACACTCTATATGGGCATGATCGCGCTGAGCGCGGTCAACAAGAACCCCGTCGAAACCACCGCCGACGCGCGCCTGCGGCTTGTCGCCGAACATGCGCGCGATCTGGTGACGAGCCATGCCCGAAACGGTGCGGTGAGCTTCGCTTCGCCCGTCGCCGAGAAGCTGCTCGGCGTTCCCGCCTGTGAGCTGACAAGCCACGCTTTCTTCGACCGTGTGCATATCGCCGATCGCCCGATGTTTCTGAAGGCGATTGCCGAAACAGCGGCGACCGGCAAGCCTTCGGCGATCGAATATCGTCTGCGCCGCGGCCCGCGTGCGGGCGAGGGCGCAGTGACGATGCCTTCTTATATCTGGGTCGAGACGCGCTACCGCGCTCACGGCCAGCAGGTGATCGGCGTCACCGCGGATGTTTCGCGGCGTAAGAGCGACGAGATCGCGATCGAGTCGGCGCAGATCGAAGCGATGCGGGCCAACGAAACCAAGAGCCGTTTTCTTGCGACGGTCAGCCACGAACTGCGCACGCCCCTGAATGCCATCATCGGCTTCTCCGAGATGCTGGCTGGCGAGCATGCGCTCAAGATCGGCGCCGCGCAGCGCAGCGACTACGCGCGCTTGATCCGCGAGAGCGGCGAGCACCTTCTTTCGGTCGTGAACGGTATTCTCGATGTTGCGCAGATCGAGACCGGCCACTTCACCATCGCGCCGGCTGCTTTCCGGGCAGGCGAGATGCTGGAGAGCTGCCGTGAAATGATGGCGCTCCGCGCCGAGCAGGCCGGTGTCACGCTCTCGACCGAGATCGCGCCGGATCTTCCGGAACTCGTCGCCGATGAGCGCGCAATCCGCCAGGTCGCGATCAATCTCCTGTCGAACGCGATCAAGTTCACCGAACGCGGCGGCTCGATTGTACTGGCGGGGCGGCGCGAGCAGGATAACTTCGCGCTCGTCGTTTCCGACAGCGGCATCGGCATTTCCGAATCCGACCTTAAGCAGATCGGCAATCCGTTCTTTCAGGCCGCGGCTTCGTACAATCGGCCTTACGAGGGTACGGGCCTCGGTCTGTCGGTCGTCAAAGGCCTTGTCGATCTGCACGGCGGCCGCCTGAAAATCGAAAGCCGTCTGGGCGAAGGCACGCGCATTACCGTGCTCCTGCCGCTCGTCTGCAAGGCGCAACCGCCCAAATCCGAAAACACCGTCGAGGCATTTCCTTCCGCCTACGTCGGACAGGAATACAAGAGGAAGAAACGCCGTGCGTGAGTCCATCGAGCTTGGCCATCAGTCGGCCGCGTTGCGCGAGCCCAATTTCGGCGATCTGCTGGGCGGATCGAAGCGTCCGCGCAAGCCAGTCGAGGCGCGCCGCCGCCTGAAGCAGGAGCGGGATCCCGCGCCGCGCCTGAGCCGGATGCGGCTTGCTGATTTACTGGCGGGCGGCGTTGCCGCGGCCGCCGTGATCCTCGTTTGCGTCAATGCGCTCGGCATGCAGCGCGCGCTGCGCCCAGCCCCGGTGGCACAAAAACATGCTGCCATTGCCGCGCCGAAACCCGCCAATGCCGTGCCGTTGCCGCCGGCGCGGCCCGCCGACAGCGCCAAGCGTTCGGCCGCGAGCCTTATGTTCGATATCCAGCGTGAGCTTGCCGCCAAGGGCTATTACGACGGTGCCGTTGACGGGATCATGGGTCCGCGGGCTGCGCAGGCGATCCGCAACTTCGAGAAGGCAAACGGCCTGAAGGTCACCGGCGAGCCGAGCGAGATGCTGCTCGAGCGCATTCGTCATGCGCTCTCGCGCTCCGATATCACCGGTTCGCTCACGCCTGCGGCGCCTGCCGCGCGGCCGGTCATGAGTTCGAAGATCGGCAGCGCCCAGCGTATACTCGCGCGTTATGGCTATGGCCCGGTGCGTATCAATGGTGAACTGGATGCCGACACTCGTTCGGCCATTGGCCGTTTTGAGCAAGATCGAGGTCTGCCGCAGACCGGCGAAGTATCCGATCGCCTCATGCGGGAGCTTGCTGCCTATAGCGGGCATGCCGCGAACTGATCGCGGTATCGAAGCGCTGAAAGTACCGTTATGCGCCTGAAGAGCGCGATCTGGGTTTCCGCCTATGTGCGGCGCTGCCATCTTGAAGGCGCTTTCGCCGTGCTGCGCCGTAAGGGCGCCGAAGAAGCGGGCGCCATCTTCATCAAGGTAACGAAGCTCGACGGCACGGCAGCGCTCTATGCCCCGGCGCCGCAAACCTCGTTCGAAGGTGCAAAGCCGGCCGACCGGTTGTTCATTTCGGTGTTCAAGCAGGAATTCGAGCCGGAAGCAGCGGCCGAAACAAAAATCGCCCGCGAAATCGAATTCGATCCCGATATCTGGGTGGTCGAGGTCGAAGACCGCGCCGGGCGGCATTTTCTTGATCTCGCAAAATGATAGCCGGCCTGTTCGGCCGGGCTTTTCGCAACCCGGGAGGCGTTAACGCACCGTTAACCATAGCGGGCTGGTAATCGGTCTCGACCGGCGGTTCGCCGCTGCGAGGAAACGATTCGGGCGGAGACCGAATATGAGCATGATCCTCAGATTTCCCATCGAGCGCGTTAGGCCCGCGCACGTCAACGTCTTCGAAAGCGAAGAGGCGACGATCCTGGTTCTTCCCGTGGTGGTGGTTGAGCGAAAGTCCGGCGAAGAAAACGCGCTGCCGACAGCAGACGGCAGCGGATCGGGCGGCGGCCGCCGCCGCGCCCGGCGCCACTGACCCGCCACGCGATCGATCACTGTGCGTGTCCTTCTGTCCGCAACTTTGCTTTGCACGCTGGTGAGCGCGTCCGCGCACGCCGAGCCGCTCGGCGACTACGGCCGTCCGGAACACAGCGCCTTCATCGATGAATTCCTGCCGTGGCTGAAAGAGGGCTGGCTCGATCTCACCGGCCAGGCCGTTCCCGTCGCGCCCTTTACGGACGATGAAAAGCTGCTGCGCGACCGCGCTTATATCGTCATCCTCCCGATCGAGCAGCGTGGACACTCACGCCTGACGCTCGCCGGTGTCGATTTCGTCGAACTGTGGGTGCTGATCCGGAATCGACCCGTTGTCTATGATACGCGAAGCTACGGAAATTTTCTGATCGCCAAGGCGTATCGCTCGCACAGCGCGCGCTATTCGCAACTGATCGACGACATCCGCGCCGACACGGGCCTTGTCGGGCCGTTCTTTGCGACTGCGCAGCGCGTGCTCGATGCCGACGGCGTGCGGCAGAAAAGCTTTCGCTATGTTACCCCTGCGCTTGCCGGCAGGATCGAGGTCGCGCAGCAGCGGGTCGCTGAGAACCGAGTGCTGATTGCGGAAGTCTACCGCCGTTTTCGCGAACGCATCGCAAGCTACCGATTTGCGCTCGAAACGCTTCTGGTGATGACGCCGTCACCGGCGGCGGTGGAAGCAGAGCGCGTTCTCAAGCTTCTCGAAGAACGTTTCGCGCGCGTAACAGCGCCCGCGCCGCTCCCTGCCGGCGTTCTCGTCCGCAAGTAAATCCGTAAATCAGCTTTCGGGCGCGCAGCTCACATTGGCGAGGCGTTCGCGCACGCGCGCGCGGTTGCCCGGCTCGCGCACAAAACCGCGGATCAGCACAATGCCCTCGGTCGTGGGCGACTCGACGATCAGGCGATCGGCGCGGGTGATCTCCTCGTCCTCGGGCAGGGCGGCGCGCTGCGCGGGGGTCATCAGCTGTAATTCAATGGTGCGCTGGCCGGCGGCATGGTCGTTGATGGAGTAGTAGGCAAGGCCGCGGCGCGTATAGAACGAAACCGAAGTGTAATCGGCGCTCGTCGGAACGCGAACCTTGAGCACGCCGGCATCGAGATTGTAACGGCACACGGCGTTCACGAATGCCGGGTCCGCTCGCGGAATGATCGCCTCTTCGGGTGTAGCGTCAGGCAGGAATTGCACGCTGTTTGCGGGCCCCAGTTTGGAGAGGCGCACAAAAGCGTTGTCGAGCGCAAGCTGTGGCATCGCGAGCGTCGTTACGATGTGAACAATGCCGCCGAGCACGAGACCGGCAAGGATGGGCAGCAAATATTTCCTCATGGGCAGAATTCCTGCCAGACCGCGGGCAGCTCGACAGTATTGGCGGAGCGTCCGGTCAGTCCGATCGGTGCGTCGTAGAAACGCAGCACAGCGGTGACGCGTTCGCGCCCGCCGGTCGGAATCCAGTTGCCGCTGCGGGCGCGCGGAGCGAGTACGACCTCGATCTGGCTGTCGGGTTTCCACAGCACTTCGGCGCTGGTGTAGCCGTGGCGCTCGCTCGCGTTTTCAACCAGACGGCCTTGCGCGTCATAAAGCGTCAGCGTCCAGAAGCGCGCGGCCGGCATGCGGCCGGTGATATGAATATCGCAGCGGCCGTTGAGTGCCGCACCGTTGTCGTCGGCGGTAGCGGCGAAGGCGATGCCATCGGTCGAGCCGAGCGGCAATTCGCCCGAGCGCGCGTAAAGCGCGCGCGAATAGGGATCGGCGTCAGGCGTGCCGCTTTTGGGCCATGTCGTCCATGCGCCGATCTTTACGGTGCCAAAGCCAAGCGCGCCCGTCGAGGCGAGCCAGGTGAGGCTGAGGCCGCTGACGATCCCCACGGCGATGGCCAGAAGAATTGCGGTTATGCGCACGGCGAGACCTGGATGTTTTCTGCTGAAGCAGATGCCGGTTGGATTCGGTTCATATTATTGCGGCCGGGGATCGCGATTCTCGGCGTCCGAAGCAACCGTCGTCTTGCGGGGTTCTAGCTTGCTCGACGAGCGGGCGGCACCGGTATCGCGGAGCGTTTTTTCGAGCCGCAGCAGCCGGTCCGAAGTCCGCTGCGATAGAGTGACGGGACGCGGCGCCTCGATGAAATTCGGGCCGGTAGCAACGCGCTGTGCATCGACCGCCGGCGGCGGCGCGCTCTTTACACCCGGCAGCGGTTTGATTTCGACGCCTTGATGCGCGTAGGCCATCACCTTGTGCCAGGTCATGGCCGGCAGCGAACCGCCGGTCATCCGCCGCGTCGGCATATAGTCGTCATTGCCCATCCAGATGCCGCCGACGAAATTGCCGGAAAAGCCCATGAACCACGCATCCCGATAGGCATTGGTGGTGCCGGTCTTGCCGCCGATCTTGACGCCGTCGATCAGCGCCCGCCGGCCGGTGCCGTTCTCCGCGACGCTGTTCAACATGGTGTTGATGCCATCGACAACTGGTGCCGGCAAAATTCTCTCAGGCTTTTTGCCGTCCGTCTCCCACCCCCACACATGCTCGCCTTTGGGGGTGTGCATTTCAATGATTGCATGTGAGTCGACTGAGAACCCGCCGTTTGCAAAATGCGCGTATGCTCGTGTCATTTCTAGAACAGTGAGATCCACTGCTCCCAGCGGCAATGGTCGAGTAATTTTAATCTCACTCGTCATTCCCATCTTACGCACCAGCGCTACAATCTTGTCTCGTCCAACTGATTCAGCAAGACGTACAGCAACAGTGTTGACTGAGTGAGTGAGGGCGGTGGTGAGGGTCATGGGGCCGCCGTAGGAGTGGCCGTAGTTTTGCGGGCACCAGTTGCCGATGCAGATCGGACCGTCGAGCACCACGGAAGACGGCTTGTAGCCGTTCAGGAGTGCCGTCGTATAGACGAACGGCTTGAAGCTTGATCCCGGCTGGCGCTGGGCGTCCGTCGCGCGGTTGAACTGCGACTCGCCATAATCGCGCCCGCCGACCATCGCGCGCACGATGCCGTTCGGCTCCATGATGACCATCGCCGCCTGGTGGACGTTGTAATCGCGGCCGAACTGCCGCAGCGAATCCTCGACCGCTGCTTCCGCCGCGCGCTGGATGTTCACGTCAAGCCCGGTACGCGCGACGAACACGCGCTCGGTGATGTTCTTCGGCAGCTTGTCGACGATCTGCTGAACTTCCTTGTAGGCCCAGTCGAGATAATAATTCGGCGTTTCCTCGTCGCGCCGGTCGATGGGCTTGGCGGGATTGCGCCTCGCGCCGAACACCTGGCCCTCGGTCATCATGCCTGAGTCAACGAGGTTATCGAGCACGACATTGGCGCGGGCGCGCGCCGCCGCAAGATTCATGTGTGGCGCAAAGCGTGTCGGCGCCTTGAACAGGCCGGCGAGCATCGCCGCTTCTGCGAGCGTCACATCGCGCGCCGATTTGTTGAAGTAATACTGCGCCGCGGCATCAACGCCATACGAGCCGCCGCCAAGATAGGCGCGGTCGAGATAAAGTTTCAGAATTTCTTTTTTCGAAAGCCGCGCCTCCAGCCACAGCGCGAGGAATGCTTCATTAATCTTGCGCTCAATCGTGCGCTCGTTCGACAGGAACAGGTTTTTCGCGAGCTGCTGCGTAATGGACGAGCCGCCCTGCACGACGCCCCCGGCGCGCGCATTGGCGCCGACCGCGCGGAACGTGCCGGCAAAGTCGATGCCGAAATGCTCGTAGAAGCGCCGGTCTTCGGTAGCTAACGTCGCCTTGATCAGATGATCCGGCAACTCCTCGAGCGGAATGGTGTCGTTGATGCGCGTGCCGCGCTCGCCGATCTTGTTGCCGTAGCGGTCGAGGAAGGTGACGGAGAGGTCGGTCTTTTTCAGCCAGTCGTCGCCGCCGGTTTCGCGGAACGCCGGCACCGCGAGCGCGAGCATCAGCACGAGCCCGGCCGTGCCGAGCGTCATGCCTTCGGACGTCGCCTCGACGAACAGCCGCTTGATGCCCGCGACATGGAAGCGATCCATGAACGCCGAGAACGAATCCCAGCGCGCGCGCAGCGACGCCGAGTGCGTAAAGAAGAAGTGCCCGAGCCGCGCGTCGAGATCGAGGAAGAACTTGCGCGGGCCGCGGATCTTCGGGACGCGGAGCGGCACCTTCTGCGGCGCAGGTTTCTTTTGTTTTGGGTCGGCCAACGGAGCCTCGGAACGCGAGTGGCGCTTTGTCTTCGATTCTCGGAAATCGCGCTATTTTAGAGGCATTTGTGGGGCGGGGGGAGAGGGCCAAAGCCGGTAAAACCAAACCTTTTGCACCCCCTAGCAGGGCATGATCGCAAAAATCTGATAAGCCCGCCGGAGATTATCATAGCGATCCGACCTCATGCCCAAACCCTTCTGGCAGATCAAATCCCTCACCGAGATGACCCGCGCCGAGTGGGAGTCGCTGTGCGACGGCTGCGGGCGCTGCTGCCTCATCAAGCTCGAGGATGAAGACACGGGCCGCGTCTATTACACCGATGTCGCCTGCCGGCTGCTCGACGGCGAAACCTGCCGTTGCAAGGACTACCGGCACCGCAAGGCGCGCGTTTCCGATTGCGTGAAGCTGACGCCCGCCAAGGCGCATGACTTCGGTTGGCTGCCGACGACCTGCGCCTATCGCCAGCTCGCCGAAGGGCGCGATCTCGAATGGTGGCACCCGCTCGTTTCGGGCCGCGCCGAAACGGTGGTCGAGGCCGGCGTTTCAGTGCGCGGGCGGATCGGCGGCTTCGAGCGAAAAATTCCGGTGCGGGATTACGAAGATCACATCGTCAACTGGCCGCTGAAGGGGCCGAAGACGAAACGAAACAAGACGCGCTGAGATTTTCCACAGGTTGTGCTGCGCGAAAACCGATTAAGAAAATAGTCCTTGACAGCGCAACGGTCGTTCGCTATACATCACGCATACTCCACAAATGTATCGAGAGCGCCGCGCACCATCGCCGGCGTTTTTTGCTTTTTGGATGCTGAACGTGAAAGCAATCGAACATACGCCGGAGGGGCTCGCGCATGCGAAGCGCCTCTATGAAGACACCGGAACGCCCGTCGAGGACATCGCGAAGTTCCTCGAGATCGGTGAGACGACTTTTTATAATCGCTTGCGAACGGCCTGGAAGTGGAAGAAGCGCAACCGCAGGCTTGCCGATCTTGATGCTGCCGCGGCGGCCGATGTGCCGCTTGAGCGCGTGCAGGAAATCGCGGAACCCGCAAAGAAAACGCTCGAGAAAATCTCGCTGATCGATCGCGTGCGCTCTGCCGTCGAAGCCGAGATCGTCAAGATCGAGGATGTGCTGCGGCGGGTCGAGGGCGTGCATTTGCGCTCTTCCGATGCCGAGCGCGCCGCGCGCACGCTCGCAACGCTTGTGCGTACGTTGAAAGAGCTGACCGCACTGGAAAAGCCAGACGGCAAGCGGGAGGGAAAGCAAAACGGATCGAGTGACGAAGCCAGTAACGAATTCCGCGACCTCGAAGACTTCCGCCGCTCGCTTGCGGAGCGCCTTGATCGCCTGTGCGCGGGCGGAGAAGCTGGATGAAGCAGCGGCGCTGATTTTCCCGCATCGCGAGCAACTCGAGCACGATTGGCCGTTCTGGGCGCGCAGCGATCAACTGCCGCCCGAACGCGCCTGGAAAACCTGGCTCATTCTCGGCGGCCGCGGCGCGGGCAAGACACGCGCCGGCGCCGAGTGGGTGCGCGGCATGGCGCTCGGCCTGCCGGAATTTTCCGCGCGGCCGATGCGGCGTATCGCGCTCATTGGTGAAACGCTCTCCGATGTGCGCGATGTGATGATCGAAGGCATCTCCGGCCTTCTCGCCATTCATCCGAACGGCGAGCGGCCGCAATGGGAGCCGACGCGCAAGCGGCTTGAGTGGAAAAACGGCGCGATTGCGCAGGTGTTTTCGGCGGAAGACCCCGAAAGCCTGCGGGGCCCGCAATTCGATGCCGCATGGTGCGACGAGCTGTGCAAGTGGCGCTATGCCGACGCGACGTTCGACATGTTGCAGTTCGGCCTGCGGTTAGGTGCGCATCCGCGCCAGGTCGTCACCACGACACCGCGGCCGATCGCGCTCCTGAAGCGATTGATGAGCGATCCTGCGACGGCGCTTTCGAAAATGCCGACGCGCGACAATGCTTATAACCTCGCGCCGACATTTCTCGAGTCGATTGTCGCGCGTTATGCCGGAACGAGGCTCGGCCGTCAGGAACTGGAAGGTGAGATCGTCGAGCAGCTTGAAGGCTCGCTGTTTCCACTCGTGCGCATCGAAGCCGCGCGCGTCGATGCCGCGCCCGCACTGAAACGCATCGTCGTCGCTATCGATCCGCCGGCCTCATCGCGCGAGGGCGCGAATGCTTGCGGCATCGTCGCGGCCGGAATCGGCATCGATGACAGAATTTATGTGCTCGCCGATGAGAGCGCCGCCGGGCTTTCGCCGCTCGAGTGGGCGGGCCGTGCCATCGCGCTTTATCGCAGGCTGGAGGCCGACCGCATCGTCGTCGAGGTCAACCAAGGCGGCGACATGGTGCGCTCGGTGCTTGCCGAAATTGATCGCGATGTTCCCGTGCTCGAAGTACGCGCGACGCGCGCCAAGCACATTCGCGCCGAGCCCATCGCCGCGCTCTACGAGCAGGGCAGGGTGAAGCACGCCGGGCATTTCCCGGCGCTCGAAGACGAGATGACGGCCTTCGGCCCGGATGGTCTGGCCGCAGGCCGCTCGCCCGACCGCGTCGATGCCTTGGTGTGGGCGATCACTGCATTGATGCAGGGCGCGGGCGCGACGCCGCGGATGAGAATGCTTTAGCGCCCGACGGCGCATCCGAAAGGTTCAACATGGTTTTTCGTTTGCCGAAATTGTTCGGCGCGGCCACGCCGCCCGAACTGAAAGCCAGCCGCGCCGGCGCGGTGTTCGCGTTGTTCAACGACACGCGGCCGTACTGGTCGCCGGAAAATATCACTGATCTCGCGCGCGAGGGATATGCGAAGAACCCCGTCGCCTATCGCTGCGTGCGGATGATCGCGGAGGCCGTCGCCTCGCTTCCCCTGGTGCTGTACGACGGCTTCCGCGAGTTGGATCGCCATCCGCTCCTGGATCTCGTCGCGCGGCCCAATCCGCGCGAGACGCGCGCCGATCTGTTCGAGGCCGTTGCCGGGCATTTGCTCGTCGCGGGCAACAGCTATGTCGAGCTGGTCGCGCTCGCCGGCAAGCCGCGCGAATTATATGCGCTCAGGCCCGATCGCATGAAGGTCGTGCCGGGCCGTGAGGGTTGGCCGGAGGCTTATGAGTATTCCGTCGCGGGCAGGAGTGTGCGCTTCGATATGGGCGAGATGCTGCCGCCGGTCTTGCATCTCAAGCTCTTTCATCCGTCCGACGATCACTATGGATTGTCTCCGCTTGCCGCCGCGCATCGCGCGCTCGATGTGCACAATGCCGCGAGCCGCTGGAACAAGGCGCTGCTCGACAACGCCGCGCGGCCTTCGGGCGCGCTGGTCTATTCGGCGGCAGGTAATCTTTCGCAGGATCAGTTCGAACGGTTGAAAGGCGAACTGGAGCTGAATTTTCAGGGCGCGGCCAATGCCGGCCGGCCGCTGCTTCTCGAAGGCGGTCTCGATTGGAAGAGCCTGTCGCTCTCGCCGAAGGATATGGATTTCATCGAGGCCAAGCACACCGCCGCACGCGAGATCGCGCTCGCGTTCGGCGTGCCGCCGATGCTCTTGGGCATCCCCGGCGACAACACGTTTTCAAATTATGCCGAGGCGAACAGAAGCTTCTATCGCGGCACGGTGCTGCCGCTCGCCAACCGCTTGCTGTCTTCGCTGGTGAACTGGCTCAGCCCCGCTTACGGCGGCGTGCTGCGGCTGGAGCCCGATCTCGATCAGGTGCAAGCACTCTCGATGGAGCGCGACAGTTTGTGGCAGCGGGTGGGGGGCGCGGACTTCCTCACCGACGAGGAGAAACGCACGGCGGTGGGCTATGGGACCAAACCGGGATAAGGCGTCATGGACTCAATTCTCCGCACATTCGTCGAGCGCGGCGATCTCGCGCATGTCGCGCTGTTTCTGTGGGCGAGCGGCGCGAGCGCGCTCGCCTGGCGCGCGATGAAAGAGCTCGTCGCCGCCAACAAGCGCTTCGACGATTTCGTGCGGGAATTGGCGCGATTCAATTCGAGTTTCGGGAAGTAATATTTATCTCAATACTGGAGGCGTTTTTTGACCCCACGAATCCGCTCACTCGTGGCGGCGGAGCCATTGGTGCCGCCGCAATTTCGCGCGGCCAGCGCGCCGTTCATTTTTCGTGAATTTGTCGAGACATTGCAGCGGCTGCACGACGAGCCGGCAAAGCCCGCGCCGGAAAAGTCCGCGAAGAAACCCGCGCGCGCAAAGCCGAAAGTGCGCCGCGTACGAAAGGTCGCAAAATGAGACACGAAACAAAATCCGTCGCTTGCGATCTGAAATCGGTCGAAGCCGACGGCACCTTTACCGGTTACGCGAGCCGCTTCGGCATCGTCGATCTCGGCCGCGACCTCGTGCTGCCGGGTGCGTTCCGCGAAAGCATCGCTCGTCGCGGCACGAAAAGCATCAAGCTTCTCTTTCAGCACGATCCCGCCGAGCCGATCGGCGTGTGGCTGGAGCTTGCGGAAGATGCGCGCGGCCTGTTCGTGCGCGGGCGCATTCTGCCCGAGATCGCGCGCGGCCGCGAAGTGCTGGCCTTGATGCGCGCCGGCGCGCTCGACGGTCTTTCCATCGGCTTTCGCACCGTCGAGGGCCGCAGCGATCCGCGCACCGGCATTCGCAGGCTTTCGAAAATCGATCTTTGGGAAATTTCCGTCGTCACTTTCCCGATGCAACCCGAAGCGCGCATCGCGGCAGTGAAACATTTCGATCCCGCGCCGCTCGCGGCAAGCCTGCGCCGCGCGGCGCGCGCCATCCACCCGCACTGATTTATTCGCGTGAGGCTCCGGCCTCGCAACCTTTCCCCGCAAGCGAGGAGAGGAGCCACCACTCATGTCCATCACACAGGAAAGCCAAATGACTGAGCTCACCCGCAGCCCGGAAATCAAAGCCTTTTCCGGCGACATCAATGCCGCCTTCGACGACTTCATGCGCTCGTTCGAAGCTTTCAAGAGCGAGAACGACGAGCGCGTCACCCAGCTCGAGCGCCGCTCCGCCGATGTGCTGACGACCGAGAAGGTCGATCGCATCGGCGAGACGCTCGATGCCCAGAAGCGCCTGCTCGACGACCTCGTGCTGAAAGCGCGCCGGCCGTCGCTCGGTGGCGAACGCGTGCCGCGCTCGCACGCCGAGCTCGAGCATCGCGCGGCTTTCGATGCGTATGTGCGCCAGGGCGATGCGAGCCCGCTTCGCCGCCTCGAGGCGAAGGCGCTCGCCGTCGGCACCAATGGCGGCGCCGATGGCGGCTATCTCGTGCCGCAGGATACCGAAGGCGAGATCGGCCGCCGCCTTGCGCAAGTCTCGCCGATCCGCGCGATTGCGGGGAGCCGTCAGGTCAGCACTACCGTCTATCGCAAGCCGTTCCTCATCACGGGCGCTGCGACCGGCTGGGTCGGCGAAACCGCGAGCCGTGATCAGACGACGAGCCCGACGCTCGCCGAGCTGTCGTTCCCGACGATGGAGCTTTACGCAATGCCTGCGGCGACGCAGCCGCTTCTGGATGATTCCGCCGTCAACATCGACGAGTGGCTTGCCGCCGAGATCGACACTGCGTTCGCCGAACAGGAGGGCGCGGCCTTCATCAACGGCGACGGCACCAACAAGCCGAAGGGCTTTCTCAACTACACGCCGGTTGCCGAGAGCGCATGGGAGTGGGGCAAGCTCGGCTTCGTCATCTCGGGCGAAGCCGCGGATTTCCCGGCCGAGGATCCGTCCGACAAGCTGCTCGACCTGGTCTATTCGCTGAAGTCCGGCTACCGGCAGAACGGCACGTTTGTGATGAACCGCCGCACGCAAGCGGCGATCCGCAAGATGAAGGACGAGAACGGCATTTATCTCTGGCAGCCGCCGGCGCAGGCGGGCGGTCAGGCGTCGCTGATGGGCTTTCCGCTCGTCGAAGCCGAGGACATGCCGGATATCGGCGCCGGAAAATTCCCCGTCGCCTTCGGCGATTTCCGCCGCGGCTATCTTGTCGTCGATCGCATGGGCGTGCGCGTGCTGCGCGATCCGTATTCGGCGAAACCCTACGTGCTGTTTTACGTCACGAAGCGCGTCGGTGGCGGCGTCCAGGACTTCGACGCGATCAAGCTCTTGAAGATCGCGGCGAGCTAATCAACAAGTCCCCGCGAAGTACGCTTCGCGGGGATTCATTCGATGCGCGTGCTGAAACTGCGCGCCGTTTGCTGAATCCAGCCGAGTTGCAGCCCCACCAGCGTCACACCGGTGGTGAAGCCGCAGTTCTTGCCCGTCGGGATGCTCGTCCAGCCGATGACGCCGGCAAGCTCGCCATTCAAATAAGCCGGGCCGCCGGAGTCGCCGGTGCAGGCGCCTTGCGTCCCGCCATTGCCGTTCGAGACACGCACCATGATGCCGCCGGTCGTGCCGACTGAAGGCAGCGCGATGCTGCGCAGCGTGCCGAGCGAGCGCTCGTCGCCGTCCTTCGCGAAGCCGAAACCCGCGAGCGTAAATAATGTGCCGCGTTTCGGCAGCACCGGGTCGCGCATAAGCGTGGCCGCGCGATAGTTCGCGGGCAGCGGTTCAGCGAGCTTGATAATCGCCATGTCGGGCGAGGGTACGCGCGTTTCAAACTGGCGCGGATCGAATTTCGGATGCAGCACGATGCGCGCCACCTGAATGACGCGCGGAGCACCGCCCGTGACCGAAACGGCGTAATTCGATTTCGGCGCGACGCAATGCGCGGCCGTCAGCACGAGGTCGCGCGCGATCACCGTGCCGGTGCAGATCGAGCCGCGCGTCGAGACGATCATCACCGTCTGTGCGGCAAGCTCGCTCGATGCAGGCGCACCGCCGTTGATCGCCTGGGCGGGCGAGTACCACGCGCACAGTGCGGCGAGAGCCGCAAACCAGATTTTATGGAAGCGCCAAGCCATGTGTCCCCCGCGAGGGAGGTGCAGGGCGGCGCTGTTTTTGTCAACCGCGAGAGAACAATGGCCGCGATCCTGACTGAGCCACCGGAAACCGAGCCGCTGACGCTCGATGAAGCCAAGGCCTTCCTGCGTGTCGAGCACGCTGCCGAAGACGAGTTGATCGCTTCGCTCATCAAGGCCGCGCGCATGACCGTCGAGGCGGCGACGCGCCGTGCGCTGATCGTGCAGGGCTTTCGCATCGTGCTCGATGCCTGGCCGGCGGGCGATCGCATCCCGTCGCCGGTATCGCCGCTACGCTCGCTGACGGGCGCGCGCGTGCGGGCGGCGGGCGGCAGCGCCGCGGATTTGAACCTCGCGGCGTTCACGCTCGATACGACATCGAACGTCATTCATTTCGACCGCTGGCTCGTCAGTGAGCCGGGCCAGCCGATCGCCGGCATCGAGATCGAAGTCACCGCCGGTTATGGTGATGATGCCGCAAGCGTGCCCGAGCCGCTGCGGCAGGCGATGCGCCTTCTCGTCGCGCGCTATTACGCGCAGCGCGACCGCGTCGAGAAAGATGAATTGCCCGAAACCGTCCGCGCATTGCTCGCGCCTTATCGTGCGGTGTCGCTGTGACGGCGATCGGCGAGCTGCGCCTGCGGCTAACGCTCGAGCAGCCGGAGGAAAGCGACGA
>DATMGD010000005.1:0-46966 GCA_035555855.1 Xanthobacteraceae bacterium
AGGCGAGCTGCGCCTGCGGCTGACACTCGAGCAGCCGGAGGAAAGCGACGACGGCATTGGCGGCGTCACGCGCACCTGGAGCGATGCGGGCAGCGTGTGGGGGGCGCTCGAGCCGCTTGCCATGAACGGCGGAAACATCGCGGATCGCGATACGCCGACGCTGCGCTATCGCCTGACGCTGCGGCCCTATCCCGATCTTTCTGTGAGGCATCGCTTCCGGCTCGGCAATCGCATTTTGCAAATTCGCGCCATGCGCGATCCGGACGAGCGCGGCGAATTCGTCGAATGCCTCGTCGAGGAGGAGCGGCCGTGAATTTATCCGCCGATCTGCGCGGCCTCGATCGAGTCACTGATGGCTTGAAGAAATTTTCCGCCGCGCTTGCAGCGCCTGCCGCGCAGGCTGCGACTGATGCGCTCGCTACGACAATAAACGAAACGCGCCGCGCGAATGGTCTTGCGGCACCACTCGAACAAGAAGGCGAGGGCGCTAGCCGCGCGA
Organism: Xanthobacteraceae bacterium; assembly: GCA_035555855.1. Taxonomy (GTDB): domain Bacteria; phylum Pseudomonadota; class Alphaproteobacteria; order Rhizobiales; family Xanthobacteraceae; genus Palsa-892. The sequence goes on from DATMGD010000005.1 coordinate 500, forward strand.
TCAGTGCACGCGATGCCGCTTCCATCGCCCGTGAGTTCGGCACGCTCGAACAGGATGCAACCCCTTGGCTCGCGCCGTCTCTCCCAACGGCAAGGAGCCCGATGCGGGCGGCGGCGCAGACTGCCGTCGCCCGCGCGCTTTCCGCGCTTCGATTCAACAATCGGTGAAAGATGCCTGCTTCCGCTGTTTTTCTGCGTGCCGCGATCCGCGGCGCGCTCGCCGCCGATGCGCCGCTGACGGCGCTGCTTGGCGGCGCGAAGATTTACGACGAGCCGCCGCGCTCCGCCGAGCTGCCTTACGTCACGCTCGGCCAGGATGTGATCTCCGATGCGTCGACCGCGACGGAAGCGAGCGACGAACACGCGCTGACGCTGCATGTCTGGTCGCGCCAGGGCGGACACAAACAGGCGCATCTGATCGCGGGCGCGGTGCTCGAAGCATTGGCGGACGCTTCGCTCGACCTCGACGAGCATCGGCTCGCCAATCTGCGTTTCATCGTGGCTGACGTTCGCCGCGAAGGCGACGGCCGCACTTATCACGGCATCGTGCGCTTGCGTGCGCTGACTGAGCCGGTTTCATGAGGACAATCTAATGGCGACACAAAAAGGCAAAGACCTCTTGCTGAAGATCGATGACGGTTCCGGCTACGTCACCGTCGCGGGGCTGCGCACCAAGACGCTTTCGTTCAATGCGCAAAGCGTCGACGTCACGCACGCCGATTCCGCCGGGCGCTGGCGCGAATTGCTCGCGGGCGCCGGCGTCAAGCGTGCCAATCTTGCGGCGTCCGGCATTTTCAAGGATGCGGCTTCCGACGCTTTGGTGCGGCAGAAATTTTTCGACGATGCGCTGTGCGATTGTCAGCTCATTATTCCGGATTTCGGCACGGTTGCGGGCAGTTTTCATATTGGTACGCTCGAATTCACCGGGGCGCACGATGGTGAGCTGACCTTCGAGATTACGCTCGAATCCGCCGGTGAAATCGCGTTCACCGCGGCATGAGCAGGCTCGCCCCCAATCCGCGTCGCGGCGAAATCGAAGCCGAACTTGGCGGCAAGCGTTACGTGCTTTGCCTCACGCTGGGCGCGCTCGCCGAGCTGGAAGCAGCGTTTGGTGCTTCTGATTTGGTGGCGCTTGCCGAGCGTTTCGAGAAGGGCCGGATTTCGGCGCGCGATGCGATTCGCGTTATTGCCGCAGGCCTGCGCGGCGGCGGTACCGAAATCAGCGAAGACGAAGTCGCGCGCCTTGCGTCAGGCGAGGGCGCGGTTGGTTACGTGAAAATCGTCTCTGCGCTGCTCGCGGCAACCTTCGCTTCGCCAACCGAAAATAAAGCGCCTCCGCCAAACCCTTGAAAGCCGCAGCGCTGCCGAGCGCAGCACCTTTCCCCTGGGATCGTGCGCTGGCGTTTGGTTTCGGCGTCCTGCGGCTTGCTCCCGAACATTTCTGGCGCATGACGCCGTGCGAACTGGCGGCCGCGATCCGCGGCCTGTTGGGCGAACCCGAAATGCCGCTCGACCGCGTGGCGTTCGATCAGCTTCTTCGCCGCTATCCCGACCAACCGAGTAAATCCGCATGACAGTCATCGACAGCATCACCGTTGCGATCAATGCCGACACAAGCGCGTTTCAGCGCGAGATCGCGACCGCCGACAAGCTCGCGCGCGGTTTTGCCACTTCGCTCGGCGCAGCGTTCTCCGGCGCGATTGTTTACGGCCGCAGCTTCAACGACGTGCTTTCGACGCTCGGCCTGCGGCTCTCATCGCTCGCGATCGGCGCTGCCTTTAAGCCGCTCGAACAGGGCCTTTCCGGGCTATTTCAGAATCTTTCGGTCGACCCCGGCGCCGTCGCGACGGCGGCTGCGAATGCGGCGGGAAGAGGCCTCGGATCGCTCACGCCTTTCGCGAGCGGCGGCGTCATCGCTTCGCCGACTTATTTCCCGCTCGGCAACAATATCGGTCTTGCCGGCGAGCGCGGCGCTGAAGCGATCATGCCGCTTGCCCGCGGCGCCGACGGCAAGCTCGGCGTTGCTGCGCAATCGTCGTCCGCGCCTGCGATCGTAAACGTGAATATCTCGACGCCGGATGCGGCGAGTTTCCGCCGCTCCGAAGCCTATCTTTCCAGCATGGTCGCGCGCGCCGTCGCTCGCGGCGACCGGAGCCTCTAAATGCCGGCCGCTTTTCACGAAGTGCTGTTTCCGCTTGATGTCGCGCTTGGCGCGCGTGGCGGCCCCGAGCGCCGCACCGAAATCGTCACGACCGGCACGGGACGCGAGGAGCGCAACGCGCGCTGGGCGCATGCGCGGCGCAGATGGAACGCAGGCTACGGCGTGAAATCGGTCGCGGCGCTTTCGGAAGTCGTGAGTTTTTTCGAAGAGCGCCGCGGCAGACTTTACGGCTTTCGCTGGCGCGACCGGCTCGATCATTCTTCCGGCGGCGCCACGCCCGCGCCGGACGATCAGTTGCTGGGAACGGGCGATGGCGTTGCGGCAAGCTTCCAGCTCGTGAAGCACTACGGCGCGGATTACGCGCCTTATGCGCGGCCGATCGCAAAACCGGTCGATGGCTCCGTTCGCGTCGCGGTTGACGGCAACGAGAAAGCCCTCGGCATCGATTACGATTGCGATGTTGCCACGGGGCTTGTCGTATTTCGCGCCGGTCACGAACCTGCCGCGGACGCTCTCGTCACTGCAGGCTTTCTGTTCGACGTGCCGGTTCGCTTCGACACCGATTTTCTCGAGGTTGATCTTACGTCCTTCGCGGCAGGCGAAATCCAGTCGATCCCGGTTGTAGAAATCAGGCCATAGATCATGCGCAACATTTCCACGGGGCTTGCCGGGCATCTTGCTTCGGGAGCGACGACCTTGTGCCGCTGCTGGCGTGTGACGCGGCGCGACGGCGTCGTCCAGGGCTTCACCGATCACGACGAGAACCTCGCATTCGCCAGCACCACGTTTCGCGCCGGTGCCGGCTTCGAAGGCAGCGAAATCGAGGCGCGTCTCGGCTTCGCCGTCACCGGCACGGAGCTGCACGGCGCGCTGTCGTCCGAAACGCTGAGTGAGGACGATCTTGCCGCCGGCCGCTACGATGACGCGAAGATCGAGCTTTACCTGGTTGACTGGACCGAGGTTGAGAACCGTCTGCTGTTGCGCACGGGCAATCTTGGCGAAGTCCGCCGCGAAGATTCCGCCTTCAGCGCCGAAGTGCGCGGCATTGCGAGCCGTCTCGACGAGGAGAAGGGCCGCATCTTCGCCGCGAGCTGCGACGCCGATCTTGGCGATGCGCGCTGCAAGATTGACCTTACGGATTCTGCTTATCGCGGCGAGGGGACAATCGTTGCGCTCGAAGGCACGAGCATTTTCGCAGCCATTGGCCTCGATACGTTCATTGACGGTTGGTTCACGCAAGGCCGCCTGCAATGGACGTCGGGTGCGAACGCGGGGCTTGCCATCGAAGTGAAAGAGCATCGCTCGAATAACGATGGTGTGCGCCTTTCGCTCTGGCAGAAGATGCCGGCGCCGCTCGCTGCGGGTGATGCTTTCATCATCACGGCGGGTTGCGACAAGCGCTTCGCCACTTGCAGCGAAAAATTCTCTAATGCCTTGAATTTTCGCGGTTTTCCACACTTGCCGGGCAACGATTTTGTCGTCGCTTACGCCGTCCCGGGCGAGCCCGGCAACGATGGCTCGGTCATCCGATGATGCTCACCCGTGCGATGATCGCCTGCGAAGCGCGTGCCTGGATCGGCACGCCCTATCGCCATCAGGCTTCGCTCAAAGGCGTCGGCTGCGATTGTCTTGGCCTCGTGCGCGGCGTGTGGCGCGAACTGCTGGGAGCCGAGCCGGAATTGCCGCCCGCGTATTCGGCCGACTGGGCGGAAGCGTCGGGTGAAGAAACGCTCGCGCTCGCCGCGACCCGTCATCTCGCTCCGGTTGCGCTCGATGCATTGCAGCCCGGTGACGTTCTGCTGTTTCGCTGGCGCGCGAACCTGCCGGCCAAGCACGCGGCGATCCTCGTTACGCCCGAGCGCATGGTTCATGCCCACGACGGTCATGCCGTGAGCGAAGTTTATTTCGCGCCGTGGTGGCGGCGACGTCTCGCTTTTGCATTCTCGTTTCCCGGAGTCGCTTGATGGCGGCACTTGTCTTGAGTTTTGCCGGCGCGGGCGCCGGCAGCGCGCTGTTTGGTGCAGCAGGTGCCGTTGCCGGCCGCGTCGTGGGTGCGCTCGGCGGCGGAATGATAGACCGCGCACTGTTCGGCTCGCCTGCGCGGAAAAACGTGCAGGGTCCGCGGCTTTCCGATCTCGACGTCATGGGCTCGACCGAAGGCGCGCCGGTTCCGCGCGTCTATGGCCGCGCACGCATTGCCGCGCAACTCATCTGGGCGACGAAACTCGAAGAGGTTGTTTCGACGCGTAGTGAAAGCGCCGGCGGCGGCAAGGGCGGCGGTCCGCGCGTCACGACGACGACCTACAGCTACTTCGCCAATATCGCGCTTGGCCTGTGCGAGGGGCCGATCGCGCGTATCGGACGCGTCTGGGCCGACGGCAAGCCGCTCGATCTCGATGGACTCGATGTCCGGTTTCACGCCGGCACGGAAGATCAGTTGCCGGATACGCTGATCGAGGCGAAGGAGGGCGCAGGGTCTGCGCCGGCCTATCGTGGCCTCGCATATCTCGTGTTCGAACGTCTGCCGCTCGAAAAATTCGGCAATCGCATTCCGCAGATCTCCGTGGAAATCATGCGGCCCGTCGGCCGCCTCGAGCGGATGATCCGCGCGGTGACGATGATCCCCGGAGCGACCGAGTTCGGCTACGAGCCGTCGGCTGTCACGCGTAACGCCGGCTTCGGCACTTACGCGCCGGAAAACCGCCACATCGCATCGGCGCCAAGCGACTGGTCGGCTTCGCTCGACGAATTGCAGGCGCTCTGCCCGAATGTAGAGAGCGTCGCGCTCGTGATCGCCTGGTTCGGCAGCGATCTGCGCGCCGGTCATTGCCAGATTCGCCCCGGCGTCGATCGTGCCGACAAAGAAACCAAGGGCGCGACGACAGCAGCGACTTGGGTCGTCGCGGGCAGGACGCGCAACACCGCCTATGTCGTCAGCGCCACCGATGGCCGCGGCAATTTCGGCGGCACGCCGTCTGACGCTTCGATCATTCATGCCATTCGCGATCTCCACGCGCGCGGCCTCAAGGTCACGCTCTATCCGTTCGTGATGATGGATATTCCGCCGGATAACACGCTCTCCGACCCGTGGACGGGGGCAGCGTCGCAACCGGCATTTCCCTGGCGTGGTCGCATTACCTGCGATCCGGCGCCGGGGCAGAGCGGTAGCCCGGACGGTACGGAGCTTGCGGAAACTCAGATCGCAACGCTGTTCGGCGCGGCGTCGCCCGCGCATTTTTCGCTCGCAGGCGAGAGCGTTCTCTATGCAGGGCCGAGCGAGTGGACGTTGCGCCGAATGATTTTGCACTACGCAAAACTCTGCCAGGCTGCGGGCGGCGTCGATGCGTTTTTAGTCGGCTCGGAATATGAGGCGCTGACCCGTGTGCGTTCGGCATCCGGCGTTTATCCGGCGGTGACGCAGCTCGTTTCGCTTGCCGAAGATGTCAAGGCGATGCTTCCGGCGGCGAAAATATCTTACGCCGCGAACTGGACCGAATACAGCGCGCATGTTGTCGATGCCGAAGCGAGCGAGGTGCGCTTTCCGCTCGATCCGCTGTGGGCGTCGGAATCGATCGATTTCATCGGCATCGATTATTACGCGCCGCTTGCCGACTGGCGCGACGGCAACGAGCATATCGACAGCGCGCTCGCCGAAACGATTTACGACCCCGATTATTTGCGCCACGGCCTGCGCGATGGCGAAGCTTACGACTTCTTCTATGCGGACGATGCGGCGCGACGTACGCAAACGCGTTCGCCAATCAGCGATGGCCTCGGCAAGCCGTGGCTGTTCCGCGCCAAGGATCTTTGGAGTTTTTGGAGCGAGCCGCATTACGAGCGCGTTGATGGTATTGAGCTTGCCGAGCCGACAGCCTGGCAGCCACGCTCGAAACCGTTCTGGCTGACCGAGACCGGCTGTCCCGCCGTGGACAAGGGGGCCAACCAGCCGAACGTATTTCCCGATCCGAAATCCGCTGCGGCGGGTCTGCCGTATTTCTCGAACGGCCGCCGCGACGATCTCATGCAGCGCCGCTATCTCGAAGCAGTGATCGCGCAATTCGACCCGGCTTTTGGTGCAACCGACACGGATAATCCGGTTGGCGAAACATCGAGAATGCTGGAAGCGGGCGGCATTCATGTTTGGACCTGGGATGCACGGCCCTATCCGGCTTTTCCGCTCGCGCTCGATGTCTGGAGCGACGGGCCGAATTGGGATACCGGCCACTGGCTGACCGGCCGGCTCGGCGGCGCGCCGCTCGACGATCTCGTTGCGGAAATTCTCGCCGGATACGGCATTGAGAATTTCGACACCAGCGCGTTGCGCGGTTCTGCTGACGGTTACGTCATCGACCGGCCGATGTCGGCGCGCGCGGCGCTCGAATCCATCGCGCAGGCTTTCGCGTTCAATGCGATCGAGGATGGCGAACTGATCCGCTTCAAGCCGCGCGGCGGAAAATCTGTCGCTACGATCACGGCGGACGATCTGGTTGTGCAGGACAATCGCCCCGATTGCCGTATCGTGCGCGCGCAAGAGACCGAGTTACCGAACGAAATCACACTCGGTTTTACGGAAGTCTCCGGCGATTTTCATCGCGCCGCTGTTCGCTCGCGACGCCTCGTCGGAGCGAGTCGCCGCGAGTCGAGTGCCGACCTCGCGCTTGTAATGAGCGACGCCGTTGCGGAACGTGCCGCTGAAATTTGGCTGCAGGACCTATGGGCTGGCCGCGAAAGCATGGAGTTTGCACTCGGTGCGAGCCATGCGGCGCTCGCGCCCGGCGATATCGTCACGCTTGATCTGCGCGGGCGAACCCAACTCATCGAAATCGGCGGCATCGTCGATGCCGAAGCGCGCAGCATTTCGGCGCGCTCGATCGATCCGGAAATCTTCTCGGTGCCCGCGCGCATTCCTCGTGCCGGCAGCGTCGCCGTGCCTGCCGCCTATGGCCCGCCTTATGTGGTTGCGCTCGATGTTCCGCAGATCGACGACGAAGCGGAGCCAGCGTTACAGCTTCTCGCAGTACAGGCTTCACCCTGGCCGGGCGCAGAGGCGATCTGGCGCGCGAGCGGCGGCGGTTTCGAGCGCGTCGCGCTTGCAACTGTGCCGGCAATTGTCGGCGAAACGCTGGACGCATTTTATGCTGGCCCTACGGGCCGCCGGGATAGCGGCAATACCGTGCGCGTTCGTCTTGCGGCGGGAATGCTGTCATCGGCTGACGATCTGAAGTTGCTGAACGGCGCCAATGCGGCGGCAGTCCACACGCCCGCGGGTTGGGAAGTTTTCCAATTCGGATCGGCGGAGCTGGTCGCAGAAAACACATATCTTCTGTCGCGCTTCTTGCGCGGCCAGCTCGGCACCGAATGGGCGATGGGCGATCCGTCACCGGCCGGCAGCGCGTTCGTGCTTCTGGATCGCTCGCTTGTAGCGACAGCCCGCGGCGCGGACTTCATGGGGCGTAGTTTCGATTTTCGCGTCGGTGCGGCAAATCTCGATGTCGGCAGCGACAGCATGACGAGTCTTTCGGCGGTCGTCGGCGCGGCGGCGCTGACGCCGTGGTCGCCAAGCCATATACGCGGCTTGCGCAGCGAAGAGGGCGTGGCAATTTCCTGGATCCGCCGCACCCGCAAGGGCGGCGACAATTGGGACATCGTCGAAGTACCGCTCGGCGAGGATATCGAAGCGTATCGCGTCGAAATTCTTTCGGGCGATGTAGTGATGCGAACGATCGAAACTGTTTCGCCACAGCTTTCTTATGCCACTGCCGATGAGATCGCCGACTTCGGCGCACCGCAAAGCGAACTGACCGTTCGCGTCCGGCAGCTCTCGGCCGTCGCCGGGGCCGGGCGGCCTCAAACCGCTGTTCTCCATTTCTGATTTACGGAAGATTTCATGTCCGCAACATCCAATCTTGGCCTGCCTTACATCGATGCCGGGCAGGCGCAGAAGCACGTCACCCATAACGAAGCGCTGCGCTCGCTCGATACCCTCGTGCAGCTCGCGGTGCTGGATCGCGATCTCTCCGAGCCGCCTGAATCTCCAGCGGAGGGCGCGCGCTGGATCGTGAAGGCGGGCGCGAGCGGCGCGTGGTCGGGCCACGCCGGGCATGTCGCAGCGTGGCAGGACGGCGCCTGGCAGTTCAGTGTGCCGGTCACTGGCTGGGTGGCTTATGTCGCCGACGAGGAAATTCTTGTCGCCTGGGGTGGTGACTCCTGGAATGCCGTGAGCGCAGGCGAGGGTGGCGGCGATCTCTCTGAATTGCAGGAAGTCGCGCTTCTCGGTATCGGCACGACCGCCGACGAAATTAATCCGCTGAGCGCGCGGATCAACAATGTGCTGTGGGCGGCAAAAACTGTCGCTGAAGGCGGCGACGGCACGCTTCGCTACAAGATGAGCAAGGAGAGCGAGGAAAAGACATTATCGCTTCTCTTCCAGGACAATTTTGTCGGTTGCGCCGAAATCGGCCTCACGGGCGACGATGATTTTCATTTCAAGGTCAGTCCCGATGGCACGAACTGGCTGGAAGCGATCAGGATCGATCGCGCGAACGGCAAGGTCGCGTTTCCTTCGACCGGTGTGCGCGAGGCCCTGACTGCCAATCGTACTTATTATGTCCGCACCGATGGATCCGACAGCAATACCGGCCTTGCGAACACGGCGGGTGGCGCATTTCTCACGCCGCAGAAGGCGTGGGACGCAGCCGTCAAACTCGATCTCGCCGGCTATTCACTGACAATTCAATTGGGCGACGGCAGTTATACCGGTGGCCTGTCGATGAATATTCCCCCCGTCGGCGGAAATATCTCCGTTGTCGGCAATACTTCGACGCCTGGCAATGTCGTGCTGTCGAAGACGGGCGGCAATGCCATCGGGTTGATGTGTGTTGCGGTGGTGAATCTAAGCGGCGTCAAGGTTTCGACGAGCACAAGCGGAAACGGCATTTATTGCGGCGTCGCAGGCGCGCAGATCAAGCTCGGCGCCGGCATGCAATTCGGCGCCTGTGCGAACAACCATATCTATGCCGAGAACGGCGGATATGTTTCATGCTTCTCCAGCTACACCATCAACGGCGCGGCGCAATGTCATCTGCAGGCGCAGCGCACGGGCGGCATCGATATGTTCGGTCAGACCGTCACGCTATCCGGCACGCCGGCATTTTCGACCGGCTTTGCCTACGCGCTTGCGCTCGGCCGGCTGATCATCGGCTCGATTACGTATTCGGGCGGCGCAACGGGGGTTCGCTATTTTTCAGGCACCAACAGCGTCATCGATACGAGCGGCGGCGGCGCCAGCTTCTTTCCGGGGAACGCCGCGGGATCTGCGGCGAGCGGCGGGCTGTATCTTTAGCGCGGCGATGCGCGAATGCGAGGGGTAGCTTGCTTCCAATTTTCTCTAATATTTTTGTAATAGTAAAACAACTTGATCTGTCACAAGAGCGCTTTCTGAATAGACATGCAGTAATTCACTAGTGGGGCGTATTTCGCTTTTTGTTTCGTACTCTTTGACCAATTTAAATCCTTGCGCGCAGACTTTTTCTTTTAACGTTGGAGAGGTAATTTTATTAAGTGTGATAAATGTGCTCCACAGATCTGCAGCTGCTTTTTGGTCCAATTTTTTAAACAGTTCGGCATGGATGTAATCAGTTTGTTTCGTTAAGTGCTCCCACTTCTCGTAACCCAATGCCCAAAGGTGACTTCCAGTGGGCGAGAAATACAGCGGTTGTATCTGGATGAATAGGTGACCTCTTGGTTTCAGTTTTGAACGTAGCCCCTGAATTACACTGTCAAATAAATCCTGCTCAATGTGTTCAAATACTGACCAGCTATAAACAAGATCAAATTCTTCGTAGGAAGAAATCTGACCTCGTGTAATTTCTTCAAAATATAAATTTGATGGAAGGTTCTCCAAAGTCAAATGTCTTCGCGCAAGCGAAACGCACTCATCGCTTTCTCGATTAATGTCCACTCCTATAACAAGTGATGGACTTTTCGTTGTTGCTATTCCAAGTGCGGTGATGCCTTCGCCGCAACCAAAGTCGAGAACTCTTTTCCCTGCTAGACCTCCAAAGTCAGATATCCATTCCTCAATAATATTTGGCAGTTTTATAAATTTATCGCGAAAGGTCGGGTCATTACACTGACCAGCGAATTCAATCAGTCTAGAAGCTGAGATATGAGTGTTCGTCATTGCATCGGCTTCACTCATTTAAGTGGTTATTTTCAAATAATTTAATGCCACTCCAAGCGATAACAAACCCACTTATTACGAAGAACGCCCATAAAACCTGTTCTGAACCAGTAGTCCACTTCATGTGAGCAATCACATGAAAAACGACAACTGAAACAGCTGCAAATCCGCACAACACATCGAGAGCCGGAAAGTTTAGGGCGTGATCTCTGCGCATTAAAAAATCTTCGTTGCTGTATTCGAGCTTCAATATATGGAAGAGCAGATGAGCTACAGTTTTAAGGCATTGAAAACTAACATTGCCGCGCAATGGTCGGCAATGAAAATCCCCGCACAATATCTTCCCGCGCTGGATCGCACCGCAGCGAAACTTGTCGGTGACAAAGAACGCTATCTTTCCCTCGAACGGCGAAGCAGCGTGCCGGCGATCGTGACGATGGTGATTGCCGAGCGCGAGAGCGGCGCCGATCCGCGCATGAGCCTCGCGCAGGGTGATCGCTGGGACCGCGTCACGGTGCACGTGCCCAAAGGAAGAGGGCCGTTCAAGTCTTGGGAGGATGCTGCCGTCGATGCGCTCCAGATCGACGGGCTCGACAGAATCGGCCGCGAAAGCTGGACGATCGAGCGGGCGCTGTTCCAGCTCGAAAAATACAACGGCTTCGGCTACCGTCGCTACGGTGTGCCGAGTGCTTACGTGTGGGCTTCGACGACGATTTATCAGGGCGGAAAATTTATTGCCGATGGCAAATTCAGCCGGTCAGCCTGGGATATACAACTCGGCGTGGCGGCGCTGATGGCGCGCATCGGTCATGCTGAGCCCGCGCTGATGTTGCCGGGTGCGGCCGATCTGCCGCACGACCATCCCATCCATATGGCTTCACAAACGTCGCCCGAGACGGCCGCGATCCAAAAGCGATTGAACGAACTCGGTGCAAATCCTCCGCTCGTTCGTGACGGTCTTTACGGTCCAAAGACGAGAGAAGCGATCCGCGTATTCCAGCGACGAAATGAATTGCAGGACGATGGCATTGTCGGGCCGGTGACATGGAAGATCATGAACCTGCGCGAGGCAGCGTGATGGCAAAAATACGCTGCTACGTCATGTACGGATTGATCGGCGGCCCATTTCCCTACGGTCTATATTACTCGCGCGGCCTCGATGTGCTGGCCGCGAAGCTCCGCAAGCTCAGCCGGGAAATCGAAGTGCCGCCGAGTTTCGGTTTCAGCCAGTGGCGCAAGATCGTGGCCGACATTAAAAAGCAGCCCGATGAAACGCGCATCTTCATCTCCGGTCATTCGATGGGTGCGAACCAGGCCGCGGCTGCGGCGGCAATGCTCGGCAAGCGCAAGGTCGATCTCATTGCTGCATTTGACCCGACCATCTGGTATCCGGTCGAAGATCTCGGCGCCAATGTCGCTAACGCCTTGTGGTTCCGCGGCACCAATGTTTTTTCTCCGTTCGGCCACGGCCGGCTGAAAGCCGGCGCTGGCTTCAGAGGTAAGCTCGAACGCTTCGATATCGGCGCGCGACACGAGAACATCGCCGATAGCGAAAAATTGCACAGCATCGTGCTCGACGCTGCCCGAGCGCTGCTCGTCTGAAATTTCCACATCGTAATCGTTTTTCACGGCTCGCCGGGGCAGGGCGGCGCTCGCCTTCAATTCAAAAAAGGAGATCTGCATGAACATCGAAACCATCCTCAATTTCGTTCGCCAGGCACTGACCTTCATCGGTGGCATTTTCGTTGCCAAGGGTACGATCACCGCCGAGACGCTCACCGATGTCGTGACCAATCTTTCCACTGTGATCGGTGGCATCGCTGCGCTCGTCAGCACTTATTGGTCGCTCCGGAGCGCGGCGAAATCCTGATGTGGGCGCTTGTCGCCGAGCGGATCGTCGAGTTCGCACTGGCAGTCGCAGCGGCGATCAAGTCGGTCGCCGCCGCTATCCTGCAATGGCGGGCGGCGTCATTGGGCTGGCTCGCCGGGCAGGCGGCCAGCGAAGCCGTGCATGATGAAGCCGCCCGCGCCGCCGACGAGCGAATGCAGGCAGTCGCCGATAAGCCCGCTGCTCGTGAAGAAATTATCCGGCGGTTGGAGGAAGGCTCGGCATGAACCCGATCTGTCTCGGCCTTGAGGTCGCCATCCTCGGCGCGCGGCTCTGCTTCGGGGAGCCGCAACTGCAAAGGGTGACGATCCCGATCTGTCCGGTAACGACCCCGCGCGATCGCGACTTTCAGCGCCGGCTTGCCGCCGATTTGAAAGCGGCACAGCCGAATTCGGCGGTGGAAGGCGCTCTTTCCGAGTGGCTTTCGCTCCGCGATCAGGCTCGGGCCTGCCGAGTCTTGCCGCCATAACGGCCGGGCCAAAGACACTCATCGCGCCGTTAACCGCTCGGCGAGGAGTAAGGACATGGTATAGCCATCCGGGCTAAATATTGCCGAATATCTGGAGCCCGCTAGCCCTATGCGCCTTTTAGTCGTCGAGGATGATCCCGATCTGAACCGCCAGCTTTGCGCCGCGTTGACCGACGCGGGCTACGCGGTCGATCATGCTTTCGACGGCGAAGAAGGACACTTCCTCGGCGAGAGCGAGCCTTACGACGCAATCGTGCTCGATCTCGGCCTGCCGAAAATGGACGGCATCTCGGTGCTCGAGTCCTGGCGCCGCACCGGCAAGAAAATGCCGGTCATCGTGCTGACAGCGCGCGACCGCTGGTCCGACAAGGTGCAGGGCTTTGATGTCGGCGCCGACGACTATGTTGCCAAGCCGTTTCACATGGAAGAAGTGCTCGCACGGCTACGCGCGCTGCTCCGCCGGGCGAGCGGCCACGCGACGAGCGAATTGATTTGCGGGCCCATCCGGTTAGACACGCGCTCCGGCCGCGTTTCGGTCGATGGCAATCCGGTTCGGCTCACTTCGCATGAATATCGTCTGCTTGCCTATCTCATGCATCACATGGGTCGTGTCGTCTCGCGCACCGAACTTGTCGAGCACCTTTACGATCAGGATTTCGATCGCGACTCCAACACCATCGAGGTTTTTGTCGGCCGGCTGCGGAAAAAGCTCGGTGTCGATCTCATCCAGACCGTGCGCGGCCTGGGTTATCTCCTGACGCCGCCGTCGAATGTACGCTAGCTCACTCGCACGCCGCCTGTTTCTGACGGCAATCGCGGTCACCGCGGTCGTGCTGATCGGCGCCGGCATTCTGCTGACCACGCTCTATCGCTCTTCGGTCGAGCGCTCGTTTGACCGGCGCCTGAACGTTTATCTCAAAACGATCGTTGCCGACGTCGCGGTTTCGTCGAGCACGACGATGGCCGAGCCTTCCGCGCTCGGCGAGCCGTTGTTCGAACAGCCGCTATCGGGCTGGTATTGGCAGATCATGCGGATCGGCGGCGGCGACCTTGAAACGAAAGGCTCGCGCTCGGTGCCGGACGGTGGCTTGCCGGGGCTGTCGGATCCCGCCGAGGCGGAGAAACACGGCGGCTTCAGTGAAGGCTATATGAACGGGCCGGAAAGCCAGCGGCTTCGCTTCGTGCAGCGGATTGTCGATCTTGGCGACGACGGCCGTTACGTCGTTGCGGTCGCGGGCGACGCTTACGAAATCGAAGACGACACGCAGGACTTCAAGGACGCGCTTTACATTACACTCGGCGCGCTCGGCTTCGCGTTCTTGCTGATGGTGTGGTTTCAGGTGCGCTTCGGCTTGCGGCCGCTCAAACGTCTCTCCGCGGGGTTGAGCGCCATTCGCTCGGGCCGCGCAGAGCGGTTGGAAGGCAATTTCCCGAAAGAAGTCGCGCCGCTCGCTGCCGAAGTGAATGCGCTTCTGGAATCGAACCGCGCCATTGTCGATCGCGCTCGCACCCATGTCGGTAATCTCGCGCACGCGCTGAAAACGCCGCTTTCGGTGCTGCTCAACGAAACGGCATCGCGCAAGGATCCGCTCGCCGGGAAAGTCCAGGAGCAGGTCATCGCCATGCGCGACCAGGTTCAGCATCATCTCGAACGCGCCCGCATGGCCGCGCGGGTCGCGGTGGTGGGAACGGTGAGTGACGTTACTCCCGTGATCGCCAGCCTCGCGCGCACCATGCCGAAGATCCATCATGACCGGCAGGTGCGGATCGAAACGCGCATCGTCGACGAAGTGAAATTCAATGGCGAGCGGCAGGATTTCGAGGAGATGATGGGTAATATCATCGACAACGCCTGCAAATGGGCGAACTCTCGGGTGGATGTCGAGGTTTTCCGCAGGCCCGCAGAGAAGCCCGATGGCCGCAAGTTTTTCCATGTGCTGATCGACGATGACGGGCCGGGCCTGCCACCCGAGATGCGTGAGCAAATCCCCCAGCGCGGGCGTAAGCTGGATGAAAACAAGCCGGGCACCGGCCTTGGGCTTTCGATCGTGACCGATCTTGCGACCCTCTATGGCGGCAAGCTCATTTTCGGCAGCGCGCCGATCGGCGGCCTGCGCGTGGAACTGGTTCTCCCGGCTGCCTGAGAGCCCCGCTTTCGCCCCAATTCTCGGCACGGTATAAATCTGACGAAACGATTTACCGCCTTGGCTGGGGATCTCATGCGAATGAACGCGACGCGATGCGCGACCCAATTGATGGGTGTTAGCCTGATTGCGCTCATGCTTGCAGGCTGCTCCGGCGAGCCCGGCCCAAAGACCGGGGCAGGTGTCGCGACCGGTGCATTCACCGGCGCGCTGATCGGTGCGGCGACGGGCCGGAGCCCGGGTTCTGCCGTGGCGGGTGCGTTGATCGGCGGCGTGGTTGGCGGTGCGATCGGTAACGCGCTCGACGAAGAGGATCGCCGGCGCGCCTATGAAGCCGAAATGAATGCGCTCGAATATGGCGGGCCCGGCAACCCCGTGAGCTGGCGCGGCGAGCGCGATGCCTATGGCACGATCGTCGTCGGCCCGACCTACCCGCAGGCGAATTACAGCCGTTGCCGCCAGTATACCCACACCATCTATATCCACGGCCGCCCCGAAGCGGCCCGCGGTGTGGCTTGCCGCAACCCCGACGGAACCTGGACGCGGATCAGCTGATCCACGCCATTCCCGCAAGGTTTCGTTAACTTCTCTCAACCCTCTCTTAAGATCGCTGCTTTTATGCTGTCCGCGTTTTCCGTGGGAGCATAGATGACGACCGGCGCTTCAACAGCCGAGCGATTGCGGCAGTTTCTGCGCGAAATGTCGCCGGCTGCGCGCGCATTGCTTCTGCGCGAGCTCGAGCGCGGAGCACACAGCAGCGAAACTTTTCCCGGCTTCGATCTCATCCTTGAAGAGCTGCGCCGCGGCGAGCGGGAATCCGCGCCCGCGCCACGCATTGAAGGTCTCGACCGCCGGCTGTTCCAGCCGCTCGTGCCGTTTCTCGTCACCGAGGAAAGCCCCGAGAAGATGCGCGGCCGGATCACGCGCTCGTCGCTCGGCAGCATCTGGACATGGCTCGAGCGCGACCTGATGGTCGATGACATCAAAGCCTGCGGCGAAAAACTCTCCGTGGCGATCGCAAGGGACGATACCGAACAGGCGCAGCAGATCGCGGCTGATTTCCAAAATCGCTTCATTGCGGTCGTCGAAAAGACGCTCAAGGAAAACAGCTCGGATATGAAGACTCGCCAGAAGCTGGTTTCGCAGCTTGGCGGCGAGCCTGTCCTTGATGACCTTCTCGACATCATCGCGATCCTGAAAATTCGCGAAGCGCTGGCCGGTCTTGCGCAGCGCCTGCCGCCGCAGATCAAAAGCCTGTCGGAATCCGATTTGCAGGCCATCCGCACGCTGTTCGAGCATCCCGCCGTGCAGCGGCCGAGCGTGTTTCCCTATGCGCTCGCGCTTTTATTTTCCCGCCTGACTTTCCCCCCGCACATCCTGCGTCTTGCCGTTGCCGCCGCCGAAACCGATTCGGCGCCGCGCATCGCCGAAACGTCCTATGCTTTTGCCGTCGATCTCGTCGTTGACGAGATCGGCCGCCAGGCCGCGCATTTGCCCGAGAGCCTGCGCGCGCGCGCGACGGCGGATGTTTGCGCCAGCATCAAGAAATTCCACGATTACGCCCGCGCGTTTTCCACTGAGCTCGATGTCTCGATCGACACGCGCTGGAGCAAGAAGATCGCCCATTTGCGTACAGAGCTTGCGAGCATCCTGCGCTCGAAAATCGACGGGCTGCCGGGCAAGGTTCGCCGTATGCTGCGGCCGCACCGCAAGGAAGAGATTTCGGTGGCGGCGCTCGACCAGCATGAGGTAGCCGATATCGAGAACGCGCTCGAAATTCTCGGCGCCTGCCGTTTGTCGGCGGGCGAAATCGCGCTCAACGAAATCACGCTGCGGCTTTCGTCGGAACTCGAAACCTGCCTCGACAATGCGACGCAGGCGCTGCTCGAGCAGATCCGCCAGGCTTCCGACGCCGACCGGCCGTTCCGCCAGTCGCAGCTTGACGCTGCCGTGCGCTTTTCCGGCAAGGTTTTCGGCAAGCGCTACGCGGAACTTCTGTCAAAGGCCGCCGGAGTTGCCCTCCAGAGCGAACGGCGGGCCGCGCAGGGCTGATCTCCAGCCGCGCCTTGATCTTCCGCAATACCCGATTTCCCGACTTATGATCGATTGTGAAGCCCTTACAAAAGGGCTTCCGCTCCATTAAGAAGTCGCCGGGAGATCGAATGCTGTTCTGGTTTCTGATTGCAGCGATGACCGGCGCCGCCGTTTTTTCGGTGCTGTGGCCGCTTGGTGCGCGCCGGATGGCAGCCGCGCCGGCCAATGCGGATCTTATGGTCTATCGCGACCAGCTTGCTGAACTCGATCATGACCGCGCCCGCGGGCTGCTTGCAGAACCCGAGGCTGAAGCGGCGCGGGTCGAGATCGCACGCCGCCTGATCAATGTTGCGAAGAAAAACGCCGATAACGAAGCGAGTGCCGGTTCGCCCATGCGGCGGCGACTCGCGAGCCTTGCCGCGCTTGCTGCCGTTCCGGCGGCTTTGCTGTTCTATCTTTCGTTGGGTTCGCCTTATCTGTCCGAAGTGGCCCCGCGGCCGGCCGCAACAGTGGCGTCTGAGCAGGTGGCGATGCTGCTCGCGCGCATCGAAAAGCATCTCGCTGAACATCCTGATGACGGGCGAGGATGGGAAGTCGTGGCGCCGGTTTATGCGCGTCTTGATCGCACCGAAGACGCAGCGAAAGCACGCGCGAACGCCTTGCGGCTTCTGGGTGAGACGGCAGAGCGTCAGGCCGATCTCGGCGAAGCGCTTGTCGCCGATGCACGAGGGGTTGTGACGGCCGACGCGCGAAAGGCATTCGCGCGCGCCGGTGCGCTGGACGCCAGCCAACCGAAAGCGCGTTTCTTCCTCGGTCTTGCCGCGGCGCAGGATGGCCGTAAGGATGATGCCGAAAAAATCTGGCGCGAGCTGCTCGCCGGCGCGCCGCAGGATGCACCTTATCTACCGGCCGTGCGCGAGGCGTTGGAACAGTTGCGTCGCGACCAGGGGCAAGGGAATCAGGGGCAGGGGAACGTGAAATGACGCGCCGTCAGCGACGCCTCACCTTGATCGGAATTGCTGCGGTGGTGCTTTCTGTTGCCGCTGCACTGGCGCTCTCGGCGCTGCGCGATTCCATCGTCTTCTTCGTCACGCCGAGCGAGCTTGCCGCGAAGCCGGTCGAACCCGGTAAGCGCTTCCGCCTCGGCGGTCTGGTCGAGCAGGGCAGTATCGCCAAGGACGGCCTCACGGTTCGTTTCCGCGTTACCGACGGCGGCGCCAACCTGCCGGTGAGCTATCACGGCTTGCTGCCCGATCTGTTCCGTGAGGAGCAGGGCGTCATCGCCGAAGGCAAGCTCGATACCGCCGGTGTCTTTGTCGCCGATACGGTGCTGGCGAAGCACGACGAGCGTTACATGCCGCGCGAAGTCGCCGATGCGCTGAAGAAGCAGGGGCATTGGCAGGGTGAACATAAAGACGGGCAAAAAAGCGAACAGCAGCCTAAAGGCAAACCATGATCGCTGAGCTTGCCCATTACGCGCTGATCCTTGCCTTCACGCTTGCCGTGCTTCAGGCGGCATTGCCGTTATGGGGTGGATGGAAGAATGACGCCGCCCTGATCGGCACCGCCGCGCCGCTTGCGGTGGCAGTATTCATTTTCATTACATTGTCGTTTGCCGGTTTGACGGTGAGCTTCGTGCGCTCGGATTTTTCCGTGCTCGGCGTCTATGCCAACTCGCATTCGTTGCAGCCGCTGCTCTATAAAATCACCGGCGTGTGGGGCAACCACGAAGGCTCGATGGTGCTGTGGGTATTCGTGCTCGGCCTGTTCTCGGCGCTTGTCGCTTTGCTGGGTAAAAATCTTCCGCCGCGCTTGCGCGCCAATGTGCTCGGCATCGAAGGCCTGATCGCCGCGATCTTTCTTCTCTTTATCCTGACGACATCGAACCCGTTTTTGCGACTCGATCCCGCTCCGGCCGAAGGCCAGCAACTCAATCCGATTCTGCAAGACATCGGCCTCGCGATCCACCCGCCGCTGCTTTATCTTGGCTATGTCGGCTTCTCGATCACCTTTGCATTTGCCGCCGCAGCCTTGCTTGAAGGCCGTGTCGATGCCGCCTGGGCGCGTTGGGTGCGGCCGTGGATTCTCGCCGCGTGGATTTCATTGACGCTCGGCATCGCGATGGGCTCGTACTGGGCCTATTACGAACTCGGCTGGGGTGGCTACTGGTTCTGGGATCCGGTCGAGAACGCGTCACTGATGCCGTGGCTGATCGGCACTGCGCTTCTTCATTCTGCCGTCGTAATGGAAAAGCGCGAGGCGCTGAAGATATGGACGCTGCTGCTTTCGATCTTCGCGTTCTCCTTCTCGCTACTCGGCACTTTTCTCGTACGCTCCGGCGTGCTGACTTCGGTTCACAGCTTTGCAAATGACCCCGCGCGCGGCGTCTTCATTCTCGCGATCCTAGTTTTCTTCATCGGCGGCTCGCTCACGCTGTTTGCGTGGCGGGCGCCGCTCCTGAAGCAGGGCGGGCTGTTCGCGCCGATCTCGCGCGAAGGCGCGCTGATCCTCAACAATCTTTTGCTTACCGCAACGGCGGCGACGGTCTTCACCGGCACCCTTTACCCGCTCGTGCTCGAGGCCGCGACCGGCGAGAAGATTTCTGTCGGCGCGCCGTTCTTCGACCGCACCGCAGGGCCGCTATTGCTGGCATTGACCCTTGTAATGCCGGCCGGTCCCTTGCTCGCCTGGAAGCGTGGTGACGCGCGCGGCGTCGCCGAGCGGCTGGCTTTCATCGCAGCAATTGCCGCCATTACGGCTGGACTTGTTCTGTGGATCGCTAAAGGCGGGCCCATTCTCGCCGCCGTTGGTCTGTTCTGCGCGATCTACGCCATCGTCGGCGCGCTTGTGGAATTCATCGAGCGCATTCAGCTTTTTCGTGTTGCGCCGGGTGTTTCCTTTGCGCGGGCGCGTGGTCTGCCGCGCTCGGCCTTCGGCACACTGTTCGCGCATCTTGGCATTGGCATTTCGCTCCTGGGCATTGCCGCCGAAGCGGGCTGGAGTCAGGAGCGTGTCGTCGCACTCAAGGGCGGTGATCGGATTGAGATTGCAAACTTCGATCTTTCCTTTCAGGGACTGCATGAGCGCACAGGCGCAAACTGGCGCGATCAGGTCGGCCGCTTTGAAGTTCGTCGGGGCGGCGTGACCATCGCAGTGGTCGAGCCCGCGAAGCGCGTTTATCTCGCCAACAACCAGCCGACGACCGAAGCGGGGATTGCGACCTTCGGATTCGGCCAGCTCTACGTCAGCCTTGGCGAGCCGATGCCGGGCGGCGCGATTTCGGCGCGCATCTACTGGAAGCCGATCGTGACACTGATCTGGCTCGGCGGCGTGCTGATGGCTTTTGGCGGCATGCTCTCGCTGAGCGATCGCCGCTTGCGGATCGGCGCACCGGCGCCCGCGCGGCGCGTTGCCGTCGCTCCGGCCGAATGATCAGATGAGGGACGCGATGCGCCGCTTTCTCGTCGCTCTTGCGCTTTTCGTTTCGCTCGGCACCGCGCTTGCGGTTGAGCCCGACGAGATGCTGAAAGATCCGGCGCTCGAAGCACGCGCCCGCGCTCTGTCCGAGACATTGCGCTGCATGGTCTGCCAGAATCAGTCGATCGAGGATTCGGCGGCGCCACTCGCCCGCGATCTACGCCTGATCGTGCGCGAACGCATTCAGGCCGGCGACAGCGACAAGCAGATTCGCGATTATCTTGTCGCGCGCTATGGCGAGTTCGTTTTGCTCGATCCGCGCGTCAGCGTTCATACCATCGCGCTCTGGGCGATTCCCGGCGGCATTTTGCTGATCGGTGTCACCTGGCTCGCGTTCATGTGGCTTCGCGGCAATCGGCCGCAGCCGCAGAAACTTTCCCGTGAAGAAGAGAAACTTCTCGACGAAATCGTTAGGAAATCCAAAGACCTTACGAATTTGTAATTATGCGGCCAGCGCGTTGTAAGGCGCAGGGCCCTATTTATCTCCGTGACAAACGAATTCCTCACGGAGAAATCAATGTTTCCCCAAGATCATTTCCCCACCCAAGATCACAACCAAGACCATACCCCTCCGCAGGCCAGCCGGGCGAAACGCATCCGCTCGCTGCTGCTCGGCAGCGTGTTCGGCGTCGCTCTTGCCGGCGCAGCCGTAGGCCAGCTCGTCCTCCTTCCGTCTTCCTCCACGCCTGCTTCGGCGCAGATTTCGACCGACCGCTCGGCGAGCCAGTATTCCTTCGCCGATGTCGTCGATCGCGTTCGCCCCGCTGTCGTCAGCGTCAAGGTCAAGGTGACGCAGCCTCAGACCATGTCGTTCAACGGCGATGGCCCCGGCAGCGAAGATATGCCGCCTGAAATGAACAAATTTCTGAAGCGCTTCTTCGGCAACCAGATGCCGAACGGCCGCGGCGGCATGCCGCAGAACCGCCGCGTCACCGGCCAGGGCTCGGGCTTCTTCATTTCGGCTGACGGCTACATCGTCACCAACAATCACGTCGTCGAAAACGCGAGCGAAGTCGACGTCCAGACCGAAGACGGCAAGAACTTCACCGCCAAGGTCATCGGCACCGATCAGCGCACCGACTTGGCGCTCCTGAAGATCGACGGCCACGGCGCCAACTTCCCCTGGGTCAAGCTCGCCGGCAATCCGCCGCGCGTTGGTGATTGGGTGCTCGCGGTCGGCAATCCGTTCGGCCTCGGCGGCACTGTCACCTCGGGCATCGTGTCCGCTCGCGGCCGCGATCTCGGCGCCGCGGGTCCCGACGACTTCATCCAGATCGACGCTGCGGTGAACCGCGGTAACTCCGGCGGCCCGACCTTCAACCTCGCCGGTGAAGTGATCGGCGTGAACACTGCGATCGTTTCGCCATCGGGCGGTAATGTCGGTATTGCGTTTGCCATCCCGTCCGAAACCGTCAGCCATGTCGTCACGTCGCTGAAGGAAAACGGCAAGGTCACGCGCGGTTATCTCGGCGTGAACATCCAGCCGGTGACGCCCGAGATCGCCGAAGGTCTCGGCATCAAGGAAACGCACGGCGCGCTCGTCTCCGACGCCCAGGCTGACACGCCTGCCGCGAAGGCTGGCATCAAGGCCGGCGACGTCGTGACCAAAGTGAACGGCGAGCAGGTCAAGGATGCGCGCGATCTTTCCCGCCGCATCTCGGCGCTTGCGCCGGGTGCGAACGTCAAGATCACCGTGTTGCGTGACGGCAAGGAACGCGATCTCAGCGTTTCGCTCGCCAAGCTTCCCGACCGCCGCGCCGACAACGCTTCGCCGCGTGGCGACGACAATGCGGATCAGACCGATCTGCCCCGCCTTGGCCTTAAGCTTGCGCCTGCCAACCAGGTGTCGGGCGCCGGCAAGGAAGGCGTCGTCGTCACCGATGTGGATGACTCCGGCCCCGCCGCTGAACGCGGCATCCGGGCTGGCGATGTCATCCTCGAGGCCGGCGGCAAGCATGTTTCGTCGCCGTCCGACCTGCGCGAGGCGCTGAACATTGCCCGTAAGGATGGCAAGAGCGTCGTTCTTCTCCGCCTCAAGAGCGGTGAGAGCAACCGTTTCGTGACCCTGCCGGTGAAGCAGGGCTGAGCTTGGGTATCGGCGGCGTCTTCCCGTCGCCCCCCGTCGACCGCCGGTGCCCCCTGGGCGGGAGGCTGCAAAGCTTCCCGCCCTGCTTTTTCAAACGTCGAAGCAATGCCTATGTTGATGACCAGTGTCCGTAACGATTCTCCAGCCGGGGCAGAAAGCGCCATGCGATTGCTTGTCGTTGAAGATGACCGCGATGCAGCGGGCTATCTGCGCAAGGCGTTTCGCGAGGCCGGCCATATCTGCGAAGTCGCAAGCGACGGCGAGGAGGGACTGGCGCTTGCCCTCGATGGCGAATTCGACGTGCTGGTGATCGACCGCATGCTGCCGAAGCGCGATGGCCTGTCGCTGATTTCCGAGGTTCGCAAACGCGGCGTTTCGACCCCCGTCCTGATCCTCTCGGCGCTCGGCCAGGTCGATGACCGCGTCACCGGTCTGCGCGCCGGTGGCGACGATTATCTCGCCAAGCCCTATGCCTTCTCGGAATTGCTGGCGCGGATCGAGTCGCTCGCGCGCCGCGTTGCGCCTCAGTCCGCCGACACCGTTTATCGTGTCGGCGATCTCGAACTTGACCGCCTGTCCCACACTGTCACGCGCGCCGGAAAAGAAATTCCCTTACAGCCGCGCGAGTTTCGCTTGCTCGAATACTTGATGCGCCACGCCGGTCACGTCGTGACCCGCACGATGCTGCTCGAGAATGTCTGGGATTACCATTTCGATCCGCAGACCAATGTGATCGACGTCCATGTGTCGCGCTTGCGCAGCAAGATCGACAAGGGCCACGACAAGCAGCTCCTGCACACCGTGCGCGGTACCGGTTACATGATCCGGGAAGCCGCGAAGTAAGCCGCGCGCATGAACATTTTGCACTGTTGGCGGCGTTTCTATTCGAATAGAATCCCCGCCATGCCTGCCAGCCCGTGCCCTCCAGCGGTCGAAATTCGTTCGTGACAGCGCTCGCCAAACTGCTCCGCACCACGGCGTTCAAGATTATCGCCGTCTATCTTCTGGTGTTCGCGCTGTTCGCGGCCGGCATCATCATCTATCTCGGCCGTCATACCCAGCAGCTTGTCTTCTCGCAGATCACCGAGACGGTGGACGCCGAGGTGCAGAGCCTCAACGAGCAGTATCAGATCGGCGGCATCCGCCGCCTCGTCGATACAATCGAGCGCCGCGCGGCGCAGCCGGGCTCCAACCTCTACCTCGTCACGACCGCTTCCGGCGACAAGCTCGCCGGCAATCTGAGTGAGATGCCCGACAGGGTCGTGCAGAACGAAGGCTGGTCGGAAATTCTCTATCGCCGTTCCGAGGATGCCAAGGGAGCGAAGCCGAGCCGCGCGGTGGTGCGCGTCTTTGCGATCCCCGGCGGTTTTCGCGTTCTCGTTGGCCGCGATTACGAGGAGCGCGATCGCTTGCGGCAGATTTTGGCGCAACCGGCGCGCTGGGCGGTGGTGCTGATCGTCGTGATGGGAATCGCGGGCGGCGTGTTCATCGCGCGCCGCGTGTTGAAACGCATCGACGCGATGACTGCGACCAACGAGCGCATCATGGCGGGCGACCTTACAGGACGCCTTGCCGTCACCGGTTCGGGCGACGAGTTCGATCGTCTCGCCAATAGCCTAAACGTCATGCTCGAGCGTATCGAAGGGCTGATGGCGGGCCTCAAGCAGGTCTCCGATAATATCGCCCACGATCTCAAGACGCCGCTCACGCGCCTGCGCAATCGTGCGGAAGAAGCGCTGCGCAACGCCAAGAGCGAGAGCGATTATCGCGCCGCGCTCGAATCGACGATCGAAGAATCCGACGGCCTAATCCGCACCTTCAATGCGCTCCTGATGATCGCGCGTGCCGAAGCGGGCGAGGCGCGCGAAGGCATAGCCGAATTCGACGCCTCGGAAGTCGCACGCAGCGTTGCCGAGCTTTACGAGCCGCTTGCGGAAGAGAAGGGGCTGCGGCTCACGGTCGAAGCGCCGGTGGCTTTACAGCTTCACGGCAATCGCGAATTGATCGGTCAGGCGCTCGCCAACCTCATCGACAACTCCCTCAAATACGGCGTTCGTTCCACCGGCGATGGCGATATCCATATCGTCGCAAAGCAGGCGGATGGCCGTGTCCTGCTGTCGGTGGCCGATCACGGCACCGGCATTCCCGCCGCCGACCGGCCGCGCGTCATCGAGCGTTTCGTACGCCTCGAGGCGAGCCGCTCGAAACCCGGCGCGGGGCTTGGCCTTTCGCTCGTTGCGGCGGTGGCGCATTTGCATGGCGGCGAATTGCTGCTGGAAGACAACGAGCCGGGGTTGCGTGCAACGCTTTCGCTGCCGCAGCGCGCGGCCGAGAGGGCTTGACGCAACCGCTGCCGCCCCGTCACGCTAGGCTATGTCCTTGCAAGGCCGTTCGATTTCCCCCCGACATCATTCGCTGGCCACTGAGCTGCGGGAGGCGCCATGCCTCTCTGAGCCTGCGCTGGCGGCTGAAAGGCTCGGCGATCTCGTCGCTGCATCGGGCGAGGCCGGCAAGGCACTCACGGAGCTTTGCGCGCGCCCGGAAGCCAGACGAGTGCTCGAAGGCATCGCTGAAGCCTCGCCGTTCCTGTGGAGCATCGCGAGCGAGGATCCCGGGCGTCTCGTCGCGCTTTTGCAAGATCATCCTGAGCGGCATTTCAACGCGTTGATCGACAAGACCACGGCCGGCGTGCGTGCAGCGGAGGACGATGCCGAGGTGATGCGTTTGCTGCGCAGGATGAAGCGCGAAGCGGCGCTCCTGATCGCGCTTGCCGACATTGGCGGCATCTGGCGGTTTGAGGAAATCACCGGCGCGATGACGAAGGTCGCCGACGCCGCTATTTCGTCGGCGGTCGATTATCTACTCGCCAAAGCGCACAAGGCGGGCCAGCTGCCTGATCCCGTAAAGAGCGGGTACATCGTGCTGGCGATGGGGAAATATGGCGCGGCCGAACTGAATTATTCGAGCGACATCGATCTCATCGTTCTGTTCGATCTCGCAAAGCCGCTTGCCGAGAATGTCGTGCCGCAAACTTTCTTCGTGCGGATGACGCGCGATCTCGTTCGCATTCTGCAAGAGCGCACCGAAGATGGCTACGTTTTCCGCACCGATCTCCGCTTGAGACCGGATCCGGGCTCGACGCAGATCGCAATGTCGACCGACGCCGCGTTTTCTTATTACGAGCGCGAAGGCCAGACCTGGGAGCGCGCGATCTACATCAAGGCGCGTGCCGCCGCTGGCGATATCGCGGCGGGCGAGCAGTTCCTGCGCGATCTCTATCCCTTCGTCTGGCGCCGCTATCTCGATCACGCCGCAATCGCGGATGTGCATGCCATGAAGCGGCAGATGCATGCTTTCCGCGGTCATGACGAGATCGCGGTCGAAGGCCACAACATCAAGTTAGGACGCGGCGGCATCCGTGAGATCGAATTTTTCGTGCAAACGCAACAGCTTATTGCAGGCGGCCGGGCGCCGGATCTGCGCGGCCGCCAGACCCTGCCGATGCTGGATGCGCTGGTCGCGGCGCGCTGGATCGAGCCCGCGGTACGCGACGATCTTGCCGAATCCTATCGCTATCTGCGCCGCGTCGAGCATCGCCTGCAGATGATGGCGGACGAGCAGACGCACACGCTGCCTGCCGATCCGGCGGCGCTTGAGAAATTCGCGCGCTTTCTCGGCTATGAAAATCGCGAAAGCTTCGCGAACGAACTCGTCAGTCATCTTACCCGCGTGCAAGAACATTACGCCCGCCTGTTCGAAGACGCGCCGCCGCTCGCAAGCCGCTTCGGCGCACTGGAGTTTGAAGCCGGCAAGGAAAATCGCGAGACGCTCGATACACTCGTCAAGATGGGCTTTGAGCCGCTGCCCGCTTACGCGATCGTCAGCGAATGGTTCAGGGGCGATTATTTCGCGCTCAAGCCCGAAGCGGCGCGCGCCGATCTTCAAACCATTCTTCCCGCGCTGCTCGATGCTCTCGCGCGTTCCGGCAGCGCCGATGCGGCATTACTCGCTAGCGATCGTTTCTTCGCCGAGCTTGTCGAAGGCACCCGGTTGTTCGCGGCGCTGCGCACGCATCCTGATCTCGTCGAATTGCTGGCGCTTATTCTCGGCACCGCGCCGCGGCTTGGCGACATTGTTGCACGCACGCCGTCCTTGCTCGATGCGCTGCTTGATCCTGCTTTCTTCGGCACCATGCCGAGCGAAGCCGTGCTGACCGAGCGATTGACCGCGCTGCTTGCCGATGCCGCGACTGAAGAGGAAGTCTTCGACCGTTCGCGCCGTTTTGGCCGGGAGCAGATGGTATTGATCGGCGTTCGCATTCTTTCCGGCGTCGTTTCGGCGGGGAAGGCGGGCGAGGCCTATGCGACGCTTGCCGACGTTCTGATCCGCGCGCTCCATCGCGAGACGGAAAAGCGCTTTGCCGAAACTTATGGCCATATGGCGGATTCGCAAACAGCGATCCTCGCGCTCGGCAAGCTCGGCGGCCGCGAAATGACCGCAGGTTCCGACCTCGATCTTTTACTGCTCTATCACTTCGATGCCGCGCATCCGGAATCCGATGGCGAGCGCAAGCTCGACGGCAGCCAGTATTACGCGCGCTTCACCAAGCGGATGATCAGCTCGCTTACGACGCCGACCAACGAAGGCAAGCTCTACGACGTCGATATGCGCCTGCGGCCTTCGGGCCGTTCGGGCCCGGTCGCAACTTCAGTCGAAAGCTTCGCCGAATATCAGCGCAAGGAAGCCTGGACCTGGGAGCACATGGCGCTGACGCGCGCCCGTGTTGTTTCGGCGCCGCCCGCATTCCACGGTCAGATCGAAGCGCTGATCGGCGAAGTACTCTGCATCAGGCGCGATGCGAAGAAGATCGCCACGGATATTCGTGAAATGCGCGTGCGCATCGCGCAGGACAAGGGCGAGGATAATCGCTGGGATTTGAAATACGCCGCCGGCGGTCTCGTCGATCTCGAGTTTATCGCGCAGTATCTTTCGCTGGTTCATGCCGCGGACAAGCCCGAAATTCTCGACACCAACACGATGCGCGTGCTCGAGAAGGCGCAATCTTTCGGGATCCTGAGCGCTGCCGATGGCGAATTCCTGCGCGGCGCGACCAAGCTCTATCACGACCTCACGCAGATTCTCCGGCTCTGCCTGAGCGGGCCCTTCGTGCCGAAAGAAGCGGGGCCATCGTTGCGCGCGCTTTTAGCCCGCGCCGGCACCTTGCCGGATTTTTCCACGCTTGATGCACATCTCGGCGAAACGCAAACGCGCGTTCGCCGCACTTTTGAAGCGATCGTAAAGGCCGATTAGGCGGCGGCTTCCGTCGGAAACAAGTGTGCTGCCGGCAGCCGCACGATTACCGTGGTGCCGATGCCTTCGACCGAGCGGATTTTCATCGCCCCGTGATGCAGCTCCGCAAGCGATTTCGCAATCGCGAGCCCAAGGCCCGAACCCTTGTAGGTCTTGGTGAACTGGCTTTCGACCTGCTCGAACGGCCGCCCGAGCTTCTTCAGTGCCTCGCGCGAAATACCGATCCCCGAATCCTCGATCAGGATCAGCGCCGAACGACGCGACATCTTCGCGCGCACGGCGACCCGGCCGCCTTCCTCGGTGAACTTCACGGCGTTCGAGAGAAGGTTCAGCATGATCTGCTTGATGGCGCGCCGGTCGCATTGCACGGCGAAACCGGGCGGCACCTGGGAGACGACGGCAAGCTTCTTTTCGCCGGTTTTCAGCGACATCACCCGCATCGACTCGTTGACGATCTCGTCGAGGCGCAAGGTCTCGATCGAGAGTTTCATGCGGCCGGCTTCGATCTTCGACATGTCGAGAATGTCGTTGATGACATCGAGTAGGTAACGGCCGCTCTCGCGGATGTCGTGGCAGTATTCGTGATAGCGCTCCGAGCCGAGCGCACCGAACATGCCCGACTCCATGATTTCCGAAAAGCCGATGATGGCGTTCAAAGGCGTCCGCAGTTCGTGGCTCATATTGGCGAGGAAGTCGGACTTCGCCTTGTTGGCTTCCTCGGCGCGGGTCTTTTCGTCGGCGTATTTCTGCGCGAGTTCGGCAAGCTGCTGCGCCTGATATTCGAGCGTCTGCTGCGATCGGCGCAGATCGTTGACGGTCGCGAGCAGGCGCTTTTCGCTTTCGACCAGTTTTTCTTCGTGCTGCTTGATCGGCGTAATATCGGTGCCGACCGAAACATAGCCGCCATCCTTGGTGCGCCGCTCGCCGATCTTGAGCCAGCGCCCGTCGTGCAGCTGCGCCTCGAACGAGCGCTCGCCTTCGACGACGTTCTCGGATTTGAGCGGCGTCCTGATCACCGGCTGATGCCCGAACGAGAGCACTTCCTCGTAGGTCGTGCCGGGCTGCGTCGCCGCCGGCGGCAGGTCATGCAGCTGCTGGAACTTCGAATTGCATAACACCAGCCGGTCTTCCGAATCCCACAACACGAAAGCTTCCGAGATCGTTTCGACCGCGTCGCGCAGCCGGATATCGGCGGTCGCGGTGCGCTCGGCAAGCCGCTGTTCCTCGGTGACGTCCACGACGATGCCGATCAGATGCGGCCCCGTGTCGCCGTCCTGGCGGACGATTTCGGCGCGCGCCCGGAGCCATACCCACTTGCCGCTTGCGTGCCGCATGCGGAACGCCCGGTCGATAGTGCGATCCTTGCCTTCGGCGAGCAGCGCCGCGACGTCGTAGAGGCTGCCGTCATCGGGGTGCACCAGGCTGTCGACTTCACCAAACGAAAGGAATTCATCGCGCGGTTCGAAGCCGAGCATCTCGAACATCGAGCCCGACCAGTAAATGCGGCCACGCGCGAGATCCCAGTCCCACAATCCGCAGCGTCCGCGGTTGAGCGCGGTATTGATGCGCGTCTGCACCATCTCGTAAATCGTATCGGCCTCGCGGGCGCGCGTTGCCTGCCAATGGAAAGCAAAGCCGAGAATAAGGAGCACCACGCAGGTCGTGGTGACCAGCGTGACTGTCAGCGTCGAGTTCGAGCGCCAGTCGCCAAATACGGCTTGCGCCGGCTGCACCGCGATCAATTGACCGAGTGGGGCGGGGAGTGCGCGTGCCGAAGCGATCACCGCAATGTTTCCGGGGAGCGTAAGGTCCGCGGTGCGCACACGGCCGCTCATTCCCGCGAGCATCTGGCCGATATAAGCGGCCTGCTCAGCGGGCAATCTGGCGGACGTTGAAAAGGCGGCGATGACGCCGCCTGTTGCATTGGTCAGGAAGAACTGCCGTCCCTTGGCGAGCGCCTGCGGCGCCAGCGATTGGCGCAGGAGGTCGCCGGCTTCCGCCGCGAGTTCTTTTGCCGGATGCCGCGCAAGATTGTCGGCGGCCATGCCGGTGATGAGCGTGAGCGTTTCTTGCGCATCGCTCGCCGCCTGTTGCCGAGCGGCGAGAATTTGCACCGTCGCTGCGGTCATCACGACGAGTAGAAAAACGACAATCAGAATCGGCACCGCGCGCCGCAGGAACGGCTCGGCCTCAAGAAGACGCTGATAGGCGGGGCGGCTCAAGGATCGCGCGAGCCCGCGTACCGCTCGATCGTGCAAGGATGCGTTGGCCGCGTGAGCGCGCGCCATCGCCGGGCCTCCCGGATAAAAATCCCCATCAAGGATCGGAGGGACTTTGCCGCATCTCTCCGAATCACCTCCGATAAGAATCGATGTGACGGTGATTTGTCTAGAGTCCAGCCCGGAAAATCGCCGCCCACAGGCTAGCGTTTCCACGCGAAGGCACCGGCTGGCGCCGGGAAACGCGCCTAACCCCAGATGGTGTGGTCAGGCGAGGCTGCGGCTCACAATATCGGTGCTGTCGGGGGAAAGCCCGGCCGTCGCAGCAACGCGCTGCAGCGCCTTTTCGGCCGCCGCCCGCCGCACCGGCTCCAGTACCCGCCAGCTCTTGAAGGCCGAAAGAAGCCGCGCCGTGACCTGCGGATTCTTCGGGTCGAGCCCGATCGCGATGTCGGCGATGAATTCGTAGCCCTTGCCGTCCTCGCGGTTGAACTGCGACGGGTTGCCCGCCGCGAAAACGCCGATCAGCGAGCGGACGCGGTTCGGATTGCCCATCGAAAATGCCGGGTGCTTCATCAGGGCCTGTACACGCGCGAGCGTCCCCGTTTCGGGAATCTGTGCTTGCAGCGCGAGCCACTTGTCGATCACCAACGGGTCCTCGCGGAAGCGATCGAAGAATTCGGCAAGCGCCTTCTCGCGCTCCGGCGCGTCATGCAGCGTCAGGATCGCCAGTGCCGCGAAGCGGTCGGTCATGTTGTCGGCGGTGGAGAACTGCCGGTAGGCACGGGCGAGCGCATCCGGCGTGCCGAGTGCGGTCAGGTAATCGAGGCAAGTATTTTTCAACGCGCGCCGGCCGGCGCTTGCGGCATCCGGCGAGTAGGGCTCGGGCGCCGACAGCGAGGCATAAACGGTTTCGCAGCGGTCCTTTAACGCTTGCGCAACCGTGCGCCGCAAATCGCGGCGCGCCGTATGGATCGCTTGCGGATCGATATTGGCGCCGATCTCGCGAGCAATATCGTTCTCTGACGGAATGCCGACGGCTTGCGCCCGGAAGGCCGGATCTAACTTGCCGTCGCTCAACGTCGTTTCGAGGGCCGCGATTAGTGCGAGCGGTGCGGACGATTTCAGTCCTGCGCGGATGTCGGCGGTGCTCGCGACGAGATGGCGCATGGCAAGCGTATTGATCGCATCGAAGCGATTGAACGGATCGCTGTCGTGGGCGGCGAGCAGCACATAATCGTCGTCGCCGAGATTGCTCGTAAGTTTGATCGGCGCCGAGAAGCCGCGGTTCAGCGATGGTACCGGCCGCTCGTTGATGTTTTCGAAATCAAACGTCTCGCTCTCGGAAGTGAGGCGCAGGATATTCCCTCCAAGCTGCCGTCCGCCTTTCAGCGTGAGCGGAAGCTCCTTGCCGTTCTTGCCGATCAACCCAAAGGCAAGCGGAATGACCATCGGCTTCTTCGCGCTCTGGCCGGGCGTCGGCGGCACCGCCTGGTTGATTTCGAGGCGGAACGATTGATGCGCGGCGTCGTAATGGCCGCGCACTGCGACTTCGGGTGTTCCGGCCTGCTCGTACCACAGCTTGAACTGCGAAAGATCGACGCCGTTGGCGTCGGCAAAACAGGCGAGGAAATCCTCGATTGTCGCCGCAGTGCCGTCGTGGCGCTCGAAATAAAGATCCATACCGGCGCGAAAGCCTTT
Organism: Xanthobacteraceae bacterium; assembly: GCA_035555855.1. Taxonomy (GTDB): domain Bacteria; phylum Pseudomonadota; class Alphaproteobacteria; order Rhizobiales; family Xanthobacteraceae; genus Palsa-892. The sequence goes on from DATMGD010000005.1 coordinate 32,170, forward strand.
CTCGCCGAGCAAGGTCTTCAGCATGCGCACGACTTCCGCGCCCTTCTGATAGACGGTCGCGGTGTAGAAGTTGTTGATCTCACGATACTGATTGGGCCGCACCGGATGGGCCAGGGGCCCCGCGTCTTCGCTGAACTGCGCGCTTTTGAGCGCACGCACGTCGCTGATGCGCTTCACCGGCCGCGAGCGCTCATCCGAGGTGAATTCCTGGTCGCGGAAAACCGTGAGTCCTTCCTTGAGACAGAGCTGAAACCAGTCGCGGCAGGTGATGCGATCGCCGGTCCAGTTGTGAAAGTATTCGTGCGCGATCACCGACTCGATCCCGGCATAGTCGCCATCGGTCGCTGTCTCGGGCGAGGCGAGGACGTATTTGTCGTTGAAGATGTTGAGGCCTTTGTTCTCCATCGCGCCCATGTTGAAGTCGGAAACGGCGACGATGTTGAAGACGTCGAGATCGTATTCGCGGCCGAAGGCGCGCTCGTCCCAGCGCATTGAACGCTTGAGCGCATCGAGCGCGTAGCCGCAGAGCTTTTCCCGTCCGGGCTCGGCGTAGATCGCGAGTTTCACCTCGCGTCCCGACATTGTTTTGAAGGTGTCGTGAATGGCATTCAGCTTGCCGCCGACCAGCGCAAACAAATAGGACGGCTTCGGAAACGGATCGTGCCATACCGCGTAATGGCGTGAGCCTTCGGCCTTGCCTTCCTCGACAAGGTTGCCGTTCGACAGCAGCACCGGCGCTTCATCGCGCTCGGCCTCGATGCGTGTGCGATAGACCGCGAGCACATCGGGCCGGTCGAGGAAATAGGTGATGCGGCGGAAACCTTCGGCTTCGCATTGCGTGCAATAGGTGCTGCTTGAGCGATAGAGCCCCATCAGCTTGGTGTTGGCCGACGGATTGACCGTGGTTTCGATCGTGAGGGTAAAGGGTTTTGCCGGCGGGTTGTTGAGCGTGAGCGAAGCAGGGGTCGCGGCATATTCGTTGTCGCTGACCGGCTTGCCGTCGATCGCAAGACTGTCGAGCTTCAGTTCGTCGCCGTCGAGCACGAGCGGTGCGCCGGCGCGGCCCTTCGGGTTGGGTCGGACTTTCAGCTTGGCGACGACGCGCGTTTCCGTGGCGTGCAAATTGACGTCGAGATCGACCTCGTCGATCAGCCAGTCGGTTGGCCGGTAATCCGAAAGCCGGATCGCTTGCGGTTCGGGATCGCGCATGTCGTCTCCAAAATTCGTCTCAAGAGTGCCGTCTTGATGTAGTGAATCCGGAGGCGAAGCGAAAGGCTTTAATGCGGCTTTGCCGTAGGCGGCTCGGCATGGCCGATCGCGCGATGCACCTCGGGGCGGGCGGCGAGAAAGTCGCGCTCCAGTTCGTCGACCGCGCGGTGCACTGCTTCGACGCTCTCATTCGGCTCGGCATAGCAGTGGAAATTGACCACGAGGCCGCGCGGCGTCTCCCGCACCCGTACCGAATGAACATTCTTGATGCGGGCGCCGTTTTTCACGAGACCTTGCAGGATTTTCGCGAGTTCCTCCCGCAACGCGGGCGGCGCATCCGCGCCTTTCATGCCGTCCATCTGCATCGGCTCGATGTGGGTTTCGACCTCCACATTCTCCCCGCCCAGTTCCGCGCGGATCGCGTTTTCCAGACGGCTCGCGATGTCGTGCGCTTCCCCCAGCGACAGAATTCCATCGACTTCAAGATCGAGGCTGACCGAAAGCTTGTTCTCGAGCTGATGCACCGTGACGTGATGCACCGCGCAACCCTGGTTGCGCGCGATCACCATGATTTGCTCGATGATGCTCTCATCGTCGTGTGCGCGCGCTTCGGTGATGACGTTGACCTCGGCGTCGGGAAACTTGCCGCGGATGGCGCTCGCTATCTCCCTCTTCAATGCATCGACACGATCGAGCGGCAGCGTTCGGCTGACCGCGGCTTCTACATCGGCAAAGGTCTGCGGCCCGACCTGACGGACGCGCAGCCGCGGGATCGAGACAACGTCCGGCACCCTGCGCGCGATCGCCGTCATTTCCTCCGCGACGCCGGGCGGAGCGATATCGGTCAGCGTATCGATGTTGTGCCGGCCGAGCCGCCAGCCGGCGACGCAGATCAGAACCGCGATCACGACCGCTGCAATCGAGTCGGCCATCGGATAGCCGAGCGCAATTGCCGCAAGACCGACAAGCGCCGCGAGCGACGACCACATATCCGAGCTGAAATGCAGCGCATCCGCTGCCAGCGCCTGGCTCGTCGTTTCATTCGCGACCTTCTTCAGCGCGCGGGCGCGGAAAAAATCGACGACGATCGAGACGATCATCACGCCGAACGCCCAGATGTTTGCATCGACGGCGTGAACTTCGCCGCCGATCAGCCGCTTGCCGGCTTCCCAGATGATGATGCCGGAGAGCAGAAAAAGCAGCGCCGTCTCAGCGAGCGCCGCGATGCTCTCGAATTTGCCATGGCCATATTGGTGGTCTTCATCGGCCGGCTTGCCGGAAATGCGCACGGCATAATAGGTGATGACGGTCGCCGCGAAATCGAGCGCCGAATGCGCTGCCTCCGACAGGATCGCGAGCGAGCCGGTCATCAGGCCGACGACGAGCTTGGCGAGCGTCAGCACGCCCGAGGCCGCCATCGAGCCGATCGCCACTTTTTCCTTGTGATCCTGCATGCCGGTACCCGTGCCGGGGCCGTCTTATGGGAGGCGGAACGGCGGCGCAAGCCGCATGATCGCGCCTGCTTCTTAATCGCAACTGCAACAAGGGCTCGAACATGGGTGGCCGGGAAGCCCGCTTTGCGCTATCGGATGCCCGCTGAAATCGCGATTAAAGGACCGCCTTTGACAACAGGCATGAGCGCCACGCACCGGGATGCATCGCGCTTTTCCGTCGCGCCGATGATGGACTGGACGGATCGGCATTGCCGTTTCTTCCATCGGTTGCTGACGAACAACGCGCTGCTCTACACCGAAATGGTGGCGGCCGATGCCGTGATCTTCGGCCCGCGCGCGCGGCTGCTCGGTTTCGATGCGGTGGAGCATCCGATTGCGTTGCAACTCGGCGGCAGCGATCCGGCCAAGCTTGCCGATGCCGCGCGGATCGGCGCCGAATTCGGCTACGACGAAATCAATCTCAATGTCGGCTGTCCGTCCGACCGCGTGCAGGATGGCCGCTTCGGCGCTTGCCTGATGCGCGAGCCTGAACTCGTTGGCGCATGTGTTGTCGCGATGAAGCGCGCGGTAAAAATTTCGGTGACGGTGAAATGCCGCCTCGGCGTCGACGATCAGGACACCGATGCTTCGCTCGATCGCTTCGCGGATATCGTGATTAACGCGGGTGCCGACGCGCTGATCGTTCATGCCCGCAAGGCGTGGTTGCAGGGTTTGAGCCCGCGCGAAAATCGCGACATCCCGCCGCTCGATCATGCCCGCGTTTATCGGCTGAAAGAACGGCTCGGCGATTTTCCGGTGATCCTCAATGGCGGCATCGCCACGGTCGAGGAAGCCAAGCGTCATCTTGCCTATGTCGATGGCGCGATGCTCGGCCGCGCCGCTTACGAAAATCCCGGCCAGTTGCTTTCGGTCGATCCGCTGATTTTCGATGCGCCGCCGCCTGCCGCCGATCTCATGGCCGCGCTCGAGCCGCTCTTTCCCTATATCGAGCGGGCGATAGGCGAGGGCGCGCGGCTGAACAGCATTACGCGCCATGTCCTCGGGCTGTTTCGCGGCCAGCCCGGCGCGCGCGCTTTCCGCCGTCATCTCGCGGTCGAAGCCGTGAAGCCTGATGCCGGCATGGCAGTCCTGCGTGCGGCGCTGGCGCTCGTGCTGGACTCGAAGGCCGAGCTGGCGCAAACCGCAGCCTGAATTCTGCGCGTCGGGCTCGGCGCGATTCCCTGACGCGATTCCCCGGAGCGAGAATTGTTATTCGGCATTCCCTTGAACGAGCTTGTGCCGCTCGTGTTGATGATCGTCGGTGCCGGCCTCGTCACGGGATTGCTGGCCGGTCTTCTCGGCATCGGCGGCGCTTCCGTCACCGTGCCTGCGCTCTACGAGCTTTTTCGTTTTATGGGCGTGCCGGAAGATGTGCGGATGCAGCTTTGCATCGGCACGTCGCTCGCGATCATCATACCGATCTCAATCCGCTCATTCACCGCGCATCGCAAGCGCAGCGTGGTTCTCTATGACGTATTGAAGGCGTGGGCCATTCCGGTCGTGCTCGGCGTGATCTCCGGTGCTGCCATCGCGTATTACGCCCCAGCCGGCTTGTTCCGGCTGGTGTTCATGATCTTTTGCTATGCCGTCGGTCTCAAATATCTCGTCGGCCGCGATCTCAGGTTCGGCGATCGCTTGCCCGGCCGCCCGGCACTCGTGGGCATCGGCTATTTTATCGGCCTTATCTCGTCGCTGATCGGTGTCGCCGGCGGCTCACTCTCGACGTTGTTCCTAACGCTTTACGGCGAGACGATTCACATCGCGATCGCGACATCTTCCGGTCTCGGCGTGTTGATCTCGATCCCCGGTACGATCGGTTACGTGATCGCAGGCTGGTCGCAGCAGGCGCATTTGCCGCCACTTTCGATCGGTTACGTGTCGCTGCTGGGCTTGCTGTTGTTCGCACCGGCAAGCGTGCTCGCGGCGCCTTACGGTGCGCGGCTCGCGCACAAGATGTCGCGGCGCAATCTGGAGATGGCTTTCGGTCTATTCCTGATCCTGGTCGCGACGCGCTTCCTGATCAGCTTGCTTTAATTCGTCACGGTTTTGGCGTGCATGACGAGGCGCTCGCCGCGCACTTCAAACGATTCAAGCCGCGACAGGAAGCTCATGCCGAGAAGGCTCGTCTTGAGGTCGCCCGGCGCCACGACGAGCGCGGGTATGTGACGCTCCTGAATATTGCCAATCGCGATCTTGTCGATCACCACAGATGCCGCGCGTCCGCGGCCGTTCGCTGTCTCGATGGGAACATCGAACTTCAAGAGTTCGACCGGCAGCCCTGCCGCCTTCGCGGCTTCCGAAGTCAGCACTACGCTCGATGCACCGGTATCGACGAGCATTGCGATGCGCGTACCGTTGACGTGGCCGCGGATGCTGAAGTCGCCCTGTTGTGCGCGGGCGATCTCGACGGCGCGGCCCGAAGCCTGCGCGAACGGTACGCCCGGCATCAGGCTCGCGAGCACGCGCGTACCGGCGGTTTGCAACTCGAAACGATAGTTGTAACCGGCGACCGCAAGCGCCGCGACCGAAAGCCAGAACACGCCAGCGCGCAATGTCTGGCCGACACGGTGATAGAGCAGGGCGGAAAGCGCGCCGAACACCATGAAGATCAGCACGATTCCGGTGATGATCGCCGCGACTGAACTGAGGCCAATGCCGCCGATCGTGCCCTGCTCATGACGGAGCGCGAGCGCGAGGATGGAAACGCCGAGAGCAGCAACGACAAGCCAGAGCGGACGATCGGAACGCACGTTGTCTTCCTTCTTCTATTTCAGGCGCTTTCCGCGAGCGGAGCGCGGCCGTATTGATATTCGGGCAGATGCGGTTGCGTCGGGGTCGCTTCGCCAACCGGCGGCAGCGCCGTCATCACGCGCTCGGCCGGAAAAGTGACGAGCACTTCCGTGCCTTCGCGTAGCTTCGAACGCAGCGTGAAACTGCCACCGTGGAGATCGATCAGGCCCTTGACGATCGGCAAGCCAAGGCCCGCGCCTTGCTCGGCGCTTTTCAGCGCGTTCGAGCCCTGACCGAATGACGACAGCACGATGGAGATTTCTTCTTCGGGGATGCCCGGACCGGTGTCGCGCACCGAGAGATATTGCCCGCCCGACGCCGTCCATCCCGCCTTGATCCAGATCTCGCCGCCCTGCGGCGTGAACTTGATGGCGTTCGACAGGAGATTGAGACAGACCTGGCGCACCGCGCGCTCATCCGCCCATAGCTTCGGCAGGCCGGGCTCGAACAGATCGTGGATGGTGATGCCGCGGCTCGTCGCGCGCATCTTCAGCAAGTGAGTGCACTCGCCGGCGGCATTGACGAGGCTGACCGGCTCCTCGTTCAGCTCGTAACGCCCGGCCTCGATGCGAGAGAGGTCGAGAATCTCGTTAATGAGATTCAGAAGATGCTGGCCGGAATCGTGAATGTCGCTCGCGTATTCGCCATAGACCGGCACGGCATGCGCGCCGAGAAGCTGGTTCTTCATCACCTCGGAGAAGCCGAGAATGGCGTTGAGCGGCGTGCGCAGCTCATGGCTCATTTGCGCGAGGAAGCGCGACTTGGCGAGATTGGCGGCTTCAGCGCGGCGCGCGACTTCGTCGGATTTGGCTTTCGCCTGCTCCATCTCGCCGATCAGATCGTCCAGCTGACTGCGCGCTTCCAGCGCCGAGATCGCCGAAATATGCAGGCGGTTCGCCACCATGACGAAATAGGCTTCGGCGCCGGCAGTAAGCCCGGCGAGCACGAGGTCTTGCGGCTTGCCGCGGAAAAGATATTGCAGCACCACCATGCCGGCGACCGGCATCGTCGAGGCATAGACCGCCGGCGGCACGCTCGCAGCGAGCATCGAGAACACCGCAACGACGAGCAGCATCGCGAACAGCGAGAAATCGCCCGCACCCTGCGTGCCGACATCGACCAGCACGTTGATGTTCAGCACCCACGAGATTCCGAACAGAAAGTCGAGCAGGATGAAGACGATGCGGAAGTGCCGCTGCGTTTCCATGTTCATGGGCGCCGCCATGAAACGGCGGCAGGCGGCAAGGTTCAGCGCATGAATGGTCAGGGCCAGGAACGTCCAGATCAGCGCCAGATAACCGCCGGTCCACAGGCTGGAGGCGAGGCCGACGAGCGAAACGAGCAAAAAGAGCGCGAACGAACTCGCGAGCCGATGCTCGGCATAAAGACGCAGAAGTTCGTAATCGTAGGCGGGCTTGATGCCGGTCGTCGACGTCAGCGCGTCGCGGGTCTCGCGCACGCTGCGGTTCAATTTCAACCGTTGTTCATGAGCGAGTCGCGCCGCCTCAGCCGCGCGTTCGTCGCCCCGGGCTGTTTGCCCAGTCATGATGTCGGTCCGCCCATAGCAATAACTTGGCAACGATTGCCGCAGGGTGGTTAACAGCGGGCTCAGGAATATGGTTAATGAGATGTAAATCCGCGGATTTGCTGGATTCCCCGAAGGCACTACAGCCAAAGTCCGCGAAAAGGAGAGCGCGATGAAGCTTTATGACGGAGGCCGTGCGCCCAATCCGCGCCGCGTGCGGATATTCCTGGCTGAAAAAGGCATCGACGTGCCGAAGGTACCGGTCGATCTCGGCAAGATGGAGCAAAAGGGCGAGGCGCTCCGCGCGCTCAATCCGTTGCAGCGATTGCCGGTGCTCGTGCTCGATGACGGCACGGCGCTTTCCGAAACCATCGCCATCTCGCGTTATTTCGAAGCCCTGCATCCCGAGCCGAATTTGTTCGGCACCGATGCGCTGGAGATCGCGAAGATCGAAATGTGGAATCGCCGGCTGGAGCTCGTGCTTTATATCGCCGTGCAGGCGGTGTTTCGCCACGGCCATCCGGCGATGGCCGAATACGAGAAGCCGCAGATCGCCGCCTGGGCGGAAGCGAACAAGCCGCGCGTTTTCGAATTTCTGGAAATTTTCGACCGCGAGCTTGCGAACCGCCGCTTCGCGGCACTCGATCGTTACACCGTCGCCGACATCACCGGTCTTGTGACGATCGACTTGATGAAACCGGCGAAGCTCGTAATCCCTGATGCACTCGCCAACGTCAAACGCTGGTACGAGGAAGTCTCCGCGCGGCCGAGTGCGAAGGCGTAGCGCGCATCATTCCGGGGCACGTGCGCCCCGGAATGACTGTTGAGAAAATTAGCGGTTGAGCAGCGCGATCAGGCTCGACGTATCCCAGCGCTTGCCGCCCATCTTCTGCACTTCCGAATAGAACTGATCGACGAGGGCGGTGACGGGAAGGTGCGCGCCGTTGCGGCGAGCTTCGGCAAGACAAATGCCAAGGTCCTTGCGCATCCAGTCGACGGCGAAGCCGTAATCGAACTTGCCGGCCGCCATCGTCTTGTAGCGGTTTTCCATCTGCCACGATTGCGCGGCGCCCTTCGAGATTGTCGCGATCAACTTCTCGATGTCGAGGCCCGACTGCATCGCAAAGTGGATGCCTTCCGAAAGGCCCTGCACGAGACCGGCGATGCAGATCTGATTGACCATCTTGGCGAGCTGGCCCGAGCCCGGCTTGCCCATCAGGTTGCAGGCGCGCGCGTAAGCCGCGATGACTTTTTCAGCTTTCGCGAACACCGGCTCATCACCGCCGCACATCACCGTCAGCACGCCGTTCTCGGCGCCGGCCTGGCCACCGGATACGGGCGCGTCGATGAAATCGAAACCCTGCTTCTTGGCTTCGGCATAAAGCTCGCGGGCGATCTCGGCCGAGGCGGTGGTGTGATCGACCAGCACCGCGCCCTTCTTCATGCCGTGGAAGGCACCGTCCTTGCCGAGCATCACTTCGCGCAGGTCGTTGTCGTTGCCGACGCAGGCCATGACGAAATCCTGGCCTTCGGCGGCTTCCTTCGGCGTCTTTGCGCTCTTGCCGCCGTACTGCTTGGCCCACTGTTCGGACTTTGCCGCGGTGCGGTTATAGACCGTGACTTCGTGGCCGCCCTTGTTCTTGAGATGTCCCGCCATCGGGTATCCCATCACGCCCAAACCCAGAAAGGCCACCTTCGCCATGATCTCGTCTCCTTCGATGATACCGCGCGGGCCGGGCCCGCGTTCCCGGTGCATAGGCCACCCCGGGGCGGTTTTCGTCAACTGGCGCTGCAATATTCCGACGCCGCTCCAACCATCGGCGTTCTTGCTTTGACCGTGCGTCCGCTGCACAAATGATGTACGGAGATGTCCGGTTTTGGATGAAGTGCGTCTGAAAGAGATGCCTCTAAGAGAGATATCATGGCGATTACTGTTGAGCAGGTTCAAACGTGTTTGAAGTCGATCAAGGGGCCGGACGGCACCGATCTGATGGCGTCGGGGCATCTCTCCGATATCGTCGTGACGGGCGACAAGGTGTTCTTTTCGCTGACCGTCGATGCTTCCGCGGCGCCCGCCTGGGAAGCGGTGCGCAAAACCGCCGAGCAGGCGGTGAAGGCGCTGCCGGGTGTCACCTCGGTGCTGGTCGCGCTCACCGCCGAGCGCAAGGGCGGCGGTGCTGCGCCGCAGCCGCAGGCTCAAGGTCACAATCACGGCCATAGCCACGGTCATTCGCATGGCGGGCCCGCGCGCGCGGGCGGCCAGAATATTCCCGGTGTGCGTAACATCATTGCGGTGGCGTCCGGCAAGGGCGGCGTCGGCAAATCGACGACCGCGATTAATCTTGCGCTCGGCCTGCGCGACCTTGGCCTCAAGGTCGGCGTGCTCGATTCCGATATCTACGGCCCGTCGATCCCGCGGCTCCTCGCCATCAAGGAGAAGCCGGAGCTGATCGGCGAACGCCGCCTGAAACCGATCGAGAAATTCGGCCTCAAGGTGATGTCGATCGGCTTCCTCGTCGAGGAAGAGACGCCGATGATCTGGCGCGGCCCGATGGTGATGTCGGCCATCACGCAGATGCTGCGTGAAGTGGAGTGGGGCGATCTCGACGTCATCGTCGTCGATATGCCTCCGGGCACGGGCGACGCGCAGTTGACGCTCGCCCAGCAAGTGCCGCTCGCTGGCGCCGTCATCGTCTCGACGCCGCAGGATCTCGCTCTGATCGACGCGCGGCGCGGCATCGCGATGTTCGGCCGCGTCAATGTGCCGGTGATAGGCCTCGTCGAGAACATGAGCTATTTCCTCTGCCCGAAATGCGGCGAGCGCACCGAGATCTTCAGCCATGGCGGGACCAGGGCCGAAGCGACGCGCCTGAATGTGCCGTTCCTTGGCGAAGTGCCGCTTGAGCCCTCGATCCGCGAAACGTCCGATGCGGGCCTTCCGATCGTCGCGACGCAGCCGGACAGTCCGTTCAGCAAGATCTATCGCGACATCGCCGCCAAGGTGCGCGACGCGCTCGGTGCTTCGGCACCGCGCCAGGGGCCGCGCATCGTCATCGAGAAATAATCTTCGGAAAAACGAAGCGAAGGTAACGCGACATGAAGCAGGAAACCAAAAAGATCGCCCGCCGCCGCTTTCTGGCCGCAACGGGCGGAGTTGCGGCGAGCGCCATTGCGGCACCGGCCATCGCGCAGTCGATGCCTGTGCTGAAATGGCGCCTGACGTCGAGCTTCCCGAAATCGCTCGAGACGATCTACGGTGCGACCGAGGCTTTCGCCAAGGCGGTTGCCGAGGCCACCGACAACAAATTCCAGATTCAGGTCTTCGCGCCGAACGAGATCGTTCCGGGTCTGCAAGCCTTCGATGCGGTCAGCGATGGCCGGGTCGAGATGGCGCAGACCGCGTCTTACTATTATTTCGGCAAGGATCCGACCTTCGCTTTCGGTACGGCGGTTCCGTTCGGCATGAACAGCCGGATGCAGAACTCGTGGATGTATTTCGGCGGCGGCCTCGAGCTCTTCAACGATTTCTACAAGACCTATAATGTTTACGGACTTCCGGCAGGTAACACCGGCGGCCAGATGGGCGGCTGGTTCCGCAAGGAAGTCAAAACCGTCGCCGACCTCAAGGGCCTGAAGATGCGCGTCGCCGGCATCGCCGGTGTCGTGCTCGCCAAGCTCGGCGTCGTGCCGCAGCAGCTCGCCGGCGGCGAGGTTTATCCCGCGCTCGAGCGCGGCACGCTCGATGCCTGCGAATGGGTCGGCCCCTACGACGACGAGAAGCTCGGCTTCGTCAAGGTCGCGCCGTATTACTATTATCCGGGCTGGTGGGAAGGCGGCGCGATGCTCCACCACTTCATCAATCTCAAGAAGTGGGAAGAGCTGCCGTCCTCCTATCGTTCGATCGTGCGGACGGCCTCCGAAATGGCGAACGTCTGGATGCAGGCGAAATACGATTTCGAAAATCCGCCGGCGCTGCGCCGCCTGATCGCGGCCGGCGCCAAGCTACAGCCGTTCTCGCAGGAGATTCTCGAGGCGAGCCACAAGGCGGCGGACGAAGTCTATGCCGACCTCAAGGCGAAGAATGCTAATTTCAAGAAAATGTATGAAGCGATGATGGCTTACCGTAATGACCAGTATTTCTGGTGGCGGATCGGCGAATACCCGTTCGACAATTTCCAGATCCGGCACGGCGCGCGTTGATTGCGAGCGCGATCCGCTCTCAAAAAGCCCGGCCGCAGCGCCGGGTTTTTTATTTGTCGAGTGGCGGCAAATCAGGCGGCAGATCGGGCAGCGGAATATCGATGTTGATCTTGCTGGCGTCGGCTTTCGGCGTTTTGTCGATCCAGTAGGTCACCGAGCGCGGCCACAGGATGACGATGACGACGAGAACGATCTGCAGGAAGACCCAGGGTATCGCGCCCCAGTAGATGTCGGCGGTCCTGATCGATTTTGGCGCGATGCCGCGCAGATAGAAGAGTGCAAAGCCGAACGGCGGATGCATGAAGCTGGTCTGGATGTTGGCGCAGATCAGAACGCCAAACCAGATGAGATCGATGCCGAGCTTGCTGGCCGCCGGCGCCAAGAGCGGAATGATGATGAAGGCGATCTCGAAGAAGTCGAGGAAGAACGCGACGAAAAAGATAAAGATGTTGGCGAAGATCAAAAAGCCGATCTGCCCGCCCGGCAGCGTGGTGAGAAAATCCTCAATCCAGATTTTGCCGCCGACGCCCTGAAAGACGAGACTGAAGACGCGCGCGCCGATCAAAATATAAGTCACCATCGCGGTGATGCGCATGGTCGTCGCCATGCCCTGATAGAGCAGCGGCCAGGTCAGCGTGCCGTAGAACATCGCCAGCAGAATTGCGCCGATCGCGCCCATCGCACCGGCTTCGGTCGGCGTCGCAAGGCCCAGGAAGATCGTGCCGAGCACGAGGAAGATCAGGCCGAGCGAGGGGATGATGCCGCGCAGCGCTCTTCTGAAAAGCGCCCAGCCTTGCAGCGTGCGTGCTTCCTTCGGTAGCGCCGGCACTTGATCGGGGAAAAATACGCTGAGGAAGGCAACCCACAGGCAGAACAGTACGATCTGAATGATGCTCGGGCCGATCGCGCCGGCATACATGTCGCCAACCGAACGTCCGAGCTGGTCCGCCAGCACGATGAGAACGAGCGACGGCGGGATGAGCTGGGTGATCGTGCCGGAGGCGGCGATCACACCCATGGTGTGCCGCGTCGAGTAGCCGTGCTTCAGCATCGGCGTCATCGAAATGACGCCCATCGCGATCACGGAAGCGGCGACAGTGCCGGTGATGGCGCCGAGCACCGCGCCGACGAAAATCACCGCGTACGAAAGACCGCCACGCACCGGGCCGAACAACTGGCCGATCGAGTCGAGGAGATCCTCCGCGAGGCCGCAACGCTCCAGAATTGCGCCCATGAATGTGAAGAACGGAATCGCGAGCAGAAGATCGTTCGAGATGATGCCGTAAAGCTGGTAGGTGAGGTTGCCGAGAAATTCGGGGCGGATCAGTCCGAGTTCGATGCCGAGGAAGCCGAAGAACAGTCCGGTTGCCGCCAGCGAAAACGCCGCCGGATAGCCGACCAGCATGAAGAACACCATGCCGCCGAACATCATGGCGGGCATATTTTCCCGGATGAAGTTCATTGCAGCGGCTTCTCGTATTTGAAGTCGGCGTCGATAACGTGCTCGAGCGCCGCGACGCGCTTGATGATTTCGGAAAGCCCCTGAAAGATCATCAGCGTGAAGCCGACTGGGAGAAGCAGTTTCGCCGGCCAGGTCAGAAGGCCGCCGGCATTCTGCGAGTGTTCCTGAATGCGCCAGGATTCAAGGAACCACGGCCAGGTGAACCAGATCAGGATCGCGCAGATCGGCAGCAGGAAGAAAACGCCGCCGATGATATCGATCCAGATGCGGGTCCTTTCCGAAACCATGCCGTAGACCAGATCGACGCGCACATGCTCGTTCATCTTGAGGGTGTACGGCGCGCCGAGCAGCACCATCACGGCGAACAGGTACCACTGGACTTCCAGCCAGCCATTCGAGCTTGCGTTGAAGAGATAGCGAACGGAGGCATTGCCCGCGCTGATGATGCAGCAGACGAGCACCGCCCAATTCGCCACGACCGCGAATTGGGAGTTGACCCAATCGACTGCGGCGCTGAACCTCAGCAAACTCTTCAAGCGATCCCCCGGTCGTGAACGCCGAGCGCCCCCGCGCTCGCCGACAGCACTGTCCTTGCGCGCTTTATCTCATAATTTTTGGCGCTCGCGCCATAGGGCAAACGGCCGCCAGCATGTGCAGATATGCAAGGGGAGAGGCTGTGCTGCCGCGCCGGCGGGAGACTCAGCCGCCGGTCGTGCTCATGTGGCGCGAGACGGCGGGCTGCTTGGTGCGCCGGTCGATGACGAAGTCATGGCCCTTCGGCTTGCGGGCGATCGCTTCGTCGATCGCGGTTTGCAGCGCGGCATCGCCTTCGGAATTGCGCAGCGGCGTGCGCAGATCGGCCGAGTCTTCCTGGCCGAGGCACATATAAAGCGTACCGGTGCAGGTGAGGCGGACGCGATTGCAGCCCTCGCAGAAATTATGTGTGAGCGGCGTGATGAAGCCGAGACGGCCGCCGGTTTCCTCGACGCGCATGTAGCGCGCCGGGCCGCCGGTGCGATAGTCGATATCGGTGAGCGTGTAGCGCGTCGAAAGCTGCGTGCGCACGAGCGAGAGCGGCAGGTATTGATCGACGCGCTCCGAGCCGACTTCGCCGAGCGGCATCACTTCGATCAGCGAAAGATCCATGCTGCGGCCATGGGCCCATTCCATCAGCGCCGGGATTTCGTCTTCGTTGACGCCCTTGAGCGCGACGGCGTTGAGCTTGACGGCGAGGCCCGCTTTCTGCGCGGCATCGATGCCGGCCATTACCTTGCTGAAATCGCCCCAGCGGGTGATCTCGTGGAATTTCTTCTCGTCGAGCGTGTCGAGCGAGATGTTGATGCGCTTGACGCCGCAATCGGCGAGCTCCTGCGCATAGCGCGAGAGCTGCGAGCCGTTGGTGGTCAGCGTCAGTTCGGAGAGGGCGCCGGTCTTGAGGTGCCGCGACAGCGAGCGGATCAGCAGCATGATGTCGCGCCGCACGAGCGGCTCGCCGCCGGTAAGCCGCAGCTTGCTCACGCCGCGCGCGACGAAAGCCGAGCACAGCCGGTCGAGTTCCTCGAGCGACAGGAGATCGCGCTTGGGCAGAAAGGTCATATTTTCCGACATGCAATAAACGCAGCGGAAATCGCAGCGGTCGGTCACCGAAACGCGCAAATAGGTAATGGCGCGCCCGAAGCGGTCGACCAGTTCGCCACCGGCCAGCATATCGGGCGGGTTCAACGCAATATCAGACCTCATAGTACCTCCTATATAATCAGCTTCTTCGGAGGTAGAAAGAGCCTAATAGTCGAGTTGCGCCGGTCATTTCCGGCGTTACTGTGCGCCGTTCCCGGAGAGTGCAATGCCGCAAAACACCGCCCAGCAACCCCTGTGGCCCACCGAAATCCGCCTCGGCAAGGACCGCCGCGCCTTAACCGTGTCGTTCGACAATGGCGAGCGTTTCGAACTGCCGGCAGAGTATCTGCGGGTCGAAAGCCCGAGCGCCGAGGTGCAGGGCCATCACCCCGAAGAGCGCCAGCTCGTGCCGGGCAAGAAGAATGTCGAAATCATCGAGATCGACCCGATCGGCAATTACGCCGTGCGCCTTGTCTTCGACGACATGCATTCGACCGGGCT
>DATMGD010000006.1:0-14106 GCA_035555855.1 Xanthobacteraceae bacterium
GGTCTCATGGAACACAAGCTCGAAGACGGGCTATTGCCCTATCGGATTTTCACCCGCGCCGAATGGGCCGCGCGCCGTGAAGACACGCCGATGACGCTGATGCCGAAGGAGGTTGAGGAGCTCAAAGCCTTCAACGATCGCCTGTCGATGTCGGAGGTCGAGGACATCTATCTGCCGCTCTCGCGGCTCCTGTCGATGTATGTCGCGGCAACGCAGCGGCTGTTCCGCGCGATGCAGCGCTTCCTCGGCACCGAAGATGCGAAGGTGCCCTACATCATCGGCATCGGCGGCTCGGTTGCCGGCGGCAAGTCGACGACCGCCCGCGTACTGCAAGCGCTGCTGATGCGCTGGCCCAACACGCCTAAGGTCGATCTCATCACCACCGACGGCTTCCTATTTCCGAACGCGGTGCTCGAGCGCGAAGGCCTGATGCAGAAGAAGGGCTTTCCCGAAAGCTACGATACCGCGCTGCTTTTGCGTTTCCTCACCGACATCAAGGCCGGGCGCGGCCCGGTGGCTGCGCCGGTCTATAGCCATCTCGTCTACGACGTGGTGCCGGGCGAAACGATCGAGGTCGATCGCCCCGACATCCTGATCGTCGAGGGCCTGAACGTGCTGCAGCCGAACCGCGCGCCGAAAGAGGGCAAGCCGTATGTGTCGGATTTCTTCGACTTCTCGATTTACATCGACGCCGCCGAAGACGTGCTCGAAGGCTGGTACGTGAAACGCTTCATGCGGCTCCGGGAGACGGCATTCCGCGATCCGCGTTCCTACTTCAATCGCTACTCGAAAATTTCCGACACCGAAGCGCTCGAGGTCGCGCTATCGCTCTGGCGCAACATCAATCTCGCCAACCTGCGCGAAAACATCCTGCCGACGCGGCTGCGCGCGAGCCTGATTCTCGGCAAGAACGCCGAGCACCAGATCGAAACCGTCGCGCTCCGGAAACTCTAGATTTTAAGCAGCGTTGGCCGCGCGCTTGGCGCTCGTGCCGCGTGCGCTTGCAATCGCTTCCTCAAGCGTCTCCCGATCGAACGGTTTGACGACGAAAGCATCCATGCCGGCGGCAAGGCACGCTTCGCGATCTTCGTTCGAGGCATTGGCGGTGAGCGCGATAATCGGCACGGAACCCGCGCCTTCGAGCGCGCGGATGCGGCGCGTCGCTTCCAGCCCGTCCATGCCGGGCAGATGCAGATCCATCAGCACAAGATCGAACGGTGCGCCAACCTGATAGGCGCTCGCGATAGCTTTGACCGCCGAAACGCCATCGCCGACCACCGCGGGAATATGTCCGAGTTTGCCGAGTGTTGCCTGCGCGAGAAGCGCGTTGATGTCGTTGTCCTCCGCGATCAGCACGGCAAGCGCTCGCTCGCGGGACAGGCCGCTCCCCGGCGCGCGCTGATCGTCTGCGGGCGCTTCGATTTCCGCCGTTGCAAGCTGTGCGGCAAGCGAAACCGCACGGACGGGCTTTACGAGATAACCGTCGAAGCCCGCGCTGCGGAGTTTCGCCAGCTCATGCCGGTCGGCGGGCGACAGCAATACGTAAAGCGCGCGGCCCTTGGCCTTGGCCGCGTGCACAAGTGCCTTTGTTTCCTCGGCACCCAAGCTGCGATCGATAAACACTTGCGACCAGTTGCGTTCGGGGAGAAGCGTTTCCACGACGCGCGGATCGGAGGCGAGTGTCACATGCGCACCCCAGCCCATGAGCTTGCGCTCGAGTGCGGGTCCGGTGACAGGTGAAGGCGAGGCGATCAGAATGTTCCGACCCGCGAGTTCTGCCGGCTGGAAGGGCGCACCGGCTTCGCTGTCGTGCGGCAGTTCGATCGAAAAATCGAATACCGAACCGCGATCGTTGTGGCTCGCGAGCGAAATGCGCCCGCCCATGCGCTCAACGATCTTGGAAGCGATGGCGAGTCCGAGCCCGGTGCCGCCATGACGGCGCGCCGCCGAATCGTCGCCCTGTTCGAACTCGCGGAAGATCCGCTCCTGTGCATCGAGCCCGACGCCAGGACCGCTATCCTCGACGATAAACTTGATGCGATTTTCGGAGTCGCGCTCGATAACGATAAGCACGCCGCCCTCGTCGGTGAATTTCACAGCATTGCCGGCGAGATTGAGCAGCACCTGACGAAGCCGCGCCGCATCGCCAAACACGCGCGCGGGAATGTCATCGGCGATCTCCGCTGCGATCTCGATGCCTTTGGCCTGCGCGCGCGGCGCGAGCAGCTCCACCACATCGGTGACGAGGTTTGCGACGTCGAAGGGCACGGTCTCAAGGTCGAGCCTGCCGGCTTCGATCTTGGAAAAGTCGAGGATTTCATCGATCAAGCCGAGCAGCGCTTCGCCAGAGGTCTTGATCGATTTCGCGTAAGTCCGCTGCTCAGGCGAGAGACCGCTATCGAGCAGGAGGTTGGCCATGCCGAGCACGCCGTTCAGCGGCGTGCGAACTTCATGGCTGACGACGGCGAGAAAACGCGATTTGGCGCGGCTTGCACTTTCGGCGCGCTCGCTCGCATCCGCAAGCGTCTGCTCCCAATCGATGCGCGCAGTGATGTCGTGACCGGTGCGCTGAATTTCGGCGACCTCGCCGCTATCGTCGGTGATCGCGACTTCCTTCCATGCGATCCAGCGCCGTCCCGCCGGCGTTTCAATTTCCTGCTCGTAGGTGACGCTGCCGTCATCATGGTCGGTACGGTTCTTTTCCTGCCGGACATCGAGCGAGAGCGGCCAGCTGACGACGTCGCGCGTGTCCTGCCGTAACAGCGCGCACAGGCTGTCGCTGACATGGGTGACGTGGCCGTGCGTATCCTCACGCACGACAATATCGCCCTGGGCGTCGGCGAATTTCTCGGCGCGTGCGAGCTTTTCCTGCAGCCGCCAGATTTCGTCGTCGCGCGCTTCGAGCGCGGCTTCCGCCCGCTTGATGCGCTTGAGCAGTTCCTCGTGACGGCGGTGGCGAAGGCCAAGCGTCGCGAGTGCGACGACCAGCAGGCCCGCGAACATGCCGGAGAAACCGTTGGAGCCGTTTTCAACGAGGCCGGTGACCTTGTCTTGTGCGAAGGCCGCGCCGCTCGCAGCGAACCATGTCACGGCAATTCCGGCGCTTCGAAACAGCTTCATTCTTCATTGCGCGGCCGGCCGCCACGCCCCCTATTTGAATAGCTCGCCTTGCAGGATGGCATCGGCGGCTTAATGCGAGGCGGGGGAACCTGCGCTATCGACGGCTTTTTGCGGCTTTGGTTGACGAAGCGTTAACGCTGCGCGCTCAGGCAGCAACCGGCACGCGGTCGTGCAACGCGCGGTAGGCAAGCGCCTCGGCAAGATGCGGACGGCCGATGGTTTCGGCGCCGTCGAGATCAGCGATAGTACGCGCGACCTTGAGCACGCGGTGATAGCCGCGCGCTGAAAGACGCATGGCGTCGGCGGCATCGCGCAGAAGTTTCAGACCGGCGTCGTCGGGCGTTGCGATTTGCTCGAGAAGCGGGCCGCTCGCTTCGGCATTGGTGCGCGATTCCGGCCGGCCGAGCGTTTTGAAACGCGCCGCTTGAATCTCGCGCGCTTTCGCAACGCGTGCCGCGACTTGCCTGCTGCCTTCGGTGGGCGGCGGCAGCGTGAGGTCGGCGGCGCTCACGGCGGGTACTTCGATGTGCAGATCGATGCGATCTAACAAAGGGCCGGAGAGACGCGATTGATAGTCCGCGATGCAGCGCGCGTTCATGTTGCGTTTGCAGATGAAGCCGGGATCGTAGGCGCGCCCGCAGCGGCATGGATTCATCGCGGCGATTAGCTGGAAGCGCGCGGGATACGTGACGCGATGATTGGCGCGCGAGATCGCGACTTCGCCGGTCTCGATCGGCTGCCGCAGCGAGTCGAGCACCTGCGGCGTGAACTCGGGAAACTCGTCAAGAAACAAGACACCAAGATGTGCGAGCGAAATTTCACCGGGTTTGGCGCGCAAACCGCCACCGACCATCGCCGCCATGCTTGCCGAGTGATGCGGATTGCGGAACGGCCGCTTGTTGGTGAGCGTGCCGTCTTCGATTGCGCCGGCGATCGAGGCGATCATCGAAACTTCCAGAAGTTCCGGCGGCGAAAGCGGCGGCAGGATCGAGGGTAGCCGCGCTGCGAGCATCGACTTGCCTGAACCGGGCGGCCCGATCATCAGCATGTTATGCGCACCGGCCGCGGCGATTTCGAGCGCGCGCTTCGCGCTTTCTTGTCCTCGTACGTCGGCAAGATCCAGCGCACTCTCTTGCGGCGCGCCGATCTTCGGCGAAGGGCGCGATAGAACCTGCGTGCCGCGCAGATGATTGGCGAGCTGAATGAGCGAGCGCGGTGCGATGATCTCCATCTCGGGGCTGGCCCACGCCGCTTCCGCGCCGCAGGCGGCGGGGCAAATCAAGCCGTGCTCCTGTGCGTTCGCGGCAATCGCAGCCGGCAGCACGCCCGCGACCGGCGCAAGCGAGCCGTCGAGACCAAGCTCGCCGACGACCGTGAAATTGGCGAGCGCGTCGGGCGGCACCGCACCTATTGCGGCCATCAGGCCAAGCGCGATCGGCAGATCGTAGTGGCTGCCCTCCTTCGGAAGATCAGCGGGCGCAAGATTGATGGTGATGCGTTTGGCGGGCAGCGCGAGGCCCGATGCAACGAGCGCGGCGCGCACGCGCTCTTTTGCTTCCGACACGGCCTTGTCGGGGAGGCCGACGATGGTGAAAGCGGGCAGCCCCGGCGCGACCTGCGCCTGGACATCGACCGGCCTTGCCTCGACCCCTTCAAAGGCAACTGTCGCGATATGCTGGACCATGAGCGGCCCCCTCAGCCGCTGAGAAACCTAGCAAACATGCGGGCTGCCCGCAAGAACATTTAGGGAACGAAATTTCGCGTCGTTTCCCGACCGTGCGGGATGCGGTTGAGCAGCCGGTTGATCGCGTCATTGAATTTCGCGAACTCGAAATTCTGCGGATCGTCGTGCTTGTCGTAAATGCCGTCATCGATCACGGCGTGAAAGGCCGGGATCATCCATTCGCCCGCGCGGCGGCTCGCGACGATATAGACGAGCGCGAGGCGGTCGTATTGCGCACGGGAAAAGCCCGGCGAGGGCGCGAGAAAGTCGTTGAGCCAGCCGCGGCCCGGCATGGCGCGGCGCGGCTGGATCAACTCGGTATGCACGAACAGTCCGCGCAGCCGGGTGCCGAAATTGGTCGCGCCCTCGAATTTCGTCGCGCGCCACGGCACCAGAAAATCGTGGCCCTTCAGAATTTCGCCGCGCCGGTTGATGAAGAAATGCGCGGGCTCGATGGCGTTCGCGCAGCGGTAACGGTTGAGATTGTTGATGCCGTGATCCCAATCGGCGAATTCGGGAAACGGCTTTTGACGAAAATTCGGCGCGCTGGTGTCATGGATGACGAAATAGCGCGCGCTCGGCGCGTCGGCATCGTTCGAATTGGCGCGCGAAATCGGCAGCGGCAACCCGAACGCCAGTTCGCGCGCGAAGCCGACCGCGAGGAGATAAGTCATCAGGTCGGAAAGCGCCGGCAGGTCCTTCGTGGTGCCGACGCGCGCGAGAAAATCTTCCGGCAGCTTGCCGGGCTCCTTGTCGATCGCGCCGCCCGGCAAAACCGGCCGCGCGAGACACGCCGCCTGCTCGGCCGCCGTTCCCTTGAAGGAAAGTTTTTCGGGATCGAATTCGCACGGCCCCATGTTCTTGAGCGTCGTGGGCGGCCGCTTGGTGAACACGCAATCGCCCGGCGCGGCGCGTGCCGGCAAAAGCGCCGCGAGCAGCAGCGCGAGCGAAGCGAACGCGCGCCGGTTGCGCGGGGAGGAAAGATAAGCGCTCACGCGCGCGTCTTGCGCTTCTGCTCGATCGCATCCCAGATCAATTTGGCGATGTCCGGGCCGCCGAGATTCTTGATGGCGCGAATGCCGGTTGGTGAAGTGACGTTGATCTCGGTGAGCAGGCCGCCGATCACGTCGATGCCGGTGAAGATCAGACCGCGCTTCTTGAGCTCGGGCCCGATGCGCTCGCAGATCTCGCGCTCGCGCGCAGTGATCTCGGTACCGCGCGCAGCACCTCCGGCCACCATGTTGGAGCGCAGGTCATCCTCGGCCGGCACGCGATTGACCGCGCCCGCGAATTCGCCGTCGACGAGAATGATGCGCTTGTCGCCGTCCTTCACCTCGGGCAGGAATTTCTGGATCACCCAGGCTTCCTGAAAGGTCGTCGCGAACAGATCGTAAAGCGAGCCGAAATTCATGTCGCGCGCCGCGACCCGGAACACCGCTTCGCCGCCCTTGCCATATAAGGGCTTCATCACGACGTCGCCGTGCTCCTTGCGGAATTCCTTGATCTCGGCGAGGTCGCGCGTGATCAGCGTCGGCGGCATCAATTCGTGAAAATCGTTGACCAGCATCTTTTCGGGCGCGTTGCGCACCTGCGCGGGATCGTTGACGACGAGCGCCTTCGGATGCACGCGCTCCAGAAGATGCGTCGTCGTGATGTAATTCATGTCGAACGGCGGATCCTGTCGCAGCAGGATGACGTCGAGCGTGTCGAGCCTGGTGCGCTTTTCCTCGCCGAGCGTGAAATGATCGCCTGCCTTGTCGCGCACGGAAAGCGGCCGCACGCGCGCCGCGACCGTGCCGTCCGTCATCGCGAGCCGATCGGGCGTGTAGTAGAAAAGAGCATGGCCGCGCGCCTGCGCTTCCAAGAGGAGCGCGAAAGTGGAATCGCCCGCGATTCTGATGCGCTCGATCGGATCCATCTGCACGGCGACTTTGAGCGGCACGGCTTTTCTCCTTACGTCTCGACTTCGAACGCGGCCTCGATGTGCCGGGGCAGCTTGCCCGGCGCGACGAGAATGGCATCGAACCGCATGTCGTATCCCGCATGTTCGGGGTGGGCCGCAAGCCAGGCTTCGGCGGCGGCAATAATGCGCCTTTTCTGGCGCGGCAGCACGGCCTCGGCGGCGGCGTCCAGACCCGCGCGTGCCTTGACCTCGATGAAAGCGATGAGCGCGCCGCGCTGCACGACAAGATCGATCTCGCCGACCGGCGTCTTCCAGCGCTTCGCGAGCGTCCGGTAGCCCTTGGCGGCCATGAAGAGTGCCGCGCGGCGCTCCGCCGAAAGGCCGAGACGAAAGGCGGCGCTGCGCTTTTCGGTCCCGGAGCCCGCCATCAGTCCTTGCCCTCCTGAAGCGCGAGCGCCCGCGCATAGACCTCGCGCTTCTTGACGCCGGTTTCCTCGGCAACGGCGGCGACCGCATCCTTGAGCGAACCGTGCCGAAGCGCGCGCTTGAGCTGCGCATCAAGCTCATCGGGTGAAACGGTTTTGGCTTGTGCGTCGGGCGGTGCGACGACAATGACGATCTCGCCTTTGGGCGCGCCGCTCGCCTCATAGTGCGCGGCAAGTTCGGCAAGCGTGCCGCGGCGCGTTTCCTCAAAGGCCTTGGTCAGTTCGCGGCAGACGCTTGCCATGCGCGCACCGAAAACTTCCGCGAGATCGGTCAGGCAATCGGCAAGCCGCGGCCCGGTTTCGTAGAACACCATCGTCGCCGGAATTTCCTTGATCTCCGCAAGGCGATTTTTGCGCTGGCCGGATTTTGGCGGCAGAAAGCCTTCAAAGAAAAACCGGTCGGTCGGCAGTCCCGCCGCGACCAGCGCCGCCAAAAGTGCCGATGCACCCGGCACCGGAAAAACGCGGTGGCCCGCCTCCAGCACCTCGGTGACGAGCTTGTAACCGGGATCCGACACCAGCGGAGTTCCGGCATCGGAGACGAGTGCGACGGCGCCCCCGCCCGCAAGCTCGCGCAAAATTTTCGGCCGCACGGATGCGGCATTGTGATCGTGATAGGCGAGAAGCCTCGGCGCGAGACTGTAGCGGTCGAGGAGCTTCCTCGTCACGCGTGTGTCCTCGCACAGCACGAGATCGGCCGCCTTCAGCGTGGCGAGTGCGCGCAGCGTGATGTCGCTTAGGTTCCCGATCGGCGTCGCGACGACATAAAGCCCCGGCGCGAGCCGGATCGTTTCGATCGCGGTCGGCGGAGGCTTTTGCGGCGAAGGGGAAAGGTCTGCGGTCATTTTCGCTTCATATCGGCCGATGGCGATGTTAGCGCCCCTGCGGGTTCCCGCACAGCATTGAAATTGCAGGCGCTTTCTTCTTTGACACTGCTGTCACAGTACCGCAAATTGCCCTCACGGCGGAGTAAGCGGAGGCCGGGCGTTCGTATGCAGTCAGTAACAAATGCCGCGTGGCGCGGCAGGTGGAAGCGTGTCCGTAGGTTTGCGCTGCCGCTCGCGCTGTTGGGCTCGGTGCTTGCCGCCTGCTCGACGTCGCTGCCGGGCGGCATGTTCGGCAAGACCGACGAACCGATCCAGACCCAGCCGGGGCCGTCGTCCGGCATCCAGTCGCAGCCTTTGGCCGGCCCGACTGTGCGTGTCGGACTCATCCTGCCGCTCAGCGCGGGCGGCAATGCAGGCGCGGCCGCGCAGTCGATGAAGAACGCCGGCGATCTCGCGCTCGCCGAATTCGGCGCGACCAACGTGCAGCTCATCGTCAAGGACGACCGCGGCAACGCGGCGGGCGCGCGCGCGGCGGCGCAAGCGATCGTGCAGGAAGGCGCCGAGATCATTCTTGGCCCGCTGTTCAGCGCCTCGGTCGCGGCCGCCGGTCCCATCGCCAAGCAGGCGAACATTCCAATGATCGCGTTTTCGACCGACACCAACGTCGCGACGCAGGGCGTTTACCTTTTGAGCTTCCTGCCGGAATCGGATGTCGATCGCATCGTCAGCTACTCGGCGCAAGCCGGCAAACGCTCGATCGTCGCGCTCCTGCCGGATAACGCATATGGGTCCGTGATCGACGCGCAGCTGCAATCGGCAGCCGGTGCCCGCGGTGCGCGCGTCATCTCGATTGTGAAGTATGCGCCCGACGGCAAGAACTTGAAGGATGCCGGGCGTCGCGCCGCAACGGCGGCAGCGCGTGCCGACAGCATCATGATCGCCGATGGTGCCGACATGACGCCGCGCGTTGTCGAAGCGCTCGGTGCCGCCGGCAGCAAGCAACTTCTTGGCACCGGCTTGTGGGACGACCAGAATCTGTTTCGTGATCCGAAGATGAACGGCGCCTGGTTTGCGGCGCCCGAAGCGACCGGCTATCGCGCGTTTGCGGAACGCTATCGCGCGCGCTTCGGTCAGGAGCCGGTGCGCACGGCAAGCCTCGCTTACGACGCGGTTTCGTTGATTGCGGCACTGGTGAAGACGCAGGCCGACGGGCGTTTTTCGGCCGAGACGCTGACCAATCCATCGGGCTTCTCGGGCGTCGACGGCATTTTCCGCTTCCGCCGCGAAGGCACGAGCGAGCGCGGCCTCGCCGTGATGGAAATTCGCGACGGCGCCTCGAAAACGATCAGCGCTTCGCCGCGCGCCTTTACCGGCTACGCAGCATCTAACTAGACGACAGGGTTAAGCGGCTAAATCCGCGACGATCGAATCGAGCAGCGGAAAGCCGCTCGCGGTAACGCGCAATACACCGTTCTTGTTCTCGATCAGGCCATGCTCCTCAAGCGCTTCGATCTGCTTCGGGTCGAGCGGCGCCCCGGCAAGCGCGACGTAGCGCGATAGATCAATGCCTTCCCTGAGCCGCAGGCCCATCAGGAGATATTCGTCGGCCTGCTCGGCGCGTGCGACCGGCTCGTTAACGATGAGCCCGTTGCCGGCTTCTTCGACTTGCGCGAGCCAACGCTCGGGATGCTTCTCGGTCATCGTCGCGCGCCGCGCACCGCTGATACCGAGGCGACCATGTGCACCGGGGCCGACGCCGACATATTCGCCGTAGCGCCAGTACACTAGATTATGCCGGCATTCGGCGCCGGGCCGGGCGTGATTGGAAATTTCGTAGGCGGGAAGACCGGCCGCATCGCAAAGCTCCTGCGTCACGTCCCAGAGCGCGCGGCCTTCATCGTCGTTCGGAATTTTCAGGCTGCCTTTTTTGAACAGCGCCTCGAATGGCGTCTCGGGCTCGATGGTCAGTTGATAAATCGAAAGATGCTCGGAGCCTTCGGCAATTGCACGCGCAAGCTCCTCGCGCCAGGCGGCGGGCATCTGGCCGGGACGCGCATAGATGAGATCGAACGAGAAGCGCTCGAAATTGTTGCGCGCGACATCAACGGCTTTCAGCGCTTCTTCTGCCGTATGCAGGCGGCCGAGAAATTTCAACACGTCGTTATGGAGCGCCTGCACGCCGAGCGAGACGCGGTTGACGCCCGCCTCGCGGTAACCGCGAAAGCGCCCGGCCTCGACGCTCGTCGGGTTCGCTTCGAGCGTAATTTCAACGTCAGGTGCGAAGCCCCACAGCTTTGCAATTTCTTGCAGGATCGCCGCTACGGTGTCTGGCGACATCAAGGATGGTGTGCCGCCGCCGAAGAACACACTGTTCACCGGGCGGGAGCCGGTGAGGGAAGCGGCATGCGCAAGCTCGCGCTTGATCGCAGCTGTGAAGCGCGGCTCGTCCGGCTTCTCGTGGCGAACATGACTGTTGAAGTCGCAATAGGGGCACTTCGAGAGACAAAACGGCCAGTGCACATAGACGCCGAAGCCCGGATTGGCGGGCGGAATAGACACTAATGTTGCAGCGTCAACTGGGGACTCAGTCAAGGATGCGCTCCGAGAGTTTCAAAAATGCGCGCGCGCGATGCGACAGCCCCATGCCCCGTGGCGGTAATCCGTGCTTTTCGTCCGAGGTCATCTCGCCGAATGTACGGTCATGACCATCGGGCAGGAACATCGGATCATAGCCGAAACCCTTGGCGCCGCGTGGCGGCCAGACCAGTGTGCCTTCGACACGGCCTTCGACAGCTTCTTCATGGCCATCCGGCCACACTACTGAAAGCGCGGCAACGAACGCACCGCGGCGGGTCGAAGGCGTATTCGCGCCGGCAAGCTGTAGCTTCTCGTCGATGACGCGCATCGCACGCGCGAAATCCTTGTCGGGCCCGGCCCAACGCGCCGAGTAGATTCCCGGCTCGCCGCCGAGTGCTTCGACCGTAAGTCCCGAGTCATCGGCGAGCGCCGGGAGCTGCGTCGCTTTCGCCGCCGCCGCCGCCTTGATGTGCGCGTTCTCCAAAAACGTACTGCCGGTTTCTTCCGGCTCCGGCAGATCGAGTTCGCTTGCAGATACCGCCTCAATGCCATGCGGCGAAAGCAACTCGCGCATCTCGACGAGCTTGCCGGGATTATGCGTCGCGATCACTACCTTGCCGAAAAGTCTGCGCGTCATCAGCCGACCGCGATCTTCTGCAGATCGATCAGCTTGCCGACGCCCTTGCGCGCCAGCGCGATCAGTTGCGCGAGCTCCTCGTCCGAGAAAGGCTTCTTCTCGGCGGTGCCCTGAATTTCGATGATGCCGTTCGAGCCGGTCATGACGAAGTTCATATCGGTATCGGCTCCGGAATCTTCGGCGTAGTCGAGATCGAGCACCGGCGTGCCCTGATAGATGCCGCACGAGATCGCCGCGACATGATCCTTGAGCGGATCCTTTTTCAGCATCGAGCGCTTTTTCATCCACTCGATGCAATCGTAAAGCGCGATCCACGCGCCGGTGATCGACGCCGTGCGTGTGCCGCCATCGGCCTGGATGACGTCACAATCGAGCGTGATCTGCCGCTCGCCGAGTGCGACGAGATCGACGACCGTGCGCATCGAGCGGCCGATCAGCCGTTGAATCTCGAGCGTGCGCCCCGATTGCTTGCCGGCCGAGGATTCGCGCCGTGTCCGCTCATGGGTGGCCCGCGGCAGCATGCCGTATTCGGCGGTGACCCAGCCGCGGCCTTGGCCTTTGAGCCAAGGCGGCAGGCGCTCCTCCAGGGTGGCGGTCACCAGCACATGGGTGTCGCCGAATCTCACGAGGCAGGAACCTTCGGCGTGCCGCAGCATACCGCGCTCGAAAGTGACGGCGCGCATTTCGTCGGGCGCGCGTTTGCTGGGCCGCATTTTTCGCTCTCCTAATTGATTAACTCTTCTAGGAGGGAAGCCTGCCGCCTTACAAGGCGTGACTTATAAGTAGGGTTGCCGAAGCTGGCGCAGGCAACACATATAGCTAGAAATAGGGTAAATTAGCCGCATGAAGATCGAACTGCCGATCGGAACCTCCTCGCTCGGGCTCGCCCAGCTCGATGAGCGCTCGCGCGAGATTTTCCGGCAGATCGTCGAGTCGTATCTGGCGACCGGCGAGCCGGTCGGCTCGCGCAACCTCTCGAAGCTGATCCCAATGACGCTGTCGCCTGCGTCGGTGCGCAACGTCATGGCCGATCTCGAAGCGCTCGGTCTCGTCTATGCGCCGCACACCAGCGCGGGCCGGCTGCCGACCGAACTCGGTCTTCGCTTTTTTGTCGATGCGCTCCTTGAAATCGGCGATCTTTCCGACGGCGACCGCCGCTCGATCGAAGCACAGGTCAAAGCCGCGCGCGGCGGCAATCTCGACGGCGTGCTCGCCGAGGCATCGCAACTTCTGTCGGGCCTCTCGCGCGGCGCCGGTGTCGTCACCACCGCGACGACCAATGCGCGGCTCAAGCAAATCGAATTCGTCCGCTTGGAACCCGGCAAGGCGCTCGTCGTGCTCGTCGCCGAGGACGGCCAGGTCGAAAATCGTCTTCTCGATCTCCCGCGCGATCTGCCGGCCTCGTCGCTCGTCGAAGCCACCAACTTTCTCAACGCGCGCATACGCGGCAAGACGCTTTCCGAAGCCAAAACCGAATTGGAGCGGGCGCTCGTTGCCGCCCGCGCCGAACTCGATGAACTGACCAAAAAAGTCGTCGCCGAAGGCCTCGCGAGCTGGTCCGGCGGCGATACGGCCGACCGCCGCTTGATCGTGCGCGGCCACGCCAAGCTGCTCGAAGACCTGAAAGCCATGGAAGATTTGGAGCGCGTGCGGCTCCTGTTCGACGATCTTGAGGCGAAACGCGGCGTCGTCGATCTTCTCGGCAAGGCCGAAGAGGCGGAGGGCCTACGCATTTTCATCGGCTCGGAGAGCAAGCTCTTTTCGCTCTCGGGCTCCTCCACCATTATCGCGCCTTATCGTGATGGAACGGGCCGTGTCGTCGGCGTGCTCGGCGTCATCGGCCCGACGCGGCTCAATTACGCCCGCGTCATTCCGATGGTCGATTACACCGCCAAGGTTGTCAGCCGTATTCTCGGAATGCGCTCGGACGCTTGATTTTTCCCGCCCGAGACCTGATATGCCGGGCGTCAACCACATCGGGAAGGCTATGGCTGAAGATCAAAATCGCGCGGAAACCGCTGAAACGCAGGAAACCAACGTAAAGCCTGCGGAAGCCGAAAACGAGGCTAATCCGGTTGCCGTTTTGGAAGGCCAGGTCGCGGAACTTCGCGACCGTTTCCTGCGTGCCGTCGCCGAGGGCGACAATATTAGAAAACGCGCTGAGAAGGACGTCGCCGACGCCCGCGCCTATGGCATCACTGCGTTCGCCCGCGACGTACTGACCGTTGCCGACAATCTCGCCCGCACCATCGAACATGTCAGTGCCGAAGCCCGCGCCTCCGCCGATCCCTCGCTCAAGGCGCTTCTTGAAGGCGTTGAAATCACTGAGCGCGATTTGCAGATGATTCTGCAGAAAAATGGCGTGAAGCCGATCAATCCCATGGGTGAGAAATTCGATCCGCATTTCCATCAGGCGATGTTCGAGGTGCCCGACAGCGGCCGCCCGCACGGCACCGTCGTGCAGGTCGTGCAGGCCGGCTACGCCATCGGCGATCGTGTGCTGCGCCCGGCCATGGTGGGGGTCGCCAAGGGCGGCGCAAAAGCTGCCCGGGAAGCATCGGAAGTAAAATAAGCCGTCTTTAAATCGGACGCATAAGCGTAGGGCCGGACAAGAGGCTTCTGGGGCCTGAAATCTCCCGTCCGCGCGGCTGAAATTGTCTTAACCGCTTGGCCTTTCCCGGTGATTCTGCCGCCAGAATCGCGGCGACCTCTCTTGCGGGTATATAGGACCCTCCTATATGAGCCCTACTGCCGTGTGTTGTCGCGGCAAATCCCTGAACGCGGGGGCCGACAGGGGCAGATCGGGTATAGACCCGGCTGTCTTCGGGTGCTCT
>DATMGD010000007.1:0-48445 GCA_035555855.1 Xanthobacteraceae bacterium
TACCAACAAATTTTAGGGATACCAGCGGTTCTCAGCGGACGGCACCGGTCGAAAATTGTAAATTTACAACGGAAAATCAATTTCTTACGGGCTTACAAGAACATATGCGAACAAGCCGTTGGTGCCCAGGGGCGGAATCGAACCACCGACACCATGATTTTCAGTCATGTGCTCTACCAACTGAGCTACCTGGGCACGCTGCGCAAAGGGCCCGCGAACGGGCCCCAGTTGGTGGCGCGGTTATAGAAAGACCGGCCGCGTCTGTCCAGAAGCGAAGCGTCGATCGGCTGCGGAAAAATGGCAGCAACCAGAAGGGTTTCGCACCTCACGCGGGGTAATTTTCAAGCCGCGCGGGCGGCGGAACGAAAGAACTTCGCAGGCAGCACCGGCGAAGCCGCGCCGTTCCAGCCGCGCTTAATCTTCTTCCGGAGAGAGCGATGCTGCTTCAGGGCCGCCGTCTTCATCCTCGTCGGGCTTGCCTTCGATGCGATAGACGCCGGAGAGCCAGCGATGGAGATCGACATCGGCGCAGCGCTTCGAGCAGAACGGCGCATAGGCCTGCACGCGCGGCTTGCCGCAAATCGGGCAAGGCGTTTCAGGGACGATGCTCGGATCTCTTTCGGTCATGCGACCTATATAGAGTGAAGTGCAGCTGATACCAGCGATGCTTTATTTTGGCGCATGATCTTTCCTCGAAAAACCGCTTCACACTTTTTTCGGGGGCGATGCGTTATTGCCGGCTCAGCCAGTTGAACAGCACGGGGAAACCTTCGCCTGCGAGCAGCGTCGTCGATTCATAAAGCGGCAGGCCGACGACGTTGGTATAGGAGCCGACGAGCTTCGCAACGAACGTGCCCGCGAGCCCCTGAATGGCGTAGCCGCCGGCCTTGTTTCGCCACTCGCCGGAGGCGAGATAATTTTCGACCTCCTGATCGGAGAGACGCTTGAAGCGCACGCGCGTTTCAATGAGGCGCGTCTTCACGCTGTCTTTCGGCGTGACGAGACAGAGCCCGGTGTAAACGCGGTGCGTGCGGCCGGACAGAAGCCGCAGACAGGAGGCCGCCTCCTCGAGCAATTCGGGCTTGGGCAGAATGCGCCGGCCGAGCGCGACGACAGTGTCGGCGGCAAGGATGTAAGAGTCCTTGATCCCGTCCTGCAGCCGCACGCGCTCCTGCACGCGCGCCGCCTTCTCGCGCGCGAGCCGCACTGCGAGTGTGCGCGGCAGCTCGCCGCGTAGCGGCATCTCATCGATATCCGCGGGCTCCAGGGAATCCGGCTCGATGCCGGCCTGGTTCAATAGCGCCAGGCGGCGCGGCGAACCGGAGGCGAGAACGAGCTTCGGCCTGCCCTTCATCGGCGAATACCTATTGTTGCAACATCAAGGTGGCGGGGCGCGGAAGCTAGCCGAATCGCAAACAAAAGAAAACTCTCCAGCTTATTTATTGCAATTCCTAACGGAAAACCGCTTCACACTTTTCGTGGAATTGCTCTTTGTTTCTCGCAATTCCGGACGGAAAACCGTTTCACACTTTTCCTGGAATTGCTCAGCGTACACCAGGCGGCGGCGCAGAAAAGCGCACCCGGATGCGCTTCATCAGCGAATCCCGCACGGCGCGATAGGCGTCAAGCTTCTGCTCGCGGCTGCCCTCGGTGTCGGAGGGATCGGGGATCGGCCAGTATTCCTCGTCGAAGGCGAGTGTGCGCGTCATGTCGAGGGCGCGGTGATGCGCCTCCGGCGAAAGACTGATGACGAGATCGAAATTGAGCCCCTCATATTCTTCCAGCTCGTCAATCGTCTTCGGCCGGTGCTTGGTGACGTCGATGCCGAGTTCCTCCATCACCGCGACGACGAAGGGGTCGATCTCGCCCTTGCGCACGCCGGCGGAGGCGACGTAGAGCGACGACTTGAAGAGATAACGCGCCAGCGCCGAAGCCATCGGCGAGCGGATCTGGTTATGCGCGCAGAGAAACAGCACGGCCTGCGGATGCGCGGGCTTCGCCGCGCTACCCGGCAAACCGCCTGCCGCCTCGCCCGTCATGCGGCGTCAGCCCTTCCAGTGCAGCGCGCAGATCAGCGTGAACAGCCGCCGCGCGGTGTCGAAATCGACAGCGACCTTTTCCTTGAGGCGCTCCATCAAAAGCTCGGAGCCCTCGTTGTGCAGGCCGCGGCGGGCCATGTCGATGGTTTCGATCTTGGCCGGCGTCTCGACGCGGATCGCGGCGTAGTAGCTCTCGCACATCAGGAAGTAATCCTTCACGACGCGGCGGAACGGCGTCAGCGAAAGAAAATGCGTAATCACCGGCTCGCCCTCGGGCCGCGTCACCTCGAAGACGAGACGGCGGTCGACAAGGCCGATCTTGAGCGCATAGGGCCCGCCGCCGTCGTTCAGCGGATCGAAGGTGTTTTCCTCGATGAGGTCGTAGATCGCGATGGCCCGCTCGTGTTCGACATCGGGGTTGGCGCGGCCGATCGAGGCTTCGTCGAGCGTGACAGCGACCAGCTTGCGCGGACCCTTCGCGGTCATGAGGCGATCATTTCCCGCGTTTCATCCTGAGTTCGACCGAGCGCGCATGCGCATCCAGCCCTTCGGCCTTGCCGAGCGCGATCGCGGCCGGGCCGATGGCGGCAAGCTGCTCCGGTCCGCACTTCAGGATCGAGGTGCGCTTCATGAAATCGAGAACCGAAAGCCCCGAAGCGTAGCGCGCGGCGCGCGCCGTCGGCAGCACGTGGTTGGAGCCGCCGACATAATCGCCGATGGCTTCGGGCGTTTCGCCGCCGATGAAGATCGCACCGGCATTATGGATGCGGGTCACGAGGCGCTCGGCATCATCGGCGATGATTTCGAGATGCTCGGGTGCAAGGCGATCGATCAGCATCGGCGCTTCATCGAGATCGCGCACGAGGATGATGGCGCCGAAGTCGCGCCAGCTCGCGCCGGCGATTTCGGCGCGCGGCAGCGATTGCAACTGGCGGGCAACGGACCGCTCGACCTTTTCGGCAAGCTCGGCGTCATCGGTGAACAGGATCGATTGCGCCGCCTTGTCGTGCTCGGCTTGCGCCAGCAAATCGGCGGCGATCCAGTCGGGGTTGGCCGTGCTGTCGGCGAGGATCAGGACTTCCGAAGGTCCGGCGATGGAATCGATGCCGACCTTGCCGAAGACGATGCGCTTTGCCGCCGCGACATAAGCGTTGCCGGGGCCGACAATCTTGGCGACCGGCGCGATGGTTTTGGTGCCGTAGGCGAGCGCCGCCACCGCCTGCGCGCCGCCGATGCGGTAGATCTCGGTGACGTTGGCGAGCTTCGCGGCGGCGAGCACCAGCGGCGACAGGATACCGTCCGGCGCAGGCACGGTCATGACGAGGCGCTCGACGCCGGCGACGCGCGCCGGGATCGCATTCATCAAGACGGTCGAAGGATAGGCGGCGGTGCCGCCCGGCACGTAGAGGCCGACGGAATCGAGCGGCGTCCAGCGATGACCAAGCTCGACGCCGAGCGCATCGGTGTAGCGCAGATCCTGCGGCACCTGGCGGCGGTGATGCTGCTCGATGCGATCCTTGGCGAGCTTGAGCGCGTCGAGTGTTTCGCCGGAAACTTTCTTCGCGCCGGCGTCGATTTCCTCTTGCGAGATTTTGATGCCGGTTTTTGCAAGATCAATACGGTCGAATTTTTTCGAGAGCGAGACGAGCGCATCGTCGCCGCGCTCGATGACCTCGCCGACGATGGCGCGCACGGCCGCATCGACATCCGCCGACGCCTCGCGCTTGGTGTCGAGGAGCGCCGTAAAGGATGCGGAGAAATCGGGATCCGTCGTCTTCAGCCGAACCGGCATTGCGTCGTACTCGTTCGTTCTCGTTATTCGTCTTTATTATTTGTCGTTGTGCTTCGGGCACTGGTGCGCCGGCCACTGCGGGCCGAGATCGGAGAGCGCGCCCTCGAGGCACTCGACCTCGAGGCGGATCGCGCCGTTGCCGGAAAAATGCAGCGTCACCGCGCCGGACGGCGCCTCGCCCTCCTGAAATTCGACGGCGAGCAAATTCAGCACGTCGTCGCGCTTCGAGATATCGATGCCGCGCATCTTGGCCGCGAGCACGCGCTCGAAATGAAAGCCCGCGCGCTTGCGCATCGGTTCGGGCTGACCCGCCGTCGTCCAGTCGAAGCGGTTCAAGAGCATCGCGAAACGCTTTTCCTGCGGCAGATAGGCCATGTCGCCGATCTTGGCGACGGCGTCCTGGAGGTGCGCCGAGACGGTCGCGAGATCGTCCGCGTCGAGCACCACGAGCTTGAGAGGGGCGGTTTCAGCCATGGCTACTCTTATTATGCGCGACAGAGGCACGCAAATCGCGCTTCACCGGCAGAATAGCAGAAGTTCCGGAAAATCAGCCCGCGACGCGCTCGATCGCCGCGCCGCAGGCGGCGAGCTTCTCTTCCAGCCGCTCGAAACCGCGATCCAGGTGATAGACGCGGTGGACCATGGTTTCGCCCTCGGCGGCGAGCCCCGCGATCACGAGCGAAACCGAGGCCCGAAGATCGGTCGCCATCACCGGCGCGCCCTTGAGCTTTTCGACGCCCTCGATCAGCGCAGTATCGCCATCGAGCGAAATTCTCGCGCCGAGGCGCGCAAGCTCGGAAACGTGCATGAAGCGGTTCTCGAAAATCGTCTCGGTGATCTTCGAGGTGCCGGAAGCGCGCGACATCAGCGCCATCAATTGGGCCTGAAGATCGGTCGGAAAACCGGGAAACGGCGCGGTCGTGACTTCGACCGGCGCAAGCCCGGCGCCGTTGCGCGCAATGCGCACGCCCTCGTTGGTCGTTTGCACGGTGACGCCGGCTTTTTGCAGCACGTCGAGCGCGTCCTGCAAAAGTTCGGCGCGCGCGCCGGCAAGCGTGACGTCGCCGCCGGTCATGGCGACGGCCATGGCATAGGTGCCGGTCTCGATGCGGTCGGGCAGCACGGCGTGGCGCGCGGCATGCAGATGCTTCACGCCCTGAATACGCAATGTCGAGGTGCCGATGCCGTCGATCTTCGCGCCCATCTTCTGGAGGCACTCGGCAACGTCCGAGACTTCCGGCTCGCGCGCGGCGTTCTCGATCACGCTCTCGCCGTTCGCGAGCGAGGCGGCCATCAGCGCGGTGTGCGTCGCACCGACGGAAACCCTGGGGAAGTTGATGCGCGCGCCTTGCAGCCCGCGCGGCGCTTTCGCCAGCACGTAGCCCGCTTCGATGTCGATTTCAGTACCGAGCGCCTTCAGCGCATCAAGGTGAAAATCGATCGGGCGCGTGCCGATGGCGCAGCCGCCCGGCATCGAAACCTTGGCTTCGCCCATACGCGCCAGGAGCGGGCCGATGACCCAGAAGCTCGCGCGCATTTTGGAGACGAGATGATAGGGCGCGGTCGTGTCGACGATGTTGCTCGCCGAAAGATGCATCGACTGGCCGGTGTGCTCGTTGTCGCCGGCGCGCTTGCCGCTCACCATGATGTCGACGCCGTGATTGCCCAGGATGTGCTGGAGGAGCGCGACGTCGGCGAGGCGCGGCACGTTGTCGAGGATCAGCGTCTCGTCGGTCAGCAGGCTCGCGATCATCAGGGGCAGCGTCGCGTTCTTGGCGCCGGAAATCGGGATGGTCCCGTTCAGCGCGCGCCCGCCCTGAATACGAATGCGATCCATAAATGCCCCATACCCTTGTATGCTTAGGTACGCCCTTTGCCTCGTGCGGAACGAGGCCGTGCTGCGACCGTTTAACCGCCAAGCTACGACGAAATAAAGGCCCGCGGCGCCGAAACCCTTCTAGTCCTTATGGGAAAAGCGATTTTGCCGGTCAGCCGGGCCGGAATCGCGGGGCTTTTCCGCGTCGGCTTCGCCCTTTTCCCCTTCTGCCCGGCCCCTCGCCTGGGCCTTGCGGCGCTTCAGGTTCTCGCGGAGCGCGCGCGCCCGCCGGTCGTCGCGGCTCGATTCGGGGCGTTTACCGGATTGGCTCATATTCGGCTCACTCTATAGAGAGCGATAGCGCGCGGCCGCCGCCGGGAAAAGCCGTATCCGAGGCGCTTGACCAGAAGTGCTTGCCGCGGGCAATTCCACATGGCACTTAGAGGCCGTTTCGGGGGCCGCTCCGGGCCTGCCCGGACGTTTCCGCGTTGTAACGCTGCCTTAGCTCAGTGGTAGAGCACTCCCTTGGTAAGGGAGAGGTCGTGTGTTCAATCCACACAGGCAGCACCATTTTTTCGACTACGAGAATACCGCTCAGCGCCTTGGCCAGCGCCGCATTTTCGGCCGGTTGCCTTGGTTCTACTTCGCTCGCGTCCCGATTTCCCACTTTGGTCGAGGATTCCCATGCGGAACATTCTGGCTTCGCTTTCCTTCGCGCTCCTGTTCGTTTTCGCCGCGCCCGCCGCGCCCGTGCTCGCGCAGGACGCCATCAAGCAGATGCAGCTCACCGAGAAGCAGGTGCAAGGCTACGTCGCCGCGCAGAAAGAACTGACGGCGCTCTCCGAGAAACTTCAGGGCAAGGACGGCGCGCCCGATCCGAAGATGCAGGCCCAGCTTGATGCCGTCATCAAGAAGAACGGCTTTGCGAGCGCCGAAGATTTCGCGACGGTCGCCGACAACATCTCGCTGGTGATGTCGGGCATCGATCCCGAAACCAAGGCGTTCAGCGATCCGAAGACGGCGATCGAGAAAGAAATCGCCGAAGTGAAAGGCGACAAGGAAATGTCGCCCGACGAAAAGAAGCAGGCGCTCGAAGAACTGAGCGAAGCGCTGAAGTCGGCGGAGCCGGTGAAATTTCCGGGCAACATCGAGCTCGTGAAAAAATATTACGACCAGCTCGACGGCAGCACCAAATAAGCGCCGCACATAGTTCAAAAGCAAACGGCCAGCTCCCGGAGCTGGCCGTTTTTTATTGCCGGATTACGTCAGCGTTTGTCCTTGAGAAGATCGCGGATCTCGGTGAGCAGCACTTCCTGCTTCGGCGGCGTATCGGCCTTCTTTTCCTCGTCCTTCTTCTTCAGATAATTCATGCCCTTGATGACAAGGAACAGCGCGGCCGCGACGATCGCGAAATTGAGCGCGATGGTGAGGAAGTTGCCCCAGGCAAGCACGGCGCCCTGTTTCTTGGCCTCCTCGAGCGAGACGGCCGTGACCTTCGCCGACAGCGGCGTGAAGTAGTTCGAGAAATCGAGGCCGCCGGTGGCCGCACCAAGGACGGGCATGAACAGATCGCCGACCAACGATTCGACGATCTTGCCGAATGCGGCGCCGATGATGACACCGACCGCGAGATCGACGACGTTTCCCCGCATGGCGAAGTCGCGAAATTCCTTCAACATGACGCTCTCCCTTGTTGATGGGCCATCATAGCGGGCGCCCCAAAGGCTGCCTACGGCGGCGCGGCAAAATGCACAAAAGCCCGCGGTAAACCACGCCTCGCGAAGCCTCCCGCCGCAAGTGGACAGCGGCAGCCGCCTATGTTCCCTTATTGTCCGCGCGCCGCCCCGATGGCCGGCGCGCCGAGGATTTTTGTTCATGCTGCAGAGCTGGCTCGTTGTCGGCATTGCGCTTGCGTATATCGGCTTTCTGTTCGCCGTCGCGAGCTACGGCGACCGTGCGCGCGCCGGCCGCGCCAGCGCCGCGCATCCGCTGATCTATCCGCTGTCGCTCGCGGTCTATTGCACGTCGTGGACGTTCTTCGGCTCGGTCGGCCTTGCTTCGCGGCACGGCTACGACTTCCTCACCATCTATATCGGCCCGGTGCTGATGATCGGGCTGTGCTACCCGCTGGTGTTGAAAATCGTGCGGCTGGCGAAGTCGCAGAACATCACTTCCATCGCCGACTTCATCGCCGCGCGTTACGGCAAGAACCCGAAAGTCGCGGCGATCGTCACCATCGTCGCCGTCATCGGCACCGTTCCCTATATCGCGCTCCAGCTCAAGGCGGTGTCGGCCTCGCTCACCACGATCATCGGCCACGACCTCACCGGCGAGATCAACACGCCGCTGTTCGGCGACCTTGCCTTCTTCGTCGCGCTCGCCATGACGCTGTTCGCCGTCCTGTTCGGCACGCGCCATACCGACGCGACCGAGCATCAACGCGGCATGATGCTGGCGATCGCGACCGAGTCGGTGGTCAAACTGTTCGCCTTCCTGATCGTCGGCAGCTACGTCACCTTCGTCCTGTTCAACGGGCCGTTCGATCTTTGGAACAAGGCGGCGGCGCACGGCGACATCCTGCCCGCCTTCACCCGCGGCATCGACGTGGGAAACTGGCTGACGATGACGCTGCTCTCCTTCGTCTGCATCCTGCTGCTGCCGCGGCAATTCCACGTCAGCGTCGTCGAGAACCATAACCCCGCCGAGATCCGCCGCGCGGCCTGGCTGTTTCCGCTTTACCTCGTTCTCATCAACCTGTTCGTCGTGCCGATCGCGATCGCCGGCCTCTACACTTTCGAGCCCGGCACCATCGACGGCGACATGTTCGTGCTGGCGCTGCCGCTCAATTCGCAATCGGGTGCGCTCGCGATGCTCGCCTTCGTCGGCGGCCTGTCGGCGGCGACCGCGATGGTGATCGTCGAGAGCGTTGCGGTCGCGATCATGGTGTCGAACGATCTCGTCGTGCCGCTCGTCTTACGGCGGCGCGGCGCCACCGACATGGGCCGCCTGCTGCTGCAATCGCGGCGTTTCTCGATCTTCGCAATCTTGATGTTCGCCTATCTCTACTATCATGTGGCGGGCGAAGCGCAGCTCGCGCAGATCGGCCTTTTGTCGTTCGCCGTCGTGGCGCAATTCGCGCCGGCCTTCTTCGCCGGGCTGTTCTGGCGGCGGGCGACGGCGCGCGGCGCCATCGCCGGCATGGTCACGGGCGTCGCGGTGTGGAGCTATACGCTTCTACTGCCGAGCTTGATCGCCTCGGGTCTTACCGACGCCTCGGTGCTCTATGCCGGCCCGTTCGGCATCGAATGGCTGCGGCCGCAGGCGCTGTTCGGGCTGCAACTCACCTCGCTCACCCACGGCGTGCTGTGGAGCCTCGGCCTCAATATCCTCGTCTTCGTCACCGTCTCGCTCCTTACCCAAGCCACCGCCATCGAGCGATTGCAGGCGAGCGTCTTCGTGCGCACCGAACTCGTGCCGATCGCGCCGAGCTTTAATCTGTGGCGCTCGTCGGTGACGGCGGAGGAATTGATCTCGACGGTCGCGCGTTATCTCGGCGAGGAGCGCACGCGCAATTCCTTCGCCGAATTTACCCGCTCGCGCGGCGTCACGCTCGACACCAAAAGCGATGCCGACGCCCACACGCTGCGCTACGCCGAGCATCTGCTGGCTTCGGCGATTGGCGCGGCATCGTCGCGGCTCGTGCTGTCGATTCTCCTCCGGAAGCGAAACGTCTCGACCAAATCGGCGCTGAGGCTGCTCGACGATGCCTCCGCCGCCATCCAGTACAACCGCGAAATTCTGCAGACCGCGCTCGATCACGTCCGGCAGGGCATCGCGGTGTTCGACCGCGAAGTCTCGCTCGTCTGCTGGAACCGCAATTTCGGCGAGATGCTGGATCTGCCGCCCGATCTCGTGCGCATCGGCATCTCGCTCAACGCCATCCTGCGCTGGAGCGCCGAGCGCGGCGACTTCGGCGAAGGCGACCACGGCACGCTGGTGAGCGAGCGCCTCGAGCGCTACATCACCTGCACCGAGGCGTTCAACGAGCGCATGGGCAAGAGCGTCCTTGAAGTGCGCTCGAACCGGATGCCGGACGGCGGCATCGTCGTCACCTATACCGACATCACGCCGGCGGTGCAGGCCGCCGAGGCGCTGGAGCGCGCCAACGAGACGCTCGAGCGCCGCGTCCATGAGCGCACTGAGGAGCTGACACGCCTCAATCAGGAGCTTGGCCGCGCCAAGGCCGCGGCCGACCGCGCCAACCTTTCCAAGACGCGCTTTCTCGCGGCGGCGAGCCACGACATCTTGCAGCCTTTGAACGCCGCGCGGCTTTACGCGACGAGCCTCGTCGAGCGCGAGCGCGGCGGCGAGAAATCGCGCCTTGCCGGCAATGTCGATGCCTCGCTCGAGGCGGTCGAGGAAATTCTCGCGGCGCTGCTCGATATTTCGCGGCTCGACACCGGCTCGATGCATGCCGAGTTCAGCAATATCCGCATCGATGAAGTGTTTTCGCAGCTCGAAGTCGAGTTCACACCGATCGCGCAGGAAAAGGGCTTGCGGCTCATTTTCATGCCCTGCTCGCTCACCGTGCGCACCGACCGGCGGCTGCTGCGGCGGCTGTTGCAGAACCTCGTCGCCAACGCCATCAAATACACGCCGCGCGGCCGCGTACTGGTCGGTTGCCGGCGGCTCAAGAACGGACGGCTGCGCGTCGATGTCATCGACAGCGGCATGGGCATTCCGGAAAACAAGCAGACCATCATCTTCCAGGAATTCCAGCGGCTCGATCAGGGCGCGCAGGCGGCGCGCGGCCTCGGGCTCGGGCTTTCGATCGTCGAGCGTCTCGGCCGTGTGCTCAATCACGAAATCGGCCTGCGCTCCTCGCCCGGTGCCGGATCGACCTTCAGCGTGACGATCCCGACGGCACCCGCCGTCATCCGCGCCGAAGCGGCACGCGGACCCGAGAGCCGACAGGCGATCTCATTAGAGACTGTCGAAGTCATGTGCATCGAGAACGACACGCGCGTCCTCGAAGGCATGAAGACGCTGCTCAGCGGCTGGGGCTGCCGGGTGACGGCCGCGCCGGGGCTTGCCATCGCCATGCGCGCGCTGAAGGAAGGCGCGCGGCCGGACGTGCTGCTCGTCGATTATCACCTTGACGAGGGCACCGGCATCGAGGCGGTGAAAGTGCTGCGCGCCAAGGTCGGCAGCGATCTGCCGGCGGCGCTCGTCACCGCCGAGCGCAGCCCGCAGGTGCGCGACGAGGCGCGCGCCGCCGAGATTCAGGTGCTCTACAAGCCGCTCAAGCCCGCGATGCTGCGCGCCTTCATCGCCCAGTGGCGGATCGTCGGTTCGGCCGCGGAATAAGCCAATGAAACCGCACTGCCATGTCTTCGGCACTTGACTTTTTCTGATTATAGGATTATATTCTGTTCTGTCTCGGTTCACCGAAGTCGGGCTTGCCCGATTTCGGAAAGTATGAGGGGCGTTTCTAGAGGCGTCTTGGAATGCGGATCGGGAGCGGTGGCCATGAAGGGTTCGCAAACCTGACATGGCGGCCCAAGCTGCGTGTTCCCGGCGAAGATGGCTCTTCGCCACGGGCGCCGGTGACTTCGACTGAGGGCTTATCCAGGTCGTCAGTCGTCGTTGAGCGTCGAAAGCGGTGGTTAGCAAAGTCACACCACCGGGGGCCACGCGGAGCAAGCCTCAAACATCGCGCGCGGGATGCCGGTTACGAGCCGGCGACTGCGGTGAGTACATATTCTGGTGTGCTTCTTCTCAACTCGCACATCAGGCCGTGGAGACCGGCAAGTCTCCGGCGTCCCGCGCCGCCCTCATTTTATTTTCTTGAGGTTCGGCAACTGACGATGCCTCGGCGCTCAAAAAGCGATCGCGAGAACGAGAACGGCTGCCCGCTCTAAAAACGGATCAGCAATGCGCCGACGATCAGCAATGCCGCGCCGAGAAGCCGCAGCGGGCTCACGCTGTGCTGCTCGAGGCCGAGCAGGCCATAGTGATCGAGCGCGAGCGAACAGATCATCTGGCCGGTGAACAAAAGCGCGATGAACGTCGCCGCCCCGAGCCGGTGGATGAAGAACAGCGCGACGCCCACGAAGAACGCCCCGAAGACGCCGCCGGTCCACGATATCCACGAAGTGCGCGCCGCCATAGCCGCAGTCGGCATGCCGTCGCGCATCACGATGATCAGGAGGATCATGCAGAGCGTGCCGCACAGATAACTGA
This sequence comes from Xanthobacteraceae bacterium, assembly GCA_035555855.1. Lineage (GTDB taxonomy): Bacteria > Pseudomonadota > Alphaproteobacteria > Rhizobiales > Xanthobacteraceae > Palsa-892. The sequence goes on from DATMGD010000007.1 coordinate 11,891, forward strand.
CGAGCCCCGCCCATGCGCCCGAGCCGAGCGCGACGCGAAGCTGCGAATTGAGCGCCTGCTGCACGACAAGCCCCGCGCCCGAAGCGACGGTCAGCGCCGCCGGGATCAAAAAATACCATACCGACATTCAATGCCCTCGTTTGCCGCGAGCTTCGCTCGTGTGCCGTTTGGCCAGCACCGCATTCAGTTCGCCGCCATACACGAAGATCGACGCCGTGATGTAGAGGAACACGAGCGCGATCATCGCCGACGCCAGACTCGCGTAATAGGTGACGTAGGTGTAGGCGAATTCCGAAAGATACGAGCCGAAGATCGCGCCGCCCGCAAGCCACAAGCCCAGCGTCACGAGAATACCCGGCATGATTTCCGCGAAGCTGCGGCGGCCGGCCGGCAGCCATTTATGGACGATGACGAGCGCGACGATGATCAGCGACGACGCCGTGACGTAGCGCAGGAACGAAAAGACGCTCCAGAACGGCTCGAGCCACGGCAGATAACGCACCGCCGTCGCCCAAATGAGCGGCGCGAGCACGATGAGAAAGGCGAGCGCCAGAATGGAGATCGCCGCGACCAGCACATAGCCGATCGATTCGAGCCGCATCAGCCACCACGGATTGGTTTCCTTCACGCCATAGGCGCGGTTGAGGCCGATCCGGAGGCTCTCGATGCCGCTCGATGCGAAATAGATCGCGAACGCGACACCGAAGGTCAGCACGTCGGTGCGCAGATTGGTCAGCACGTCGTGCACTGCGCCTGCGATCGGCTCGGCCACCTCGCGCGGCCAGGCTTCGAGCATCAGCCGCGCCGTCTCGTCGGCAAGCTCCTTGGTGCCGAACAGCGCCGCGAGCGCCGTCACGAAGATCAGGAACGGAAACAGCGCCATCAGCGCCGAAAGCGCGATATGGCTCGAGATCGCCCAGCCGTCGTCTTCATTGAAGGCATAAAAGGCGTCGATGGCGACGCGCACGATCCGCTGCATGGCCACCCCAATTGCCAATCGGCGCGGTTCTGGCAAGCGAAATTTCGCGAGCGGTATTCCCGCGCTTATGCCGCCCGTACTTCGCCGAGAAACTTGCCGATCTCGCCATCCAGCTGCTCGGCTTCCAAACCAAGCTGCTCGGCCAATGCTGCGACTTCGCTCGCCGTCTTGCTGGCGCCGGCCGCGGCCGTTTCGACCGAGCGCATGGCGCTCGCGCCGTGGTCGGCATCGCTCGATGCCCGCGCGACGTTCTCGGCGATCGAAACCACCGCGGCATTCTGTTCCTCGACGGCGGAGGCGATCGAAGAAGTCATCGCCGACATCTCGGAGATGACCGAGCTGACGGTATGGATCGCCGTCGTCGATTCGCCGGTCGCTTCCTGGATCGCGCCGATTTGCGTCGCGATGTCTTCGGTCGCCCGCGCCGTTTGGGAAGCGAGCGATTTTACTTCCGCCGCGACGACCGCGAAGCCCTTGCCGGATTCGCCGGCGCGCGCCGCTTCAATGGTGGCGTTGAGGGCGAGCAGATTGGTCTGCGCCGCGATCGACTGGATGAGGCCGACAACTTCGCCGATGCGCGTTGCCGCTTCGCCAAGCGTGCCCATGATCTGCACCGAGCGCTGCGCTTCGGAGACCGCGCGCTCCGCGACTTCGGTCGAAGACGACGTCTGGCGCGCAACTTCGGAGACGCAGCTCGCGAGCTGCTCGGCGGCGGCGGCGGCCTGCGCGACATTCGACGACGCCGCACTTGCGGCCTTGCCGGCCATCTCGGCTTCGGTGCCGACCTGGCCCGCGGTCTCGCCAAGACCCTTCGCGGCGTAATCGAGCTTCTGCGCCGCCGTCTTGACCGCGCCGAGCGCGGCATCCGCCGTGCCGGCGAACTGGCGGATCAGTTTTTCCACCGCGCTCGCGCGGCGCTCGCGCAGCGCACCGGATTCGGATTGCTCGGCCTCGAGGCGTTCGCGCGCCCGCATGCTGTCGCGGAACACGAGCACGGTGCGCGCCATCGCGCCCATTTCGTCCTTGAGTTTCGCCGCCGGAATTTCGGTATTGACGTTGCCTTCGGCGAGACTCTTCATCGAGCGCGCAAGGCCGTTGAGCGGCCGCGTGATGCTGAGCCCGATCACCCAGCTGAAAAACAGCCCGAGCAGCGCGACGAGCACGCCGGTCGTAAAGATCACCGTCCGGGTCGAAGCCTGCGAGGCCGTGAGCACATCGATCGCCGCATCTTCCTTGAGGCGCGCCTGCGCGATGATTTCGTCGGTGACCGGCAGCATCTCCCCGATATTGAGATCGATCATCCTGACAAACGGCATCACGGCATCGAACGCCGCCGACCATTCCCGGAAGATGTCGACATACTGCTGGGCCTTCTCGGCGACCTGCCGCTTCTGCTCTTCCGCGTCATCCGGATAGTCAGGCGCGGTACTGGCCTGCTCAAGCGCCAGCTTGAACTTGTCGAAACTTTGCAGGAACAGCATGCTCGCAATGTCGTGCCGGTCGAGCCGGAACTTGACGTCGTTGTGCAGCATGTTGAGCAGCGTCATCAGAAGGTTGGAGCGCTCCTCGGGTGCGATCCACAACATGCCCTGATTGAAGACGCGCTCCATCCCCGTCGCGCTTTTCTGCAGGCGGTCCTGTAAACCCTTTTCGCCTGCGCCGAGATCCTCCTGCGCCTTGCCGACCCATTCGAACAAATCCTTGAGGTCGGCAATCTTGGTGCTCAGAAGATCGATCTTCTTCGGATCGATCTCGTTCGCATTTTTGATTATTTCCAGGCGGCTCATCGCCTCGGCATAGCGCGCGTTGATATCCTCGGTTTTCATCTTGCCCGACGACAACACGAATTCCTGGGCCGCGGTCTTGAGCGCCGCCAGCGCATTTTTCAGGTCGCGGCTCGCGTCCGCGATCGCGCCGGCCGTCTTGCTCGATTCGAAAGCGCTCTCCACCGCGCGCTCGCCGGTGACGAACGACGCGCCGATGATGCCGAAACCGACGAGCGGCGTCACCGCGAGCAGGATGATGCGGGTGCGGACCGAAACCGAAAGCATCGTGCGCGAGAACAGCGTGCCGATTTGCGAGAACGCGGAAAAAAATGGCCTGAAAGACATGACAATATCCCGGCAGCAAGGACGCGGGCTGAACCACCCGCTCGGTGGCGTAGATCAAAGCGGGGAATGGTTAATAAGCCTTCCAATGGTGGCATACCGAACGCCAGCCAACTTGCATTTGTGCATCGCACAAGTAGGGTAAAGCCCGATCAGGGGAGCCGCTCAATGTCCGTCGCCGCCAGCCGTGAGGCCGAGTCCGTAAATCTAGATCCTCAATTCATCGGCGAGGCCGAACAGGCCGTATCGGCACTTCTGAGCGACGCTGCCGTGGCTATTCGCCAGCGCGTGCTCTCGAACGGCAAGGTTTCCGGGGCCGCCCTCGACCGCGAACAACATGCCGCCCACGGCCTCGCGTGGCTTGCGACCTATGTCGAGATCGTCCGCCAGCTCAACGCCTATGCGGCAAGGATGAAAGAGGCCGGCCGCTTTGGCGAAGCCGAACGTCTCCTCGTCACCATCGGCCTTGGCGAAACGCTCGCGCAGATCTTCGGCGGCATCCCGATGAACCAGAGCGAGTTCGTCCGCCTCGAAGCGCTCGGCATCAAGGAAGACAAGATCGCCCAGCGCAAGACGCCCGCCATCAAGGCGCTGATCGCTGAGGGCACCGCGCCCGAAACGCGCGCCCGCCTCGCGGCCCTCATCGGCCAGTCGGACGGCACCATCGGCGACGACGGGCTCGATGAGACGCTGAATGCCATGCGCACCGAAATGCGTCGCTTCGCCAACGACGAAGTGCTGCCGCACGCGCACGAATGGCATTTGAAGAATGCGTATATCCCGCTCGAAGTCATCGCCCACATGGCCGAGCTTGGCGTCTTCGGCCTGACCATCCCGGAGGAATTCGGCGGGCTCGGGCTCGGCAAGGAATCGATGTGCGTCGTCTCGGACGAACTCTCGCGCGGTTATATCGGCGTCGGCTCGCTCGGTACGCGCTCGGAGATCGCCGCCGAACTCATTCTCGGCTCCGGCACCGACGCGCAGAAGAAAGCGTGGCTGCCGAAAATCGCATCCGGCGAAGTGCTGCCGACCGCCGTCTTCACCGAGCCGAACACCGGCTCCGATCTTGCTTCGCTGAAAACGCGCGCGGTGCGCGAGGGCAACGTTTATAAAGTTTACGGCAACAAGACCTGGATCACCCATCCGGTGCGCGCTGACTTAATGACGCTGCTCGTCCGCACCAATCCGGACGAGCCCGGCTACAAGGGCCTTTCGATGCTGCTCGCGCCGAAGCCGCGCGGCACCGACGCCGATCCGTTCCCCGCCAAAGGCATGAGCGGCGGCGAGATCGAAGTCCTCGGCTATCGCGGCATGAAGGAATTCGAGATCGGCTTCGATGGTTTTGAAGTGCCTGCCGAAAATCTCCTCGGCGGCGTCGAGGGCCAGGGCTTCAAGCAGTTGATGCAGACATTCGAGGCCGCCCGCATCCAGACCGCGGCACGCGCCGCCGGTGTCGCGCAGTCGGCGCTTGAGCTCGCGCTGCGTTACGCCAAAGAGCGCAACCAGTTCGGCAAGGCGATTTTCAATTTCCCGCGCGTCGCCGACAAGATCGTCATGATGGCGGTCGAAGTCATGATCGCGCGGCAGCTCATCTATCATGCGGCACGCGAGAAAGATTCCGGCCGCCGCTGCGATCTTGAGGCCGGCATGGCCAAGCTCTACGGCGCCCGCGTCGCCTGGGCCGCCGCCGACAACGCCGTCCAGATCCATGGCGGCAACGGCTTTGCCCTCGAATATCCGGTTTCGCGCGTGTTATGCGACGCCCGCATTCTCAACATCTTCGAGGGTGCGGCAGAAATTCAGGCGCAAGTGATCGCGCGGCGATTGCTCGAAGGAGCCAATTGAGCGATTGTGGGTTGACCTCTTTTCATTCCGGATACGCTCATGCCCTCCACCGCGCAAAACCTCGTCATCATCGTCGCCCTGCTCGCTGTCGCCACCGTGCTGGTGCTCGGCTTGTGGAACATGATGAAGGGCGGATCGCCGAACCGCTCGCAAAGCCTGATGCGGTTGCGCGTATTGTTGCAGGGCGTCGCGATCGCCGTCGTGATGATCACGATCTGGATGATGGGCCGCTGAACTCGGACATTAGAATATGGTCGTTCTCAACCGCATCTACACCCGCACCGGCGACGAAGGTACGACGGCGCTCGGCAATATGGAGCGGCGCAAGAAATACGATCTGCGCATCGAGAGCTACGGCACGCTCGATGAAGCCAATGCCGTCATCGGCATGGCGCGGCTGCATGTCGATGAAAAACTCGATGCTGTCCTTGCCCGCATCCAGAACGATCTGTTCGACGTCGAGGCCGAATTGTCGCTCGCGCAGAAGGGCCCCGGCGGCGCGCGCCTTACCACTACCGATACGCAAGTGACGTGGCTCGAAGAATGCATTGATGAGCTGAACGCCGATTTGCAGCCGCTGAAATCCTTCGTGCTGCCCGGCGGCTCGCCGGCTGCCGCCTATCTGCACCTTGCCCGCACCGTTTGCCGCCGCGCCGAGCGCCTGATGGCGGAGCTTGCCGACAAGGACAAGGACGGCGTTTCGCCTGCCGCGCTGAAATACGTCAACCGCCTTTCGGATCTTCTGTTCGTCATGAGCCGCTATACGAACGACAAGGGCGCGCGCGACGTATTGTGGTCGCCGGGCGCGAACCGCTAGGCACGAACGCCGTCATGGTCATCCCGATCTACGACGGCAATCCTTTCGCTTTCAAATCGCCGCCCTATGCGAGCTGGAGCCTGATCGCGGCGAACTTCATTATCTTCATCTGGGAGATCGTGAGTGGCGCGGGCGAGATCAACGCGCACACGGCTTCAGTGCTTTCACTCACCTTCCGGCCCGACAGCGTGTTCACAAGCTCGCCGTTTACGGACGCGAGCCTGCCGTGGCCTGCGACGCTCGTGACCTACACCTTCATCCACGGCAACTGGCTTCATCTCATCGGCAACATGATGTTCCTGTGGGTGTTCGGCGACGATGTCGAAGCCGCGCTCGGCCGCATCCGCTTTCTAGCGTTCTATTTTCTCTGCGGTGCCGCCGCCGGGCTCGCGCATTTTGCCGCGAACCCCTCATCGCACATGCCGCTTCTCGGCGCCTCGGGCGCGGTCGCCGGCATTATCGCCGCCTATCTGATGCTCCATCCGTGTCGCAAGATCTGGGTGCTCGCCCTGATGCGCTTTCCGATCAAGATCGCCGCCGAATGGGCAATCGGCTTCTGGATCGTGGTGCAAATCGTCAACGTATTCTTTTCAGTCGAGGAGACCGTCGCCTGGTGGACGCATATCGGCGGGCTCGTCGCGGGCGGTCTTCTCATCCCCGTCATGCGGCTGCCGGGCGTGAAGCTGTTCGATTGCGACCAGGACCGGCTGCTCAAGGCGAAGCCCCCCGCCAATATTGCAACCTAGTCCCGCATGGCCGTGCGTTGACTCGATTTTCGCATCGCAATATTTTTGCTTTTCTCACGCAAATGCGCGTGCTTCCCACGCATTCAATAGCAAGGGGTTAGAATGAAAGTGCTCGTGCCCGTGAAACGGGTCGTCGATTTCAACGTCAAGGTTCGGGTGAAGGCGGACGGCTCGGGGGTCGAACTCGCCAATGTGAAAATGTCGATGAACCCGTTCGACGAAATCGCCGTCGAGGAAGCGCTCCGGCTCAAGGAAGCAGGCAAGGCCACCGAAGTCGTCTGCGTCTCAATCGGCCCGGCGCAGGCCGCAGAGACGATCCGCACGGGATTGGCGATGGGCGCCGATCGCGGCATTCATGTGAAAATTGACACGGCGGTCGAGCCGCTCGCGGTCGCGAAGATTCTCAAAAAAATCGCCGACGAAGAAAAGCCCGGCCTCATCATTCTCGGCAAGCAGGCGATCGACGACGACTCGAACCAGACCGGTCAGATGCTCGCGGCGCTCCTCGGCTGGCCGCAGGGCACCTTCGCCTCCAAAGTCGTGATCGAAGGCGACAGCGTGAACGTCACGCGCGAGATCGACGGCGGTTTGCAGACGGTGAAGCTTGCGGTGCCCGCCGTCATCACCACCGATCTCCGGCTCAACGAGCCGCGCTATGCTTCGCTCCCCAACATCATGAAGGCGAAGAAGAAGCCGATCGGCGAAAAGACCGCCGAAGAACTCGGCGTCGATCCGGCGCCGCGCTTGAAAGTTTTGAAAACCAGCGAGCCCGCCGGCCGCAAGGCGGGCGTCAAGGTCAAGGACGTCGGAGAACTCCTCGACAAACTCAAGAACGAAGCAGGAGTGCTCTGATGACGACGCTCGTGATTGCCGAACACGAAGACAAGACGTTGAATGGCGCGACCCACAAGGCCTTCACCGCAGCGAAGGCGCTCGGGGCCGACATTCACGTTCTTGTCGCCGGACAGGATTGCAAAGCCGCAGCCGATGCAGCGGCAAAGATCGACGGCGTAAAAAAGGTATTGATCGCGGACGATGCGAAATATGCCCATCGGCTCGCCGAACCGATGGCGGCGCTCATCGTCGCGCTCGCCAAGGATTATGACGCGATCGTCGCGCCCGCGACCACCACCGGCAAGAATTTTATGCCGCGCGCAGCGGCCCTTCTCGACGTCATGCAGATTTCCGAAATCACCAAGGTGGTATCAAACGACACCTTCGAGCGTCCGATCTATGCGGGCAACGCCATCCAGACCGTACAGTCCGCCGACGCGAAGAAAATCATGACCGTGCGCACCGCGGCATTCCAGGCGGCAGCCGAAGGCGGCAACGCACCGATTGAGGCGGCGCCCGCCGCGGACGCGCCCGCCGGATCGAATTTCGTCGGCGAGGAACTTTCCAAATCGGATCGGCCCGAGCTTGCCGGCGCGCGCATCATCATCTCCGGCGGCCGCGCGCTCGGCAGCAAGGAGAATTTCGCGAAATACGTCGAGCCCGTCGCCGACAAGCTCGGCGCCGCCGTCGGCGCTTCGCGTGCCGCGGTCGATGCCGGCTATGCGCCGAATGACTGGCAGGTCGGCCAGACCGGCAAGGTCGTGGCGCCCGAGCTTTACATCGCCGTCGGCATTTCCGGCGCGATCCAGCATCTTGCCGGCATGAAGGACTCCAAAGTCATCGTCGCCATCAACAAGGACGAGGAAGCGCCGATCTTCCAGGTCGCCGATTACGGTCTGGTCGGCGACCTCTTCCAGGTGCTCCCCGAACTCGAAAAAGCGCTCGGTTAAGCAAGCGAAACGGCAAGGCTGGCGGCGCAGGCGCGTTCGTCGTAGAAGGACACTCCCGAGAAACGGATTATGACCATAAAAATCAAAACCATCGGCGTGATCGGTGCTGGCCAAATGGGCAACGGCATCGCCCATGTCAGCGCGCTGGCCGGCTACGACATCCTGCTGAACGACACCAGCCCCGATCGCGTTCAGGCCGGACTTGCCACCATCAACGGCAACCTCGCCCGCCAGATCACGAAAAAGACGATCACCGAAGACGACCGCAAAAAAGCGCTGGCGCGCATCAAGCCCGCCGGGAAGATCTCCGATCTTGCGCAATGCGATCTTGTCATCGAGTCGGCGACCGAAAAGGAAGAGGTCAAGCGCAAGATCTTCGCCGAGGTCTGCCAGACGCTGAAGCCCGAAGCGCTGCTTGCGACCAACACCTCGTCGATCTCGATTACCCGCCTCGGCTCCGCCACCGACCGGCCGGAGCGCTTCATCGGCATTCACTTTATGAACCCGGTGCCGTTGATGGAGCTCGTCGAGCTCGTGCGCGGCATCGCGACCGGCGACGACACCTTCGAGGCCTCGAAGGAATATGTCGCGAGTCTCGGCAAGACCTCCGCCGTCTCGGAAGATTTCCCGGCCTTCATCGTCAACCGCATCCTGCTGCCGATGATCAACGAGGCGATCTACGTCCTCTACGAAGGCGTCGGCAACGTTGAAGCAATCGACTCGTCGATGCGGCTCGGCGCCCACCATCCGATGGGCCCGCTCGAGCTTGCCGACTTCATCGGCCTCGACACGGTGCTTTCGGTCATGCAGGTGCTGCATGAAGGCCTCGCCGACACCAAGTACCGGCCCTGCCCGCTTCTCGTGAAATATGTCGAAGCCGGCTGGCTCGGCCGCAAATCGCGGCGCGGTTTCTACGATTATCGCGGCGAAAAGCCGGTTCCGACGCGCTAATTCAACATTAACCGCCCTGCGCCACTCTATATCTCTGGAGTGTGCGTATGGATTCCGTCGCGTTAGTGACCGCGCTGATGGCTGCGAAGATGGCGCAGGTTCAATATGCCGTCGCCGCGAAAGTCATGAAGGCTTCGCCCGACGGCCCGCAGAATGCGCTCGCAATTCTCGATGCCGCTCAACAAAACGGCGACAAGCTTGCCGCCGCGGCGCAAGGCCTCGGCCAGAACGTCGACATCAGCATCTGAATATTCCGCTGCTGCTTTCCGTGAAGCTATTTTCCGAGCGCCGCCTTCACGAGCTTGATCGCATCCTCGCTCGCCCATTCGGCGGGGCCTGCGATGTGGCCGATCTCGCAACCCTTGCCGTCGACAAGAATTGAAGTCGGCAGGCCCGGCGCCCGCCCCACGCGCTTCAGGTCCTGAAACACACTGCCGCTCGCGTCTTCGTAATAGGCAAGCCTCTTCGTGCCGATCTCGGCGAGAAATTTTTTCGGCTTCTCCGGATCGCGCGTGTCGATATTGATCGCCACCACCGCGAAATCCTGCCCGCCGAGATCGCCCATCAGCTTGTCGAGCGCGGGCATCTCCTTGCGGCACGGCACGCACCAGGTCGCCCATAGATTGACGAGCACCGTGCGGCCCTGAAAATCCGAAAGCTTCACCGGCTTGCCGCTCGCATCGCGAAAGGTGAGATCCGGAAGCTTTTTCGGCTTCTCGGCGGGTACGACCGCCGCCACCTCGCCGCGCGCGAACGGCGCGATTTTGCGCGCGATTTCGAGCGCCGGCGTGCAGTCCGAGACGTCGGGCGCCGTTCCATTGCGTTTCAGGCCGCCAATCCCGTATACCCCCGCGAGCCCGACGGCACTGCCGAGAACGGCGGCCAGCAGCAGGGTACGAAGGATCGGACGCGGACTTTCGGGCTGTTTATTCGTCATTGCGCATTCTTGTGCGACAGGAAAGAGACCATGGCAAATCGGATGTGGGGCGGGGTTTTCGGGCTCGCACCGGACGAAATCCTCGAGGAGATCAACGCCTCGATCGATTTCGACAGGAAGCTTTATGCCGAAGACATCGCGGGCTCCAAGGCCCACGCCGCGATGCTTGCGAAGCAAAAGATCATCAGCGCGCAAGATGCGCGGAAGATCACGCGCGGTCTAGACACGATTTTGTCAGAGATAAAGCAGGGCAAGTTCAAATTTTCGCGTTCGCTCGAAGACATCCATACCCATGTCGAAGCGCGGCTGAAGCAGTTGATCGGCCCGGCGGCGGGACGGCTGCACACCGCGCGCTCGCGCAACGATCAGGTCGCGACCGACTTCAAACTTTATGTGCGGAACGCAATCGACGCGATCGATCAATCGCTGATCGCACTCCAGCAGACGCTGGCGAAAAAGGCGGTAAAACACGCCGCAACCGTGATGCCGGGCTTCACGCATCTCCAGACCGCGCAGCCGGTGACCTTCGGCCATCATCTTCTCGCCTATGTCGAGATGCTGGCGCGCGATCGCGGCCGCTTTGCGGACGCACGGAAGCGCCTGAACGAGTCGCCGCTCGGCGCCGCGGCGCTCGCCGGCACTTCGTTTCCGATCGACCGTCATCACACCGCGAAAGCGCTCGGTTTCGCGCAGCCGGCGGCGAATTCGCTCGACGCCGTTTCGGACCGCGACTTCGTGCTCGAAACCTTGTCGGCGGCCTCGATCTCCGCCGTTCACCTGTCACGGCTCGCGGAGGAAATCGTCATCTGGGCCTCGCCCTCGTTCGGCCTCGTGAAGCTCTCCGATCGCTTCACGACCGGCTCCTCGATCATGCCGCAAAAGCGCAATCCCGATGCCGCCGAGCTTATCCGCGCCAAGACCGGCCGCATCATCGGCGCGCTCGTGCAGCTGCTCGTGGTGATGAAGGGCCTGCCGCTGGCCTACTCGAAGGACATGCAGGAAGATAAAGAGAGCACCTTCGATGCGCTCAAAACCTTCTCGCTCGTCGTCGCGGCGATGACCGGCATGGTGAAGGATCTCGAACCGAACACCGCGCGCATGAAGGCCGCCGCTTCGGAAGGCTATTCGACCGCAACGGACCTTGCCGATCACCTCGTGCAGAAGCTCGGCATTCCGTTTCGCGAGACGCACGAGATTTCCGGCAAGATCGTCGCCATGGCCGCCAAGGCAGGCATCCCCCTCGACCGGCTCACGCTCAAGGACATGCAGACGGTCGATGCCCGTATTCCGAAAAGCATCCTCGGCGTGCTGTCGGTCGATCGTTCGGTCGAGAGCCGCCGGAGCTATGGCGGGACCGCCCCCAAAAATGTGCGGCGGGAAGCCGAAAAATGGTTGAAACGCCTTGGTAAGTAGGCGCGAACTAGGCTGTCTTTGCCCTCGCGCCGCCACAAGCTTTGCTATATTGCCTGCCGTTCAGGAGAGTAATCGTGATCAAGCCCGCCACTTGCCGCCTGCTGCTGTTGCCGTTCGCGCTGCTCGCGCTCGCGGGTTGCGGCATCAAAGGTCCGCTTGAGTTGCCCGCCGATGCACAGGTCAGCGGCAGCGAGGGCAAAGGCAAAGGCACGATCACAGCCGCCGAGAAACTTCCGGGCTATAAGCCGAAGCCGCAGGAACGCCGCGCCGCAAAGCAGATGGGCAATCCGGTGCGGACCGACGAGCCGTTCTTCCTCGATCCGCTCCTGAAGTAACATGCGCCATTTCGCTTATCGCGACGGCGGCCTCTTTGCCGAGGACGTGGATCTCACTGCGCTTGCGCGCGACGTAGGCACCCCGTTCTATTGCTATTCGACCGCGACGCTCGCACGCCATTATGAAGTTTTTGCCGGCGCATTCGCCGGCGTGCCCGCGCTCGTCTGCTTTGCATTGAAGGCAAATTCCAACCAGGCGGTCATCGCGACGCTCGCGCGCCTCGGCGCCGGTGCCGACATCGTCTCGGGCGGCGAGCTGATGCGCGCGCTATCGGCCGGCGTGCCGGCGGACAAGATCGTGTTCTCGGGCGTGGGCAAGACGCGCGAGGAAATGGCGGCGGGCCTTAAGGCGGGCATCTATTGCTTCAACGTCGAGAGCGAGCCCGAGCTTGCCGCGCTTTCAGAAGTCGCGATGAGCCTCGGCAAGACCGCGCCCGTTTCAGTGCGCGTCAATCCCGACGTCGATGCCAAGACACACGCCAAGATCGCGACCGGCAAGGCCGAGAATAAGTTCGGCGTGCCGCTTGCACGCGCCCGCGAGATTTATCGTGAAGCCGCGAAGCTTCCGGGCATCAAAATCACTGGCGTCGATATGCATATCGGCAGCCAGATCACCGAGCTCACACCGTTCGAAAATGCCGTAACGCTGATCGTCGAGCTTGCGCGCGATCTGATGAAGGACGGCCACAAGCTTGCCCATCTCGATCTCGGCGGCGGCCTCGGCATCCCTTATCATCCCGACAACGATCCGCCGCCTTTGCCGAAGGCTTATGCCGAGATGGTCACGCGGCTGACCAAGGGCCTTGGCCTCAAGCTTGTCTTCGAGGTCGGCCGGCTGATCGCGGGCAATGCCGGCATCCTCGTCACCGAAGTGCTTTATGTGAAGCAGGGCGCCGAGAAGACGTTTGTCATTGTCGATGCCGCGATGAACGATCTCGTTCGCCCGACGCTGTATGAGGCCTATCACGAGATCCTGCCGGTTCGCGAAGCAAAGCCTGGCGCGAAGATGGTCGTTGCCGACATCGTCGGCCCGGTCTGCGAGACCGGCGATTATCTTGCGCTCGACCGCAAGCTGCCTGTAGTGCAGCCCGGCGATCTTATCGCCATCATGACGGCGGGGGCTTATGGCGCGGTGCAGGCCTCGACTTACAACACCCGGCCGCTCGTGCCGGAGGTGCTGGTCCGCGGCAAGGACGCCGCCATTGTCCGCGCCCGTATCGACGCCGCGCGCCAGATCGGCTTCGACACCCTGCCCGGTTGGCTGAAAGCCTGAACTTCTCTCGCGGAACTGTGACCGCGCCCGCCCGCTGCCCCCGGCTTTTGCCTTTTCAGCGCCATGCTAGAGTGGAACAGGATGGGGTGTCCGCGAGGAACATGAGGCTTTGAGCGAGGCACCGGAGAAAACCGAAACCGAACGGCCTGCCAGCACGCCTGCAGGCAAGCGATTCGCTGCGCTCATCGCCCGCAGCCGGCACGCGCTCTTGTGGGAGCAACTCTGGCCGCCGGTGGCCGCAACGCTTGTTGTGCTCGGCCTGTTTCTCGCCGCGTCATGGGCAGGCCTCTGGATTTCGATTCCGCCGCTCGCGCGCATTTTCGGCCTCGCCGTTTTTGGCCTGTTGTTTGCCGCGAGCCTCTCACCGTTCCTCTGGCTGAAGCCGCCGCGCCGCGCCGAGGCGCTTTCGCGTCTCGACCGTGAAAGTGGCATCGCTCATCGTCCGGCAACCGCGATCGACGATCGTCTTGCGAATGGCAGCAGCGATCCGGTGATGGACGCACTATGGCGCGCACATCGCAGCGCCGCCGAACGGAACGAGAAGCGCATCCGCGCACCGTGGCCTGCGCCGCGGCTTGCCTGGCGCGATCCTTACGCCATTCGAGCGCTGGTGCTGCTTTCCGTCATCGCCACGTTCTTCGTCGCGAGCGGCGATCACTTGCGCCGCATCGCCGCCGCCTTCGATTTTTCCGGCATCATCGCTCCGAAGATCTATCGCGTCGACGCCTGGGTGACGCCGCCTTCTTACACCGGCCGCGCGCCGTTGCTGCTGCCGGGCATTCGCCACGATCAGCCGCCTCCGAAGGAGAGCGCTGCCTTCACCGTGCCCGCCGGCAGCGAACTTGTCGTGCGCGCAACCGGACTTTCCGCGCTCGATCTCGCGCCGCAGGGAGGCCTTGCCGAACAGAAAGCCGAAGGCCAGCCGAATTCGAGCGAGCGCCACTTCAGGATCGGTGCAAGCGGTTCGCTCACGGTGAAGGGCCTGCCGGGCGGCGCGATCGTCTGGCCGTTCAACGCCGTGCCTGACCTGCCGCCGAAGATTTCCTTCACGCAGGAGCCGGAAACTTCCGGCCGCGGCACGCTGACGCTGAACTACAAGCTCGAAGACGATTATGGCGTCGCTTCCGCCGAAGCCCGTATCAGCGCGTTGCCGCCCGAGCCCGGCATGCTCGCGCCGCGTGCGCTCGTGCCGCCGCCGGAGTTCCCGCTGACGCTGCCGCAGGCTCACACCCGTGCGGGCAACGGCCAGACGTCGCGCGACATCTCCGACCATCCGTGGGCAGGCGCGATCGTCAATCTGCAACTCGCCGCGCGCGACGATGCCGGCAGCGAAGGCTTGAGCGACACGCGCGAGGTCCAGCTGCCCGAGCGCAACTTCACCAAGGAGCTTGCGCTCGCACTTGTCGAGCAGCGCCGCGTTCTCGCGCAGGATGCCAACGCCCGCGACAAGGTGATGCTCGCGCTCGTCGCATTGATGATCGCGCCCGACCGCTTTACCGCCGACTCCGGCATTTACCTCGGCCTGCGCACGGCCTTCGCGCGGCTGCGCTTTGCCAAGAACGACGCCGACCTCGTTTCGCTGCTCGACTATCTTTGGGAGATGGCGTTGCAGATCGAGGATGGCGACTTGAGCGACGTCGATCGCGAATTGAAGGCGGCGCAGGATGCGCTGCGCGAAGCATTGCAGCGCGGCGCGAGCGACGAAGAGATCAAGCGCCTGATGGACAACCTGCGGGCCGCACTCGACAAGTTCATGCAGGCGCTGACCGAACAGCTTCGCCGGCAGGACCAAGCGGGCGATCGCCCGCTCGACCGCAACGCGCGCGTCGTTCGCCCGCAGGATCTCAAGAACATGCTCGATCGCATGGAGAACCTCGCGAAGAGCGGCAACCGCGACGCCGCCCGCAAGATGCTCGACGACATGCAGGCGATGCTCGATTCGCTGAGCCGCTCAAAGCAGGCGCAGGGCAACCCCGAGGGCGAAGGCAACGATCCGCTCGACGAGCTGGGCCGCATGATCCAGGAGCAGCAGCGCCTGCGCGACAAGACCTACCGTCAAGGCCGTCAACAGGATGGCCGGCAGCAAAACGGCCAGCAGAATAGCCAGCAAGGCGATCGCAATCGACGTGCCTATGGCGACCTCAAGGGTAATCAGCAGGAGCTGCGGCAAAAGCTCGAGCAGATGCTGGAAGCCTTGAAGCGGCAAGGCCAGAGAAATGGCGGCCAGCCCGGACAGGAAGAAAACGGCGAAGGCAGCCGCGGCGAAGCCGAGAAGCAGGCGAACGATGCGCTCGGCCGCGCCGGCAAGGCCATGGAAGATGCTGAAGGCGCGTTAGAGGGCGGCGATTCCGAAGGCGCTGTCGACGCGCAGGGCCGCGCCTTGCAGGCGCTCCGCAAGGGCGCGCAAAGCCTTGCCGATGCGATGCAGGGCGAAGGCGAAGGACAGGGCCAGCCAGGCGGCCAGCAGAGTGGCAGCACCGAGCGCACCGATCCACTCGGCCGGCCGATGCGCTCGCGCGAATACGGCGAGGATTACACCGTCAAGATTCCCGGCGAGATCGACGTTCAGCGCGCGCGCCGCGTGCTCGAGGAATTGCGCCGCCGCTTCTCGGAGCCCGACCGGCCGCGTGAAGAGCTTGATTATCTGGAGCGGCTGCTGCGGGACTTTTAATCAAACACGGACAGCAAGCGCTGCCGTGACCGCCGCGCGAATCTCCGCCACCGTGAACGGCTTCTGCACGATGTCGTGAATGAGCGCCCGCAGGCTTTGTGCGCGCTCGCGCTGGTCGGTGTAGCCGGTCATCAGCAAAATCGTGAGCGCCGGATGATCGCGCTTGGCGGCGAGCGCAAGCGCAATACCGTCCATCAGCGGCATCTGGATATCGCTCAACAGCAAATCGAACGGCGCCGACTTCGCGAGATGATCGAGCGCGGCCGCGCCATCCGGCGCACTCTCGACCTCATGGCCGTCCTGCGCGAAGGCGCGCACCAAGAGCGTGCGTACCGAGCTTTCGTCTTCCGCGATCATGATCCGCGCCATCGCGATATTCCTCACATGCTGCCGGTCAGATCGCCGCGCGTGAGAAACCGCACCAGCACTTCCTTGCCGTTCGGCGGCGGCGACGCGAGCCGGCTGCGGAACGCGACCTTTTCGTTGTCGGCGAGGATCGAGCGCTGCAACAGCGTCGTCCAGGAATATAGCTCCTGCTGCGACGGTCCGAGCACGGCGATCCGCACCCGCGGCACCTCGACCGGATGCCGCGCGACGTTCACCACCTCGCCTTCGATGACGAGCACCGGAACGCCGTCCTGAACTTCCTGTATCGTCTTCACGTCGCGAAATTCAAGCCCGCGCAAATTGACCGGCAACCCGATCGCCGCGTAAGTGCCGGCAAGACTCGGCACCATTCGCACGATTGATTCCCGCAAGCTAAGCACCGCGACGGCGGCGGTCACCGCCGCAACAAGCCCGATCGCAACCGGGCGCGGCAATCTGTATTGGCGAATCGGGATGCGCCGCCGCAACCGCGGCTTCAGTGCTTCGGCAGCGACGGTCTGTGTCGACTCGATTTCGGCAACTGCGTCAATTTCGGTGGACACCTCGACCGCGATCGGCGGACTATCCATCACTTCGACCGGTGCTTCCGCTTCAGCAGCGATGGGGTCGGCCTCGACGGTCGTGGCTTCAGCTCCGGCTGCAAACGGAGCGGCCTGCGCAAACATCGGCGGCGGCTCCGCGAACCAGCTCTCCCGGCAGCGCGCGCAACGCACCGTACGGCCGTCGCCGATCGCGCTCGCGGCGACCTGGAATTGCGTTTGGCAATGCGGACAGGCGATCAGCATGGCAGCCCCGGGGATTCGAGGCGGATTCTGCCGAATGAGCGTTAACGAATTGGAAACCGTGAATGATGCGCAATTTCAATGAAATAGCGCCTGTTTTCGGCATATTTTCCCGGCACCTTCCGATAAACCGGGTGCCGCAGCCAATGACAAGCCGCTACATCTGGTTGGGGAGCGATTCGCGGAGGTCTCTTGGTCCGCTTCGAAAATGTTGGTCTGCGCTATGGCCAGGGCGCCGAGATCCTGAAGGACATTTCCTTCAGCGTGACGAAGAACTCGTTCCAGTTCCTGACCGGCCCCTCCGGCGCCGGCAAGACCAGCCTGCTGCGTCTTCTGTTTTTGTCACTACGGCCGACGCGCGGGTTGATATCGCTGTTCGATCAGGATGCAACACGCTTGCAGCCAAATGAAGTGGCCGCGATCCGGCGGCGGATCGGCATCGTCTTCCAGGATTTCCGGCTGCTCGATCATCTTACCGCTTACGAGAATGTGGCGCTGCCGTTGCGCGTCGCCGGCCGCGACGAAGCGAGCTATCGCGGCGAAGTCGTCGAACTGCTCGGCTGGGTCGGGCTTGGTGAGCGGCTCGACGCGCTGCCGCCGATTTTATCCGGCGGCGAAAAGCAGCGCATCGCCATCGCCCGCGCGCTGATCGTGCGGCCGGAGCTTTTGCTTGCCGACGAGCCGACCGGCAATGTCGATGCTCCGCTCGCCAAACGCCTGCTCCGCCTGTTCGTTGAGTTGAAGAACATGGGCACCGCTGTGGTGATCGCGACCCACGATGTCGCGCTGATGGATCAGTTCGACGCGCCGCGTCTCGTTCTGAACGACGGCCGCCTCTACTACGATCGATGAGGGCAGCTTGAGCATTTTTGACGCGATATTCGCGAAAGGCTCCGCCGGCAGGACACCCATCCTGCCGCGCGAGACCGTCACTGGCAGCACGCTTCTTGCGGTCGTCGCGATCATGAGTTTTCTCGCGGCGCTCACCGTCGGCGCCGTCCGCATCGCACAGATTTCAGTAAATGAGTGGCGCGGCGAACTCGCCAACGAAATGACCATCCAGGTGAAGCCCGCCGAAGGTCACGACCTCGACGTCGACGTCAAAAACATCCTCGAGACCGTGCAGCGCATTTCCGGCATCACCGAGGCTCGCGTCTATACCAAGGAAGAATCCGAGAAGCTGCTCGCGCCATGGCTCGGCAGCAATCTCGATCTCGGCGCCCTTCCGGTGCCGCGCCTTATTCGTCTGAAGCTTGGCGATCAGGCGGCGATCTCGGCGTTGCGCGCTGTTCTCGAAACCATCCCCAATGCTGCACTCAACGATCATCGCGCCTTTGCCGCACGCCTTACGGCGATCTCGAAAACCGCAGCGCTTGCGGGCTTTCTCATTCTCGTTCTCGTGCTGCTCGCAACGGTGCTGTCCGTTTCCTTCGCAACACGCGGCGCGGTCGCAGCCAACCGGCCGACCGTCGAGGTTCTGCATTTCATCGGTGCGCGCAATTCCTATATCGCCAGTCTTTTTCAGCGGCACTTCTTCCGCGTCGGCTTCAGGGGCGCGCTGCTCGGCGGCGCGGTCGCGGTGCTACTGTTCGTCATCTTCCGTTTCAGCGGCCGGCTGTTCGGCGCAATCGCCGGACCGGGCGACGCCGCCTTTCTGCTGACGAGCTTCAATCTCGACTGGCGCGGTTATTTCGAAATCGCCGCCGCTGTATTGCTCACCGCGCTTGTCACGGCGCTCGGCTCGCGGTTTACCGTAATCTCCACTTTGCGGAATATCGACTGAGCGATCAAACCGACCCGTCGCTAGAGAGCCCCATTTCGGGATAGGATCGCTCCCGGGAATCGCGATGAATCCGGACGATAAATCAGCGACGCTTGCCAGAGCGCAACGAAAGCCGCGGCCTTGGCCACTCAAGATCGCCGGGGTTTGCATCGGCATGCTCGGAAGTCTCGCCGTTATTTTCTGCGGCGGCTTTTTGCTGTTCGCGACCGGCATTCCGCGCACGGAGAGGCCGCCGCAGCACACCGCCGACGGCATCGTTGCGCTGACCGGCGGCGCATCCCGTATTTCCGACGCGATGGAACTGCTCGCCCGCAATTTCGGCAAGCGGTTATTGATCTCCGGCGTCAACCCGGCGACCAGGCCGAGTGAACTCATCAAGCTCACGCCGGAATACGAAAAGCTCTTCAACTGCTGCATCGATCTCGGTCACCAGGCGCTCAACACCACCGGCAACGCTGCCGAGACCGCCCAATGGTCGCGCGCCCTCGGCTTCAAATCGCTGATCGTCGTGACTTCCGCCTGGCACATGCCGCGCGCGCTCGTCGAGCTACGGCGGGAAGCGTCCGATATCGAACTCATTCCGTTTCCCGTCGTCACCGACCGGATGCGCGAAGCGCCGTGGTGGACGAATGTGCAAACCGCGAAACTTCTCTTGCTCGAATACATCAAGTACCTCGCCGCCGTGCTTCGGATTCGCTTCGAGCCGTAACAGCCGAATGAGGGCGGATTGACTTCCTGCAAAAATGTTCTAGTTTTGTTCTCATGCATCCCATCGTGATTCGCTCACTCGCCGGCGATGCCGGCCCCCTCACCGCCCCGCCCGCGATGGCGGAGCGCTTCCGCTTCTGGCGCGGCCAATCTGGCCGCCGCTACGCCTGCACTGTTTTCACGTCGATGCCGCTACCCGCCTTCGAGCAATTCGTCGCGCTTTACGTGAAACGCGACGGGCAGGAGCGTACGGTCGTCGCTGTCGGCACCATGAAGGATCCTGCCTTCAAGGGCGATTACGACGAAGTACACGTCCATCTCACCGGTGACGAAGAAGCGCTCGCAACCGCGATCGAGGATCTTGCGGTACTCGCGAAGCCCGCGCCGCGCGAGATCGGCACCTTCAGCAAATTGCCGGTCTTTGCGATCGGCGGGGAATCCGCCAAGGGCCTGCAGCCCTGCGGTTCGATTCAGCTTCGCGCCGTGCCGCTTTTCAAGCGCGCCGCCAACCATTCCAATGTGGCATCGCGAATCCCGAGCGTCTCCAACTCCTTCACGGTGGCGAGCACATAATCCGGGTTCGCCCCCGACTGCCCTCTGCCTGCCTCGACCAGCTCGAGCAGCCGCTCGTTCGACAGCTTGCCCGCATATTGCGGATGGGATCGATCGACGAGATAGCAAAGCGCGTATGATCGCTTCTCCTCGCCGCCGCCGAGTGCGACGGACCGCACCGTCTCGCGATAGACACTCGTCACCTGCTCGCGCTCCCGGAGATAATTCACCACGACTTCGCGCTCCGACGGCGCAATCTTGAATGCGATGCCACGGCAGGCGCCACCGCGATCAAGCCCCAGCACAAGCCCGGGCTGCTCCGGCGTCCCCCGATGCACATGCGAATAGACGCAAAGTGCGCGATGCGCGCCAAGCAGTTTGGCCGGCCGCCGTTCCAGATAATCGAAACCCGGCCGCCACATCAGCGAGCCGTAGCCGAACACCCATTCAAAATCGGGAATGTTCATTGCAGCTCGATTACTTGCGCTCCGGGTCAGGGTGACGGCGGCCAAAGTCGACTTCGGCCGTTTCCTGCCCGACCTCGATGATCGAGCGCCGGATCGCCCGCGTCCTGGTGAAGAGGTCGAACAGCGTATCGCCGTCACCATTGCGGATCGCGCGCGTGAGAACCGAAAGATCCTCGTTGAATCGCCCGAGCATCTCCAGCACAGCGTCCTTGTTGCTGAGGAAGATGTCGCGCCACATCGTCGGATCGGACGCCGCGATCCGGGTGAAATCACGGAAGCCGCCGGCCGAGAACTTGATGACTTCCGAGCGCGTGCCGTTTTCGAGATCGGCCGCCGTGCCGACGATGTTGTAGGCGATCAAATGCGGCAGATGGCTGGTGATGGCGAGCACGAGATCATGATGCGAAGCATCCATGATCTCCACATTTGAACCAAGCGCCTGCCAGAACGCTTTCATCTTCGCGACGGCTTTCGCGTCGGCGCCGTCGGGTGGCGTCAGGATACACCAGCGATTTTCAAATAGCTCCGCGAATCCCGCGTCCGGTCCCGAATGCTCGGTGCCCGCCACCGGATGCGCCGGCACCAGATGCACGCCCTTCGGCATGAACGGCGCCATGTCGCGGAGGATCGCGCCCTTCACCGAACCTACATCGGAAACGATGGCGCCGGGCTTCAAGGCGCCTGCGATTTCCTTCGCGATCTCGCCGCACTTGCCGACCGGCACGCAAGCGATTACGCAGTCGGCATCCATCGCCGCGAGCGCGTTGGTGTCGACGACGACATCGGCGAACCCAAGCTCGACGACGCGCTGGCGCGTCTTTTCGCTCCGCGCCGTCGCGACGATCGTCTTCACGATACCTTTTTTGCGAGCCGCATGCGCGATCGACGAGCCGATCAGGCCCGTGCCGATGATCGCCAGCCGTTCGAAAATGACCTCAGCCACGGCCCGCCCCGTTGATGAATTCCGAAAGCGCCGAGACGACGAGGCGATTTGCCTCCTCGGTGCCGACCGTCATGCGTAGTGCATTCGGCAGGTTATAGGCGCCGACCTGGCGCAAAACGAGGCCGCGTTTCAGGAGAAACGCATCGGCTTCCGCCGCCGTTTTTCCCTTCTCGGGAAAATGGATCAGGATGAAGTTGGCGACGCTCGGCGTCACTTCGAGGCCGAGCTTGCGGATATTCTCCTCGAGCCACGCCCGCCACTTCTCGTTATGCGTGGCGGAGCGCTCCAAATGTCCGCTGTCGGCAAGCGAAGCCGCCCCCGCGAGCATTGCCGGCGTGCTGACATTGAACGGCCCGCGAATACGGTTCACCGCATCGACAACAGCGGCCGGCGCATACATCCAGCCGAGCCGGAGCGCGGCAAGGCCGTGGATCTTCGAGAACGTCCGCGTCATCACGACATTGTCGTTGGTCGCGACAAGCTCGATGCCCGCTTCGTAGTCGTTCCGGCGGACATATTCCGAATAAGCCGCATCCAGCACCAGAAGCGCGCGCGACGGCAGACCCGCGCGCAACCGCCGGATCTCGGCGAGCGGCAGGTAGCTGCCGGTCGGGTTGTTCGGGTTCGCGATGAAAACGAGCTTCGTGCGCGGCGTCACCGCGGCAAGGATCGCGTCGACATCGGTGATGAAATTCTTCTCCGGCACGACGACCGGTTTTCCGCCCGCGGCAAGCGTCGCGATCTTGTAGACGAGAAAACCGTGCACTGTCGAAATCGACTCGTCGCCCGGCGCGAGATAAGCCTGCGCCAAGAGATTCAAAAGCTCATCCGAGCCCGCGCCGCAAACAATGCGCGCGGGATCGAGCCCGAACGTCTTGCCGATCGCTTCGCGCAGGATCGCCGAGGTTCCTTCGGGGTAAAGCTCGAGATGCGAAGCCGCTTCCCGAAACGCTTCGATCGCTTTCGGGCTCGGCCCGAGCGGCGTCTCGTTGGACGACAGTTTGTAAAGCTTCGCCGCTCCCGGCGCTTGGCTGCGGCCGGGCACATAGGCTTTGATATCGAGCACGCCAGGACGCGGCGTCGGTTGCTCGGACATGATTCACTCCGATCGGCTATTTGCCGGGCGAAACGGTATAGCGGCTGGCGTGACCGCCGACGAGGGCCGCGTGCCGGACCGTGACCCCCGCGGCTTTCAGCGCGGCCTCGGAGGCTTCGCGGGCAGCGCCCGGGTTGAGCGATATGAGAAGCGCCGCTTGTCCGGCGCCGCCTTGCGGGAACGCCAGCACTTCGGTGCCGGCCGAAAGCGCGCCAGCCGCCGCCGCATTCCAGCCATCGACCTCGAAACTCCAGATCGCGACTTCCTCTACCGCCGCGTCCTTGACGAGCGGCTTCGAGACGACGAACAGCGGCAGCGACGCCGGATGATCGTCGCGCTCCACAAAAGGCAGCCGCGCGATGATCTTCGGCGCGCCTTCGTCCTCCAGCGCCTTCCACCAATTGCCGGAGCCGGTCACCGTCCCTGCCGGCACAAGGCCAAGATCGCCACGCGAAGCTGCCACCGCAGTAACGACAGCGGAAGCGCTCATATGCGGAACGAGCGGCGTCGTGAAACCGAAATGGAAG
This sequence comes from Xanthobacteraceae bacterium, assembly GCA_035555855.1. Taxonomy (GTDB): domain Bacteria; phylum Pseudomonadota; class Alphaproteobacteria; order Rhizobiales; family Xanthobacteraceae; genus Palsa-892. The sequence goes on from DATMGD010000007.1 coordinate 34,995, forward strand.
CGCGCCGAGTCGCGTACGAACGCGTCACCCGCCGCCATGTCGGCATGCACGGAATAATTCGCTTGAACATAAGTGAAGGTGGAGATGATGACGCGCCAGATGCCCTCCGCCGTGTCGAGCGGCAGGATGCCGCGATGGCGTTCGACGAGCCGCCGCATCATCGCCGCCTCACGCGCCGGACGAAACGCAGCGCCTGTTTCCTGCGTGCCCTTTACGCGGATCAGCGACTCGATGATCTCGCCGCGCTCGATCAGCAGCTGATGCATCTCTTCGTCGATGCGGTCGATTTCCATGCGCAGCGTCGCGAGGCTCGAAACGGCCGGTTTGCGTGCGGAGCTGCCCTGGTCTGACATCGTGGTTACGCCTGATGGATGGGCGCCGTGATACAGCCCCGTCGCCGCGAAGGCAAAGCAAACATTACCGGGCTTATGGCGGCTTCCCGCTTGAGGGCTTTTCGTCCCGCGTCTGATCGACGCTTTGCGCCGGAAATGGTTAACCGCGCGAGATCGCGGCCGGCACCAGCACCGGTTTTGCGCGCTTTGCGGGCTTCACGGCAATCGGCCGGAATACCTGCTTGGTCGCTTCGACGATCTGCACGCCTGCGAACGGCAGCGACAACGAGCGGCCGACACGCTCCCAGATGATCGTCGAGCGCAGGAAGGGCACCCGCGTTACCGGCGGGATCCACAACGCCTCACTCCAGCCGACCGGCGTGAACAGCGCCTCGCGCAATAGCTCCATAAGCTGGCGCCGCGAATATGGGCGGCCCTGCCCGAACGGGGTCGCGTCGCTGCGCGCCCAGATACCGCGCCGGTTCGGCACGATGATGATAAGCCGGCCGTTCGCCGCGAGGACTCGCCAAATCTCGCGCAGGAGATCCGGCGCGTAGTAAGTCAGCTCCAGCGCATGCACCGCGAGCACGCGATCCATCGAAGCATCCGGCAGCGGCAGTTGCGTCTCTTCGACCAAAGCACTGCGGCAAGGATCGGCGGCAGGCCAGCGGATCACGCCCTGACGCGCCGGCATGAACGCGAGCGTGCGCTCGGCTTCCTCGTTGAAAAGACCGAGATAAGGCGTCGCGTAGCCAAGGCCGGCAACTCTCATGCCGCTGACGCGCGGCCAGCGCTTGCGGATCGCCTGCGACAACAGCCTCCGCGTCACCACGCCGACCGGCTGGGTGTAGAAACTCCTGAGGTCTACAACATCGACGAGCATGGTAAGCCGCGGATAAGAAGACGGCCAACATAGTCCAAGTCTGGGCCCAAGTCTGGCCTAATGTCCGCGCGCTTCGGCAAAATCAAAATTGTCCTATTTGCTCGCAGGAACCGACGTTGCTAGTTTGCCGTTGAAGCAAAATAACGAGGTGAGCGAAGCAATGTCCGTCGAAATCCGGCTTATTCCCTGCTTGTCCGACAATTACGCCGTGCTCCTGCACGAGGGCGACATCACCGCCGTCGTCGATGCGCCGGAAGCCGCGCCCATCGAACAGGCGCTCGACAAGGAGGGCTGGAAGCTCACGCACATCCTCATCACGCATCATCACGCCGATCACACCGACGGCATTCCGGCGCTCAAGCAGAAATATGGCGCCAAGGTCATCGGCCCGAAGAACGACGGCACGATCCCGATGATCGACGAGAAGGTCGGCGAAGGCGACACGGTGAAGCTCGGTAATCTCACGGCTCGTGTGCTCGATACGCCCGGCCACACCGCCGGTCACATCTCCCTTGTCTTCGACAAGGAGAAGCTTTTGTTCGCCGCGGACACGCTGTTCGTGCTCGGCTGCGGCCGCGCCATCGAAAAGCCCGCCGCCGTGTTGTGGCGTTCGCTTCTGAAGTTCCGCAACCTGCCGGGCGACATGAAGGTCTATTGCGGTCATGAATATACGCTCTCGAACGCCCGCTTCGCGCTGACCGTCGATCCGAACAACGCTGCGCTCAAGAAGAAATATGCCGAGGTGGAAGCCGCGCGCGCCGCCGGCAAGCCAACGATACCCTCGCTGCTCTCCGAAGAATTCGCGGCGAACCCCTTCATGCGTGCCGACGATCCGCAGATCGCCGAGAATGTCGGGATGAGCGGTGCCGACCCTTCCGCAGTCTTCACCGAGATCCGTGAGCGGAAAAACAATTTTCGCGGCTAAAAGAATTATGGCCGGGGCACAACGGAGTTTACGCCCGTCTTCGACGGGCTATGCCTCGGCCATTTTTATTAAACGCAATCTGCTTCTGATTACGCAATATACTGCCCGCCGTTCACGGTGAGCGTCGAGCCGGTGATGAAGCCGGCATCGTCACCGGCGAGGAACAACACCGCGCGCGCGATCTCCTCCGGCTCGCCGAGCCGGCCGACCGGAATCTGCGGCAGAATATTTTTCTCGAGCACATCCTTCGGCACCGCCTGCACCATCTCGGTGTTGATGTAACCGGGGCAGATCGCGTTGACGGTGATGCCGGCGCGAGCGCCTTCCTGCGCCAGCGCCTTGGTGAAGCCGAGATCGCCGGCCTTGGCCGCCGAATAGTTCACCTGGCCCATCTGGCCCTTCTGGCCGTTGATCGACGAGATGCTGATGATGCGGCCGAACTTGCGCGAGCGCATGCCTTCCCACACCGGCCGCGTCATGTTGAACAGCGAACCGAGATTGGTGCTGATGACTTGCTGCCACTGCTCGAGCGTCATGCGGTGGAACATCGCGTCGCGCGTGATGCCGGCGTTGTTGACCAGCACCTCGACCGGCCCAAGCTCGGCCTCGACCTTCTTGATGCCTTCGGAGCACGCCTCAAAGGACGACACATCCCACTTGAAGACCGGAATGCCTGTCTCCGCCTTGAACTTGGCGGCGGCCTCGTCGTTGCCGCCGTAATTGGCGGCCACTTTGTAGCCCGCTCCCTTCAACGCCTTTGCAATGGCGGCACCGATTCCACGCGTGCCGCCCGTCACCAACGCAACCCGGCTCATGTTCCCTTCCCCTTCTTCCTGCCCTTGCTTGCTGTGTTTTGCTTACGGCCGCGCTCCATTACGAGCGCGCTTACGGCCGCTCGATGCACATGGCGATGCCCATGCCGCCGCCGATGCAGAGCGTGGCAAGACCCTTCTTCGCCTTGCGCTTCTCCATCTCATGCAGGAGCGTGACGAGAACGCGCGCGCCCGAAGCGCCGATCGGATGGCCGATGGCGATCGCGCCGCCATTGACGTTCACCTTGCCCGTATCCCAACCCATGTCCTTATTGACGGCGCAGGCCTGCGCCGCGAAGGCTTCGTTCGCTTCGACGAGGTCGAGATCGTCGGGCTTCCAGCCCGCTTTGGCGAGCGCCGCGCGCGACGCCGGAATCGGCCCCGTGCCCATGATCGACGGATCGACACCGGCCTGCGCCCACGACACGATGCGCGCGAGCACCTGCTTGCCCTGCTTTTCGGCATCGGCCGCTTTCATCAACACCACTGCGGCAGCGCCGTCGTTGATGCCCGAGGCGTTGCCCGCCGTGACGGTGCCGTCTTTTTCGAAGGCCGGGCGCAATTTCGTCATCCCGTCCAGCGTCGCGCCGTGGCGCGGATATTCATCGGTGTCGACGACGATGTCGCCCTTACGCGACTTGATCGTCACCGGCACGATTTCGTCCTTGAACTTGCCGGCCTTCTGCGCCGCTTCCGCCTTCTGCTGCGAAGCGACCGCGAACTCATCCTGCTGGCCGCGCGTGATCTGCCATTGCTTGGCGACGTTCTCGGCGGTGTTGCCCATGTGATAGCCGTTGAAGGCGTCCCACAGACCGTCCTTGATCATCGTGTCGACCATCTCGAGCGAGCCCATCTTCTGGCCGCTGCGCAGATAAGCTGCGTGCGGCGCCTGGCTCATCGATTCCTGGCCGCCGGCGACGACGATGCTGGAGTCGCCATTCACAAGTGCCTGATAGCCAAGCGCAACGGCGCGCAAGCCGGAGCCGCAAAGCTGGTTGACGCCCCACGCCGGAACTTCGACAGGGATACCGGCGGCAATCGAAGCCTGGCGCGCCGGGTTCTGTCCCTGCGCCGCCGTCAGAATCTGGCCGAGAATGACCTCGGATACCTGCTTGCCTTCGACCCCGGCGCGGGAGAGCGCACCTTCAATCGCGACCTTGCCCAGGACATGAGCAGACAGAGACGACAACGAACCATTGAAGGAACCGACCGGAGTGCGCGCAGCACCCACGATAACCACACCGTCTTTCATGAATTTTCTCCCGCTTTGGTCGCAAACCGCGCCGCAGCATAAATGTTATTCAGAACCCTATCGTCGTTAATTGACGAGCCAGGTGTCAATAAGGCGTCAGGACGAGAAAACGCTGATGAAACAGGCTTCAAAGCCTCGTTAGGCATCAAGCCCGATCGGCCGGCCAGAGGGTAGCCCGCAGTGCAAAAAGGTCATAAGATTTAGCCTTCTGGGGTGAAGGGGTAAGCGTATGAATGTTATGTCGAAGGGACCGGAACCAGTCACGATCAAGAAATACGCCAACCGGCGTCTCTACAACACCGGTACGAGCACCTATGTCACGCTCGAAGATCTGGCCGTGATGGTGAAGGAAGGCGAAGACTTCGTGGTCTTCGATGCCAAGACGGGCGAAGACATCACGCGCTCGGTACTGACACAAATTATTTTCGAGCAAGAGAACAAGGGCGCCAACCTGCTGCCGATCAATTTCCTGCGGCAGGTCATCCGTTTCTATGGCGACAGCATGCAATTGATCGTGCCGCGCTATCTCGAAGCGTCGATCGATCTCTTCACGCGCGACCAGGGCAAGTTTCGCGACAGCATGACCAAGGCCTTCGGCGGCACCACGACCGGTTTCAATCCGGTCGAGGACATGGTCCGCCGCAACATGGAAATGTTCGAGCGCGCCTTCACGATGTTCCTGCCGTCGGCGCAGAAGACGACCGCGGGCTTCGACAAGCCGGCGGACACGCCCACTGAGAGCAGCCAGGAGATCAACAATCTCAAGCGGCAGATGGGCGAGTTGCAGAAGAAGCTCGATCAGATCGCCGACAAGGGCGACAAGAGCTGAACGCACATAGCGCCGGAAGATTTCAAATCCGAACGCCGCCGCAGGGCGGCGTTCTTTTTTTATCCGCAACGTTATCTACGTTACGATTCATCCTTAACGGCGCGGCTCGCCGCCGCTGGCCCCGCACTTGCGACCTCATGCTCACGGAACGGCTTTCGTTCCGGAATGAGACGAGGCAGCGATGCGTATCGGCGACGGCCACGGCATATCGATCTCCCGCAACTTCCGTCATGAACGGCAGGAAACACGTACAGGCACTTCTGCGGAAACGACCGGTACAAGCCTCGTTCCGCTCGATGCCGCGGTCCAGCACGAAAGCACGCGCTATCGCCAGCCGCGGACGCTGGCCACATTCGTGACCCAGCTGATTGCGAAATCGCAGGATGCGCCGCATCTGCGGGAGCGCCGCCGGGCCGATCCGGCGGAAGCTGCGAACGCTTACGGTAAAATGCTGAATCTTGCCGGCGTGCCGAAACGACACAAGGCGCGGCCGTTTTAACTTTTCAGACGGCAGGCGGTATCGGGTCGACCTGAATATCGCGGCGCGCCGAGCCGAGCGACACCGCCCAGCCGCCGATCACATCGACGAGCGACATCAGGAGCAGGAGCGCGAACACTGACGTCGCCGCTTCCTTGACCAGCAGAAATTCGATCAGCGCCGCGACGAAGACGAGCGTCGAGAGCATGTGATCGACGAGCGTGCGCCGGTAGGAGCGCGTCGCCTTCAGCATTTCGAAGAACAGGAACAGTAGCGACAGCGCGAGCAGCAAATCGCCCGCCGAGACCGCCCAGGTCGCGCCCGATTGCATCGGCACCGAAAACATCGGGCTTTCCCACGCCGTTCCCGGCGTGATGAACGCGATCATGTTGTAGATCGCGAACGAGATCAGGAAGAGTGGAAAGCTCGCGAGCATCACCCTCTCCGGATGGAGAGCTTGCCTTCCGGCTTAGTCTTCGGACTTGGGCTTGAGGATCTGGCGGCCGCGATACATGCCGGTCTTGAGGTCGACATGGTGCGGGCGGCGCAGTTCGCCGGAATCCTTGTCCTCGACATAGGTCGGGTTCTTCAGCGCATCGGCCGAACGGCGCATGCCACGACGCGAGGGCGAGGTTTTTCTTTTAGGAACGGCCATTTCCGGCTCCGGTTAAGTGAACGGCCCTGACGGGCAATGTCTGGTTTAGGCGGGCTTATAGAGGTATCCGCCCGCCCCTGCAAATCGTCTTGAAAACCGGTCGGTGGCCCTTCTTAACGCGCAAGACAAGCCGTAATGGGCGAACCCGCCACCGCCGCGAGCCGCCGGTAGCGGATCGAGGCCCGCAACAGGCCCCGTCCCGGCCGGGCGGCGTTCCGCAGCTTCGGATTGGGCAGGACGGCCGCGAGCAGCGCCGCTTCCGACGGCAAGAGGCTCGCCGCGCTCTTGCGGAAAGCCCGCCGTGCACCGGCCTCGGCGCCGAATTCGCCGTTCGGCCCCCACTCGGCGACATTGAGATAGACCTCGATCAGCCGCCGCTTGGTCCACATCAGGTTGAGATAATAGGCGAGCGGCACTTCCAGCCCCTTGCGGATGAACTGCCGCCCCGGCCACAAAAAGAGGTTCTTCGCCGTCTGCATCGCAATGGTGGAAGCGCCGCGCAGGCCGTCGACATCATCGGCATCTTCGAGCGCATGCCCGACCTCGACCCAATCGACGCCTGCGTGCGAACAAAAGCGCGCGTCTTCCGCCGCGATCACCGCGCGGACGAGATTGGGCGAAATCTGCTCGAGCGGCTTCCAGATTCGCGTCACCGGCTTGCCGGTCAGCCAGCGCCCGACCATCACCGTCGAGACCGGCGGCACAAAGGCGTAGAGCGGCACGAGCAGCAGCACGGCAAGCACGAGTACGAGCACAATTCGCAAGCCGACCCTGATGATGCTGCCGATCATCCGCCCTCCCCTGTGCAATTCGCATAGCACGGCCGCCGGGCGCCACAAACGGACCGGCTTGACCTCTCGTCACGGTCAAGGCAAAGCCCGTTCACCTTGAGCACACAGGCCGAGCAAACCTTTACCCGCCGCCTCGACGCGGTATCCACCGCCACCGAAGCGGCGATGAAAGCGCTGCTTGCGGATGCCGCCGCGCCCGGCGAAATCTTCCGGCCCGAACGGCTCCTGCGTGCGATCCGTTACGCCAGCACCGGCGGCAAGCGGCTGCGCCCGTTCCTGCTGATCGAGAGCGCCGCGCTGTTCGGCGTGCCGGAAGCAACCGTATTGCCCGCGGCATGCGCGTTCGAGTGCGTGCATTGCTATTCGCTCGTGCACGACGATCTCCCCGCGATGGACGACGACGATCTGCGACGCGGCCAGCCGACGCTGCATCGCGCTTTCGATGAAGCGACCGCGATTCTCGCGGGCGATTCGCTACTGACATTCGCTTTCGACATTCTCGCGCGCGAGACAACGCATCCGAGTGCGGCAATCCGCTCCGCGCTCGTTCTCCTTCTTGCGCGCGCGAGCGGCCTTGGCGGCATGGCTGGCGGCCAGATGCTCGACCTCGAAGCCGAAGGCCGCTTCGCCGCGGACCACAAGCCGCTTGCGCTTTCAGCCAGCGAAATCGAACGACTGCAATCGATGAAGACCGGCGCGCTGCTCAAAGCTGCCTGCGAAGCCGGCGCAATTCTTGGCGGCGCCGATATGAGCGCGCGCAAGGCGCTCCTCGATTACGCGCGCTGCTTCGGGCTTGCGTTTCAGCTTAGCGACGATCTGATCGACGCCGAGGGCGATGCCGCGACCGTCGGCAAGCGCACCGGCAAGGATGCCGCCGCCGGCAAGGCGACGCTCATCAGCACGCTCGGCATATCGCAAGCGCGCGAACGGCTCGGAAGCCTCGTCGCCGAGGCCGAAGGTGCGCTTCTACCATTTGGCCCGAAGGCTGCCATGCTAACCTCGGCGGTACGATTCCTCGCGACCCGCAACCGCTGAGAACCGTCATGGCGAAATCGAACCACCCGCTGCATGCTGCTTATCGCAGCATTCAGGCCCGGCCGCGCCTGGTGCTGTCGGCGCTGTTCGGTCTTGCCGTTGGGCTGCTCATTCCCGCCGACGATTTCATCGCTCATGCACTGCTCGGCTGGAACGCCGGCGTGATGCTGTTCATCGTGCTCATTCTCATCATGATGACGCAGACCGCGGCGGCGAAGATCCGTGACCGCTCGATTGCCGAAGCCGAAGGCCGCCTCACCGTACTGACGCTCGTCATCATCGCCGCCAGCATGATGCTGATCGCGATCGCGCTCGGCGTTTTTTCGGCAAAGCAGTTACAAGGCACGACGCGCGCGATCAGGCTCGCGCTCACTTTCCTGACCGTGATCAACTCTTGGGCCTTCGTGCACTTCATCTTCACCGTTTATTACGCGCACGAATATCATGCCGAGGTGAAGGGCAGCCGCGCCAAGACGCGCGGCGGCATCAGGTTCTCAGGCGACGAAGCGCCCGACTACTGGGACTTTCTTTATTTTGCGCTAACCATCGGCATGACGGCGCAAACCTCCGACACGCTGGTGACCTCGCGCCGCATGCGCCGTCTCGTCATCGTCCACGGATTGGTGTCGTTCGTGTTCACGACGGCGGTGATCGCACTCACCGTCAATCTCGCCGCGCAACTGTTGCAGTAATTATTCGGCAGCATCCGGCCGGGCGACACCCCAGCGGCGGACGATATAGTCTTCCACCATCGCCTTGAATTCGGCCGCGAGCGCCGCGCCGCGCAACGTCGCGACCTTCTTACCGTCGATAAACACCGGCGCCGTCGGCGCTTCGCCGGTGCCGGGCAGCGAAATGCCGATATCGGCATGCTTCGATTCGCCCGGACCGTTGACGATGCAGCCCATCACAGCGACGTTCAAAGTCTCGACGCCGGGATACTGCTTCTTCCACTCGGGCATGCGCTCGCGGATATACGACTGCACATCGAAGGCGAGTTCCTGAAACACCGTCGAGGTCGTGCGCCCGCAGCCGGGACAGGCGGCGACAAGCGGCACGAAAGTGCGCAACCCCATCGTCTGCAATAGTTCCTGCGCGACGGTGACTTCGCGCGTGCGGTCGCCGTTCGGCTCGGGCGTCAGCGAAACGCGGATCGTATCGCCGATGCCATCTTGCAGCAGAACGCCCATCGCGGCGGACGACGCGACGATGCCCTTCGAACCCATGCCGGCTTCGGTGAGCCCGAGATGCAGCGCATAGTCGCCGCGCCGCGCCATCTCGCGATAGACCGAGATCAAATCCTGCACCGCCGAGACTTTCGCCGAGAGAATGATCTTGTCGCGGCTCATGCCGAGTTCTTCGGCGCGCGCCGCGGAGAGAATCGCCGAGCGCACCAGCGCCTCGCGCGTCACCGCGCGCGCCTCGACCGGCGCCTTGGCTTTCGCGTTCTCGTCCATGAGATGCGTCAGCAATTCCTGGTCGAGCGAGCCCCAGTTAGCGCCGATGCGAACGGGCTTCTCGTATTTCAGCGCGATCTCGATGATCTCGGAGAACTGCCGGTCGCGCTTTTCGCGAAAGCCGACATTGCCGGGATTGATGCGGTATTTCGCGAGCGCCTCGGCGCAGGCCGGATGCGCGGCGAGCAATTTGTGGCCGATATAGTGAAAGTCGCCGACGAGCGGCACCTCGACGCCGAGTTGCGCGAGGCGTTCTTTAATCTTCGGGACAGCCGCCGCCGCTTCGTCGCGGTCAACCGTGATGCGTACGAGCTCCGAGCCCGCATGCGCCAGCGCCGCGACCTGCCGCGCCGTTCCCTCGACATCGGCCGTGTCGGTATTGGTCATCGACTGCACGACGATCGGTGCGCCGCCGCCGACGGTGACGCCGCCGACATCGACCGCAACCGAGCGCTTGCGTTTGGCGGCCGCGGCGTCCGTCAGCTCGAAGGGTACGAGTTCGCTCATCAGCCTGCCTTCATCATTTGCGCCGCGCGCCGCTTTCACGGCAGCGCCCGCACAGGCCGGAGACTTCGAGCACCGGCACCTTTGGTGTGAAATGCGCGGCCTTCGCCGCCTGCGCGAGATCGCGCCCCAGGGCCGACGAGTTGATCTCGGCCACCGTGCCGCAGCGTTCGCACAGCATAAAGAGCACGATGTCGTCGCCTTCATGACCGCCGGTGCAGGCGAGAAACGCGTTCTTGCTCTCGATACGGTGCGCGAGCCCCTCGCCGGTCAGAAATTCGAGCGCGCGATAGACCGACATGGCCGGCGAAGATTCTTTCGCCTTCTTGAGTTTCTCGACGATGTCATAGGCGCCGAGCGGCGCATGGCTCTCTGCCAAAATTTCGAGCACCCGGCGGCGAAGCGGCGTCAGCCGCAAACCGCGCGCGCCGCAGGCTTCCTCGGCGCGCGCGAGCGTTTCGCTCACGCAGCTGCCGTGATCGTGATCGGGGTGCGGAAAGCCGGAATGCATTTGTGACATAATATCGCCGTTTGCCACCTGTCCCAACGGCCCGTAACATATTGCCGCGTCGCACAATATATATGACGGGCGGGCAGACTCCGCCACCGGCTCGCTCATTAGCGCCATATCTTCTCACTTAATGCCTTTGGAGGAGTGCCTTTGAAAGCCATCAATCTCGCTTTGCAGGGCGGCGGCGCGCACGGCGCCTTTACCTGGGGCGTGCTCGACCGGCTGCTCGAAGACGAGCGCCTCACCTTCGACAGCCTCTCCGGCACCAGCGCCGGCGCGATGAACGCCGTCGCTTTTGCGAGCGGCTATCACAAGGGCGGGCGCGATGGCGCACGCGAGACGCTGCAAAAATTCTGGCGCACGGTTTCCCATGACGGCCGCCTCAGCCCGCTCCAGCGCGGCATGATGGATCGCCTGATGGGCAACTGGTCGCTCGACAACAACCCGATGTTCCTCGCGCTCGATGTCGCGAGCCGCTTCGTCTCGCCCTACGACATCAATCCGTTCAACATCAATCCGCTGCGTGAGATATTGGAGAGCGAAGTCGATTTCGAGGCCGTGCGCGCCAATAGAAAGCTCAAGCTCTTCATCTCCGCGACGAATGTCCGCACCGGCAAGGTGCGCATCTTCAGCCAGAACGAAATCACGCCCGATGTGGTGATGGCCTCGGCCTGTCTGCCGTTCATGTTCAAGGCGGTCGAGATCGGCGGCATGCCGTATTGGGACGGCGGCTATGTCGGCAACCCGCCGCTCTTTCCGTTCTTCCGCAGCAGCAAGTCGGACGACATTGTGCTGGTGCAAACCAATCCGGTCGAGCGCGAGGAAACGCCGCAGACCGCGCGCGAGATTCTGAACCGCATCAACGAGATTACCTTCAACGCCTCGCTCTTGTCCGAATTTCGCGCCATCGGCTTCGTCGGCAAGGTGATGAGCAACGCCTTCTTCCGGCGGCTTGCCCGCAAGGCGGGCTATCGCAAGATGCTGCTGCACCGCATCTCGGCCGACGAGTCGATGAGCAAATTCACCTCGAGCTCGAAGTTTAATGTCGAGTGGCCGTTCTTTCTGGAATTGCGCGACATCGGCCGCGCCGCGGCGGAGCAATTCCTCAAGCAGCACTATGCCGCGCTCGGCAAACGCAGCACCCTCGATATTCGCAAGCAGCTTGGCTAGCGGCCCAAAACATCGTTAGATCGGCGCATGATCTCAGGCCCGCGCACGGTACTTGAGAAACAGGCGCATGGCGCACGCCTCGCGATCGCCATTGGCGACATCACCAGGCTCGACGTCGACGCCATCGTCAACGCGGCCAACGCTTCGCTCCTCGGCGGTGGCGGCGTCGATGGCGCGATCCACCGCGCGGCGGGGCCGGATCTGCTCGCGGAATGTAAAACGCTCGGCGGCTGCACCACGGGAGAGGCCAAGATCACCGGCGGCTATCGCCTGCCCGCGCGCCACGTCATTCATGCCGTCGGCCCGGTCTGGCGCGGCGGTACCGAGCGCGAGGAAGAACTGCTCGCCGGCTGCTACAAAAATTCGCTGGCGCTGGCGCGCGCGGCGAAATTGCACTCGATCGCGTTTCCGGCGATCTCGACCGGCGTCTATCGTTTCCCCGCCGACCATGCCGCAGGCATCGCCGTCGGCACCATCATGCGCGCCGTCGAAGCGGGCGACGCGGTCGGTCAAATCGTCTTTTGCTGCTTCTCCGAAGAATCCGCCGCGCACCACACGGCAGCTTTCGACAAGCACATAAGCTAGCGCATCAACCGCTTTGCCAGCACGGCAGCTCCAAGCAATCCCGGCGCCGGATGCACGACGACATGCACCGGGATCGCAGCGAGCCGCACGCCGTAGGGCGGATGGTTCTCAAACGTCTCGCGAAAATGCGAGCTTGCGACGAGCGGCGCGAGCGAGCGCGACACGCCGCCCGCAAGATAAACGCCGCCGCGCGCATCGAAGGTGAGCGCAAGATCGCCCGCGACACGGCCGAACCAGCGCAGGAACATATCGGTTGTCGCCTTGGCGTCGGTGCGGCCCTTGCGCGCGGCGCTCGCGATCTCCTCGGCGCTTTCGTGTTTGCCGGTCAGGATGCGATGGAGCCGCACGAGACCCGGCCCGGACAAAACATGCTCGGTGACGACCGTGCCGAGTTCCTTCACGAGATGCGCGACGACGCGCGCGGCATCCGAGGTCGAGGCCCCGAGCCGCGTATGCCCGGCTTCGCTCGCGATCGCTACCGGTCTTTTTGCCGGAATGAGCGCCGCGACACCGAAGCCGCTGCCGGGCCCGCAGGCCAGCAAATTGCCTTTGGTGTTCTTGTGCCCGCCGGGAATCGAAACGAGATCGGCGGCCCGGAACGCCGGCAGCGCATGCGCAACCGCAACGAAATCGTTCACGACCGTGAGCCGCTTCAACCGGAGGGAGCGCGCGAGCGTCTTTTGCGAGAACGACCAGTTGAAATTGGTCATCGTCACCTGATCGCCATCGACGGGCGCCGCGACGGCGAGAACGGCGGCATCCGGGCGCGGCTTCGCCGCCGCAAGCGCCGCGGCAAGATGCAGTTCGGGATTTTCGTCGGGACGCAGCGGATAAGAACGCACGGTGCCGAGCGTGCCGTTCGGGCGCGCGAGCGCGATGCGGATGGTGGAAGCGCCGATATCGGCGACCAGCGCGGGCTTCTTCATGGCGCAAGGGTATTGGGTGGATGGCAGGCAATCAATCGGCAGCCGTCATCGTTACCGCGCAAGGATTTTCCCTGCCGGATCATCGTCAGCACTCCACCCATGAAAGCGAGGGCGGCGCGGGACGCCGGAGACTTGCCGGTCTCCACGGTCCATGTGCGAAAAGGTAGGAAAGCACACGGATAATGTCTTCCGCAGTCGCCGGCTCGTAACCGGCATCCCGCGCACGGTGTTTAATCGGCTTGCTCTGCATGGCCCCCGGTGGTGTGACTTTGCTAACCACCGCTTCTGACGCTCAACATCGGCCGA
>DATMGD010000008.1:0-24965 GCA_035555855.1 Xanthobacteraceae bacterium
GCCGTCGGGCACCGAGATGGTGATGCCGGGCGACAACGTGTCGATGGAAGTGCAGCTGATCGTGCCGATCGCGATGGAAGAGAAGCTCCGCTTCGCCATCCGTGAGGGCGGCCGCACCGTCGGCGCCGGCGTCGTCGCCAAGGTCATAGAGTAAGCAGACTTGTTCCGCGTCATGCCCCGCCGCGAGGCGGGGCATCCGCGAGTTGATGCGAAATAGGGAACGTGGACGGCCGAACGGGCCGTGACGGGACAGAGAGAAGAGACATGAACGGCCAGAATATTCGAATCCGCCTCAAGGCGTTCGACCATCGCATTCTCGATGCGTCCACGAAGGAGATCGTGGCGACCGCGAAGCGTACGGGCGCGCAGGTGCGCGGGCCGATCCCGCTGCCGACCCGCATCGAGAAGTTCACGGTGAACCGTGGGCCGCACATCGATAAGAAGAGCCGCGAGCAGTTCGAAATGCGTACGCATAAGCGTCTGCTCGATATCGTTGACCCGACGCCACAGACGGTGGACGCGCTGATGAAGCTCGACCTCGCTGCCGGTGTTGACGTCGAAATCAAGCTGTAAGGAACGAGAACCATGCGCTCCGGCGTGATCGCACAGAAGGTCGGCATGACCCGCGTCTTTTCAGACGCCGGTGAGCATGTGCCTGTGACTGTGCTCAAGATCGACAATTGCCAGGTGCTCGCGCACCGCACGGCGGAAAAAAACGGCTACGTCGCGCTGCAGCTCGGCGCGGGCAGCCGCAAGGTCAAGAACGTCTCGAAGGCGCTGCGCGGCCACTACGCGGCAGCCAAGGTCGAGCCGAAGATGAAGCTCGCGGAATTCCGCGTGCCGGCCGACGGCCTGATCCCGGTCGGCGCGGAATTGCTCGCCGACCACTTTGTTGTCGGCCAGTTCGTCGACGTCACGGGCACCTCGATCGGTAAGGGCTTCGCCGGCGGCATGAAGCGCTGGAATTTCGGCGGCCTGCGCGCCTCGCACGGTGTCTCGATCTCGCACCGCTCGATCGGTTCGACGGGCGGCCGCCAGGATCCGGGCAAGACCTTCAAGAACAAGAAGATGCCGGGCCACATGGGCGCGCGCACGATCACCACGCTCAACCTCAAGGTCGTCCGCACCGATGCTGCGCGCGGCCTGCTGCTGGTCGAAGGTGCGGTTCCGGGCGCCGACGGCGGCTGGATCATGGTGCGTGACGCCGTGAAGCGTCCGCTGCCGAAGGACGCGCCGAAACCCGGCAAGTTCCTCAACCCCGGCGACGCACGTCCTGAGGCGGGCGGCCCGCTGCCGCCGCCTGCGATCCTGTCGAAGGGCGCGACGGCTCCGAAGACCGGCGCTAAAGGCGAGAAGAAAGCCAAGCCGGCTGGAGGTAAGAAATAATGGAACTCAAGCTCACCAGCCTCGACGGCAAGGCTTCGGGATCGGTCCAGCTTTCGGACGCGATCTTCGGCCTCGAGCCGCGCGAAGACATCATCCATCGCTGTGTCGTGTGGCAGCTCGCCAAGCGCCGCGCCGGCACGCACAAGGTCAAGAACCGCGCTGAGATCTGGCGTACCGGCAAGAAAATGTACGGCCAGAAGGGCACCGGTAACGCTCGTCACGGTTCGGCCCGCGTGCCGCAGTTCCGCGGCGGCGGCCGTGCATTCGGCCCGCTCGTGCGCAGCCACGAGATCGGTCTGCCGAAGAAGGTGCGGGCGCTCGCGCTCAAGTACGCGCTCTCGGCCAAGGCGAAAAGCTCCGATCTCATCGTTGTCTCCGATCTCAAGATCGAGAAGGGCAAGACGGCGGCGCTCAAAGAGCAACTCGCGAAGCTCGGCCTTTCGAATGCGCTCGTCATCGACGGCGCGGAAGTCGAGCAGAATTTCAAGAAGGCGGCGGGCAACATCCCGCACTTCGACGTCCTGCCGGTGCAGGGTGCCAATGTTTACGACATCGTGCGGCGTTCGAAGCTCGTGCTGACCAAGGCCGCCGTGGATGCGCTGGAGGCGCGCTTCAAATGAGCAAAGCCGCACAAGACCCGCGCTATTACGACGTGATCGTTTCTCCGGTTATCACCGAGAAGGCGACGATGGCGTCCGAGCACAATCAGGTCATCTTCAAGGTCGCGATGAACGCGACCAAGCCGCAGATCAAGGAAGCGATCGAGAAACTGTTCGACGTCAAGGTGAAGAGCGTGAACACCATGGTCCGCAAGGGCAAACTCAAGGTGTTCAAGGGCGTTCGCGCGCACCGCAGTGACGTCAAGAAAGCGATCATCACGCTCGAGGACGGGCAGTCGATCGACGTGACGACGGGGCTCTAAGACCATGGCGTTGAAAACATTCAAACCGAAAACACCGTCGCTCCGCCAGCTCGTTCTGGTTGACCGTTCGGGTCTGTGGAAGGGCAAGCCGGTCAAGGCGCTGACCGAGGGTAAGTCCTCGACCGGCGGCCGCGGCATGTATGGCCGCGTGACCTCGCGTTTCCGCGGCGGCGGCCACAAGAAGGCGCTGCGCACTGTCGATTTCAAGCGCGCCAAGCATGACATGCCGGCGAAGGTCGAGCGTCTCGAGTACGATCCGAACCGCACGGCGTTCATCGCGCTCATCAAGTATTCGGACGGCGATCTCGCCTACATCCTGGCACCGCAGCGGATCGCCGCGGGCGACACCATCGTCTCCGGCGAGAATGTCGACGTGAAGCCGGGCAATGCGATGCCGCTCGAGAACATCCCGGTCGGCACCATCGTGCACAACATCGAGGTCAAGATCGGCAAGGGCGGCCAGCTCGCGCGTTCGGCTGGCACCTACGCGCAGATCGTCGGCCGCGACCAGGGCTATTGCATCATCCGCCTGAAGTCGGGCGAGCAGCGTTTCGTGCATGGCCGTTGCTTCGCGACGGTCGGCGCGGTGTCGAACCCCGATCACATGAACATCTCGATCGGCAAGGCCGGCCGCAAGCGCTGGATGGGCAAGAAGCCGCACAACCGCGGCGTGACCATGAACCCGGTCGACCATCCGCACGGCGGCGGCGAAGGCCGCACCTCGGGTGGCCGCCATCCGGTGTCGCCGTGGGGCTTCCCGACCAAGGGCAAGAAGACCCGCAAGAACAAGCGCACCAACAAATTCATCGTGTCGAGCCGGCACGCCCGGAAGCAGAAGGATTAATTCGGCATGACTCGTTCTGTCTGGAAAGGTCCGTTCGTCGACGGCTATCTGCTTAAGAAAGCGGATGCCGCGCGCTCGTCCGGCCGCTCGGAAGTCATCAAGACGTGGAGCCGCCGCTCGACGATCCTGCCGCAGTTCGTGGGACTGACCTTCGGCGTGCACAACGGCCAGAAGCACATTCCGGTCTACGTCACCGAGGACATGGTCGGACACAAGTTCGGTGAGTTCTCGCCGACACGCACATTTAGCAGCCACTCGGTCTCGGGCGACAAGACGGCGAAGAAGCCGGCCAAGGCAAGCTGAGGTTAGATCATGGGTAAGAGCTCGAAACCGCGCGCGCTGAAAGACAACGAAGCGAAAGCCATTGCGCGCATGCTGCGCGTCTCGCCGCAGAAGCTTGGCCTGGTGGCCGGCCTGATCCGCGGCAAGAAAGTCAACGGCGCGCTCGCTGATCTCGAATTTTCGCGCAAGCGTGCGGCGCGCGACGTCAAGAAGTGCCTTGAGTCGGCGATCGCCAATGCCGAGAACAATCACGATCTCGACGTCGACGATCTCGTCGTCGCCGAGGCGCATGTCGGCAAGGCGTTCGTCATCAAGCGCTGGATGCCGCGTGGCCGCGGCAAGTCGGGCAGCGTGTTCTCGACGTTCTCGAACCTGACGATCGTTGTGCGCGAAGTCGAAGAAAAGAAGCCGGCCGCGAAGAAGTCCGCGCCGAAAAAATCCGCCGCCAAGGAAGCGGCCACGGCAGAAGGAGCCGCCTGATGGGTCAGAAGGTCAATCCGATCGGGCTCCGGCTCGGCATCAACCGCACCTGGGATTCGCGCTGGTACGCAAGCCGCGGCGAATACGGCAAGCGGCTGCATGAGGACATCAAGATCCGTGAATATCTGACGGCGCAGCTCAAGCAGGCGGCGGTGTCGAAGATCGTCATCGAGCGTCCGCACGGCAAGTGCCGCGTCACGATCTATTCGGGCCGCCCGGGTGTCGTCATCGGCAAGAAGGGCGCCGACATCGACAAGCTCCGCAAGCACATCTCGAAGATGACGGACGCCGAGGTCATCATCAACATCCTCGAAATCCGCAAGCCGGAAATCGACGCCAAGCTCGTCGCCGACTCGATCACGCAGCAGCTGGAGCGCCGCGTTGCCTATCGCCGCGCGATGAAGCGCGCGGTGCAGTCGGCCATGCGTCTCGGCGCCGAAGGCATCCGCATCAACTGCGCGGGCCGTCTCGGCGGCAACGAAATCGCGCGCACCGAGTGGTATCGCGAAGGCCGCGTGCCGCTGCATACGCTGCGCGCCGACGTCGATTACGGTACCTCGACGGCGTTCACCACTTACGGCACCTGCGGCGTCAAAGTCTGGATCTTCAAGGGCGAAGTGCTCGAGCACGATCCGATGGCGCAGGACAAGCGCATGGGCGAGGCCGGCGGTGCCGGTGGCGGCCGTTCGCGCGACGCCGCTTAATCAAGGTTTACCGACATGTTGCAACCTTCACGCACTAAATTCCGCAAGCAGTTCAAGGGCCGCATCCACGGCACTGCGAAGGGCGGGACCAAGCTTTCCTTCGGCCAGTTCGGCCTGAAGGCGCTCGCGCCGGAGCGGCTTACCGCGCGCCAGATCGAGGCCGCGCGCCGCGCCATCACGCATCACATGAAGCGTGCCGGCCGCGTGTGGATCCTCGTGTTTCCGGATGTCCCCATCTCGAAGAAGCCGGTCGAAGTCCGCATGGGCAAAGGCAAAGGTCAGCCGGAATGGTGGGCATGCAAGGTCAAGCCGGGCCGCGTCATGTTCGAAGTGGACGGCGTCGATGAGGCGACCGCGCGCGAGGCAATGCGTCTTGCGGCGGCGAAGCTGCCGATCGCGACGCGTTTCGTGACGCGGATCGGGTGAGGTGAGCGCTATGGCGATCAAGATCGAAAACGTACGGGCGATGACCCCCGACGAGATCGAGGACAAGCTCCTCGAGCTCAAGAAAGAACAGTTCAACCTGCGTTTCCAGAAGGCGACGGGGCAGCTTGAAAGCACCTCGCGCGTGCGCATCGTGCGCCGCGATATCGCCAGGCTGAAGACGGCGGCAACGGAAAAGCGCGCGGGCAAAGCCGCCGCCAAAAAGGCTAAGTGAGGTAGATATGCCGAAACGCGTGCTCGAGGGCGTTGTCGTTAGCGACAAACAGAACAAGACCGTGACCGTGCTCGTCGAGCGCCGCTTCACGCATCCCTTGTTCAAGAAGACCGTGCGGCGGTCGAAGAAGTATCACGCCCACGACGAAGAGAATGCCTGCAAGGTCGGCGATCAGGTGCGGATCGAAGAGACGCGCCCGTTGTCGAAGACCAAGTCCTGGGTGGTGCTCGGCAAGGCCGATACCTCCCATGCCAGCGACAAGAAGCAAGCAAGCTAACGGTTTTTAGATTTCACCGGGACGGTTTCCGGCCCGGTCAAGAGAACAGACAAGGCGAAGTGCCATGATTCAGATGCAAAGCAACCTCGACGTCGCGGACAATTCCGGCGCGCGCCGCGTGATGTGCATCAAGGTGCTCGGCGGATCGAAGCGTAAATACGCGACGATCGGCGACACCATCGTCGTTTCCGTGAAGGAAGCGATCCCGCGGGGCCGCGTGAAGAAGGGCGAGGTCTCGAAGGCCGTGATCGTACGGATCCGCAAGGACATCCGCCGTCCGGATGGCTCGGTGATCCGCTTCGATCGCAATGCCGCCGTGCTGATGACCGCGCAGAACGAGCCGGTCGGCACCCGTATCTTCGGGCCGGTGCCGCGCGAGCTGCGCGCCAAGAACCACATGAAGATCATTTCGCTCGCACCGGAGGTGCTCTAATGGCCGCGAAAATCAGAAAGGGCGACAAAGTCGTCGTCATCGCCGGCCGCGACAAGGGCAAAACCGGCGAAGTCATCAAGATGCTGACCGCGGAAAACCGCGTGCTCGTGCGCGGCGTGCAGATGGTGCGCCGCCATCAGCGCCAGACCGCGAAGAGCCAGGGCGGCATCATCGCCAAGGAATCGAGCATTCACATTTCCAATATCGCGCTCGCCGACCCGAAGGGCGGCAAGGCGACGCGCGTCGGGTTCAAGACGCTGGACGACGGCACCAAGGTGCGCGTCGCCAAGCGCTCGGGAGAGCAGATCAATGGCTGATACCTATATCCCGCGGCTGAAGACCGAGTACGAGAAGGTCATCCGGCCGAAACTCACCGAAACGTTCGGCTATTCGAACTCGTTCGCGGTGCCCGTGGTCACCAAGGTCGTGATCAACATGGGCCTCGGCTCGGAGGGCGTCACCGACCAGAAGAAGGTGACGGCGGCCGCCAACGACCTCACGCTGATCGCCGGCCAGAAGTCGGTGATTACGAAGTCGCGCAAGGCGATCGCGAACTTCAAGCTGCGCGAGGATCTGCCGATCGGTGCGAAGGTCACGCTGCGCTCGGCGCGGATGTACGACTTCCTCGACCGCTTCGTGAACATCGCGCTGCCGCGCGTGCGCGACTTCCGCGGCCTCAACCCGAACAGCTTCGACGGGCGGGGCAACTACACCTGCGGCATCAAGGAACACATCATTTTCCCGGAAATCGACTTCGACAAGGTCAGCGACGTCTGGGGCATGGACATCACCTTTTGCACGACCGCCAAGAATAACGACGAGGCGCGGGCGCTGCTCACCGCTTTCAATTTTCCCTTCCGGCAGTGAGGCGAAAGCTTCAAACGCGGAAATTCTGGAGAACGAAATGGCTAAGAAGAGCATGATCGAGAAGAACGAACGGCGCCGCCGGATGGCGAAGCAGTACGCGCCGAAGCGCGCGAAGCTGCGCGCCATCGTGAGGGACAAGAAGCTTTCGATCGAAGATCGCTTCGCTGCGGTCCTCAAGCTGCAGAAGCTGCCGCGCAACTCAGCGCGCGAGCGCTATCGCAACCGCTGCGAAATCAGCGGCCGTCCGCGCGGCAACTACGCCAAGCTGAAGCTGTCGCGTATCGCGCTCCGGGATCTCGGCTCGAACGGCCTGATCCCCGGTCTCGTGAAGTCGAGCTGGTAAGGGAGGTCGCGCATGTCTCTTAGCGATCCGATCGGCGATATGATCACCCGCATCCGCAACGCGCAGTTGCGGCTGATGCACAACGTCATTACGCCGGGCTCGACGTTCCGCGCCAGCGTTCTCGATGTGCTCAAGAAGGAAGGCTATATCCGCGACTACTCGACGACGTCGCACAAGAATGGCCGTACCGAGTTCAATATTGAACTGAAGTATTTCGACGGCACGCCGGTCATCAAGGAGATCGAGCGCGTGTCGAAGCCGGGCCGCCGCGTCTACGCGTCGGTCAAGAATCTGCCGCGTATCCATAACGGCCTCGGTGTCGCGATTCTGTCGACCCCGAAGGGCGTGATGGCAGATCATGCCGCGCGCGAGCAGAATGTCGGCGGCGAAGTTCTCTGTACGGTGTTCTGAGGAGGGCACGATGTCAAAAATCGGCAAACGGCCCGTCACGGTACCAACCGGCGTCACCGCCACGGTGCAGGGCCAGCAGATCAAGATGAAGGGCCCGAAGGGCGAGCTTTCGATGACGTTGACCGACGAGGTCGGCGCCAAGCTCGACAAGGGCGAGATCACGATCGAGAAGAAGGGCGACACCAAGCGTCACGCCGCCGTATGGGGCATGACGCGCTCGATGATCGCCAATCTCGTCGAGGGCGTGACCAAGGGCTACGAGAAGAAGCTCGAGATCAACGGCGTCGGCTACCGCGCCGCGGTGCAGGGCAAGAACCTGCAGCTCGCGCTCGGCTATTCGCATGACGTGCTCTACCCGATCCCGCAGGGGATCACGATCACGACTCCGAAGCCGACCGAGATCGTCGTCGCTGGCATCGACAGCCAGAAGGTCGGCCAGGTCGCGGCGGAGATCCGCCGGTTCCGCAAGCCGGAGCCTTACAAGGGCAAGGGCATCAAGTACGTCAACGAATACATCTTCCGCAAGGAAGGTAAGAAGAAGTAACGAGGGCGAGATGAGCATCAAGCAGAAGACCAACGCCCGTCGCGCCGAGCGCACTCGCATTCGGCAGCGCGGCAAGGCCTATGGCCGCCTGCGTCTTTCCGTGTTTCGCTCGTCGAAGCACATTTACGCGCAGGTCATCGACGACGTGAAGGGCGTCACGCTCGTTTCGGCCTCTACGAAGGAAAAAGAAGTGGCGTCGGCCGGCAAGACCGGCGCCAACATCGAAGCCGCGAAAGCGGTCGGCAAGCGTATTGCCGAGCGCGCGTCCGAGAAGGGCGTCAAGGAAGTGCAGTTCGATCGCGGCCAGTATCTTTATCACGGGCGCATCAAGGCGCTCGCCGAAGCCGCCCGCGAGGGCGGATTGAAATTCTGAGGAAGGACGAGCACCGAATGGCACAGGCAGCGGGACAAGAGCAGGGGCAGGGTCGCGAACGCGGCGAACGCGGCCGTGGCGGCGGCCGTGGCCGCGGCGGCCGCGAGCGTCAGCGCGAAGAGCGCGATAGCAGCGGCATCGTCGACAAGCTCGTCCACATCAATCGCGTCGCCAAGGTGGTGAAGGGCGGCAAGCGCTTCGCGTTTGCGGCGCTCGTCGTCGTCGGCGACCAGAAGGGCCGCGTCGGTTACGGTCACGGCAAGGCGCGTGAAGTGCCGGAAGCGATCCGTAAGGCAACCGAAGCGGCGAAGCGCGCGATGGTTCGCATTTCGCTGCGCGAGGGCCGTACGCTCCATCACGACGTCGAGGGCCATCACGGTTCCGGCCGCGTCGTGCTGCGCGCCGCCCCTCCGGGCACCGGCATCATCGCCGGCGGTCCGATGCGCGCGGTGTTCGAGACGGTCGGCGTCGCCGACATCGTCGCGAAATCGCTCGGCTCGTCGAACCCGTACAACATGGTCCGCGCGACCTTTAACGGCCTCAAGCTGCAGGATGCGCCGCGTTCGGTCGCGGCCCGCCGCGGCATGAAGGTTTCGGAACTGCAGTCGCGCCGCGGCAAGGTCGACGCGGAAGCGGCCGACTGATTGGGACAGCAAACATGAGCAAAACGATCACCATCGAGCAGACGGCGAGCGAAATTCGCCGCAAGCCGCAGCAGGAAGCGACGCTGGTCGGTCTCGGTCTGAACAAGATCGGCCGCCGCCGCACGCTCAAGGATTCGCCGCAGGTTCGCGGCATGATCGCGAAAGTCGCGCACCTCGTGCGCGTCGTCGAGGACAAGAAGTAAGCGCAAGGATTTAGTGCGATGAAACTCAATCAGATTGCCGGGCGTCCCGGTTCGCGCCACAACTCGAAGCGCGTCGGCCGTGGTATCGGTTCGGGCAAGGGCAAGACCGGCGGACGCGGCGTCAAGGGCCAAAAGTCCCGTACCGGCGTACGCATCAAGGGCTTCGAAGGCGGCCAGATGCCGATCTATCGGCGTCTGCCGAAGCGCGGCTTTGCGAACATCTTCGCGCTCGAGTTCAACGAAGTGAATCTCGGCCGCGTGCAGAGCGCGATCGACAAGGGCAAGCTGGATGCCTCCAAGCCGGTGACGGTGGAAGCGCTGATCGCGGCGGGCGTCATCAACCGCAAGCTCGACGGCGTCCGCATCCTTGGCGGCGGCGAGCTGAAGTCGAAGGTCGCATTCGAGGTGCATGGCGCATCCGGTCCGGCCGCGGCGGCGATCGAAAAGCTCGGCGGTTCGGTCAAGAAGCTCGCGGCGGTCAAAAAAGAGCCTGCGAAAAAGACAGGCGAAGCGAAGAACTGATTTTCTGAACGAGGGCGGGCGGCAGCGGAGCGGAAATGGTCTCGGCAGCGGAACAACTGGCAGCGAACCTGAATTTCGGTGCACTGGCGAAGGCCACGGACCTCAAGAAGCGTATCTATTTCACGCTTGGCGCGCTCGTTATCTATCGCCTCGGCACGTATATCCCGATGCCGGGCATTAACCCGGATGCCTTCGCGGACGCGTTCAAGAACGCAAGCGGCGGCATCCTGGGGCTGTTCAATATGTTCTCGGGCGGCGCCGTCGAACGGATGGCGATCTTCTCGCTCAACATCATGCCGTATATCTCGGCCTCGATTATCTTCCAGCTTTTGCAGACGGTTTCGCCGTCGCTGGAAGCGCTGAAGAAAGAGGGCGAGTCCGGCCGTAAGATCCTCAACCAGTACACTCGCTATCTCACGGCGGTGCTCGCGGCATTCCAGGCTTACGGCATTGCCATCGGTCTTGAGAGTTCGGGCAATATCGTCGCCGATCCCGGCTGGTTCTTCCGCATCTCGACGGTGATCACGCTCACCGGCGGCACGATGTTCCTGATGTGGCTCGGCGAGCAGATGACCGAGCGCGGTATCGGCAACGGCATTTCGCTGATCATCATGGCCGGCATTATCGCCGGCATCCCGAACGCCATCGCTTCCACCCTCGAACTCGGCCGTCAGGGCGCGATTTCGACCACGCTGATCCTTGTCGTCATTGTGATGGCGGTCGGCGTCATTGCGTTCATCGTGTTCATGGAGCGCGCCCAGCGGCGTCTTCTGATCCAGTATCCGAAGCGACAAATCGGCAACCAGATGTTCGAGGGACAGAGTTCGCATCTGCCGCTCAAGCTCAACACTTCGGGCGTCATCCCGCCGATCTTCGCGTCATCTCTTCTTCTGGTGCCGACGACTGTCGCCCAGTTCAGTCAAGGCGGCCCAAGCTGGCTCACCTACATCACGACGCTGTTCGGCCACGGCACGCTTGGCTTCAACGTCTTCTATATTGGCCTGATCGTTTTCTTCACGTTCTTCTATACGGCCGTCGTATTCAACCCGGTTGAGACGGCGGATAACCTGAAGAAACATGGCGGCTTTATCCCGGGCATTCGTCCGGGCGAGCGCACGGCCGAATACATCGATTATGTTCTAACGCGCATTACCGTGATCGGCGCCGCTTATCTCGCGCTGGTCTGCCTATTGCCCGAGCTCCTGATCTCTTACGCAGCGGTGCCGTTTTATTTCGGCGGCACTTCGCTCCTGATCGTGGTCAGCGTCACGCTGGACACTGTGGCCCAAATTCAGGGCTATCTGCTCGCGCATCAGTATGAGGGTTTGATCAAGCGTTCGAGGCTTAGGGGGATGCGTCGATGAGACTCGTTTTGCTCGGACCTCCGGGTGCGGGCAAGGGTACACAAGCGGAGCGTCTAGTCGCTCGTTACAATATCGTACCGCTGTCGACCGGCGACATGTTGCGCGCGGCGGTCGCGGCGGAAAATGCCATCGGGTTGAAAGTGAAGGATGTCATAGAGCGCGGCGATCTGGTGCCGGACGAACTGGTGATCGCATTGATCGCCCAGCGGATCGACGCCCCGGAAGCCCGGAATGGCATCATCCTCGACGGCTTCCCGCGGACGGTGAAGCAGGCCGAGGAACTGGACAGACTGCTCAAGGACCGCGGGCTCAAGCTCGATGCGGTCATCGAGTTGAAAGTCGACGAGACGGCGCTTCTGGCCCGGATCGAAAAGCGAGTTGCGGAACACAAGGCCAAGGGTCATGCGGTGCGTGCCGATGACGACGCGGCGGTGCTCCGGCAGAGGGTTGAGAACTATCGACGGCAGACGGCTCCGGTATCGGATTATTACCGGCAAACCGGGGCTCTTTTGACCGTCGACGGCATGCAGCCGATGGATGCGGTTGAGGCCGATATCGAGCAAGCGCTGCAGAAGCGCGTGATGGCGTGAGGTTGACGGGTGGGTGAGCAGGGCCTAAATAACTGTCTTCTGTCGGTCATTCGAACGATGCCGGGTTACCCATGCAGGGTGAACCGGGCGTCGTTTTTGCGCATCGGCTCAAGCTTCACCAAGGCGAATTGTTTCAATATTCCAACGACTTCGAGCCAGGTCTTGAGCCAGGATCGGACAAGAAAGCGGAGAACTTAAAGTGGCCCGTATCGCAGGCGTAAACCTCCCGACCGGCAAGCGAGTCGTGATCGGTTTACAGTACATCTATGGCATCGGTGAGAAACGCGCTCATGACATCGTCACCGAGCTGAAGATCCCGGCCGAGCGCCGCATCAACCAGCTTACCGATCAGGAAGTTCTCCAGATCCGCGAATTGATCGACCGCGACTTCCGCGTGGAAGGCGATCTTCGCACTGAAATCCGCAACAACATCAAGCGTCTGACCGATCTCGGCTGCTATCGCGGCTTGCGTCACCGCCGCAATCTGCCGGTTCATGGTCAGCGTACCCACACCAACGCCCGCACCCGCAAGGGCAAGCCCAAGACGGTCGCCGGCAAAAAAGCCGCGCCCAAGGGTTAAAGCCGAAGAGCTAAGAGGATCAGTCGATGAGCAAGGAATCACCTGCCGCTACACAGGCGGGCCGCATTCGCCGCCGCGAGCGCAAGAATATCGTGTCGGGCATCGCGCATGTGAACGCGAGCTTCAACAACACGATGATCACCATCACCGATGCGCAGGGCAACACGATCGCCTGGTCGTCGGCCGGCACGCTCGGCTTCAAGGGCTCGCGCAAGTCGACGCCTTATGCCGCGCAGGTCGCCGCCGAAGACGCCGCGAAGAAGGCGGCCGATCACGGCATGCGCACGCTCGAAGTCGAAGTTTCGGGCCCGGGTTCTGGCCGCGAGTCGGCGCTGCGGGCACTGCAGGCTGCGGGCTTTCAGATCACTTCGATCCGCGACGTGACGCCGATCCCGCATAACGGTTGCCGGCCGCGCAAGCGCCGCCGCGTTTAAGTTTGGACTGCGGCCCCGCGTCAGCGGGGCTTGATTGATTTCCTCGCGTATCGCGCGAGGCGCGCGGCCAGAAGCCTCGCGATAGAACGTGAAGGATGAGCGACGTGAACACGCTGGTAAATCCGAAGAATTGGCAGGAATTGATCCGCCCCGACAAGCTCGCGGTCGCCGCGGGTAACGATCCGAAGCGCTTCGCCACCGTCATTGCAGAACCGCTCGAGCGCGGCTTCGGCGTCACGCTCGGCAATGCGCTGCGCCGCATTCTCCTGTCGTCGCTGCAAGGCGCGGCGGTGACTTCGGTGCAGATCGACGGCGTGCTCCACGAGTTCTCCTCGATCGCTGGTGTGCGCGAAGACGTCACCGACATCGTTCTCAACATCAAGGACGTCGCCATCAAGATGCAGGGCGAAGGCCCGAAGAAGATGGTGCTGAAGAAGCAGGGGCCCGGCCAGGTGATGGCCGGCGACATCCAGACCGTCGGCGATGTCCAGATCCTCAACCCCGATCTCGTGCTCTGCACGCTCGACGACGGCGCCGAGATTCGCATGGAATTCACCGTCGCGACCGGCAAGGGCTATGTGCCGTCCGACCGCAACCGCCCCGAAGACAGCCCGATCGGCCTCATTCCGGTCGACAGCCTGTATTCGCCGGTGCGCAAGGTCAGCTACCGTGTCGAGAACACCCGCGAGGGCCAGATCCTCGACTACGACAAGCTGACGATGGCGATCGAGACCGACGGTTCGATCACGCCGGAAGACGCGCTCGCGTTCGCCGCGCGCATCCTGCAGGATCAGCTCAACATCTTCGTGAACTTCGAGGAGCCGCGCCGCGAGATTGAGGCGCCGGCGATGCAGGAGCTGCCGTTCAACCCGGCGCTGCTCAAGAAGGTGGACGAGCTTGAGCTTTCGGTTCGTTCGGCCAACTGCCTGAAGAACGACAACATCGTTTACATCGGCGACCTGATCCAGAAGTCGGAAGCGGAAATGCTCCGCACCCCGAACTTCGGCCGCAAGTCGCTCAACGAAATCAAGGAAGTGCTCGCGACGATGGGCCTCCATCTCGGCATGGAAGTGCAGGGCTGGCCGCCGGAGAACATCGAAGAACTCGCGAAGCGTTTCGAGGATCACTACTAAGCGGCGCGCCGCAAGGAGACTGTCATGCGTCACGGACGCGCTCATCGTAAGTTCAATCGCACCGCCGAGCACCGCAAGGCGATGTTCGCCAATATGTCGGCTGCGCTGATCACGCACGAGCAGGTCGTTACGACCCTGCCGAAGGCGAAGGATCTTCGCCCGGTCGTCGAGAAGCTCGTTACGCTCGCCAAGCAGGGCGACCTGCATGCGCGCCGCCGCGCCGTGTCGCAGATCCGCGACCTCGACGCCGTGAAGAAGCTCTTCGAAGTTATCGGCCCGCGTTACAAGGGCCGTAACGGCGGCTATATCCGCATCATCAAGGCG
Organism: Xanthobacteraceae bacterium; assembly: GCA_035555855.1. GTDB lineage: Bacteria > Pseudomonadota > Alphaproteobacteria > Rhizobiales > Xanthobacteraceae > Palsa-892. Next base: position 14,319 of record DATMGD010000008.1, read on the forward strand.
GGTTTCCGCTATGGCGACAGCGCGCCGGTTGCGGTCATCGAGTTCGTCGATCGCGACGTTGAGGCCAAGGGCAAGGCCGATCGCGAGCGTCACGAGGCCTTCCTCGCCACGCAGCCGAAGCAGGAAGCAGCGGCAACCGCCTGATCTGCTTCGCATAGAGAATTAAGGAACCCCGGCCACAGCGAGCTTGTGAGCCGGGGTTTTTTGTTTGGGGCGCGATATATCGGCACCTTTCGCCGACGAGGGGCTCGTCTTATATTTTCGCTATGCAACAGCTTCGCATCGTTCTGACAGCTCTGGTTTTTTCGCTCCTTAGCGCACCGCTCTTCGCGCAGACAATAACCGTGCCGCGCATCCCGCAATCGCGCGCCGAGATTTCACTGTCGTTCGCGCCGGTGGTGAAGAAGGCGGCGCCTGCCGTCGTCAACGTCTATGCCCAGCGAATCGTACGCCAGGCCAGGAACCCGCTGTTCGACGACCCGTTCTTCCGGCAGTTCTTCGGCAATCGGCTGCCCGGCATGGAGAGCCGCGAACGGGTGCAGCGCTCGCTCGGTTCGGGTGTGATCGTCGATCCCTCCGGCGTCATCATGACCAACAATCACGTCATCGAGAACGCCGACCAGGTGAAGGTCGCGCTCTCCGACAAGCGCGAATTCGAGGCGGAAATTCTGCTACGCGATCCGCGCAGTGATCTCGCGGTGCTGAAAATCAAGGATGGCCGGGAGAAATTCCCCGCGCTCGAATTCGGCGATTCCGACTCGATTGAGGTCGGCGATCTCGTGCTCGCGATCGGCGATCCGTTCGGCGTCGGCCAGACGGTGACACAAGGGATTGTCTCGGCGCTTGCGCGCACGCAGGTCGGCATCACCGATTATTCGTTCTTCATCCAGACCGATGCCGCGATCAATCCCGGCAATTCCGGCGGCGGGCTGGTCGATATGCAGGGGCGGCTCGTCGGCATCAACAGCGCGATCTATTCGCAGTCGGGGGGATCGGTCGGCATCGGCTTTGCGATCCCGGTCAACATGGTGCGGGTCGTACTGGATTCGGCGCTGCATGGCGGCAAGGCGGTCAAGCGGCCGTGGTTTGGCGCAAAGCTCCAGAACGTCACGCCGGATATTGCCGAAAGCCTCGGCATCAAGCGGCCGGCCGGTGCGCTGGTTGCGGACGTGACCGCCGGCAGCCCGGCCGCGCAGGCGGGCGTTAAGGTCGGCGACGTGATCGTCGCGGTCGACAATCAGCCGATCGAGGATCAGGCGGCGTTCGGCTATCGCTTCGGCACCAAGCTCTTGGGCGGCACGGCGCAGGTTTCGATCGAGCGCGGCGGCAAACCGCTTGTCATTCCGGTCAAGCTCGCCGCGGCGCCGGAAGGCATGCGGGATGAACTGACGATCGACAACAAATCGCCCTTTGCCGGGCTGAAGATCGTCAATCTTTCGCCGGCGGTTGCCGACGAATTGCGGCTCGATAACGCAAATGAAGGTGTAGCGGTCAGCGACGTTACCGAAGGTTCGGTGGCGCAGACGATCGGCTTCCGGCGCGGCGACGTCATCGCTTCGGTGAATGACAAGAAGATCGCGACGACACGCGATCTCGAGCGCATATCGTCCGAGCGCACGCGCGCCTGGCGGATCGTCATCCGGCGCGGCGGCCGCGAGATGTCGGTGGTGTTGCGAGGATGAGCCCGCGCGGCCGGGTCCAGGGCGGGGCGCAAGACACGGGAACGAGTTTGTTTCAGGCCGCAGGACTGGACCGCGGCGCGCCGCGGCCGCTCGCTGACCGGCTACGTCCGGCAAAGCTCTCGGAGGTCGTGGGGCAGGAGGGGCTGATCGGTCCCGACGGCGCGCTCACTCGCATGCTGGAGTCAGGCACGCTCGGCTCGCTCATCTTCTGGGGCCCGCCCGGTACCGGCAAGACGACGGTGGCGCGGCTCCTGGCGGACGAAACCTCGCTGCATTTCCAGCAAATCTCGGCGGTGTTCTCCGGCGTCGCCGATCTCAAGAAAGTTTTCGACGAAGCGCGCGCCCGGCGCGAGACCGGACAGGGCACGCTGCTGTTCGTCGACGAGATTCATCGCTTCAACCGCGCGCAGCAGGACAGCTTCCTCCCGGTGATGGAAGACGGCACGGTGACGCTCGTCGGTGCCACGACCGAGAACCCGTCATTCGAGCTTAACGCGGCGCTACTGTCGCGAGCGCGTGTGCTGGTCTTCAAGTCGCTCGATGCGGGGGCAATCGGCAAAATCCTCGAGCGCGCTGAAGCGGAAGAGAAGAAAAAGCTTCCGCTTGATGCCGATGCGCGCGCGACCCTGATCCGCATGGCCGATGGCGATGGCCGGGCATCGTTGACGCTCGCCGAAGAGGTCTGGCGCTCGGCGCGAAAAGGCGAAGTTTTCGATCCGACGCAGCTCGTCGAGATCGTGCAGCGCCGCGCGCCGATCTACGACAAATCACAGGACGGCCACTACAATCTGATTTCGGCGCTGCATAAATCGGTACGCGGTTCCGACCCCGATGCCGCGCTTTATTATCTCGCGCGCATGCTGGATGCCGGCGAGAATCCGCTCTACATCGCGCGCCGCGTGGTGCGGATGGCGGTCGAGGATATCGGCCTTGCCGATCCGCAGGCGCTGGTGATCGCCAATGCCGCGAAGGACGCGTTCGATTTTCTCGGCAGCCCCGAGGGCGAACTCGCCATCGCGCAAGCCGTGCTTTACGTCGCGACCGCGCCGAAATCGAACGCCGCCTACAGGGCCTATAGCGCCGCGAAGAAGGTTGCGAAGGAGGGCGGTTCGCTCCTGCCGCCCAAACACATCCTGAATGCGCCGACGAAGCTCATGCAGGAAGAAGACTACGGTGCGGGCTACGATTACGACCACGACACGCCCGATGCCTTCTCCGGGCAGGAGTATTTCCCGGAGGCGCTCGGGCATCAGACCTTCTATGCGCCGGTCGAGCGCGGTTTCGAGCGCGAAATCCGCAAGCGCATCGAGTATTGGGCCAAGCTGCGTGAGGAACGCCGGCGTGAACGGAAATAGTTTCCGCGCGCGCGCGCCGAAGCGCCGCACGAGAGACGATTGGAGCGGCAGAAGGCAGCCTTTATAATCACAAAAATGGCCGACTCGACCTCGAACGGGACGCTGGATGGCGTTCCGACCCTTTCCCAGATCTTTTTTACATTTCTCGCCATCGCCATCTCCGGCTTTGGCGGCGTGATGCCCTGGGCGCATCGCATGCTGGTCGAAAAGAAGGGTTGGCTGTCGCACGAGAAGTTCGCCGAAGACGTCGCGCTCGCGCAATTCCTGCCAGGCCCGAACATCATCAACCTTTCGATTGTTGTCGGCTCGCGCTGGCGCGGCCCGCTCGGCGCGCTCGTCGCCTGCGTCGGCCTGATGATTGCGCCCATCGTGCTGATGATGATTTTTGGCGAGCTATATTCTCGCTTCGGCGATGCATCATGGCTGAACGGACCGCTTGAAGGTTTGTCGGCCTGGGCGGTCGGCCTGATCGTTGCGATGACGGCAAAGCTTGCAAGGCCGATGTTTCACAGCAGGCGCTACATGGCGATTTTCTTCGCGGCGGTTGCTTTCGTCGCCGTCGGGTTTCTCCGCGTGCCGTTGTGGTGGGCGTTGATTGCGCTCGGACCGCTCAGCGTTGCGGCGTTCTGGTGGAGGCTGCGGTGAGGGACGACAGCCCGATCAATTCCTTCATTCTGCTCTCGCTGCTCCTGTCGTTTGCAGCGGTTGGCGGCGTGAACGCCGTTATTCCGGAACTGCATCGGCAAGTGGTCGAGGTCAATGGCTGGCTGAATGACCGGCAGTTCGCCGACATGTTCGCGATCGCCAACGCCTCGCCCGGCCCCAACATGCTGATCGTCACGCTGATCGGCCATTCGCTCGGCGGCTTTTCGGGGGCGATCCTCGCGACGCTCGCGCTCTGCACACCGACCTGCCTGCTGACTTACGCTGTCGGCCATCTCTGGGAGCGTTTCAAGGATGCGCCGTGGCGGATCGCAGTGCAGGCAGGACTCATACCCGTGACGGTCGGGCTCATCGCGGCGAGCGCCTATCTTCTGGCGCGGGCCGCGGATCATTCTGTCGCCGCCTATGCGCTCACGCTCTCGACAGCGGCAATTTCCTATTTCACACGGCTTAATCCGCTCTGGCTCATGGGAGTTGCTGCGGCGCTCGGCTATGGCGGCTTCATATGAAGTTGCAGGCTGGACTATTCGGCAAGCTGGGGTAGAAGTCTGCCGCGGCGGGGAGGGGCGAGATGCTTGCAGTAACGTTGGTGTTCATTGGCGGGGGACTTGGTGCCGCAGCACGTCACGGCATGAACATTCTGTGCGCGCGGCTGTTCGGCCTCGATTTCCCGTGGGGGACGTTCGCGGTCAATCTCATCGGTTCGTTCGCCATCGGCTGGCTCGCTGCTTATTTTGCATTTCGGGCGGGCGCTGACTGGACGCAATCCGCGCGGCTTTTTCTCGTTACCGGCATCCTCGGCGGCTTTACGACCTTCTCATCGTTCTCGCTCGATTTCGCCATGCTGTTCGAGCGCGGGGCGTTCGTGCCGGCGATGCTGTATGTCGCGGGCTCGGTCGGCATCTCGCTGGCTGCGATTTTTCTCGGTCTCTATGTAGGCCGCGCCATAGGCTAAGGATGCGCCGCTTCACGACATTACTGATGGCGCTGCTGGCGATATTTGCCGGCGCGACGCATGCAAGTGCGTTTGAAGTCAAAAGTTACGAGGGGAAATTCTCGATGGAATTTCCCGGCGCACCGGCTGCCAACACGATCCGGGATATCGGCTCCTGCGCTGCGACCCGCCATGAATATCGCTTTCAGGATCGCGGCCGGATCTGGGTGGCGTCCTATCAGGATTGCAAGCCGGCAGGAATTCTCGCAGATCTCGGTCACATTGAGGTCTTCAAGCGTGCCGTCAAAGGCATGCTGAAGGCCGTGAAGGGCGATCTGCGGGCGAGTGATCCGATCGAGGTCGGCGTATTGCAGGGGCGCGAGGTTGTTGCCGTCGTGCCGGGCGGCCTCGTCCTGCGGCAGCGTTTCTTCATCGAGGGTGACCGGTTTTATCAAAATATGTATATCGGCCCGCTTGGCAGCCAGGACGATCCCGTTGTCGAGGCGTTCTTCGCTTCTTTCCGCGTGATGCGCTAGATAGAACCATGGCTGTCGAAACACGCACGATCAAAGCGGATGAAGCGGGGCTGCGGCTGGACCGCTGGTTCAAGGCGCATTACCCGGCGCTTGCCTTCGGGCATTTGCAGAAGCTGTTGCGCACCGGACAAGTGCGCGTCGATGGCGCGCGGGCGAAAACCAATACGCGGCTTGAGCCCGGCCAGAAAGTGCGCGTGCCGCCGCTCGAGAAGAGCGGCAAACCGGCGCAGGCGAAGACCGGGGCGGAGGACGTTGCGGCCCCGCATGTCCTCAAGGAAAAGGGCTCGCGCGCGAAGCCGGACGATGCGACGTTCCTGAAATCCATCACACTTTATGAAGATCGCGAAGTAATGGTGCTGAACAAGCCGATGGGGCTTGCGGTGCAGGGCGGCTCCGGCACCGTGCGGCACATCGATGGCATGCTGGAGACGCTCCGGACGCGGGACGGCGTCAAGCCGCGTCTCGTGCACCGCATCGACAAGGATACGTCCGGCATTCTCCTGATCGCGAAGACGCGGCTCGCTGCCGCAACGCTCGCCAAGAGTTTCCGTTCGCGTTCGGCGCGCAAAATCTACTGGGCGCTTGTCGCCGGCGTGCCGAAGCTCAAGCAGGGGCGGATTTCGACCTATCTTGCCAAAGGCGGCGGCCCGGAAGGCGAGTTGATGCGCGTTGCCAAACACGGCGAGGAGGGAGCTGATCACGCCGTGACCTATTATGCGGTCGTCGAGAACGCGGCGAACCTGGTGTCGTGGCTATCGTTGAAACCCGTGACGGGCCGCACGCATCAGCTGCGCGCGCATGCCGCGCATATGGGGCACCCCATCGTCGGCGATCCGAAATATTTCGACATCGAGAATTGGGAACTTCCCGGCGGCATCCAGAAGCGATTGCATCTTCTGGCGCGGCGGCTCGTATTGCCGCATCCGAGCGGCAAGGGAAAGATCGATGTCACGGCGCCGTTGCCGCCGCATATGCAGCAGTCTTGGAATTTGCTTGGTTTCGACGCCAAGCAATACGATCCGATTGTGGATGCACCAGAAGAATAAATTTCTTAGGTGCGCGCAGCGGGATCGACGTCGCTCTCTTTCAGAATAAGCGAATCGAACCGCTCGCGATTGTCCAGGAGATAGCGCGGGAAATTGTTATTGAGCGGCCGATAACGAAGGCGCGTGTTGTTGCTCACGTCCACGGAAAGCCCGCTTCGAATGCGCGCGGCGAGGCGTTCGGGATCGAGGATCTCGTCCGAGACGGTTGCATGGCCGGCGTAGGACTTCACCTTATTCAGGATTGCTTCCATTCCGCCGAGGTACGTGAAGTGCCATCCGGCATCGCGGATCACCGTGCGCATGACCGGACGCCGCATTTCGACGGACGCGCGCACACCTCGCATCATGTCGCGCAGCGGGCTCGATGTGGCGCCTTTCACCTTTCTCAGGTGATTCATTTCAGGGAGATTGCGAAACAGCGAAGCGCGCGGGCCGCTCCGCAGCCATCGTTCGTCGCTTTCGTAGTTGATAAAGTAATTATACATACGAAGTTCGAAGCAGGTGACCTCATAACGTCCCGGCGGATTGAGCGCGGCAGATTTTAAAACGTCGCGGCGGATGATTTCGTCGATATCCGACAGCAGGATGTAATCATCTGGCTGCGCATCTTTCAGCCCGCGCCTCAGCGCGTTGCGTTGGTGGCCTTCTCGAACGCGCGAGTTTTTCGCGTCTTTAGGCGTGTCGTCGACAACGATATGCTCGATGCGGTCGAGGAATTTCGCGAAGCGATCGCGGTTCTCGGCAAAGATCAGCGGCTTCGGTTTCCCCGAGAATGTCACCGTGGATTCGGCGAGCACAAAGCGATCGACAACATCCGATAGTTCGTGAAGACGGATCTCGAGGAGATCGAGTTCGTTGAAGAACGGAAAGCAGTCGAAGACACGCGGCATGCGGGGATAACCCAAAGTGCGGGCGGTAACGAGGTTGATCTGGACAGCGGCTTGTTCCGTTGGCACTAATGGCAGGCATTCATAGTTCATGCAAATGCGAAAACGGTAGTGACCCGCGACCCATCCTCCATGAGCGGCAGGCCGGAAGGCCCCATGCAGGCGGCGCAGCGCGCCATGCGGCCGCCGTTGCCGAAGCGGTTCTATCAATCGGTCAGTGTCGGCGAGGAGGGCGGGGCCTTCACCGTGATGCTCGACGGCAAAACGATGCGCACGCCGGCGAAGCGGTTGTTCGCCCTGCCGGTGCGGGCGCTTGCCGAAATTGCCGCGCGCGAGTGGGACGCGCAACAGAATGAAATCGATCCCGGCACAATGCCGATGACGCGGCTCGCCAATCTCGCTATCGACCGTATCGCCGAGATGGCCGGCGATACGGCTCAGGAAGTGAAACGCTATGCCGCTTCCGACCTTGTGCTTTATCGTGCCGAGGAGCCGGAGGGTCTGGTCACGGAACAGGCGCAGCACTGGGACCCGGTGCTTCGCTGGGCGAACGAGGCGCTCGATGCCAATTTTGTTTTGGCATCGGGCGTGAATTTTGTCACGCAACCGGATGCGGCGCTGCAAGCCGTAGCGAAAGCGATCGACGGCTTCGCACCGCCGTTCGCGCTCGCGGCGCTTGCGAGCGTGACGCAGCTCACGGGCTCGGCGCTAATTGCGCTGATGCTGGCGCACGGCAAGATCGCACCGGTCGCGGCGTGGAACTCGGCGCACGTCGATGAAGACTGGAACGCCCGCACGTGGGGCGAAGACAAAGAAGCCGCAGCGAAACGCGCGCTGCGGCTTGCCGAGTTCGAGGCGGCCGCGCGGATGCTGTTACTCACCCGCGCGGGATAATTCAGTCAACGGTGTTGTCGCTCTCGATGACATCTTCGGGGAAGGTCGGATAAATTCCCTTCACGCGGCCCATCTGCTGCGCGAGCGCAAGCACTGCATCGATGTGCGGCGTCGGCACCTCGGTGAGGCGGCCAAGCTCCTGCACCGAAGTCAGCAGCGCATCGAGTTCGATCGGCCGGTTCTTGTCGACATCCTGCAGCATCGAAGTGCGGTGCGCGCCGACGCGCGCGGCGCCGTTGATGCGGCGCTCGATATCGACGCGGAAATGCACGCCGATCCGGCGGGCAATCTTCTCGGCTTCTTCCATCATGTGGCGGGCGAGTGCGCGCGTGCCGGGCTCGGTCGCGACGACATCGAGGGTCGCATGCGTCAGCGCCGAGATCGGATTAAAACAGAGATTGCCCCAGAGCTTGAGCCAGATGTCGTTGCGGATTTCCGGCAGAATCGCGGCCTTGAGGCCGGCCTTCTCGAACATGCCGGCGATTTTCTGAACACGCTCGGTAACCTGTCGTGTCGGCTCGCCGAAGCCGAACTTGTCGCCGGAGATGTGCTTGATGACGCCCGGCGCAACGATTTCGGCGGCGGGATAAACCGTACAACCGATGACGCGCTCGGGGCCGATAGCGTTCCACTGACGGTCACCCGGATCGACGCTCTCGATGCGGCGGTCGGCATACTGGCCATCGAAGCCGTGGAAGTACCACCAGGGGAGGCCGTTCTGCGCGGTGACAACCGCGGTGTTCGGGCCGAGCAGCGGTTTCATCTGGTCGGCGACTTCCCATGCCTGATGGGCTTTCAGCGCGATGATGACGTAATCCTGATGGCCAAGCTCGGCCGGGTCGTTGGTCGCGGTCATTTTCGCGACCTTGTCCTCGCCGCCGATATGGAGCTTCAAACCGTTCTTGCGGATCGCCTCCAGATGCGCGCCGCGCGCGATCAATGAGACATCCGCGCCGGCGAGCTTCATCAGAACGCCGACATAGCCGCCGATGGCGCCCGCGCCATAAATACAAACTTTCATTATCCCTCCCAAAGCCGCATGCTCAGCAGGCTTGCGATTTCTATATATAATGCCTTTGAATCACGCCATACCGACGAATTCCAGTTAGTGAAACGGGGCCGGGATGAAGGACATTCTCGACAAGCTCGAAGAGCGGCGCGCCAAGGCGCAAAAAGGCGGCGGCGACGCGCGGATCGAGGCGCAGCACAAGCGCGGCAAGTTAACCGCTCGCGAACGCATAGAACTTTTGATGGATAAGGGTTCGTTCGAGGAGTTCGATACTTTCGTCGAGCACCGGGCAACCGACTTCGGCATGGAGAAGTCGAAGATCCCCGGCGACGGCGTCGTCACCGGCTGGGGCACGGTCAATGGCCGGCAGGTCTTCGTGTTCGCCAAGGACTTCACGGTATTCGGCGGCTCGCTGTCCGAGACGCATGCGCAGAAGATCATCAAGATTCAGGATATGGCGCTCAAGACGCGGGCGCCGATCATCGGCCTGTTCGACGCGGGCGGCGCGCGCATTCAGGAGGGCGTCGCGGCGCTCGGCGGCTACGGCGAAGTGTTCAAGCGCAACGTCATGGCGTCCGGCGTCATTCCGCAAATTTCGGTCATCATGGGGCCGTGCGCGGGCGGCGACGTCTATTCACCGGCGATGACCGACTTCATCTTCATGGTGAAGGACACGAGCTACATGTTCGTGACCGGCCCCGACGTGGTGAAGACCGTCACCAACGAGGTGGTGACGGCGGAGGAACTCGGCGGCGCGTCGGTGCATTCGACGCGCTCCGGTGTCGCCGACGGCGCGTTCGAGAACGACGTCGAATGCCTGCTGCAGATGCGGCGGCTGATCGACTTCCTGCCGGCGAGCAACGACAGCGGTGTGCCGGAATGGCCATGCCTGCAGAGCCTCGACGAGACCGACGCCTCACTCGACAGTCTGGTGCCGGACAACCCGAACAAGCCCTACGACATCAAGGAACTGATCCAGAAAGTCGTGGACGAGGGCGACTTCTTCGAGATCGCCGGCGCTTACGCCGGCAACATCGTCACCGGCTTCGGCCGTATCGCCGGCCGCACGGTCGGTTTTGTCGCCAACCAGCCGCTGGTGCTGGCCGGCGTGCTCGACAGCGATGCGTCACGCAAGGCCGCGCGCTTCGTGCGCTTCTGCGACGCGTTCAATATTCCGATCGTCACTTTCGTCGATGTGCCGGGTTTCCTGCCGGGCACCGCGCAGGAATATAACGGCCTGATCAAACACGGTGCCAAGCTGCTGTTCGCCTATTCGCAGGCGAGCGTGCCGCTCGTCACCGTCATCACCCGCAAGGCCTTCGGCGGCGCCTATGACGTGATGGCCTCGAAGCATGTCGGCGCCGACGTCAACTATGCCTGGCCGACGGCGCAAATTGCAGTCATGGGTGCAAAGGGCGCGGTGGAGATCATCTTCCGCGCGGATATCGGCGATCCGGGCAAGATCGCGGCGCGCACGAAGGAATACGAGGATCGGTTTTTGTCGCCATTCGTTGCCGCCGAGCGCGGCTATATCGACGACGTGATCATGCCGCACTCCACACGCAAGCGCATCGCGCGCGCGCTTGCGATGCTGCGGACGAAGAAGGTCGAGATGCCGGCGCGGAAACACGATAATTTGCC
>DATMGD010000009.1:0-107409 GCA_035555855.1 Xanthobacteraceae bacterium
ATCAACATGCTCGGGCTCGCCAAGCGCACCAAGGCGAAAATCCTGCAGGCCTCGACCTCGGAAGTGTATGGCGATCCGAACATGCACCCGCAGCGCGAGGATTACTGGGGCCACGTCAACCCGATCGGCCCGCGCTCGTGCTACGACGAAGGCAAGCGCTGCGCCGAGACGCTGTTCTTCGACTATCACCGCCAGCACAACATGCCGATCAAGGTAGCGCGCATCTTCAACACCTACGGTCCGCGCATGCACCCGAACGACGGCCGCGTCGTCTCGTCATTCATCATGCAGGCGCTGCAAAACCAGGACATTACGCTATTCGGCGACGGCGAGCAGACGCGTTCGTTCTGCTATGTCGACGACCTGATCGACGGTCTTGTCCGGCTGATGAATTCGCCGGCCAACGTCACCGGCCCGATCAATCTCGGCAACCCGCACGAATTCACGATCGCCGAGCTTGCGAAGATGGTCGTCGAGTTCACCGGCTCGCGCGGCAAGCTCGTGCATCACCCGCTGCCGCAGGACGACCCGAAGCAGCGTCAGCCGGATATTTCCAAGGCCAACGAACTCCTAGGCTGGAAGCCGGCGACAGAGTTGCGCGAAGGCCTCAAGAAAACGATCGCCTACTTCGAAGAGATGATCGCGAAGAAAGTGTTCGTCGCGGCGGATTAAGAAGGCGCGGGCAGATAAATGACGTTACCCGGCGGCGGAACGTTTTAAGTGGAGCCCGCTTTTTTTAAAATTTTCGACGGCATGGAATTGCTGCCGGATGCTTGGCAAGCGTCACGGAGGGAGCCTCTTTGGTGCTTTAATCCCGCCCTTACGCGATGGAAAGACCAGTGGCTCCTGGCTTATCGGGTCGTTCTAAGTGATCAACGCAGAAGGATCGCAATCTGCCTGCTGGACAAAAACCTAAACGTCGTTCGAAATTCAATCGTTCCTTTTTCAGATATGATCCGTTTCGCGAAAGGATCGAATTACCTTGCCAGAGTAACTTCATGGTTCGCCGATCCCCGTATTTTTATCCTCGGCGATCGGGCTTTTTTATATTTTAATTCCGGCTGGCATGAGCCGATGAACCACCAATTCGTCGTCGAGCTTGCTTCCGGTTCTCTCGCTCCCGCCGGATGCGCCCGGGAGTTATGTCTACGCGAAGATCGTCAAAAGATAGAAAAAAACTGGATGCTTTTTGGCGAACGGCTTGGATACGCCGTATATTCCACCAGCCCTCATTGCATCCTGCAGCTTGATGAGGAAGACGACGCGTTCATCCATTTCAGAGAAGTCGACCGCTCGCCCCCGTTTGAATTAAACCGGTTAGGTATCGCCGCGCTACGAGGAGGCGCTCCTCCCTTCCGATGGGGAGAAAATTATTTCTCCTTCTGCCACTCGGTCGCTCCCACTTCGTCAGGCACCAAATACGAGACATGTGCCTATACATTTTCGGCGCGACCTCCTTTCAAACCACAACTTGGTCCTCGCAAAACTATCCAACTGCCGAGAACAGTGGCCGCTCCGAAGCTGCCGAAACTCAACCCTGCCATACACGAGGTTACTTACATTTGCGGAGCTGTGCTGTTCCGCGACCAGTGGCATTTGAGTTATGGAATAGACGACCAGCTATGCGCTTTGGCCATTATACCTTCCAGCAATATTGCCGGATCGATGGCATCACTGACGGGTTGAATCGTGTTGTTCGGCACGCCGCAGCATTTCTTCCCTCACAATGAAAGGACTGTTTCGCAGAATCGGCAAGAGCTGCGGCTTTCTGATTTGCGATTGCACGCTTTCGTAGAACCCGCGCGCTTCCCGCAGATTTTTTACAAAGACCGCTGGAATCGAAATCGACGCGGCGAAATCATCCCATTTGAACGGGCAGTCGATATGTCCGGTATCCAGAAATGCGAACGGTACGCCGTAGGCGCATGCGAGAATCGCAGCATGAAGCGATCCGGCCAGCACGAACTCAGCAGACGTAATTGCATCGGCGATCTCGAAAATTTTATCAGGATCAGGAGGAAGCGACACGCGAACAACTTTCCCGATGCCGGTGGCTTTTTGCAAACTCTCGTCGTCCATCGGATCCAGAATATGAGGAACGCAGATAGGCCCCCCTGCCGGAGAAGCACCAGGGCGCGGATGAAACAGAGGGAACAAAAACCCCGGATCGCCGATCGTTGTATCGGATGGGAGCTTGAGAACATCACGGGTCAGGGGGCCGCGTACGCCCAAAAATAAACAGTGGGCCAAACTTTTCGCGGGCAACGGAGAATAATCTCGCGCGCCGCATCCCCAAAAGACAATGGTCCGCTTGAAGGTTGGATATTTATACAGTCGCCACCAGAAGAGCGTTTTGAGATCCTGCTTTATCTGCCAATCATGGATGACACTTCCGACCAGCCGGAAAATATCGCCTCGCTGCGTCGCCTTCAGCGGGTCAGCCATCAATTTCCGAACGAATAGCTCTGAAAAGAAATCGCCGAAATTCTGGGTGGCTTCACCCTTGCGCCAATAAAAAATTCGGGAAGCCGATACGGCTGCCATCTTCCCAAAAAACGGAATCATGCCCCGCCAACGTAATGCAATTACTTAAATACTTATGGCGGAAGGGGCGGGATTCGAACCCGCGATACGGTTTCCCGCATACACACTTTCCAGGCGTGCGCCTTAAACCACTCGGCCACCCTTCCGCGAAATCGGGCGGACTATACCCATCAAGCTTCTCGATACAAGTTGCCTGGTTGAGACGCGGGGCACGCCGCGGTTGCGCGGATTGGGGCGGCAGGTTACGAGTTTTCATGATCCGCTTCCTGTTCCGCTTCATCGGCCTTTGGCTGCTCGCCGGCGCCTTCGTGGCGCTGGTGATCGACGGCACGCGCTCGATCTCGGCAGGAAGGCTCGCCATCACCCAGTTCGGCACAGCCTGGGATTCGCTGCACCCGACGAGCTTCGATGCCATGCGAACCTGGATCGAAACACAGCTGCCCATGTGGGTGTGGAATCCGGCGCTGCTCTCGGTCCTCCTGACCCCGATCTGGGTGGTGCTCGGCGTCCTCGGCCTCCTGTTCGTGCTGGTCGGCCGCAAGCGGCGGCAGCAAATCGGCTACTCTTCCCGCGATTAGCCTAATTGACGCGCGGCGCGGCGCACGGGATCATTTTGCTGGCGAAGATGTGATAGCGCCGGGCAAGCGGCGCTATTTCCGTACTCTTATATATGCGGTGAAATTCATCGTTGTTTCGGAGATTGGCCATGCTGTTCTTCCGCAAATCAAATGAACTCCCCGCCTCCGGCAAGGCGCTGCCGGGCCGCGCGGGCGCGATCCCCACCGCCGAGCGGCATTTCATTTCCGGTCATCCGCTGAAGGGCCCCTATCCCGAAGGCAGCGCGAAAGCACTGTTCGCGCTCGGCTGCTTCTGGGGGGCGGAGCGCAAGTTCTGGCAACTGCCCGGCGTGTGGGCGACGGCCGTCGGCTATGTCGCGGGAGAAACGCCGAACCCGACTTACGAGGAAGTCTGCTCCGGCCGGACCGGGCACACCGAAGCCGTGCTCGTGATCTACGATCCGAAGCAGATCACCTACGGCGAACTCTTGAAGACGTTCTGGGAAAGCCACGACCCGACGCAAGGCATGCGGCAGGGCAACGATGTCGGCACGCAATATCGCTCGGGCATCTACACTTATAACGAAGCGCAACGGGAAGCCGCGGAAGCATCGAAGAAACAGTACGAGGCCGCGCTGAAGCAAAAAGGTTACAGCGCGATCACCACCGAAATTCTGCCCGCGCCGGAATTCTACTTCGCCGAGGATTATCACCAGCAGTATCTCGCCAAGAACCCGCGCGGCTATTGCGGGCTCGGCGGCACGGGCGTCGTCTGTCAGATCGGCACCGGAGTCGCTGCGTGAACAGAAACAAGAAAGAAGTTCCCGGCCCGATCGAATACGTCATCGAATGGCTGATCGTCCGCAGCCGCTGGCTGATGGCGCCGTTCTATATCGGGCTGATCGCCGGGCTCGCGGTGCTGCTCGTGAAATTCGGAGCCGAACTCGTCCACTACGTCTCGATCGCTCTTTCCGGCAGCGAGTCCGACATCATCCTCGGCGTATTGTCGCTGATCGACCTTGCGCTGACCGGCAATCTCGTCCTGATCGTCATCTTCTCGGGCTACGAGAATTTCGTCTCGAAGATCGAAGGCGACGGCGACCATGACCGGCCGAACTGGATGGAGAAGGTCGATTTCGGCGGGCTTAAACAAAAACTCATCACCTCGATCGTCGCGATCTCGGCAGTGCAGGTCCTGAAGGCGTTCATGAATGTCCAGCAATACGACTCGGTCAAGCTGGGCTGGCTCGTCGGCATCCACGGCCTGTTTCTCGTCTCGCTGATCGCGGTCGCCTTCGCCGATTTCCTCGGCGCGCGCGCCGAAAGCGGTCACGAGCCCGAAGGCCGCTACAGCACGGGTAAAAAGAAGCACTAGCAGCGAAGCTGCTCAGCGCTCGATCAGCCAGCGGTTCACGGCCTGGTGAAAATTCAGCGGGCCCGGCACCGTCATGTGCGTCTTCAAATATTTGAAGCCGGCCTTCTGCAAGGTGCGGTTCGGCCCGGTATTGAAAGCGTTCGGTTCGCAAAATAGCTGCTTTAATTTCAGCTCGCGAAAATAGATATCGACGCTTTGCCGCACGCAGGCGGCGCCGATGCCTTTCATCCGGTTGTCCGGCTTGGTGACATGAAGATGCATGAAGGCGGATTCGCCGAACGAAATTTTATCGCAGCTCGAAAAGCCCGCAGGCTCGCCGCCGGCGAGCCAGATCAAAAAGAAACGCAGACGATTCTCGAGCGGTTGCGTAAAATCGTTCACGAACCGCGCGCGCCAGTCGTCCGGCGGCGGCAGGCGTGCCGGATCGACGCCGATCATCTCGAGATGCTCGGGCGTCGAGCGATGAAAATAGTCGATGACGATTCCGGTTTCGGAAAGCGCCATCGGCCTGACGGCAAGATCCATAACCACTCCCGGCAAACGAAACGTCCAAATCTAACCGTTGCCGTCGGGGCAAAACCAGCGCGGCAGGGATGAAATTTCCTGAAGCGGATCGATCGAAAAGCAAGGGGGTGGCGCACCCGAGAGGATTCGAACCTCTGACCTCTGCCTTCGGAGGGCAGCGCTCTATCCAGCTGAGCTACGGGTGCAGTGCTTTGGCTTTAACCGATCGGATGCACGAGTTCAACGCGCCGATAAAAGGCGGCGCGTTGCGGCGTTTTGATCGCTATTTTGCTTAACGCGGGGCGCGCTTGGCGAGAATGCGCTGGAGCGTCCGGCGGTGCATGTTGAGCCGGCGCGCCGTCTCGGAAACGTTGCGGTTGCACAGCTCATAGACGCGCTGGATATGCTCCCAGCGCACCCGATCGGCCGACATCGGATTTTCCGGAAGCTGCGGCATCTGCCCCGGCTCGGCTTTCAGCGCCGCGCAAACCTCGTCGGCATCGGCGGGCTTCGAGAGATAGTCGATGGCCCCGAGCTTCACGGCATTCACCGCGGTCGCGATATTGCCGTAGCCGGTGAGGACGACGCCGCGCGCATCGGGACGGCGATCCTTGAGCGCCGAGATGACTTCGAGTCCGCTGCCATCGCCAAGACGCATATCGACGACCGCGTAAGCAGGCGGCGTCTTCGTTACGGCAGCCACGCCTTCGGCGACCGAACTTGCGGTGGTGACGGAAAAGCCGCGGCCTTCCATGGCGCGCGCCAGACGATCGAGAAACGGCTTGTCGTCGTCGACGATCAACAGGCTTGCTTCAATGGCATTCTTCGCGGCGGCATCGATTGCGGTGATCTCGGGCATGGGCGCGTTCCACCTTCCGGTTGCGGTACTTGCGTTCCGTGAGCCCCTTTTCCCCGCGTTTGTTTTATTCCGCCGCCGGTTCACCCGCAAGGCGGTCCTGAATACCGCTTTCCGGGGCGCTTACGCCGCCGGCCTGTTGCGGTTTCGGCGCGAGCTTGGCACGCGGCCAGTGTACGCGCACGATCGCGCCTTGCTGGGGTTCGGGACGATTTTTCACGCTGATCGCCGCGCCCGAACGCTCCAGCAATGTCTTCGCGATGAAGATGCCGAGCCCGAGCCCCTGCGGCGTCTTGCCGCCCTTGTTGCGCCAGGACACATAAGGATTGCCGATCTCGTTGATGATGTCGTCGGCGAAGCCGGGGCCATCGTCGGTAACGATGATCTCGACCTCATCGCCCGACCATGTCGCCTTGATCGTCACCTCGCGCTTAGCGAAATCGACGGCGTTCTCGACGATGTTGCCGAGCCCGTGCAGGATGCCGGGATTGCGCGCGATCACCGGCTCGCCCTGGCGCTCCTTCGGCAGATCGAGAATGATGTCGATGCCGAAATTGCGATGGGGCTCCGCGACTTCGTTCAAAAGCTGTGTCATCGAAAGCTGGTCGAACGGCGCGTCGCCCGAGCCGAGCGAAGCGATCCGGCGCAGGATGGCGCGGCAGCGTTCGCTCTGATCTCGCAGAAGGCGAATATCGTCGGCATAAGGCCCGTCCGCAGGCATCGCGCGTTCCAGTTCGCGCACGACGAGCGCGATCGTCGCGAGCGGCGTGCCAAGCTCGTGCGCCGCCGCCGCCGCAAGACCGTCAAGCGCCGAGAGATGCTGCTCGCGTTCGAGCGCAAGTTCGGTCGCGGCGAGCGCGTCGGAAAGCTGGCGTGTTTCGTCGGCGATCTTCCAGGTGTAGATGCCGATGAAACCGACCTGCACGGCCATCGCGACCCATTCGCTGATGCGGTAGAGGAGCGGAAAGGTCAGCCCGCCCGGCACCGCCCATGGCAGCGGAATGTAGGAGAGCGTGAGCACTGTCACTGCGACGATGATGAGGAGGCCGAGCAGCAGCGTGGTACGCGGCGTCAGCGCCGTCGCCGAAATCAAAAACGGCGCAAGGAAGAAAGCGAAGAACGGGTTGTCGAGACCGCCGGTGAAATAGAGCAGCCCGGCAAGCTCGATGATGTCGAAGGCCAGGAGAAAGCCCGCCGCCGAATCGACGAGGAAATGCGGGCGCGGATACCTGAGCCTGAGGCCGAGATTGGTAGCCGCCGAAACCGCGACGATGCCGAGCGTCGGCGCCAGCGGAAAATCGAACCCGAGCCCCCAGCGCACGGCTAGGAGCGTGATGGTCTGGCCGATGACGACGAGCCAGCGCAGGCGGATGAAGGTATCGAGCCTCAGCCCGTAGCGCCGGTCATCACTCGGGCGCAGGAGAACTTCCAAGCCAAGCATTGCCGCAATCTATGCCTATCTCGACGGTTGTGAAGCCGCATCAAACCGTGGCATTTCGTAGCGCGAATGGATCCCATGCACGCCCAATTACCGGCCATCGAAGCGGACAGGCTCGTCAAGCACTATGGCGAGTCGATTGCCGTGGACGGCATTTCGTTTGCGATCGAAACCGGCAGCATCACCGGACTGCTCGGTGGCAACGGCGCCGGCAAGACGACAACGATCGGCATGATCATGGGGCTGATCGCGCCGACCTCCGGTGCGGTGAAAGTGTTCGGCGCCGATATGGCGACGGAGCCCTATCGCGCGCTCTACCGGATGAATTTCGAGAGCCCTTACGTCGATCTGCCGCATCGCCTGACGGTGCGCGAGAACCTGAAGGTGTTCGGCCTTCTCTACGGCCTCGACAATGTTTCGGCGCGCATCGAAAAACTTGCAGGCGAACTCGACCTCACCGAGTTCGTCGATCGCGCCGCCGGCAAGCTTTCGGCCGGTCAGAAGACGCGCGTTGCGCTCGCCAAGGCGCTAATCAACGAACCCGATGTTCTGGTGCTGGACGAGCCGACCGCTTCGCTCGATCCCGACACCGCCGACTGGATCCGCAGCCATCTCGAACGCTATCGCGCGCGCAGGAATGCGACGATCCTGCTCGCCTCGCACAACATGTACGAAGTCGAGCGGCTGTGTGATCGCGTCATCATGATGAAGCGCGGCCGGATCGTCGATGACGGTGCGCCGGACGATCTCATCGCGCGCTACGGTCGGCACAATCTCGAGGAAGTCTTCCTCGATGTCGCGCGCGGGCGGCGCGAGCCGAACTTCGCGGGAGACGCTGCGCAATGACGGCCACACACTGTCCTTCATTTTCGTTTCGCCGCATCGGCGCGATGGTGCTGCGGCACTGGTATCTCCTGCGCTCGTCGTGGCCGCGGCTCTTTGAGCTGATGTACTGGCCGATGGTGCAGATGTTCATGTGGGGCTTCCTGCAACTCGGCGTCGCGCAGGCCGCAGGCGGCACCGCGATCACGGCGACAGCGACGTTCCTCGCGGCGTTCTTTTTGTGGGATTTACTGTTTCGCGGCCAGCTCGGTTTCTCGATGTCGTTTCTCGAAGAAATGTGGGCGCGCAATCTGCCGAACCTGATGATCAGCCCGCTCAGGCCGATCGAGTTCGTGATGTCGTTGATGGCGATGAGCGTCATTCGTTTGGCCGTCGGCTTCGTGCCGGTGACGATCATGGCGATCTGGTTCTTCGGTTTTAATCTGTGGGGCCTCGGCCTCGCGCTTGCCGTCTTCTTCGCGAATCTTTTTCTCACCGCCTGGGCGATGGGCATGTTCTGCTCGGGCCTCGTGCTGCGAAACGGCATGGGCGCCGAGGGCCTGACCTGGAGCCTGATGTTCATCCTGCTGCCGCTGGCCTGCGTCTATTACCCGGTGACGACATTGCCGGGCTGGCTGCAGCCGCTCGCCTGGGCGCTGCCGCCGACTGCGGTGTTCGAGGGTATGCGGGCGCTAGTGTTGCAGCATACTTTTCGCCCGGACCTGATGATCTGGGCCTTTGCTCTCAACGCCATATGGTTTGTGGCGGGCGCTTTATCCTTCGTTTTATTGCTGCGCGGGGCCCGCAAGGCGGGTTCCCTCATCGCCGTCGGCGAGTAGTTCTGCGAATTATTTGCGACAGACGCATTGACGTATCCGTCAAAAGCGTGGTGCACTGCAATATTCCGTTAGCCGGATGTTGGGGAACTCCGGCGATAATCAAAACGGCAATAAACGCGGGGCTGATCAAGCACATGGCAATCGGCGTTTTTGGCGACACTCCCGGCTTTCCGGGCGGAGACAATGTTCTTTCGACCCCGCTCTACTGGATGTACGAGTGGGGCAATGCCGCGCTGCAGCCTTCGCGCGCCTTCGCAGACGTCACCAAGTTCCTGTTCCAGAACCCGCTCAATCCCTTCACGCAGACGACCTTCGGCAAATCGATGGCGGCGGCCGCCGAAGTTTACGAGCGCGCGACGCGCCGTTACGCCAAACCCGAATGGGGCATCGCCTCGACGCTGGTCGGCGGCGAGCGCGGGCCGGTGCACATCGTGCCGGTGTGGGAGCGGCCGTTCTGCCGCCTGCTGCATTTCAAGCGCGCGCTTACGCTGGCACCGCGCCGTCCGCAGCCGAAAGTGCTGATCGTCGCGCCGCTCTCAGGCCATTACGCGACGCTGCTGCGCGGCACGGTCGAGGCGTTCCTGCCCAATCACGACGTCTACGTCACCGACTGGATCGACGCACGCATGGTGCCGGCCTCGGAAGGCGCTTTCGATCTTGACGATTACATCGATTACATCACCGGCATCTTCCATCACTTCCAGGGCGACTGTCATGTCGTCGCGGTGTGCCAGCCGGCCGTGCCGGTGCTGGCGGCCGTCGCGCTGATGGAAGCGGAGAACGATCCTTTCGTTCCGCGCTCGATGACGCTGATGGGCGGGCCGATCGACACCCGCATCAACCCGACTGCGGTGAACAAGGTCGCCGTCGAGCGCGGCATCGACTGGTTTCGCAGCCACGTCATCGCCAAGGTGCCGCCGCCGCATCCCGGTTTCGGCCGCGACGTCTATCCGGGCTTTTTGCAGCTCACCGGTTTCGTCAGCATGAACCTCGAGCGCCACCTCGACGCGCATCGCAAGCTCTTCACGAATCTCGTCAAGGGCGACGGCGACTCGGTCACCAAGCACCAGGAATTCTACGACGAATATCTCGCGGTGATGGACCTGCCCGCCGAATATTATCTGCAAACGGTGGAAAGCGCCTTCATCCATCACGACCTGCCGAACGGCACGATGATGCACCGGGAGAAGTCCGTCGATCTTTCAGCGATCCATCGCGTCGCGATGCTGACCGTCGAGGGCGAGAACGACGACATCTCCGGCGTCGGCCAGACCGAAGCCGCGCATGCGCTGTGCCCGAAAATTCCGGCGGCGAAGAAATCGCACTACCTGCAGCCGGGCGTCGGCCATTACGGCGTCTTCAACGGCTCGCGCTTCCGCTCCGAGATTCAGCCGCGCATCGCCGACTTCATGCTGTCAAACAATCAGCCGGCGGCAAAACCCGCCCGCCGCATGCGGCTTGCCTAAGCGCCGCATCTCGCCTTGCCTAGGCGGAACTGATTCGCGAGCGTGACGAATGCGGCTGCACTTCCGCTTCTTTCGCGGGCAAGCGCCCGCCTCAAAATCCGACAGCGAGCTCGATCACCTGATGATCGCGGGCGACGGCGAGCCTTACCGCATCGAGCTGCGGCGCCACGCCGCGGCGCGGCGCTATACGCTGCGGGTGCGCGAAACGAGCCGCGATATCGTGCTGACGATACCGCCGCGCGGCAGCCTGCGGCAGGCGAAAAGTTTTGCCGAAAAGAATGTCGGCTGGATCGCGGCAAGGCTAAAGCGTCTGCCGGGACCGATTGCATTCGTCGACGGCGCGACGATCCCGCTGCGCGGTGAACCGCACAAGATCGTGCATCGCGGAAACGCACGCGGCACAGTGTGGATCGAGGCGGACGAAAACGGGTTACTGCTTTGCGTCGCCGGCAATGAGCAGCACATCGCCCGGCGTCTTCGCGATTTTCTCAAAAGCGAAGCCAAGCGCGATCTCATCGCGGCGAGCCGCAAATATGCCGCGCTCCTCGGCGTCACCATCCGTTCGGTTTCGGTGCGCGATACGGCGAGCCGCTGGGGCTCGTGCTCCTATCAAGGCGCGCTGTCTTATTCGTGGCGGCTCATCTTCGCGCCGCCGTTCGTGCTCGATTATCTCGCTGCGCATGAGCTTGCGCACCGGCTGGAGCTCAACCATTCGAAGCGTTACTGGAAGATCGTCGATAGCGTCTTCCCCGAGCGCAAGCGCGCCGAAAGCTGGTTGCGCGCGAACGGCGCGCAACTGCATCGTTACGGTGTAAATTAGCGCCCGCCGAACAGCGCACCGAACAATTGCGAGAATGGATTTTCCTC
This sequence comes from Xanthobacteraceae bacterium, assembly GCA_035555855.1. Classification (GTDB taxonomy): domain Bacteria; phylum Pseudomonadota; class Alphaproteobacteria; order Rhizobiales; family Xanthobacteraceae; genus Palsa-892. The sequence goes on from DATMGD010000009.1 coordinate 11,269, forward strand.
GCGGCGCGGCTGCGCCTGTTGCGGGCCGCCGCCGACACTGCCCGGCGGCAGCATGCCGCCGCCCTGTTGCGGATAGCCTTGCGGCGGATAGCCTTGTCCTTGCGGATACTGCTGCGGGTACTGTTGGGCCTGCGGCGCCATCGGCGTCGGGTTCTGTGCCCAGCCCGCGCCGGCATAAAGATTGGTGCCCGGCAGATCGACCTCCGGCACATTCTGATGTGCGACACGCATGAAACGGTTCCAGATCTCGACCGGGAGCCCGCCGCCGGTCGCCTTCTTCGTCGGCGAAGAATCGTCGTTGCCGAGCCAGATGCCGGTGACCATGTGACCGGTGTAACCGACGAACCAGGCGTCGCGATAATCTTGGCTCGTGCCGGTCTTGCCGGCGGCAGGCCAGCCGGGGATCGACGCGCGGCGCGCCGTACCGGTGAGCAGCGTCTCCTGCATCATGCGGTTCATCATCGCGACATAAGGCAGTGCCACGACGCGGCCGGAACCTGAGACGTTTCTCGCATAAAGCACCTTATTCTTCTCGCCGCGCACACGCTCGATAACATGCGGCAGCGCCGCGATGCCGCCATTGGCGAACGGCACATAAGCACCGACAAGTTCGAGCGGCGTTACCTCCGAAGTACCGAGCGCGATCGACGGATTCGCTTCAAGGGGCGAAGCGATGCCGAGGCGGCGCGCGGTCTTGACGACATTCGCCGGGCCGACTTCGAGCGTAAGACGAACAGAAACCGTGTTCAGTGAGTTGGCAAGCGCCTGCGTCAGCGTCACCGGGCCCATGTACTGATGCGTATAGTTCGTCGGCTTCCAGCCCTTGAGCTGGATCGGCGCATCGTCGCGCACGCTGTCGGGCGTTAGCCCGCGTTCGAGCGCGGTGAGATACACGAATGGCTTGAAGGATGAACCCGGCTGGCGATGGGCCGAGACGGCGCGGTTGAACTGGCTTTCGCTGTAATTGCGGCCGCCGACCAGCGCGCGCACCGCGCCCGTGGTGTCGATGGCGACCAGTGCGCCCTGTGTCACACCGTAGCGATCGCCCTTGTGCGCGAGCTCATCGGCAAGCGCCTTTTCCGCGACCGCCTGCAGCGCGGGGTCGATCGTCGTCTGCACGGTGACGTCGGTGTCGAAACGGCCGACATAGTCGTTCAAGGAATCCATCACCCAATCGGCGACATAGGCGATCGAGCCGGGGCCGGTTTCCTTGCTGATCGCGATGCGCTGGATATGCGCGGACTTCGCCATCGCCTGCGAGATGAAGCCGCCGTCGGCCATCGCCGCGAGCACGAGTTCGGCGCGCTCGCGCGCGAGTTTCGGATTGCGTGTCGGCGCCAAACGTGACGGCGCTTTGACGAGGCCCGCGAGCATCGCGGCCTCGGCGAGCGTCACGTTGCGTGCGGATTTACCGAAGTAGCGTTGCGAAGCCGCTTCGACGCCGTAGGCGCCGGCACCGAAATAAACCCGGTTGAGATATAGCTCGAGGATCTGGTTCTTGGAGTATTTCGCCTCTAACCCGAGCGCGAGGATCACCTCGTCGATCTTACGCGATAGTGTGCGCTCCTGGGTGAGGAACAAATTTTTGGCGAGCTGCTGCGTCAGCGTCGAGCCTCCTTCGCGCACGCCGCGATGCAAAAGGTTCGTCACCACCGCGCGCGAAAGGCCAATCGGATCGAGGCCGAAATGCTGGTAGAACCGGCGGTCTTCAATCGCGACAAACGCTTTTGGCAAATACGGTGGCAATGCTTTCAAAGGCACCGCCGCGCCGCCCATGTCGCCGCGCACGGCGATCGTTTTGCCGTCGATGCCGAGGATCGTGATAGTCGGCGGACGCTTCGGCACGACGAGCGAATTGATCGGCGGCAGCTTCATCATGTGCCAGCCGATCAGCGCCGCGAGCGCAATCGCCGCCCACACACCGGCGACGAAGCACCAATATATAAGTGTACGGATATTGCCGCGGAATTTGCCGCCGGATCTGCCGCGCGATTTTTCGCGCGTGCCGCGCTCGCGGGATTTTTTCGGCTTGCGCAGTTTCGGCGCGGATGGTTTCGGCGGCACCTCGCGTTGCGGGCGCTCCGCTTCGACATTGCCGCCGGCGCGGTCGTCCGGCGACAGGCGCACGCCATGCAACGAGCCATGCGTGCCGAGAACTGGCTCGCGGCGCTTGCTGTCCTGTCTGCCCCAAACCATAGCTTCGCATCCCGCAGAACCGCACAGCCTGCACGGCCTTACCGTTAAGCAGATGTAAATGCGGCGATTTAAAGCGTGGTTAAGCGCGCTCGCGCGCGGTTTTGGCGCGTTTCGTGGGCTTTGCCGCAGCACCTCGCGCGTCGAAAAGCTGCGTCAGCGCCTTGCGAATCGCATTCGTCGCGGACCCCGAGCGGATCTTCCCGCCGGTGAGATCGGTCACATAGAAGACGTCGACGGCGCGCTCGCCGAAGGTCGCGACGTGCGCCGAGGCGATGTTGAGGTTGAGGCGCGAGAGCGTGTTGGTGAGATCGTACAAGAGCCCCGGCCGGTCGAGGCCGGTGACTTCGATGACGCTGTAACGGTTCGACCACAGATTGTTGATTGCGACTTCCGGCACGACGCTGAACGCGGTGTGGCGGCTCTCGCCGCGCTGGGCGACGACTTCGGGCAGCCGCACTTCGCCCTTGAGTGCGCGCTCGATGCCCTCGGCAATGCGCGCGACGCGGCGCTCCTCGTCCTCGTCGCGGTCGAACTTGCGCGAAATCGAAATCGTATCGAGTGCGAGGCCGTCGGTGGTGGTGAAAATTTGGGCGTCGACGATGTTGCCGCCCGCGAGCGCGCAAGCGCCGGCGATGCTGGAGAGCAAGCGCGGATGATCCTGCGCCAATATCGTGAGTTCGGTAACGCCGCGCGAAGCGTCGATGCGCGCCGACGTCGCGAGCGAGCGATTATCGCGCTCGGCGGCGGCGATGAAATGCGCGTCCGCCACCTTGCGCGCAACATCCACCTTCAGCCAGTAAGGCGGGTAGTGGCGGGTGATATAGCGATCTAACTGCTCGGCGTTCCAGTCGGGCATCGCCGCGCGGAACTCGCTTTGCGCGAACTCGATGCGGCGCGCGCGATCGACCTCGGAGAAGCCGCCGGTGAGCGTCGGCTCGGTTTCGTAATAGAGATTTTTCAGGAGCTGCGACTTCCAGCCGTTCCACACGCCGGGGCCGACGGCGCGGATGTCGGCGGTGGTGAGAATAAGAAGAAGCTTGAGACGTTCGAGATTCTGCACCACCGCCGCAAAATCCTCGATCGTTTTGCGGTCGGAAAGATCGCGCGACTGGGCGATCGTCGACATCGTGAGATGCTGCTCGATCAGCCAGCTCACGGTTTCGGTCTCAGCGGCGTTGAGGCCGAAGCGCGGGCAGAGCTTCCTCGCAACGCGCGCGCCGGCAATCGAATGATCTTCCGGGCGGCCTTTGGCGATGTCGTGCAAGAACAGGCTGACGTACAAAATGGTGCGGTTCTTGATGCCCGGCATCAATTCATTGGCGAGACCGTTCTCGGGGTTGCCGCCATGCTCGATCTCGGACAGCACGCCAATGCAACGCAGGAGATGTTCGTCGACGGTGTAGTGATGATAGAGATTGAACTGCATCATCGCGACGACATGGCCGAATTCCGGCACGAAGCGTCCCAGCACGCCGGTTTCGTTCATCTTGCGCAGCACGGTTTCGGGTGTGTTGCGCGAGGTGAGAATGTCGAGAAACAGCCGGTTTGCCTCGCTATCTTCGCGTACTTCGCTGTCGATCAGCTTCAAGGACCGGCGCGTCAGCCGCAGCATGTCGGGATGCAGGTCGAGATCCTCGCGTCCCGCGATATGGAACATGCGGATGAGATTGACCGGGTCGCGCTCGAAGGCCTTTTCGCTCGCGACATTGAGGCGGCCGTTGTCGATAACGAAGCCAGGCGCATCCTTGATCGGCCGCGCATGACGGCGTGTCAGGCGCACGAAGGCGCGCGCGAGCCGCGGCGCGACCTTGGCGTGAATCTCCTCGAGCGCCGCGCATAGAATGGCGGTGAGATCGCCGACATCTTTCGCGACAAGGAAATAGTGCTTCATGAAGCGTTCGACGTCGCGCAGGCCGGGATGCTCGGTGTAGCCGAGGCGCTTGGCCATATCGTTCTGCACTTCGAAGTTCAGCCGCTCCTCGGCGCGGCCAGCGAGAAAATGCAGATTGCAGCGCACCGACCACAGAAAATCGCCACAGCGGAGAAACAGCGCGTATTCCGCTTTGGTGAAGACGCCTTTCTCGACCAATTCGTGCAGGCTACGCACGCGATAGACATATTTTGCGATCCAGAACAGCGTGTGGAGATCGCGCAAGCCGCCCTTGCCGTCTTTCACGTTCGGCTCGACGAGATAACGCGATTGCCCGGCGCGCTTGTGGCGCTCGTCGCGCTCGGCGAGTTTCGCCGCAACGAAATCGGCGGCAGTGCCCTGCACGATGTCGCGGTCGAAACGCGTAACGAGTTCGTTGAACAACGTTTCGTCGCCGGTGATAAGCCGCGCTTCGAGAATCGTCGTGCGGATCGTCATGTCGGCGCGCGCCTGCCGGATGCACTCGTCAACTGAACGCGTGGCGTGACCTACCTTCAGCCCCATATCCCAAAGCGCATAGAGAATCGCCTCGGCGACGCTCTCGCCCCAGGCGGTCTGCTTGTAGGGAAGGATAAAGAGGAGATCGATGTCGGAGCCCGGCGCGAGCAGACCGCGGCCGTAGCCGCCGACCGCGACCACCGCCATGCGTTCGCTCGCCGACGGATTGGACGAGCGATAGAGCACGCCGGTCGCGAACTCGTAGGCAAGCTGGATGATGACATCCACCAGGCGCGACAGCCGCTCGGCGCAGGCCGTGCCGTGACCGTCTTCGAGCAATAATTCTTCGGAGCGCTTCCTGCCCTCATTGAGGGCGCGCTTCATGCACTGCGCGAAGGCGATGCGCATGTCGCTATCGCGACCCTCATGCTCCTTGCGCAATGCGTCGATCTCGGCCTTGAGCACCGGAAGATCGAACAACTCCCGAGTGGCGGGGGCGGAGCGTGAGCGGGCGGCAGTCGGCATGCAACAAAGGGCCTTTGGCAGCAGCGGGGGAATTGCGCGAGCAGGCTTTGGTTTCGCACGTTATGGCATGAAGGCGCGAGGGCGGGCGTGCTGGAAGAAGCGGCAAAGCGCAGCATAAGCCATAATTAAATTGTAAAATAATACTATTGACAATAATTTTTTGGTCTTTGATGATTTGGCCGATTACAGATGCGTTTTTGGTCTTCAAGCCTCAAGCGCTTTCACCCATCACGGCCGCGTTGGAGTGCACTCCGACCCCGTCAATCGGAGCCCTCTCATGCCTCTACTCTCGCGCCGCGCCGCCCTTGTCGCGCTTGCTGCTCTCCCATTCGTTTCGCCGGCCGCGATTCCCGCACAGGCGGCTTCGCTCCAGACGCTCAACATCGACTGGGCGACCTACAACCCCGTCTCGATCGTGCTGAAGAAACAGGGCCTGCTCGAAAAAGAGTTCGCCAAAGACAATGTGAAAGTGAACTGGGTGCAGACCTTGGGCTCCAACAAGGCGCTCGAGTTTCTGAACGCGGGCGCGATCGATTTTGGCTCGACCGCAGGCTCAGCAGCGCTCGTCGCGCGCATCAACGGCAATCCGCTGAAATCAATCTATGTCTATTCGCGCCCCGAATGGACCGCGCTCGTCACCCGCAAGGATACCGGCATCAAGTCGGTTGCCGATCTCAAGGGCAAGTCCGTTGCGGTGACGCGCGGCACCGATCCGCACATCTTCCTCGTGCGCGCGCTTGCTGAAGCTAAGCTCACCGACAAGGATGTGAAGTTCGTGCTGTTGCAGCATCCCGATGGGCGCACGGCGCTGATCCGTGGCGACGTCGATGCCTGGGCCGGTCTCGATCCGATGATGGCGGCGGCCGAACTCGATGAGGGCGCGGTGCTGTTCTATCGCAAGCCGGAAGCCAACACTTGGGGCATCCTCAATGTGCGTGAACAATTCGCCAAGGATCATCCCGACGCTGTCGCGCGAGTGCTCAAGATCTACGAAGAGGCACGCAAGTGGTCGCTCGCACACCCGAAGGAAGTCGCGGAGTATCTCGCACAGGCCGCGAAGATTCCGCTGAAAGTCGCCGAGAAGCAGCTTTCCGAACGCACGGAACTGACGCACAGCGCAATCGGCAAGCCACAGCAGGAATCGATCCTCGCCGCCGGGCTCGCGCTGCAGCAGGCCGGCGTCATCGCTACGAACGTCAACGTGCCGAAGGTGCTGGATGAGCTGATCGATACGCAATTCAACAAGGCGCTGACGAACTGAATATGACGACGATGTCCGCGCTCGAATCTTCCGCTGTCGCGGATACATCACGATCCGCCAACCCCGCCGTCGCATCCAGGCGGCGGGTTGGCTTGCGATTTCTGATCGGCTTCATCCTGCCAGTGGCATTGGCACTCGCTTGGGAAGCGGCAGTGCGCTTCGGTTTCGCGCAGGGACGCTTGATGCCGCCGCCGAGCCGCATCTTCGCCACGCTCTATGATCTCGCGATCACCGGCGAGTTGTTTCGCCACATCGCCGCGACGACGGCGCGCATCATGGCGGGCTTCGGGCTCGGCGTTGTCGCCGCGACTGTCCTCGGCGCGCTTGCAGGCGCTTCGAAGCTCTCGCGCGACGTGATGGACCCAACGCTGCAAGGCTTGCGCGCGGTGCCGTCGATCGCCTGGGTACCGCTCTTCATTCTGTGGTTCGGCATCTTCGAGACCTCGAAAATCATGTTGATCGCGGTCGGCTGTTTCTTCCCGGTTTACTTGGGCATTCTCGGCGCGATCCTCTCGGTCGATCGCAAGATCGTCGAGGTCGGCCGCATCTTCCGGCTCTCGACGCCTGCGCTAGTGCGGCGAATTTTGCTGCCTGCGATTTTGCCGGCTTATGTCGTGAGCCTGCGGACCGGACTCGGCCTTGGGTGGATGTTCGTCGTCGCCGCCGAATTCATGGGCGCCGCCGAAGGTCTTGGTTATCTGTTGATCGACGGGCAGCAGCTCGGCAAGCCGGATCAGATCCTCGCTTCAATCCTCACATTCGCGGTGCTCGGCAAGATCACCGACAGCCTGCTTGCGGCAGCTGCGGCACCCTTCCTGACTTGGCAAGACGCCTTCGCGCGGCGCGATTGAGGTAGCGATGCTGCTCGTCGACAACATCGAAAAAATCTATCCGAACGGCGCGAAGGCGCTTGAGCGCGTCAACATCGCCGTGCGGCCGGGCGAAATCGTCGCGGTCGTCGGCGGCTCCGGTTGCGGCAAGAGCACGCTCTTGCGCCTGATCGCCGGGCTCGACCGGCCGACGCGCGGCAAGATCATGCTGGATGGCGAAAAGATCGTCGCGCCGCATCCGGCCGTCGGCTTCGTGTTTCAAGAGCCGCGCCTTCTACCGTGGCTCACCGTCGCGCAGAATGCCGGCTTTGGCCTCGATGGTGTGCCCGCGCCGGAGCGCAATGAGCGTACGCGCGAAGTGTTGCAGCGCGTCGGGCTTGCCGATCATGCGAAATCGTGGCCGCGCGAACTCTCCGGTGGGCAGGCGCAGCGTGTCGCGATTGCCCGGGCGCTCGCGCCGCGCCCGAAGGTACTCTTGCTCGACGAGCCATTCTCGGCGCTCGATGCGTTTACGCGCGCCAGTCTTCAGGAGCATCTGCTCGACCTGTGGGAGGCGTTCCGGCCAACGCTCGTGCTCGTCACCCATGACGTCGAGGAAGCCGTATTTCTCGCAGATCGCGTCCTTGTGATGCGCCCCAAACCGGGACGCTTCGTGGCCGAGATAAATATTGCGCTCGCGCGGCCGCGCGACCGCTATGGCGAGGCGCTCGATCACGCCAAGCGCCGCGTGTTGGCGGCGCTCGACCACAGCCTGCAGGCGCAACCGCGCGGCGAGGAACTGGCACCGGCCGCCGCAATCTGATAGCTCCACCCCCGAACAGGAGAGCGACATGGATTCATCTTCGTTACGCGAACTGCAGGGCCCGCTCAAGGAGCGCTACAAGAGCGACCCGAACGCCGCGGTCATCACGCTGAAAGCCAAGGGCTCGCTCGACGACGAAGGCATCGCCTGCAAGGTCGAGACGGGACGCGCGCTTGCGATTGCCGGATTGCATCCGGCGACCGGCGGCTCGGGCCGCGAGCTGTGCTCAGGCGATATGCTGCTGGAGGCGCTCGTCGCCTGCGCCGGAGTCACGCTGAAAGCGGTTTCGACCGCGCTCGAAATTCCGCTGAAATCCGGCGAGATTTCCGCCGAGGGCGATCTTGATTTTCGCGGCACGCTCGCCGTCGCCAAGGACGCGCCGGTCGGATTTCGCGAAATCCGGCTGAATTTCAAGGTCGATGCCGACGCGCCGCAGGAAAAGCTCGACCAGCTTTTGAAGCTCACCGAGCGCTATTGCGTCGTCTATCAGACGATCAAAAGCGGCCCCAAGGTGGACGTCAAACTCGCGCGCGTGTAGGCCGGGACGCCCGGCTCGCTTGTTTGGTTTGTCGCGTTCTCTTCACGCGAACCGGTGTCCGCCGCTCGAAAACGCTCCATGCACGCTTTATCTCCCGAGCTTTATTTCGCGTTGACGCTCATCGCGAAGATGGCCATCACCGGCGTCTTCCTGGTGGTGGCGACGGTGCTTGCCGAGCGCAGCGGGCCGTTGGTCGGCGGCCTCGTAACGACGCTGCCAATCAGCGCCGGACCGACCTATTTCTTCCTCGCCTTCGATCACTCGGCGCAATTCATCGCCGACGGCGCGCTCATCACGCTCGTGTTCAACGCGGTGAACGCACTGTTCGCCCTCGTCTATGCACTTCTTGCGCAAAGGCATTCGCTTGCAGTCAGCATCGGTGGCGCGCTCTTGTTGTGGGTGGTGTCGGCACCAATTCTGCCCTATCTGCCGTGGACGCTCACGAGCGCGATTATCGTCAATGTCATTGTCATTCTGCTCTCGCTCCGCGTCACGCGCGATTTGCGCCACACGCGCGCGCCGCGCGTTCCGGCGCGCTGGTACGAACTCTTGCTGCGAGCGGCGGGCGTCGCGCTGCTAGTCGGCTTCGTCGTCGGCCTCAGCTTCCGCATCGGTCCGGCGGCAAGCGGCATGCTCGCGACCTTCCCGATCGTGTTTTCGAGCGTCATCGTCATCATGCATCGCCGCGCAGGCGGCCCCGCCACCGCCGCGATTCTCGCCAATGCGCTCCTCGGCATGACCGGCTTCGCGCTCGCCTGCATCGCGCTGCATGTCGCGGCGGTGCCGCTCGGCTCGCCGGCCGCGCTGTTGCTCGCGATCGCGGCTTCAATCGGCTGGGGGCTGCTGGTCTTCGCCCTGCGCAAGCGGCATATGATTTAAGGCTTGTCGCTTTTGCGAAGTGCCTTCAATTTGTAGAGCGCATCAAGCGCCTCGCGTGGCGCGAGCGCATCGGGATCGACGGCGTCTAACGCTTCTTCGAGCACGTTTTTCTTCGGTGCCGCGACAGGCCGCGTTGCCGAAAAGAGCGGCAGATCGTCGGCAAGCTTCTGCGCGGGCGAGCCGCGATTGGCGGCTTCGAGTTCAGCCAGAACAATACGCGCGCGTTCGATCACGGCATGCGGCAGACCGGCGAGTTTTGCGACCTGGATGCCGTAGGAGCGATCGGCAACTCCCGGCGCGACTTCATGCAGGAAGACGACGTCGCCTTCCCACTCCTTCACCCGCACGGTGGCGTTGACGATGCGATTGAGCTTCGCGCCCAGTGCCGTGAGTTCGTGAAAGTGCGTCGCGAACAGCGCGCGCGATCTGTTCACGGCGTGCAAATGTTCTAGCGTCGCCCAGGCGATGGACAGGCCATCGAAGGTCGCGGTACCGCGGCCGATCTCGTCGAGGATCACGAGCGAGCGTTCGGTCGCCTGATTCAAAATCGCAGCAGTCTCGACCATCTCGACCATGAAGGTCGAGCGCCCGCGCGCAAGATCGTCGGCGGCACCGACGCGCGAGAATAGCCGATCAACGACGCCGATCTCGGCGCGCTTTGCCGGCACGAACGAGCCAATTTGGGCGAGGATCGCAATCAAGGCGTTCTGCCGGAGAAATGTCGATTTACCGGCCATATTCGGGCCGGTCACAAGCCAAATAGAGCCCGCGTTTTCCTCATCGGGCGCGGAGAGATCGCAGTCATTGGCGACAAATGGTCCGCCGTCACGCGAGAGCGCTGCTTCGACAACCGGATGGCGCCCGCCCTCGATGAAGAAATCGAGCGAGTCATCAACGTAAGGCCTTGTCCAGTTTTCGGTAACGGCAAGCTCAGCGAGCGACGATGCAACATCGATGCGCGCGAGCGCACCCGCGACCGCTTCGAGCGCTTCGGCGCTCGCAAGCACTTCCGCGACGAGCCGGTCGAAGATCGAGAGTTCGAGCGCGAGCGCCTTGTCCGAAGCGCCGACGATTTTCGCTTCCAGCTCGGAAAGCTCGATCGAAGTAAAGCGCATCGCACCGGCAAGTGTCTGGCGGTGCATGAAGGTCGCTTTGGCTTCCGCCGTCAGCAGCTTTTCGCCATGTTGCGCCGAAACTTCGATGAAGTAGCCGAGCACATTGTTGTGCTTGATCTTGAGCGCCTTGAGGCCGGTATCGTCGGCGTAGCGCGCCTGCAAGCGGGCGATGACCTTTCGCGAATCGTCCTTGAGTTCATTCGCGCCGTCGAGATCATGGTCATAGCCCGCGCACACGAAGCCGCCGTCGCGCGCAGACAGAGGCAGGTGCTCGGCAAGCGCGCGATCGAGTTCCTGCTCGAGACCGGCATTCGGCTCGCCGAGAATCGCCGCGGCTTCCTGCAATTCGCCCGGCAGCTCCTTTTCCTCGGCAAAGCGCGCGGCAAGCGAACGCGCCGCGGCAAGGCTGCCCTGCACGGCGGCAAGATCGCGCGGGCCACCGCGCGCGAGCGAAAGCCGCGCGAGCGCGCGCGACAGATCCGGCGCGCCGGCAAGTACGCCGCGCACTTCAGCGCGCAGCGACGAATCGCTCGCGAAATAATCGGCCAAATCGAGCCGCGCGTTGATCGCGTCCGGATCCACGAGCGGGCTCGCAAGCCGACGCGCCAGCAAGCGTGCGCCGCCGGTCGTTTTTGTGCGGTCGATCACCGACAAGAGACTGCCATCGAAATCGCCACTGAGCGTGCGCACCAGTTCGAGATTGGCGCGCGTCGCAGCGTCGATCATCAGGACAGAGCCTGCCGCCTCGCGCGACGGCGGCGAAAGATTGGGTTTCTTGCCGAATTGCGTACGCTCGACGTACGTGACGACGGCAGCGGCCGCCGTCAATTCGAGCCGCGAAAACGCGCCAAAGGATTCGGCGGTCGCAACGCCAAAGAAGCCAGCGAGCCTCCGCTCGGCGCTGGCAAAATCGAAAATATCCTTCGTCACAGGAGTTACGGCATTCAGCGAGCGCCAATAACCGCGCAGCTCCGGATCGTCGTGGAGTGCATCGGTGACGATGATCTCGCCCGGGAATAGCCGCGCGATCTCGGCGGCGAGCCGCACGCCGTCGGTTTCCATGACGCGAAATTCGCCGGTCGAAATATCGAGCCACGCAAGACCGTAAGCAGGTTCGGCATCGCTCAAAGGCCTTCCGCGCGCGACCGCCAGGAGCCAGTTATTCTTCTTTGCGTCGAGCAGCGAATCTTCCGTCAGCGTGCCCGGGGTCACGAGCCGAACAACATCGCGCTTCACCACCGATTTGCCGCCGCGCTTTTTCGCTTCCGCCGGATCCTCGACTTGCTCGCAGACCGCTACGCGGTGGCCTTGCGCGATCAGGCGATGAAGATATTCGTCGGCTTTCTCGACAGGCACGCCGCACATCGGGATATCGCGGCCAAGATGCTTGCCGCGTTTCGTGAGCACGATGCCAAGCGCGCGCGATGCGATTTCGGCGTCGTCGAAGAACAATTCGTAAAAATCGCCCATCCGGTAGAACAAGAGAGAGTTCGGATTGGCGGTTTTGATCTCGATATATTGCTCCATCATCGGCGTGACGCGCGTTTCCGCGCCTGCCTGCGCCGTCCCTTGATGTGCCACTTCCCCGTGCATGGCCGGGAAACTAGCAGAAGCGCGCATTTCTTTCATCGCGGGCAGAGGTGTTCCTGTGGGCGACGGGGGGGTATAAGAGCGCCCCTATTCGCGAATAAGTCATGTGGATCGAGTACAGGAACTTACGATGAAAGCCGACGCCCCGAAAAAGAAACGCGCGCCCCGCCCCACTTTCACCGATCAGGAGGCGCTGCAATTCCACGCCGTCGGGCGCCCCGGCAAGCTTGAAGTGATCGCTACGAAGCCGATGGCGACGCAGCGCGATCTCTCGCTTGCCTATTCGCCGGGCGTCGCCGTTCCCGTGCTCGCGATCGCCGAAGACGCGAGCCGCGCCTACGATTACACGGTGAAGGGCAATCTCGTCGGCGTCATCACCAACGGCACCGCGATCCTTGGCCTCGGCAATCGCGGCGCGCTCGCCGCCAAGCCCGTGATGGAAGGCAAGGCCGTTCTCTTCAAGCGCTTCGCCGATATCGACGGCTTCGACCTCGAAGTGAACACCGAAGACCCCGACCAGTTCATCAATTGCGTCCGCTATCTTGGCCAGACCTTCGGCGGCATCAACCTCGAGGACATCAAGGCGCCGGAATGCTTCATCATCGAGCAGCGGCTGCGCGAACTCCTCGACATCCCCGTCTTCCACGACGACCAGCATGGCACGGCGATCATCGCGGCGGCCGGCGTAATCAATGCGCTGAAGCTCACGGGCCGCGATATCCGGACGGCCAAGCTCGTCGTCAACGGCGCGGGTGCGTCGGGCATCGCCTGCGTCGAGTTGCTCAAGGCACTCGGCTTGCAGCCGAACAACGTCATCCTGTGCGACACCAAGGGCGTCGTCTACAAGGGCCGCACCGAGGGCATGAACCAGTGGAAGTCGGCGCATGCCGCCGACACCAAGGCGCGCACGCTCGCCGACGCGGCGAAGGGCGCGGACATCCTGTTCGGCCTCTCGCAGAAGGGGGCCTTCACCCGCGACATGATCAAGTCGATGGCTGCGAACCCGATCATCTTCGCGATGGCGAACCCCGATCCGGAAATCACGGTGGAAGAAGTCGCCGAGATTCGCGATGACGCCATCATGGCGACAGGGCGCTCGGACTATCCAAACCAGATCAACAACGTGCTCGGCTTCCCCTACATCTTCCGCGGCGCGCTCGACGTGCGCGCTTCCACCATCAACATGGAAATGAAGATCGCGGCCGCGAATGCGCTCGCCGAGCTTGCGCGCGAGGACGTGCCCGATGAAGTGGCGGCGGCCTACGGTTCGCGGCCGAAATACGGCTCTGATTACATCATTCCCGTGCCGTTCGATCCGCGGCTGATTTTCGCGGTGCCGCCGGCAGTCGCCAAAGCGGCGATGGATTCGGGCGTCGCCCGAAAGCCCATCGTCGACATGAACGCCTATGTCGAGCAGCTCCGCACCCGGCGCGATCCGGTTGCGGGCGTACTCTCCCGCGTGTTCGAGCGCATCAAGCGACAGCCGAAGCGCGTCGTCTTTGCCGAGGGCGAGGAGGAGCAGGTCGTCCGGGCGGCTGCTACGTTTGCCCAGCAGGGCCTCGGCGTTCCCATTCTCGTCGGGCGCGAGGATCGCGTGAGGCAGGCGGCAGGAAGCGCGGGCGTTGATCTGCACAGCGGCATCGAGATTCACAACGCTGCGCTCTCGAAGCGCAACATCGATTACGCCAACTATCTCTACGAGCGCCTGCAACGGAAGGGCTTTTTGTTCCGCGACGTGCAGCGGCTCGTGAATACCGACCGCAACCATTTCGCTGCCTGCATGGTGGCGATGGGCGATGCTGACGCGATGATTTCCGGCGTAACGCGTAATTACTCGGGCGTGCTCGAAGATGTCTCGCGCGTCATCGATCCGAAACCGGGCCACCGCGTCATGGGCATTTCGCTGGTGCTGGCGCGCGGCAAGACAGTGCTCGTCGCCGACACTGCGGTGACGGAGCTGCCCGATGCGCAAGCTCTCGTCGACATCGCCATTGAAGCTGCCGGCGTCGCGCGCCGTCTCGGCTTCGAGCCGCGCGTTGCGATGCTGGCGTTCTCGACCTTCGGCAACCCCAAGGGCGAGCGCGCCTCGCATGTGCAGGAAGCGGTGCGCATCCTGCACGAGCGCGGCGTCGACTTCGAGGTCGACGGCGAGATGGGCGCCGATGTCGCGCTCAACCCCGAGCTCGGTCACACCTTCCCGTTCAACCGGCTAACGGACACTGCAAACGTCCTCATCATGCCGGCGTTCCACTCGGCATCGATCTCGACCAAGATGCTGCAGGAACTGGGCGGTGCGACGGTGATCGGGCCGCTCTTGGTGGGCTTCGACCGCTCGGTGCAAATCGTGCCGCTCTCGGCGAAGGACAGCGATCTCGTCAATATGGCCGCGCTCGCGGCGTTCAATATCAGCGGGTAACTCTGCCCTCAGTCATAGCCGGGTTTATCCCGGCTATGACGACAAGCTGAGTAAATCAAAGCAATCCGTTTTCCTTGGCGAGATCCGCGAGATTCTTCTCGGGCCGTGCGCCAAGATGCGAGATGACTTCGGCGGCGGCCATCGCCCCGAGCCGCGCCGATGTTTCATGCGGCAGATCGCGCGCAAAACCATAGAGGAACCCGGCGGCGAACAGATCGCCGGCGCCGGTCGTATCGGCGACGGTCTCGACTGGAAACGCAGGAACTGCCGCCACTTCTTCCTTGGAAACAACGACCGCGCCTTTTTCGCTGCGCGTGACGGCGGCGAACTTGGTGTCACGCCGCAGCTCCAGCAGCGCGGCATCGAAATCGCCGGTTTCGTACAGGCTCTTCAGTTCGATTTCGTTGGCGAACAGAAAATCGACCGTGCCGCCCTTGATAAGCTCGAGAAATTCGCGCCGGTAGCGATCGACGCAGAAGGCGTCCGAAAGCGTCAGCGCCACAATGCGATTATGCGCGTGTGCGATCTTGGCGGCCTTAAGGAACGCGTCCTTGGCGTTCTGCGGGTCCCACAGATAGCCTTCCATATAGAGAATTTTCGCAGCGGCGATGTCGCTCTCAATAATTTCGGCTGCGGAAAGAAGCTGCGCAGCGCCCAAGTAAGTATTCATGGTGCGCTCGCCGTCCGGGGTCACGAGAATATAAGAGCGCGCGGTCGAAGGGCCGTCCTTGATGGGCGCCACGTCGAAGCTGACGCCTGCGGCACGGATGTCGTGAGAGAAGACCTTGCCGAGGCCATCGTCTTTCACAGCGCCGATGAAAGCAGCACGGCCGCCGAACGAAGCGACGCCCGCGATGGTATTCGCCGCCGAGCCGCCGGAGATTTCCCGCGCCGGTCCCATCGCCTTGTAGATCGCCTCGGCGCGGGCTTCGTCGATCAGGCTCATGCCGCCCTTGGCCATCTGATGGCGGACGAGAAAATCGTCATCGGCGCGTGCGATCACATCGACGATGGCATTGCCGATGCCGATGACATCATAGCGTGTTGTGGTCATTCAGCCCTCCAAAACGAAGGGTGGCGGTAGCAGGCGAGATACTCAGGGGCAAGCCTCGAGGCTCTCCTCTTGCCCCTCCCCGCACCGGCATGGCATGACGCAGCCCTATTTTCGGAACATCAGAAAATGCCAGCTTTCAAAGAACTCGTGTTTTCCGGGGTGCAGCCGACCGGCAACCTCACCCTCGGAAACTATCTGGGCGCCATCACCAAGTTCGTGGCGCTCCAGCACAAGTACGACTGCATCTATTGCGTCGTCGATATGCACGCCATCACGGTCTGGCAGGAGCCGCAGGAACTCAAGCGCACGACGCGCGAAGTGACGGCGGCGTTCATCGCATCGGGTGTCGATCCGAAGAAAAGCATCATCTTCAACCAGAGCCAGGTCGCCGAACACGCCGAGCTTGCCTGGGTGCTGAATTGCGTCGCGCGGCTCGGCTGGCTCAACCGCATGACGCAGTTCAAGGAAAAGGCCGGCAAGGACCGGGAGAACGCTTCGGTCGGGCTTTACGCCTATCCGAACCTGATGGCGGCCGACATTCTGGTTTATCGCGCGACGCACGTTCCGGTCGGCGAAGACCAAAAGCAGCATCTCGAACTTGCGCGCGACATCGCGCAGAAGTTCAATAACGATTACGCCGAATCCATTCGCGCCAACAATTTCGGCGAGACATTCTTTCCGCTGCCGGAGCCGCTGATCGCGGGCCCGGCGACACGCGTCATGTCGCTCCGCGACGGCACCAAGAAAATGTCGAAGTCGGACCCCTCCGATTATTCGCGCATCAACCTTACCGACGACGCCGACACCATCGCGCAGAAGTTCCGCAAGGCGAGAACCGATCCGCACCCGCTGCCGTCCGATGTGAAAGAACTCGAAGCGCGGCCCGAAGCCGACAACCTCGTCGGCATTTATGCCGCGCTCTCGGGCAAGACACCGGCGGATGTGCTGGGTGAATTCGGCGGCGCGCAATTCTCGCGTTTCAAAGAAGCGCTGACGGAACTCTCGGTCGAAAAACTCGGACCGATCGGCGCCGAGATGAAGCGCATCATGCAGGATGCCGCCTATATCGACAGCGTTCTCAACGACGGATCGGCGCGCGCCCGCGCGATCGCGGCGCAAACGATGAAATCGGTCAAGGATATCGTCGGTTTCGTCCGCGGTTAGCCTTCGCTCCGGCGATTTGATTCGTGCGCTGAAGTGCATCTTGTGCCGGGCGCGCTTCGCGTGGCAGCATTGGCCCTCATCGGAATCACCTCATGAGCCGCGTCAAGCGCAAGAGTTTCGAACCCGGTCACCAGCGCAACTTCCTGGTGGTGATCGACGACACGCCCGAATGCGACCGCGCCGTCTATTACGCGAGCCGGCGCGCGGCGCGCACCAACAGCAATGTCGTGATGCTCGCAGTGGTGGCAATCGGCGATTCCAACCAGCAGTGGCTCGGCGTCGGCGACCTGATGCGCCAGGAGGCGCATGAGGAAGCTGAAAAGCTGCTCGATCATTTCGCCGCGCGGGCGAAGAACCTCGCCGGCATCGAGCCCGAGCGCGTCGTGCGCGAAGGCAATAAGGCCGACGAAGTACTGAAAGTGATCGACGAAGACGAGGATGTCGCCATTCTCGTGCTCGCCTCCGCGAGCGGCAACGAGGGCCCCGGCCCGCTCGTCACTTCGCTCGCAGGCTCGGGTTCGAGCACCTTCCCGATCCCGATCACCATCGTGCCGGGCAGCCTCTCCGACGAAGAGCTCGACGCGCTCGCCTGAAGGGTTTTTGGCCTAACCGGGCGTTTTCCCGATAACGCATGCCTGAAAGACTTATGGCGCGCGCCCTTCCGCAACCGGCGCGAAGGGCTTACATAAAGGGCGACCACGTTAGAGAGCCGAGAGAGAGAGCGGGAGCCATCCCATGTTCATTCAGACCGAAACGACCCCGAACCCCGCGACGCTGAAATTCCTGCCGGGCCGCCCGGTGCTGGAAAGCGGCACGCTGGAGATGCGCAGCGCCGAATCGGCCGCGCGCTCGCCGCTCGCGCAGCGCCTGTTCGCCGTGCCCGGCGTCTCGGCGGTGATGCTCGGCCAGGACTTCATCGCCGTCACCAAGCAGGACGGCGACTGGAACCACCTCAAGCCCGCGATCCTCGGCGCGGTGATGGAGCATTTCCTCGCCAACGAGCCGATCGTCGCCAAGGACGCCGACGGCGTGCCGCATAGCGACGAGGAAGACGAATTCTTCGACAAGAACGACGCCGAAATCGTCGCGACGATCAAGGATCTTTTGGAGACGCGCGTGCGCCCGGCGGTCGCCAACGACGGCGGCGACATCACGTTTCGCGGCTACGTCAACGGCGTCGTGTTTCTCAACATGAAGGGCGCCTGCTCGGGCTGCCCGTCCTCGACAGCGACGCTCAAGAACGGCATCGAAAATCTGCTTCGGCATTTCGTGCCCGACGTGACCGAAGTTCGGCCTGTCTAACAACACCTCTCGCGTCCTCTATGCGCATTCTCGCGATCGACACGGCGCTCGACGCCTGCTCCGCCGCGTTGATCGAGACGATCGACGACAGCGTGCTCGGCTTTGAGTCGCACGAGATCGGCCGCGGCCATGCCGAGCAACTGCTGCCGATCGTCGACAGCGTAATGAAGAAGGCGAGCGCGCGCTTCGAGCACATCGACCGCTTCGCCGTGACGATCGGCCCCGGCAGCTTCACGGGCCTGCGCGTCGGCCTTTCGGCGGCGCGCGGCTTCGGCCTCGTTACGAAAAAGCCCGTCGTCGGCATTTCGACTCTCGCCGCCTTCATTGCGCCTTTGATGACGCAGGATCAGGCGGTTCCGGTCGTCGCCGCGATCGACGCCAAGCACGGCAATCTCTACATGCAGATGGTCGGCGCCGGCGGCCGCACGCTGGTCACCGCGCGCGCCGCGAGCCTGCGCGAAACGGTGCGCGCCGTCGCGCTTGGCCCGGTGCGCATCGTCGGCAATGCCGCCGACATGCTGGCCGCGCACTGGCCGCCGAAACTTCCGCAGCCGGTGCTGGTCGAGCAGCGCGTCGCGCCCGACATCGTCTGGGTCGCGCGCATCGCGGCTGTCGCCGATCCCGAGCGCGCGCTGCCAAAGCCGCTTTATCTCAAACTTCCCGACGCGCAGCCGCAGACCGCGGGCCGCATCGCCCGGCAATGAGCGGCTTTTTCGCCCGACTGTTTCAACGCCCGGCCCCTGCAATCGTCGAAGCGCGCCCGCGCGATGCGCGCGAATGCGCTTTGCTGCACGCCCAATCGTTCCCGATTGGCTGGAGCGAAAGCGAAATGGAGCGGCTTCTCCTGGATTCAACGGTGATTTGCCATCTTGCCCGGAAGAACGGCGGACGCGGCGCGGCGCTCGCCTTCATCATGTCGCGAATCGTCGCCGACGAAGCGGAAATCCTGAGCGTTGCGGTCGCGCCTAAAACGCGCGGCCGGGGCCTTGCCGGCGATCTCCTGCGCCATCATCTCGCGCGCGTTGCCGCGCGCGGCGCGGCGCGGATGTTTCTCGAAGTCGGCGAGGATAACGCGCCTGCCTTACGTCTTTATGCCCGTGCCGGTTTTCGCGAGGTCGGCAAGCGCGCGGGCTATTATCCGCGCGGCACTTCCGCTTCCGGCAAAAGCGGCGCGGTTTCGGCGCTTATCCTGCGGCGTGAACTGGCCTAATCAAACGCGCGTTGCCCTCACGACAAGCGGCGACTAAAATCGGTAACGCAACAAAGGATTGCTTGTGAGCGGTTCGAAATTCCATCCGGCGGCCATTTCCGTCGAGGACGCCTGCGTCAAAAGCGGCATGCGCATGACCGAGCAGCGCCGCGTCATCGCGCGCGTCCTGGATTCGTCGCGCGATCATCCCGACGTCGAGGAACTCTACAAGCGCGCCTCCGCCATCGACGACAAAATCTCGATGTCGACGGTCTATCGCACCATGAAGCTCTTTGAGGACGCCGGCATCATCGAGAAGCACGACTTCGGCGACGGCCGCTCGCGCTACGAGCAGGCGCCGGAGGAGCATCACGATCACCTCATCAATCTTCGCACCGGCAAGGTGATCGAATTCCGCTCGGAAGAAATCGAGAAGTTGCAGGTCGAGGTCGCGCGCAAGCTCGGCTTCAGGCTCGTCGATCACCGGCTCGAGCTTTACGCGCTGCCGCTCGACGACGACAAGAAAAAGTCCTGACATGATCCGCACGGCCTTTATCGCAGCGGCACTCGTGCTCGCGACCTTGATCGGCATTCCGCTGCAATGGCTGTCGATCAAGCTCGGCCTGCCGACGCGGCGCTTGATCCCGATGTATTACCACCGGCTGTGTCTCAAGCTCTTTGGCGTGCGCGTCGAGGTGCGCGGCTCGCCGACGAAAGATCGCCCGCTCCTGTTCGTCGCCAATCACTCGTCCTGGCTCGATCATCTGATTCTGAGCGGAACGACGCCGGTCGTCTTCATCGCCAAGAAGGAAATCGCGAGCTGGCCGGTATTCGGCCTTCTCGCCAAGTTGCAGCGCTCGGTGTTCGTTGACCGCGAGCGGCGCCACAAGACCGGCGCGGTGACGCAGGAAATCTCGACGCGGCTCACGAACGGCGATCCGGTCGTGCTTTATGGTGAAGGCACCACCGGCGACGGCAATCGCGTGCTGCCGTTCCGCTCGGCGCTTCTCGGTGCGATGGGCATGACCGTCGGGCCCGGCGAGAACGGCTACTTGCAGCCGGTCTCGATCGCCTACACGCGGTTGCAGGGTCTGCCGATGGGCCGCCAGCACCGCCCGGTCGCCGCCTGGTTCGGCAACACCAACATCATCAAACATATCGGCCGGGTGCTCAGGATGGGCGGCATCGACGCCGTCGTTACTTTCGGCACGGCCATGGTCGTGACCCCGGAAATGGACCGCAAAAGCGTCGCGAAGTCCCTGGAGCAGTCGGTGCGGCGTATGACCACCGCGGCGCGCCTCGCCCGGCCGGAAATTGCTATATCTCACAATGCCTTAGAGATATCCCCCGGGGCCGTTTCCTTGCCGGCGGATTCCCGGTAAGTAATACCGCACGAGCGAAAAGGCCCAGGGCCAGCCGCGATCGAAGCGGCGGGCGGGCAACAAAGGCGCGATGAGCGGACCCCGCAAGCTATTCATCAAGTCGTTCGGCTGCCAGATGAACGTCTATGACTCCCAGCGCATGGCGGATGCCATGGCGCGCGAGGGTTATGTCGAGACCGACCGGCCCGAAGACGCCGATCTCGTGGTGCTGAACACCTGCAACATCCGCGAGAAGGCGACCGAAAAGGTCTATTCGGACCTCGGCCGCTACCGGCTGATGAAACAGGCCGCCGAGGACGAAGGCCGCCGCATGACGGTGACGATCGCCGGTTGTGTCGCACAGGCCGAAGGCGAAGAAATTCGCCGCCGCGCGCCTCATGTCGATCTCGTCGTCGGCCCGCAGAACATTCATCACCTGCCTGCGCTGGTCGCGCGCGGCAGGGCGGCGGTCGATACCGAATTTCCGGTCGAGGACAAGTTCGATCATCTCGCGCAGCCTGCGCGGAAGAACATCCGCGCGCGCGGCGTGACGGCGTTCGTGACCGTGCAGGAAGGTTGCGACAAGTTCTGCACGTTCTGCGTCGTGCCTTACACGCGCGGTAACGAGCTTTCGCGACCGGTACACAAGATCGTCGCCGAGGTCGAGCATCTCGCGGCGGCCGGCGTCGCGGAAGTCACGCTGATCGGCCAGAACGTCAACGCCTATCACGGTGACGGGCCGGACAACATGCCGTGGACGCTGGCGCAACTTTTTGAGCGCGTCGCCGAAGTGCGCGGCATCGAGCGCATCCGCTACATGACGAGCCATCCGCGCGACATGAGCGAGGATCTCATCAAAGCGCATCGCGACATGCCGAAGCTGATGCCGTTTTTGCATCTTCCCGTGCAGTCGGGCTCCGACCGCATCCTGAAGGCGATGAATAGAAAGCACGGCCGCGACGAATATTTCGACATCGTCGCGCGCATGCGCGCGGCGCGTCCCGATATCGCGCTGTCGTCTGATTTCATCGTCGGCTTCCCCGGCGAGACGGAAGAAGATTTCGAGGACACGCTCGATCTCATTCGCAAGGTGAAATTCGCTTCGGCCTTCTCGTTCAAGTACAGCCCGCGCCCCGGCACGGGTGCTGCCGACATGGACGACCAGATTTCCGAAGACGTGAAGACCGAACGGCTGCACCGCTTGCAGGATTTGCTGGAAGCGCAGCGGCAGGAATTCAACCGCGCGCTGAAGCACCGCGAGTTCGACGTGCTGTTTGAAAAGCCCGGACGCCTTGAGGGCCAGATTCAGGGCCGCGCGCCGTATCTTCTGCCGGTGCAGGTCATGGGACCTTCGCAACTGATCGGCAAGGTCGCCAGGGTGCGAATCACGGAGATCAGCTCGAACAGCCTGTTCGGGGAACTGGTGAGCCTCGCATCGGATTATCATGGAGAGCCGCGCGCCTTCGCCGCGGCGGGAGCTGGCTGATTTGCGCGACCCCGGAACGAACCGTCAAAAGGCCTACGACAAGCCTTCGCACGACAAGCCTTGGTCCGATACACGCGTGAAACCCGCCGAGCTCGTCCTCGAATTCGACGACAACAAGCTCGCTTCGGCGCTGTTCGGGCGGCATGCCGAGAACCTCGCGCTGATCGAGCGCCGCCTCGGCGTCACCGCCGACCAGCGCGGCAACAAGGTGACGCTGGAAGGCGAATCCGAAGCCTGCCAGCAGGCGCGCCGCGCGCTCGGCGCGCTCTACAAGCAGCTCAAGGGCGGCCATCACATTACCCACGGCGACGTCGAAGGCGCGATCCGCCAGGTGACGCATGCGCCGCAGCCGGACGCCGAAGCGGGCCATCACGGCCATTTCGCGGAGATGCGTCTGCGCAAGCGCCTCGTCCGTGCGCGCACCGCCGGACAAGACAAATACATGCGGGCGCTACAGAACAACACGCTCGTCTTCGGCAGCGGCCCGGCCGGCACCGGCAAGACGTGGCTCGCGGTCGCGCATGCCGTGCATCTTTTCGAGCGGCGCGAAGTCGATCGCATCGTGCTCTCTCGCCCCGCCGTCGAAGCCGGCGAGCGGCTCGGCTTTCTGCCGGGCGACATGCGCGAGAAGGTCGATCCCTATCTCAGGCCGATTTACGACGCGTTCTTCGATCTCATGGACCGCGGCATTTTCGAGCGCGCCCTGCAATCGGGCGACATCGAAATCGCGCCGCTCGCTTTCATGCGCGGGCGGACGCTCGCCAACGCCGCCGTCATTCTCGACGAAGCGCAGAACACGACGTCGATGCAGATGAAGATGTTTCTCACGAGGCTCGGCGAAAATTCGCGGATGATGGTGACCGGCGATCCGTCGCAGATCGATCTTCCGCCTGGACAGAAATCCGGCCTTGTCGAAGCGATCGCCGTGCTGCCGGGGCTTGCCGACATCGCGCATGTCGCGTTCGAGGCGAGCGACGTCGTGCGGCATGAACTCGTCGGGCGCATCGTCAGCGCCTACGATGCAGCGGGCGCAAAACCCGCAACCAGGCCGTGAGCGTCACCATCGACATCGCCGTCGAAGCGGAGAGTTGGCATCGAATCCTAGGTGCCGAACTGATCGCTCATCGCGCCGCGCAAGCGGCCTTTAGCGATGCCAAAATCAGCGAGGGCGAAGTCAGCATTCTCCTTACGGACGATGCCAGAATTCACGAGCTGAACCGCACTTATCGAGGCAAGGACAATCCGACCAACGTGCTCTCCTTTCCGTCGGACGATAAAACCGAAAGCGGCGCGCGCTTTTACGGCGACATTGCACTCGCCTGCGAGACGCTCAATCGCGAAGCCGCGGACGAGGGCAAGCGGCCGGACGCGCATCTGACGCATCTCGTCGTGCACGGCGTCCTGCATCTTCTCGGTTTCGACCACGAGAACGAGCGCGACGCCGAAGCGATGGAAGCGCGCGAAACAAAGATCGTAACGAGCCTTGGCTTTGCCGACCCCTATGCGTCGGTCGCCGAGGAGAACGCATGAAGGAAAGTGCATGAGCCTCCCGGAACGCCATAACGCGCCGGACGGCACGGAAGCGCGCAATAGTGAGGGCTGGATCGCACGCCTCAAGACATTGCTCCGGCGCGGTTCCGGCTCGCTCAGAAGCGACCTCGAAGAAGTGCTGGAGGAACACCAGCCCGGCGGCCAAACCGAATTCTCGCCGGCCGAGCGCACGATGTTGCAGAATATTCTCAGCCTCAAGGAGCGCCGGATCGGCGACGTCATGGTGCCGCGCGCCGACATCGTCGCCGTGCAGCAGGACGTCACGCTCGGCAATCTCTTGCGCGAATTCGCAAGCGCAGGCCATTCGCGCCTCGTCGTCTATAACGACACGCTCGACGATCCGATCGGCATGGTGCACATCCGCGATATCGTCGCGTACCTGACCGAACGCTCCGATGCCGCGCCCGAGATCAGCCCCGGCGGCGTCAACATGCACGAGCCGCTCTCGTCCGCGAAGATCGTGCGTCATCTTCTTTATGTTCCGGCCTCGATGCCGGCGATCGATCTTCTCGTGAAGATGCAGGCGACGCGCACGCATCTTGCGCTGGTCATCGACGAATATGGCGGCACCGACGGCCTCGTCTCGATGGAAGACATCGTCGAGCAGATCGTCGGCGACATTGAGGACGAGCACGACGAGGAAGCGCCCTCGATCGTCGCGCAGCCCGACGGCAGCTTCATCGCCGACGCCCGCACGAGCCTCGAAGACGCGCATGCCGCGATCGGCGAGGATTTCACGCCGAGCGAGGCGCTCGAGGAAGAAGTCGACACGCTCGGCGGCCTCGTCTTCGGGCTCGCCGGGCGCATTCCGGTGCGCGGCGAAATTCTCAAAGGCCCTTCCGACTTCGAGCTTGAAGTGCTCGACGCCGACCCGCGCCGCGTCAAGCGCATCCGCATCTACCGGCGGCCGCAGCGCGAGGCCAGGAAGCGCCGCGACGAAACGTCCGCGCCCGCCGCCGCGCCCATATCCGCGCCACCTTCTGATAAAAGCGTCTAGCTCGAATTTGAGCTGGTGATTCGGATGAAGCTCGCGGATATCGCCTACCGCATCGTGCTTGCATGGGGCTGGCGGCGCAGACTGATTGCGTTTGCGGCCGGCGCGCTGTCGGCACTCGCGATGGCGCCGTTCAATCTGTGGCCGGTGCTGTTCGTCACGCTGCCGGTCTTGATTTGGCTTCTCGACGGCGCGGGTGCGGGCCGGACGGGATTGCGCACGGCGTTCTTCACCGGCTGGTGGTTCGGCTTCGGTTATTTCGTCGCCGGTCTTTACTGGATCGGCATGGCGTTCCTTGTCGATGCCGAGCAGTTCGCCTGGCTGATGCCGTTCGCGGTGATTGGCCTCCCGATGTTTCTGGCGATTTTCCATGCGCTCGCTGCGCTTGCCGCGCGCGCGATGTGGAGCGCATCTCCCGCGCGCATTTTCGCGTTCGCGCTTTCATTTGCCGCTGCCGACTGGCTGCGCGGCCATGTGCTGACCGGATTTCCGTGGAACAGTTTTGGTTACGCGCTCGGCGATATCGGCGTGTTCTCGCAAGGCGCGGCCTATGTCGGCCTGTGGGGGCTCACGTTGATCGCGCTCGCGATCTTCGCGAGCCCCGCGACATTGATCGACAGATCGCAGCGCTTCGTGATGCCGGCCGCCGCGCTCTGTACGCTCGCCGCCCTCGGTACGTTCGGTGCCTATCGCCTCTCCAGCATCGAAACGGCGTTCGTTCCGAACACGCGGCTGCGCATCATGCAGCCGAACCTCACACAGGACGAGCGCTTCCGCACTTCGGCGAAGAACGAGATCATGGATCGCTATATCTCGATCAGCGATCGCGCGACGAGCCCCGAGATTCAGGGCGTGAAGGATGTCACGCATCTGTTCTGGCCGGAGTCGGCGTTTCCGTTTTTTCTCGAGCGCGAAGCCGACATGCTGGCGCGGATCGCGAAGCTGATTTCGCCGGGCGCCTATCTCATCACCGGCGCAGCGCGCTACGACGATCCGAAACCGAACGAGCAAGTGCGTTACTACAACAGCATCCGCGTCGTCGGGCCCGACGGCGGCTTCGTCGCGACCTACGATAAAGTGCATCTGGTGCCGTTCGGAGAGTATTTACCGTTCCAGCGTTTTCTCGAGAGCCTTGGCTTGGAACAACTGACGCGCCAGCGCGGCGGTTTTACCGCAGGTGCAAAACTGCGTACGCTGAACATTCCCGGCCTGCCGCCGGCCGCGCCGCTCATCTGCTACGAGGCGATCTTTCCCGGCGCGGTGATGCCCGAAGGACCGCGTCCGGCATGGATGCTCAATGTCTCGAACGACGCGTGGTTCGGAAAAACGCCGGGGCCGTATCAACATCTTGCACAAGCGCGGCTGCGTGCCGTCGAGGAAGGCCTGCCGCTTGTTCGTGCAACGAACAATGGAATTTCAGCGATCGTTGATTCCGCCGGCAGAATTTTGAAAACGATCCCGCTCGGTGACGATGGCGTTCTCGATTCCGCACTGCCGATGCCTATAGAGCCTACCTTTTATGCGCGGTATCGCGACGCACCCGCGCTTCTGCTTGCACTGTGCTTCGCGTTTTTCTGCGTTCGCGCTATGCGAAAGCGCGACAAAACGTATTGACTTGCGCACGCGCTGCAATTCTAAAGGTTGCAGCCAGATGACATCCCCGTCAGACTGAATTGCCCGTCAAACTGAATCGTTCGCTTCGTCTCTCATCGTCGCGAAACACAAGTAGAGGCCGGAGACGAGAATGACGAAAAAAGCTCCGAACCCGATCGACAAGCATGTCGGTTCGCGTGTGCGCATGCGCCGCATGATGATCGGCATGTCGCAGGAGAAACTCGGCGAAAAACTCGGCATCACCTTTCAGCAGATTCAGAAATACGAAAAGGGAACCAATCGCGTCGGCGCGAGCCGACTGCAACAGATCGCGACGGCGCTTTCGGTCCCGCCGTCGTTCTTCTTCGAAGGCGCGCCGGTTCCTGACGCCGCCGAAGGCGGCAGCGGTTTTTCCGAACCGTCCTCACCTGCTTATGTTTCGGACTTTCTCGCGACCTCGGACGGGCTCGCGCTCACCAAGGCCTTCATGAAAATCAAGGATCCGAAGGTGCGGCGGCGGATCGTCGATCTCGTCGAATCCATGGTCGCCGAAGATCACGAAAGCTAAGGCGTGCGCTAGTTCGCCGCCGGCCGGGCCTTTAAACTCAATAATCGCCGTAAACCCGCTGATCGCTGTGAATTACCGCCGCGCTTGACCGCGGCGTGTAGAACTTGCGAGAAGGTGCGCGTTTGTCGCGGGCGCCTTGCGTCAGCTTTTCGCCCAAGCTTTTCGATTTCTCAGGGAGTATCTCCGGTGGCCCGTAAGAACTATCTCTTCACCAGCGAATCCGTTTCCGAAGGTCATCCGGATAAAGTGTGCGATCGGATCTCCGACGAGATCGTCGATCTGTTTTTCCGCGAAGGACCGAAGCAGGGTCTCGACCCGTGGCAGATCCGCGCCGCCTGCGAGACGCTCGCGACGACGAATAAAGTGGTGATCGCCGGCGAAACGCGCGGGCCGAAGATTCCGGCCGAGCAGCTCGAGCAGGTCATCCGCGGCGCCATCAAGGACATCGGTTACGAGCAGGACGGCTTCCACTGGAAGACCGTCGACATCCAGATTCTTTTGCACGAACAGTCCGCCGACATCGCGCAGGGCGTCGATGCGCAGCAGCCGACCAACCGCGAAGAAGGCGCGGGTGATCAAGGCATCATGTTCGGCTACGCGACGAACGAGACGCCCGAGCTGATGCCGGCGCCGCTCCACTACGCGCACAAGATTCTCCGCCTGATCGCCGAAGCACGCCATAAAGGCACCGAGAAAGTGCTCGGCCCCGACTCCAAGAGCCAGGTCACCGTGCAGTACGAAAACGGCAAGCCGATCGGCGCCCGCGAAATCGTCGTTTCGCACCAGCATCTCGTCGCGGACATGACGTCCAATCAGGTGCGCGAGCGCGTCGAGCCGTATGTGCACCAGGCGCTGCCGCAGGGCTGGATCACCGACAAGACGATCTGGCACATCAACCCGACCGGCAAGTTCTATATCGGCGGACCGGACGGCGACACCGGCCTCACCGGCCGCAAGATCATCGTCGACACTTACGGCGGCGCGGCCCCGCACGGCGGCGGCGCGTTCTCCGGCAAGGATTCGACCAAGGTCGACCGCTCGGCCGCTTACGCCGCGCGTTATCTTGCCAAGAACATCGTCGCCGCGGGCCTTGCCGACAAGTGCACGCTGCAGCTGGCCTATGCCATTGGCGTTGCGCGTCCGCTGTCGATCTATGTCGACACGCACGACACCGGCAAGGTTGCCGAAGAGAAGCTGGAAAAGGCTGTCGCGGAATCGATGGATCTCACGCCGCGCGGCATCCGCAAGCATCTCGATCTCAACAAGCCGATCTATGCGCGCACTTCCGCCTACGGCCATTTCGGCCGCGAGCCGGAAGCCGACGGTGGCTTCTCGTGGGAAAAGACGGATCTCACGGACAAGCTCAAGTCCGCGGTGAAGTAACCCCGCCGCGCGGAGGTCCGCGCATGGCCGACGAAATTCCCGAACGCAAAACGCGCGGCGCCTTTTATGGGCGCCGCATGGGTCACCCGCTCCGCAAGGGGCAGGCTTCGATCATGCGCGATGTGTTGCCGGCGCTTGCGCTCGATCTCACAAAGCCCGCGCCCGCCGATTTGCGCACTTTATTTCCGCAGGATGTTTCCGCCGTGCGACTCGAGATCGGTTTCGGCGGCGGCGAAAATTTGCTGCATGAGGCGCGGGACAATCCCGGCATCGGCCATATCGGCTGCGATGTGTACCTGAACGGCGTCGCGCAATTCGTCGCCGCAGTGAACGCGGCAAAGCTTGCGAACATCCGCGTCCATCATGGCGACGCGCAGCCGTTTCTCGACTGGCTGCCGGAAGCCAGCCTCGCACGTCTCGACATTCTTTATCCCGATCCGTGGCCGAAGCGGCGGCACTGGAAACGGCGATTCATTTCCGATGAGCGCGTCAAGAAAATCGCCCGCGTGATTGCGCCGGGCGGCAGCTTGCGGTTTGCGACCGACATTCCCCACTACGGCGAGTGGGCGCTTGTTCGCTTGCTACGGTCGGACTGTTTTGACTGGACGGCGGAGAAAGCCAGCGACTGGCTGGAACCCTGGCCCGGATTTCCCGGCACGCGTTATGAAGCCAAAGCCAAGCGCGAAGGCCGCAAACCGGCCTATTTCCGCTTCATTCGGCGCTAATCGTTAACCCGCATTAAGCCATCTGGCCTTGCGTATCGCTCGCACCGCGCTATATTGCGCGCATAACAAACATCTCAGCACGGTCTAAGGACCGGATGGTGAGAGTGGGGCCCGGCCGGGACCCGCTCTTTTTTGTTTGGCAATTCGGAAGCGAATGAACGAAGCGAATACGAGCAACAGCCTGCATGAACCGCGCCTCATCGTTGAGCGCGGTATCGACGCGCGGCTTGCCGCGATCGTCGAACCGGCGCTCGCCGGCATGGGCTATCGGCTGGTGCGCGTTCATGTCTCGGGCCGCGACGGCTGCACCGTGCAGATCATGGCCGAGCGCCCCGACGGCACCTTCACCATCGAGGATTGCGAAGCCGCCTCGCGCGCAGTCTCGCCTGCGATCGACGTCGAAGATCCGATCAAGGGCGGCTACCGGCTGGAACTTTCTTCGCCCGGCATCGATCGCCCGTTGGTGCGGCTTTCCGATTTCGAGCGCGCAAGTGGCGACGAAGCCAAGATCGAGATGAACGCGATGGTCGATGGCCGCAAGCGCTTTCGGGGCGAGATCACCGGCGTCGATGGCGAATTGGCGCTCATTCGCAATAAGGACAATGCCGACGAAATTTTCCGGCTGCCGATCGCCGAGATGCTCGAAGCCAAGCTCGTCCTCACCGATGCGCTGATCAAGAAAACCATGAAGCGCGAGAAACAACTCGAACAGACCGCGGCCGAAAGCCGCGCGCAAATCTGACCTAGGAGAGAAGTAATGGCCGTCAGTGCAAACCGCCTCGAACTCCTGCAAATCGCCGAAGCGGTCGCCCGCGAGAAATCAATCGACAAGTCGATCGTGCTCGGCGCGATGCAGGAAGCGATCGCCAAGGCCGCCCGCTCGCGCTACGGCGCGGAAACGGATTTGCACGCCGACATCAACCCGAAGACCGGCGAATTGCATCTCTCGCGCCATCTTCTCGTTGTCGACGAAGTCGAGAACCCGGCGAGCCAGATCAGTCTCGAGGACGCCAAGCGCCGCAATCCGGCAGCGCAAGCGGGCGACACCATCGCCGACACGCTGCCGCCGTTCGACTACGGCCGCATCGCCGCGCAGTCCGCGAAACAAGTCATCGTGCAGAAAGTGCGCGAAGCCGAGCGCGATCGCCAGTACAACGACTACAAGGATCGCATCGGCGAAATCGTCAACGGTGTCGTCAAGCGCGTCGAATACGGCAACGTCGTCGTCGATCTCGGCCGCGGCGAAGCCATCGTGCGGCGCGACGAGATGCTGCCGCGCGAAGCGTTCCGCAACGGCGATCGCGTGCGCGCCTATGTTTACGACGTGCGCCGCGAGCCGCGCGGCCCGCAGATTTTCCTCTCGCGCACGCATCCGCAGTTCATGGCCAAGCTCTTCGCCCAGGAAGTGCCGGAGATCTATGACGGCATCGTCGAGATCAAGGCGGTCGCCCGCGATCCGGGCTCGCGCGCCAAGATCGCGGTGATCTCGCGCGATTCCTCGGTCGATCCGGTCGGCGCCTGCGTCGGTATGCGCGGCTCGCGCGTGCAGGCGGTGGTAAACGAATTGCAGGGTGAGAAGATCGACATTATTCCGTGGTCGATGGACGTCGCGACCTTCGTCGTCAACGCGCTTGCGCCGGCCGAAGTCGTGAAGGTCGTGCTCGACGAAGTCCGCGAGCGCATCGAGGTCGTCGTGCCGGACGCGCAGCTCTCGCTCGCCATCGGCCGCCGCGGCCAGAACGTGCGGCTTGCTTCGCAGCTCACCGGCTGGGACATCGACATTCTCACCGAGCAGGAAGAGAGCGAGCGCCGCCAGAAGGAATTCACCGAACGCTCGCGCACCTTCATCGAGGCGCTCGATGTCGACGAAATGGTCGCACAGCTCCTCACCGCCGAAGGCTTCGCTTCAGTCGAGGAACTCGCGCTCGTACCGGTCGAGGAACTTTCTTCAATCGAAGGCTTCGACGCCGAGACGGCGCAGGAGCTGCAGGATCGCGCCCGGGAATTTCTCGCGCGCCAGGAAGCGGAGCTTGAGAGCCGCCGCAAGGAACTCGGCGTCGAGGATGCAGTCAAGGACGTGCCGGGTGTCACCGGCAGGATGCTGGTCGCTTTCGGCGAACACGACATCAAGTCGGTCGAGGACCTCGCCGGCTGCGCCACCGACGACCTTGTCGGCTGGTCGGAGCGCAAGGACGGCGAGACGGTGCAGCATCCGGGCGCGCTCGACGGCTTCGGCCTCGAGAAGGCCGAAGTCGAACACCTCATCATGCAGGCGCGCGTGAAGGCCGGCTGGATCGACGAGTCGGCGCTCGCGCAACCCGAACCGGAAGCCGAGGCCGAGACGGCCGAAGCGGCCGAGCAGGCGTAACGGAGATGACCCGTGAGCGCCACCACCCCCGCCGAGGCAACCGACAACACCGATAAGAGCCCTGATTCAGGGCTCGATACGGGTCTTGCCGACGCGCGGCGCAGCCTTTCGCGGCTGTGCCTCGCGACCGGCGAGGTGAAGCCGGTCGGCGAGATGATCCGCTATGTGGTCGCGCCCGACGGCATCATTGTGCCCGATCTCGCGCACAAGCTGCCGGGCCGCGGCGCCTGGGTCACGGCCAGCGAAGCTGCCTTAAAGACCGCCATCGACAAACGAGCCTTCGCCCGTGCCTTCCGCGGCCGAGGCAGGATCGAGGGCAAAGCCGATAGCGCCCTCCCCGCGCTTGTCGACAAGCTCCTGTTCAAGGCGGCGCTCGACTCGCTTTCGATCGCCAACAAGGCGGGGCAAGTGCTCACCGGCTTCGAGAAGATCCGCGAGCGGCTCGGTGGCAAACGCGTCATCGCGCTCCTACATGCATCGGACGCGGGCGAAGACGGCCGGGCAAAGCTCAATGCCGCGGCGTATGCCGCAAGCCCCGATACGGCGGAAGAAATCCGGCTGTTTTCAGGGGAACAATTGGACTTGGCGCTCGGGCGCCCAAATGTGGTACATGCTGCCCTGCTCGATCACGCGGCTTGCCGGGCATTTCTCGCGCATTGTTTGCAATACCAACGCTGGCGAGAAGAACGCCCGCGCGCGGATGATAACAACGGTCGCGGCCGCGGCGATCGGTAGAATCGGAAATCAGGAAGTTATGGCTGATCATAAAGACGACAAACCGAAAACGCCGACCAAAACGATCACCCTGAAGGGGCGGGTCGAGAGCGGCACCGTGCGGCAGAGCTTCAGCCACGGCCGCTCGAAGTCGGTTGTCGTCGAAACCGTCCGCCGCCGCACGCTCGGCGGTCCGGCGAAACCCGCAGTAACGGCAAAGCCCGCGGCCCCGGCCGAAACCGCCGCGCCCGCCCGGCCTGCCGCACGCCAGGAAGCGCGTAGCGAAACGCGCAGCGAAGCGCCGCAGCGTTCGTCCGGCGTCGTGCTCCGCACGCTGACCGAGGAAGAGCGCGAGGCCCGCGATCGCGCGCTGATCGACGCGCGTTCGCGCGAAGCCGAAGAGCGCAAGCACGCCGAGGAAGAAGCCAAGCGCCGCGTCGAACGCGAAGCGGTCGAGAAGGTCGAGCGCGAAGCCGCCGAAGCGCGCAAGAAAGTCGAAGAAGAGCGCCGCGCCGCCGAAGAGCAGACCAAGCGCAAGGCCGACGAGGTCGCCAAGAAGCGCCTCGGCGAAACCACCACTGCACCGGCCGGTCGCGCCATCGTCGCCGACGAAGAAGACGAAGGCCCGCGCGGTGCGCGCCGGGCCGGCGGCAAGGCCGCGCCTGCGCCCAAACCGGTACGCGCGCCGGGCGAGGAAAAGCGCCGCGGGCGCCTGACGCTCGTCACCGCGCTCGACGACGAAGAACGCCAGCGCTCGGTCGCCGCGTTCCGCCGCCGCACGCAACGCATCTCCGGCCACCGGCCGTCGAACGAGCCGAAGGAAAAAATCGCGCGCGAGGTGACGATTCCGGAATCGATTACGATTCAGGAACTCGCCAACCGCATGGCCGAGCGCGCCGTCGACGTCATCCGCCTACTGATGCAGCAGGGCCAGATGCTAAAGATCAACGACTCGATCGACGCCGACACCGCGCAGCTGATCGCCGAGGAAATGGGCCACACGGTCAAGCGCGTCGCCGAAGCCGACGTCATCGAAGGTCTGTTCGACCTTGCCGACGATCCGGCACAGGCGAAGCCCCGACCGCCGGTCGTCACCGTCATGGGCCATGTCGACCACGGCAAGACGTCGCTCTTGGACGCCATCCGTCACGCCAATGTCGTCGCCGGCGAAGCCGGCGGCATCACGCAGCACATCGGCGCCTATCAAGTGACGGCGCCGTCGGGCGCCAAGATCACCTTCATCGACACGCCGGGCCACGCCGCGTTCACCGCGATGCGCGCGCGCGGCGCGAAGGTCACCGATCTCGTCATTCTCGTTGTCGCCGCCGACGACGGCGTCATGCCGCAGACGATCGAAGCCATTCAGCACGCCAAAGCGGCGAAGGTGCCGATGATCGTCGCGATCAACAAGATCGACAAGGGCGAAGCCAATCCGAACCGCGTGCGCACCGAGCTGTTGCAGCACGAGGTGCAGGTCGAAACGATGGGCGGCGAAACGCTCGACGTCGAAGTGTCGGCGACGAAGCAGATCAACCTCGACAAGTTGCTCGAATCGGTCGCGCTCCAGACCGAAATTCTCGATCTCAAGGCCAATCCCGATCGTCCGGCCGAAGGCACGGTGATCGAAGCCAAGCTCGATCGCGGCCGCGGTTCGGTCGCGACCGTGCTCGTCCAGAAGGGCACGCTCAAGGTCGGCGACATCGTCGTTGCCGGCGGCGAATGGGGCCGCGTCCGCGCGCTGGTCAACGACCGCGGCGACAACGTCAAGGAAGCCGGGCCCTCGATGCCGGTCGAAGTTCTCGGCTTTGCCGGAACGCCGGAAGCGGGCGACCGCCTCGCCGTCGTCGAGAACGAGGCGCGTGCCCGCGAAGTCACCGACTATCGCGCGCGCCAGCGCCGCGACAAGCCGGCGCGCGGCGCCGCGCGCGGCTCGCTCGAACAGATGATGACCCAGCTCAAGACGTCGGGCCGCAAGGAATTCCCGCTCGTCATCAAGGGCGACGTGCAGGGCTCGGTCGAAGCCATCGTCGGCTCGCTCGAAAAGCTCGGTACCGACGAGGTGATGGCGCGCATCCTGCTCGCCGGCGTCGGCGGCATTTCGGAATCGGATGTGACGCTCGCCGGCTCCACCGGCGCCGTCATCCTCGGCTTCAACGTGCGCGCCCACAAGGAAGCGCGCACCGCAGCCGAACGCGCCGGTGTCGAAATCCGCTACTACAACATCATCTACGATCTCGTCGACGATGTGAAAAAGGCGATGTCGGGCCTCCTCGCGCCGACGCTGCGCGAAACCATGCTCGGCAACGCCGAAATCCTCGAGATCTTCAACATCTCGAAGGTCGGCAAGATCGCAGGCTGCCGCGTCACCGACGGCAAGGTCGAGCGCGGCGCGAATGTGCGCCTGATCCGCGACAACGTCGTCATCCACGAAGGCAAGCTCGGCACGCTCAAGCGCTTCAAGGACGAAGTGAAGGAAGTCGCATCGGGCCAGGAATGCGGCATGGCCTTCGAGAAATACGAGGACATGCGCGTCGGCGACGTCATCGAGTGCTATCGCGTCGAATCGATCGCCCGCTCGCTGTAAACAATCGGCAACAACGGCGCCGCGACCGGTTCAATCCCGGCGCGGCGTAGGACATCATGGCCCATTCTTCACATTCCAAATCGGGTGCCAAATCCGGCGGTAAATCCGGCGCATCCCAGCGCATGCTGCGCGTCGGCGAGCTGATCCGTCATGCGCTCGTCGATGTCTTCATCCATGAAGGCATCCACGACCCGGTGCTGGAAAGACACACCATCACCTTCCCCGAAGTGAAGATGACGGCGGATCTCCGGCACGCGACGGTCTATGTCATGCCGCTCGGCGGCAAGGACAGCGACGCGGTGATCGCGGCGCTCAACCGCAACAAGCGCTGGCTCAGGGGCGCGCTCGCGAAACGCGTCGACATGCGATACATGCCGGACGTGCATTTCCGCCTCGACGAGCGCTTCGACGAGGCCGACCGCATCGAGCGGCTCCTGCATTCGCCGGAAGTCGCGCGCGATCTCAAGAAAGACGATTCCGAATGAACGCGCCGCGCCGCGAAAAGCGCGACGTGCATGGCTGGCTCGTGCTCGACAAACCGGTCGGCACGACGTCCACCGTCGCCGTCGCGATCCTCAAGCGCCTGACGCGCGCCAAGAAAGTCGGCCATGCCGGCACGCTCGATCCACTCGCCTCGGGGCTGTTGCCGATCGCGTTCGGCGAAGCAACCAAGACCGTTTCCTATGTGATGGATGGCCGCAAGGTGTACCGCTTCAAGGTGCGCTGGGGCATCGAGACCGATACCGACGACACCGAAGGCAAGACGATTGCCGAATCGGCCGTGCGACCGTCGATCGCGCAGATCGAAGCGGCTCTTCCTGCTTTCACCGGCATCATCGAGCAGACGCCGCCGAAATTTTCGGCGATCAAGGTCGAGGGCGAGCGGGCCTACGATCTTGCGCGCGCCGGCGAGGAAGTGACACTGGCCGCGCGGCCGATCGAGATTCACAGCCTGACCATCGCCGAGACGGTTGATGCCGATCACACCGTGTTCGAGGCCGAATGCGGCAAGGGCACTTATGTGCGCGCTATCGCCCGCGACCTCGGGCGCGCGCTCGGCACACGCGGGCATGTTTGCGAATTGCGCCGCACGCAGGTCGGCAGCTTCGACGAGAAGGCCGCGATCACGCTTGAAGAAGTCGAGCGGCTGGGTGCCGCTTCGCCCGATGCGCTTAAAGAGGCGCTATTGCCAGTCGCCGCATCGCTCGCGCTGATGCCGCAGATCACGCTCGGGCCCGATGACGCGCAGCGTATCCGCATGGGCCAGCCGGTGTTTCTGCGCGGCCGCGACGCGCCGATTCTGGAGGGCACCGTCACCGTCTCGGCGCGCGGCGGTGCGCTCATCGCGCTCGCCGATGTCGAGCAGGGCGCGCTCAAGCCGAAGCGGATTTTCCATCTCTGAGCGCTGCTCCGCTCGGCTTACATTGACTTCCATTAACGAAATCAGAGGCTTAACTCGCCGAATCTCCGCTTCCCAAGCGGCAAAATCCCTCTATATTGCACCGCATTCCGCGACCCTGCTGGACGACATCCCGGCCCGGCCGCTTTTCTCAAGACATAAAGGAGACACCGATGTCGCTAAGCGCAGAGCGCAAACAGGCGCTCGTAAAAGAGTATGCGACCAAGAAGGGCGACACCGGTTCGCCCGAAGTGCAGGTCGCAATCCTTTCGGAACGGATCAATTACCTGACCGAACACTTCAAGGCCCACGTCAAGGACAACCATTCCCGGCGCGGTCTACTCAAAATGGTTTCACAGCGTCGCAGCCTCCTCGACTATCTCAAGTCGAAGGATGAAGCGCGCTACAAGAAGCTGATCGAGCGGCTCGACATTCGCCGGTAATTTGCGCCGCCAACTCACCGCCGCGCGGGCATAGGGCATCGCGCGGCAACCACGCGGCGGCAAGAGCCGCCGTATCACCAACGGCAGAGCCACAGTCATGGCAGGATCGTTAGGGGCTCATCATCCGACGCGCGAGATTCGCGCGCGGGCGAGCCTCTTGCCGTCTTGCGCATGGCTTGGCTCCGCCGCAAGCCATGGAACATCCATATGTTCAATATCCATAAAGAAGAAATCGACTGGGGGGGACGCCGCCTAGTTCTCGAAACCGGAAGGCTCGCGCGCCAGGCTGACGGCGCCGTCTTCGCTAGCTACGGCGACACCACCGTGCTCGCCACCATCGTCGCGGCCAAGTCGCCGAAGCCCGGCATCGATTTCATGCCGCTGACGGTCAACTACCAGGAAAAATATTTCGCCGCGGGCCGTATCCCAGGCGGTTACTTCAAGCGCGAAGGCCGGCCGACCGAAAAAGAGACGCTCACCTCGCGCCTCATCGATCGCCCGATCCGTCCGCTGTTCGCCGAAGGCTGGCGCTGCGACACGCAGGTCATCATCACCGTGCTCTCGCACGATCTCGAGAACGATCCCGACATTCTGGCGATGGTCGCGGCTTCCGCGGCGCTGACCCTCTCGGGTGCGCCGTTCATGGGCCCGATCGGCGGTGCCCGCGTCGGCTTCATCAACAACGAGTATGTCCTGAACCCGACCATCGACGAGATGAAGGAAAGCTCGCTCGATCTCGTCGTCGCCGGCACCAAGGACGCCGTGTTGATGGTCGAATCCGAAGCCAAGGAGCTTCCGGAAGAAGTCATGCTCGGCTCGGTGATGTTCGGCCATCGCCACTTCCAGCCGGTGATCGACATGATCATCAAGCTCGCGGAAAAGGCCGCGAAAGAACCGCGCGAAGTCACACTGCCGGATCTTTCGGCGCTCGAGAGCAAGGTCGCTTCGATCGCGGAAAGCGGTCTGCGCGCCGCTTACGGCATCAAGACCAAGCAGGAACGCCACAAGGCGATCGAAGGCGTGAAGGCCGAGGTCAAGGCCGCCTTCCCCGAAACCACCGACAAGGAAGCGCCGACGCCGCAGCAGGTCGGCGGCGTGTTCAAGGAACTCGAAGCCAAGATCGTCCGCAACTCGATCCTCGACACCGGCATCCGCATCGACGGCCGCGACACCAAGACCGTCCGGCAGATCATCGCGGAAACCGGCGTGCTGCCGCGCACTCACGGCTCGGCGCTGTTCACGCGCGGCGAGACGCAGGCGCTCGTCGTCACCACGCTCGGCACCGGCGAGGACGAACAGTGGATCGACGCACTGTCGGGAACGTATAAAGAGACGTTCCTGCTGCACTACAACTTCCCGCCTTACTCGGTCGGCGAAACCGGCCGCATGGGCTCGCCGGGCCGCCGCGAAATCGGCCACGGCAAGCTCGCGTGGCGCGCCATTCGGCCGATGCTGCCGCCGAACACGGAGTTCCCCTACACGATCCGCATCGTGTCGGAGATCACCGAATCGAACGGCTCGTCGTCGATGGCGACGGTCTGCGGCTCGTCGCTCGCGCTGATGGATGCGGGCGTGCCGCTGCGCCGCCCGGTCGCGGGCATCGCGATGGGTCTCATCCTGGAAGACAAGAAGTTCGCCGTGCTCTCCGACATCCTCGGCGACGAGGATCATCTCGGCGACATGGACTTCAAGGTCGCGGGCACCGAAAAGGGCGTCACGTCGCTCCAGATGGACATCAAGATCGCCGGCATCACCGAAGAGATCATGAAGGTGGCGCTCACTCAGGCGAAGGATGGCCGCTTGCACATCCTGGGTGAAATGGCGAAAGCCCTCACCGCTGCCCGCCCCGAGCTCGGCGCCAACGCGCCGCGCATCGAGGTAATCCAGATCCCGGTCGATAAGATCCGCGACGTCATCGGCACCGGCGGCAAGGTGATCCGCGAGATCGTCGAGAAGACCGGCGCCAAGATCAACGTCGAGGACGACGGCACCGTGAAGGTGGCTTCTTCCAGCGGCGATTCGATCAACGCGGCGATCAAGTGGATCAAGTCGCTGACCTCCGATCCGGAAGTCGGCCAGATCTATGACGGCACCATCGTCAAGACCGTCGACTTCGGCGCCTTCGTCAACTTCTACGGCGCCAAGGACGGCCTTGTGCACATCAGCCAGCTCGCCCAGGGCCGCGTCAACAAGACGACCGACGTCGTCAAGGAAGGCGACAAGGTCAAGGTCAAGCTTCTCGGCTTCGACGACCGCGGCAAGGTGCGGCTCTCGATGAAGGTCGTCGACCAGACGACCGGCGAGGACCTCGAGGCCAAGGCCAAAAGCGAACAGGCCCCGGCCGCCGAGTAACGGCGCTCCGGACATCAATGCGAAAGGGCGGCCCATCGTGCCGCCCTTTTTCGTTCGGGTTTCTGGCAGGTTTTCCGATTGCGCGATGCATGCCACACTGAGCTAATCTTGGACTTTGCTACTATTTTCCGGATCCGCAATGGCGCCCTGGGCTCTCGCCTCCGCACACATCTTCTCCCGCCTTCCCGAAAAGCTCGCCAACGACCTGTTCGCGAAATCGCGGCTCGTCAAAATCGCCGCCGACCAGACGCTGTTCACGGCGGGCGATCCCGGCGATGGCTGCTATCGCGTCGAGAGCGGGCTGATGAAAGTCAGCGTCATTTCGCCGACCGGCAGCGAGCGCATCCTCGCGATCTTCGGACCGGGTTCGTTGATCGGCGAATTCGCGGTGATCGACGGCCAGCCGCGCTCGGCGAGCGTCACCGCCGTGCGCGAGAGTCTGCTGCGCTTTATCAGCCGCGCGGCTTACGATGAATTTGTCAAGAAGCACCCCGAAGTGCGCGACCACATCATGATGATGCTGATCCAGCGCCTTCGCGACACCAACAGCATTGTTGCGGCGGCGAGTTTTCTTTCGACCAAGGGGCGCGTTGCACTCGCGCTGCTCGGCCTTGCCGAGGCCTTCGGTCAGAATCTCGGCGGCGGCCGCCACCTCATCAAGCAGAAGATCACGCAGAACGAAGTGGCGGCGATGGCCGGGGTTGCGCGTGAGAATGTCAGCCGGACGCTGAACGAATGGATGCGGCAGAAACTGCTGTCGCGGACCGGCGGCTTCTACACCATCGAGAACCGCACGCTGATCGAGGCCGAAGCGGAGAATTAAGCCGCCGGGCGCTTCGATTTGGCGGCGCCGGGCTTTTTCAGCGACTCGCTCACGATCCTGCCAAGCGCCTTGAAATCTTCCTTGCGCGGCGAACTCGCGCGCCAAACCAGTCCGACGCTACGTGCCGGTTCTGGATTGCGGAAGCGAACGAGCTTGATGCGCGGATCGTGGACCTCCGCCTGCGCCGCGACTTCGGGAACGAGCGTAATGCCGTAGCCGTTCGCCACCATCTGCATCACCGTCGCAAGGCTCGTGGCGCCGAGGGAAGTCGGCGCGCTGTCGGACGTCGCCGAACAGAACGCCAATGCCTGATCGCGCAGACAATGCCCTTCTTCGAGCAGGATTAGCCGCCGGGGATCAATCGCGTCCACGCTGATGCGTTGAATTTGCGGTGCGCTCTGGGACGACATCGCCAGCAGAAACGGATCCCTGAACAGCTGCAAAGTCTCGAAGGCAGGATGTTCGATCGGCAAGGCTGCCATCATTACATCGAGATCGCCGCGCTCGAGTTCTCCGACGAGCTGCTTTGTCATCGTTTCCCGCACCTCGAGGCGCAGCGACGGATATTTTTTCTGCAACCGGGGAAGAATGCGCGGCAGGAGATAAGGCGCGAGCGACGGAATAATGCCGAGCCGCAGCGCTCCCGTCAGCACCTGATCCTTGTGGCGCGCGAAATCGACGAGGTCTTGCACGTCGGTCAGAACTCTGCCGGCGCGCTGCGCGATCTCGCGGCCGGTTTCGGTCAGCGCGAACTCGCCCGAACGGCGCTCGAGGAGATCGACCTTCAGCTCGCGCTCGAGTTCCCGGATCTGCATCGAGAGCGCCGGCTGCGTGACGGCGCAACTTTCCGCCGCACGGCCGAAATGACCGTGTCGCACAAGGGCTGTCAGATAGCGGAGCTGCCGCAGGGTGACCATTTCGATAAGATATTCTTATCGTGTAGGCCAATCAATACGATTGGCCCTGATCGGCAGCCATCGCCTAAAACACAACACAGACCCGTTCTAAACAATAACCAAGGGTCACACACCCAAAGGGGATATGATCATGGATGCGAAAACTGACAACAGCGGAGGCAAATGCCCCTTCACCGGCCGGCGCGGCAACGTAAATCGCGACTGGTGGCCGGATCATCTCGACGTTCAAGTTCTCCATCACAATTCAGGCCTTGCCGATCCGATGGGCAAGGACTTCGACTACGTCGCGGAATTCAAGACGCTCGATCTCAACGCCGTCATGAACGACCTGAAGGCGCTGATGACCGACTCGCAGGAATGGTGGCCGGCCGACTTCGGCCACTACGGCGGCCTGATGGTCCGCATGGCCTGGCACTCGGCGGGCACTTACCGCATCACCGACGGCCGCGGCGGCGCGGGCGCCGGCCAGCAGCGCTTCGCGCCTTTGAATTCCTGGCCCGATAACGTCAACCTCGACAAGGCGCGCCGGCTGCTGTGGCCGATCAAGCAGAAATACGGCCGCAAGCTTTCCTGGGCCGACCTTCTGATTCTCGCCGGCAACGCCGCGCTCGAATCGATGGGCTTCAAGACATTCGGTTTTGCGGGCGGCCGTGCCGACGTATGGGAGCCCGAAGAACTCTATTGGGGTCCGGAAGGAACGTGGCTCGGTGACGAGCGCTATTCAGGCGAGCGTCAACTTGCGGAGCCGCTGGGCGCCGTGCAGATGGGCCTCATCTACGTCAACCCGGAAGGCCCGAACGGCAATCCTGATCCGGTCGCGGCGGCGAAAGACATCCGCGATACGTTCTTCCGTATGGCGATGAATGACGAGGAGACCGTCGCGCTGATCGCC
Organism: Xanthobacteraceae bacterium; assembly: GCA_035555855.1. Classification (GTDB taxonomy): domain Bacteria; phylum Pseudomonadota; class Alphaproteobacteria; order Rhizobiales; family Xanthobacteraceae; genus Palsa-892. The sequence continues at coordinate 52,651 of DATMGD010000009.1, forward strand.
GGCGGCCACACCTTCGGCAAGACGCACGGCGCGGGCGATCCTTCGCTCGTCGGCCCCGCTCCGGAAGCGGCAGCGATCGAGGATCAAGGCCTCGGCTGGAAGAGCAAGCACGGCACCGGCATCGGCGCCGACGCGATCGGCGGCGGCCCGGAAGTCACCTGGACGCAAGAACCGGTGAAGTGGTCCAACCTCTTCTTCAAGAACCTGTTCGAGAACGAATGGGAGTTGGAAAAAAGCCCGGCCGGCGCCAAGCAGTGGCGCGCGAAAAACGGCAAGGCCACGATCCCGGATGCTTTCGACAAGTCGAAGAAGCACCTGCCGACGATGCTGACGACGGACCTCTCGCTGCGCTTCGATCCGATCTACGGAAAGATCTCGCGGCGTTTCTACGAGAACCCGGATCAGTTCGCCGACGCCTTCGCCCGCGCCTGGTTCAAGCTCACCCACCGCGACATGGGCCCGCGCGCGCGCTACGTCGGCCCGCTCGTGCCGAAAGAAGTCCTGATCTGGCAGGACCCGATCCCCGCAGTCGATCACAAGCTGATCGATGACAAGGATGCGGCAGATCTCAAGGCCAAGGTCCTGGCTTCGGGCCTTTCGGTTGCCGAGCTCGTCTCGGCCGCCTGGGCCTCGGCCTCGACCTTCCGCGGTTCGGACAAGCGCGGCGGCGCCAACGGCGCACGCGTTCGCCTCAGCCCGCAGAAGGACTGGGAGGTCAACGAGCCGAAGCAACTCGCCAACGTGCTGACGAAACTCGAAGCGATCCAGAAGGAGTTCAACGGCGCAGCTGGCGGCGGCAAGAAGATTTCGCTTGCCGATCTGATCGTGCTTGCGGGCAACGCAGCGGTCGAAAAGGCCGCGAAAGATGCCGGCATCGACGTGAAGGTGCCCTTCGCGGCGGGCCGCATGGACGCTTCGCAGGATCAAACGGACGTCGATTCTTTTGCTCCGCTCGAGCCGCGTCAGGATGCCTTCCGCAACTATACCAACGCCAAGAAGCTGCAGTTCATGCAGCCCGAAGAGGCGATGGTGGACCGGGCACAACTGCTGCGGCTTACGGGACCGGAATTGACGGTGCTCGTCGGCGGCTTGCGGGTACTCGGTGCCAATGCGGGCGGCTCCAAGCACGGCGTGTTCACCGCCAAGCCCGGCACGCTGACGAACGACTTCTTCGTCAACCTGCTCGATATGGGCACGGTCTGGCAGCCGGCGGGCGACGACGTTTACGAGGGCCGCGATCGAAAGACCAAGGCGTTGAAGTGGACCGCCACCCGCGTCGACCTCATCTTCGGCGCGCATTCCCAGCTTCGCGCTTTCGCGGAAGTTTATGGCTGCGCCGACGCCAAGGAAAAGTTCGCCAGGGATTTCGTGGCGGCCTGGACCAAGGTGATGAACGCCGACCGTTTCGATCTTCACGCCTAATTCGATCGAAGACGACAAACAAAAACGGCCGGGGTAACCCGGCCGTTTTCATTTAGAGAGAAAATTTATCGAGTGTCTTATTCCGCCGCTTTCGGCATGTTCTTGTCGTCGCCGTTCTTCAGCGTATCGGGGTGCGGCATCGCGATGACGTTGTAACCCGAATCGACGAAGTGGATTTCGCCGGTGACGCCGGTCGAAAGATCCGACAAGAGATAAAGCCCCGCACCGCCGAGTTCCTCGAGCGTGACGCCGCGGCCGAGCGGCGAGTTCTTCTGCTGAAAAGCGAACATTACGCGCGCATCGCCAATGCCGGCGCCGGCGAGCGTGCGGATCGGGCCCGCCGAGATCGCATTCACGCGAATCGCGCGATTGCCATAATCGACGGCGAGGTAACGGACGCTAGCCTCAAGCGCAGCTTTCGCGACGCCCATGGCGTTGTAGTTCGGCATCGCCCGGTCGCCGCCGTTATAGGTCAGCGTGATCATCGAGCCGCCGTCTTTCATCAGCGCCGCCGCGCGCTTCGCGGATTCGGTGAAGGAAAAGCAGGAAATCACCATGGTGCGAACGAAATTATCGCGCGTCGTGTCGGCGTAGAGGCCCTTCAACTGATTCTTGTCGGAAAAGCCGATCGCGTGGACGTAGAAATCGAGGCCGCCCCACTTCTTTTCGATTTCGGAGAACACCTTATCGACCGTCGCGATGTCCTCGACATCGCAGGGCATGACCATCTCGCCCTTCACGGATTCGGCAAGCGGCCGGACGCGCTTCTCCAGCGCCTCGCCCTGATAGGTGAAGGCGAGCTTCGCGCCGTGAGCGGCGACGGCCTGCGCGATGCCCCACGCGATCGAGTGATCGTTCGCGACGCCCATGATGAGGCCGCGCTTTCCTTCCATCAAACCTTTCATGTGTCGTCTCTTCGGCTCGTCTAATTCGACTGGCTGCTTATGAAAAATCAGGCGTCGTGACGCTTGAATACGAGCGTCGCGTTGGTGCCGCCGAAGCCAAACGAGTTCGACAGCACACAGTTCAATTTCGCATTGTCCACGCGCTTGCGCACGATCGGCATGTCGGCAAAATCAGGATCGATCTCGTCGATATGCGCGCTCTCGCAGATGAACCCGTTATTCATCATCAGGAGCGAATAGATCGCTTCCTGCACGCCGGTGGCGCCGAGCGAGTGGCCGGTCAGCGACTTTGTCGCCGAGATTGGCGGGCATTTCGCGCCGAACACTTCGCGGATCGCCTCGATTTCCTTGATGTCACCGACCGGCGTCGAGGTCGCGTGCGGGTTGATGTAATCGACCGGCAGCTTGACGTTCTCGAGCGCCATCTGCATGCAGCGAACGGCGCCCTCGCCCGATGGCGCCACCATGTCGTGACCGTCGGAGGTCGCGCCGTAACCGGCAAGCTCACCGTAAATCTTGGCGCCGCGCGCTTTCGCCCGCTCGTACTCCTCGAGCACGAGAACGCCGGCACCGCCGGCGATGACGAAACCGTCGCGGTTCTTGTCGTAAGCACGCGAGGCGACCGCCGGCCTGTCGTTGTAGCCGGAGGACATCGCGCCCATCGCGTCGAACAACACCGAAAGCGTCCAGTCGAGCTCTTCGCAGCCGCCGGCGAACATCACGTCCTGCTTGCCGGCCTGAATCATCTCGTAGGCGTTGCCGATGCAATGGTTCGAGGTCGCGCAGGCGGACGAAATCGAATAGTTGACGCCCTTGATCTTGAACCAGGTGGCGAGCGTCGCCGACGCGGTCGAAGACATTGCTTTGGGCACGGCGAAGGGGCCGACGCGCTTCGGACCCTTGGCGCGCGTGGTGTCTGCAGCTTCAACGATCGTTTTCGTCGAGGGCCCGCCCGAGCCCATGATGATGCCGGTCTTCGGATTACTGATATCTTTTTCTTCGAGCGCGGCGTCGCGGATCGCCTGATCCATCGCGACGTGGTTCCAGGCGGTGCCGCCGCCGTGGAAACGCATCGCACGGCGATCGACGATCGCGCTCGCATCGAGCGTCGGTGCGCCGGCGACCTGACTGCGGAAGCCGAGCTTCGCCTGATCTTCAGCGTGCGTGATGCCGCTCTTCGCCTCACGCAGGCTTGCCAACACTTCCTGAGTGTTGTTGCCGATCGAAGAGACGATCCCCATTCCGGTGACAACGACGCGTCGCATGATTGACCTCTTCGATTTTTCGGGTCGCGTGGTGCCGCGTTCGCGGCGGCGATGGATTTACGCCTTCGCGGGCGCCATTTGGCCGGCCTGAAACAGTCCGACCTTCAGGTCAGCCGCCCGATAGATGACTTCGCCATCGGCTGAAAGCCAGCCATCAGCGATACCGAGAACGAGTTTCGAGCGCATGACACGCTTGATGTCGATGCCGTAGACCACTTTTTTCACGCTCGGCAGCACCTGGCCGGAAAACTTGATCTCGCCGGTGCCAAGCGCGCGGCCCTTGCCGGGTGCGCCAAGCCAGCCGAGATAAAAACCAAGCATCTGCCAAAGTGCATCAAGACCGAGGCAGCCGGGCATTACCGGGTCGCCCTTGAAGTGGCAGGCAAAGAACCACAGGTCCGGCTTCACATCGAGCTCAGCGCGAATAAGGCCTTTGCCGTGAGCGCCGCCCTGCTCGGAAACCTCGGAAATGCGGTCGAACATCAACATCGGCGGCAGCGGAAGTTGCGCATTCCCCTCGCCGAAAAGCTCCCCTCGTCCGCAGGCCAGCAAATCCTCGTAACTGAAACTGTTCGGTCTTTCGCTCATTGCCGCTTTCTGGATAATCTTGTCTGGAACCCTGATTTCCCTAACACAGGCCTCCTATTCCCGAAAGGCAAGAAGCTTTATTTCGAGGTTAGCGTTCAAAAAATGTATTATATTTCAATGGTTTATTGTTATTGCGTCGGGTTTTTTGAACTCCTAATATTATAAAATATCATGGGTGGCCTTGCTTGATCCTCGGATCGGCATCATTCATGTTACCGAACGTAAGCTTTTGTAACGGTAGAGTCTTTGGCAATGACCGAACTGGACCGCAGACACCTGTTGGATGACGAACATGTCGAGTTGCCGGTCGAGCAGCTCAGCACGGAGCCGTCGGCTGGCCGCCGCACCGGCTGCCCGTTCCATGACGTGCGCGCCATGCTGCGCGATGTCGGCCTGCGTCCGACCCGTCAGCGTCTTGCGCTCGGATGGCTCTTGTTCGCCAAGGGCGGGCGCCATCTCACGGCAGAGATGCTGCACGAAGATGCGCTCAAGGCGCGCTTCCCGGTTTCGCTCGCGACCGTTTACAACACGCTCAACCAGTTCACCGAAGCGGGCTTGTTGCGCGAGGTCGCCGTCGACGGTTCGAAAACTTATTTCGACACCGACGCTTCCGATCATCATCACTTCTATGTCGAAGGTGACGGAAAGCTGCTCGACATTCACGACACGCTGTCGCTCGATGCCATGCCGACGCCGCCGGAAGGCTACGAGGTTGCGCGCATCGATGTCGTCGTGCGCTTGAAGCGTAAATCTTAATCTCTAAAAGCCGTAGATCCTTATTCCACGGTTTCGTTTGGGTAGACGCCCCAAAGGCGTTCCTGCTCGATATAACCATTGAAACCGTCGCCGAAGATCCGGCACCATTTACCGTCGCAGGATTTCACCGAAGCAAGCACTCCGGCTTGCAGCTTGGCGACGACGCCTGAGCTATTGCGGCTATCGAACAGTGGAAAATCCTTCTTGTCCTTTCGCGCCCAAGGGGCGACCAGTGCCGTGCGGCGGCTCGACAAGAGCGTGTGAAATACCCAGCCTTCCGTTCCTTCGGAGTCGCGGATCTTCCGCCAGTTTTCGGACTCCGCGATGATTTCGACCGGCAAGCCTGCGCGGGTGAATACCCAGTTCACTGCATTTTCCCGTGTCGGCCCGGCCCGCAGATTGACCTTGTCTGCTTTGAGGCTGACGAAGCGGGGGATCGGCAGATTGGTCGAGGTGCCCGCACCTTGTGCGGCTGCGGCAAACGGCAGCATGACCAGCGCGATCGCCATCGTGGCAATCATATAATTGGCTGTTCCGCGCCATCCTTGCCGGGTCATTCGGCCTTCCTTCCGGTTCGCAAATTCCGGTCTCACTAGCCGGATTCCCGTCCGGCCTGTCAATCGGTGCTCGGAAAATGGAGCATTTTGAGTTTCAAAAAACCCTCTGCTAGACAGTTTGCGAGAGGAATGCCGCCCAATGGCCAAGAAAAAACCGCTCGTCGTTGTTACCCGCCGCCTGCCGGAAAGCGTCGAGACGCGCATGCGCGAGCTTTTCGAAACCCGTCTCAACGATGAAGATCGCCCGCTTTCGCAAGCGGAACTCGTCGCGGCCGTGAAGACCGCCGACGTTCTGGTGCCGACCATTACCGACAGGATCGATTCGGCCGTGCTTTCGCAAGCCGGCGAAAACCTGAAGCTGATTGCCAATTTCGGCAACGGCGTCGACCACATTGATGTGGCAACGGCGCTCGCACGCGGCATCACCGTGACAAACACGCCGGGCGTGCTCACCGAAGATACCGCCGACATGACGATGGCGCTGATCCTTGCGGTGCCGCGGCGGCTCGTGGAAGGATCGACGGTCATTACCGCCGAGGAGGAGTGGCACGGCTGGTCGCCGACCTGGATGCTCGGCCACCGCATCTCCAACAAGCGGCTGGGCATCATCGGCATGGGCCGGATCGGCACCGCCGTCGCACGCCGCGCCAAGGCGTTCGGCCTGCAGATCCATTATCACAACCGGCGCCGTGTCTTGCCGGAGCTCGAAGAATCGCTGGAGGCGACCTACTGGGACAGCCTCGACCAGATGCTGGCGCGCATGCACATCGTCTCGGTGAATTGCCCGCACACGCCGGCGACTTACCATCTGCTTTCGGCGCGGCGGCTGAAGCTCCTGAAGAAGGACGCCTATATCGTCAACACCGCGCGCGGCGAGGTCATCGACGAGAATGCACTGGCGCGCATGCTGGAAGCCGACGAGATTGCCGGAGCCGGTCTCGACGTTTTCGAGCACGCCCCCGCCGTCAACCCGAAGCTCGTCAAGCTTGCCCGCGCCGGCAAGGTTGTGCTGTTGCCGCATATGGGCTCGGCAACGATCGAAGGCCGCAACGACATGGGCGATAAAGTGATCGTCAATATTCGCACCTTCATGGACGGCCATCGGCCGCCGGACCGCGTGCTGCCATCGATGCTCTAGTGCAGAAACGCTAAGCGTAACGCGAAAGATCGCGGATTGTCGGCTTCTCGCCCGAGAGCGGGTTCTCGGGATTCCACCCGTAGTTCAAAGTTTCGAAGCGCATTTCGCGGGCGTCGATCATCAGTAGGCGCCCAATGAGCGGCTGCCCGAACCCGACAACCGCGCGGATGGCTTCGAGTGCTGCAAGCGAGCCCGCGACACCCGCAAGCGCGCCGATAATGCCGGCCTGCTCGCAAGTCGGCACAGTTCCTTCCGGCGGCGGTTCGGGAAACAGGCAGCGATAACTCGGATTGGGTTTGCCGTCCGGTCCCTTTTCATGAGCGCGGATTGTGGTGAGCGTCGCATCGAAGGTGCCGAGCGCCGCCGTTACCAGCGGGCGTTTTGCAAGAAAGCAGGCATCCGAAACGAGATAGCGCGTCGAGAAATTATCCGAACCGTCGAGCACGATGTCGTTCGCTGCGATCAGATCGAGCGCATTGGCGGCGCTAAGCCGCATGTTCACTGGAGTGATTTTGACATGCGGGTTGAGCCGCGTGACAACCGACGCGGCGCTTTCGACCTTGGGCCGGCCAACATCCTCGGTGAAATGGATGACCTGACGTTGCAGGTTCGAAAGCGACACCGTGTCGTCGTCGATCACCGTGAGTTCGCCGACACCGGCGGCGGCAAGATAAAGGAGCGCCGGCGAGCCGATGCCGCCTGCGCCGACGACGAGCATGCGCGCGGCTTTCAGCTTCTGTTGTCCGGGTCCGCCGACTTCCTTCAGGACAACGTGGCGGGCGTAGCGTTCAATCTCTTGCGCGGAGAGCGTCATGCCGACGTTATCGCCGATCTCGCGCGCGGCCGCAAAGGGCTCAGACGTCGAGATTGGCGACCGAAAGGGCGTTGTCCTGGATGAACTGCCGGCGCGGTTCGACGACGTCGCCCATCAGCTTGGTGAACAGATCGTCGGCGTCGTCGCCGCCCTTCACCTGAAGAAGCGAGCGGGCATTGATGTCGAGCGTCGTCTCCCAGAGCTGCTCGGGGTTCATCTCGCCAAGGCCTTTATAACGCTGCAGCGAGACGCCCTTGCGGCCGGTGCCGGTGACCGCTTCGAACAGGTCGATCGGCCCGAATACCGTCGTTTCTTCGCCCTTGCGGATCAATTTGGCCTGGCGCGGATAGACCTTTTGCAGATTGGGCGCCATCGCATCGAGTTTACGGGCATCGGCGGACGACAAAAACGCTTGGTCGATGACGTTTTCTTCGCGCACACCGCGAATGGTCCGCGAGAACTTGAAGCCCGATTCATCAGCTATGCCTTCCCAGCCGCGCTCGGTTTCGTCGGCGATCGCGTCCAGACGCTTGGCGACATAGGCCGCAGCGTCCTGAGCTTTCTTGACGTCAGACAAGACATCGACAGACAAAGCCCCGGCGATTGCCGTCTGCTCGACGGCAGAGCGATTATAGCGCGGATGAAGACCCTTCAGGATCGCGCGCGCAGCGCGCGCTTCGTCGACGAGAGCGGTGAGATCGCGGCCGGCGCGTTGTTCGCCGCTCGCGAGCTTCAGAACGGTGTCTTCGAGCCCGGCATGAACAAGATAATCCTCGAGTGCGCGCTCGTCCTTGAGATACTGCTCCGACTTGCCGCGCGCGATTTTGTAGAGCGGCGGCTGCGCGATGTAGATGTGGCCGTGTTCGATCAGCGCCGGCATCTGGCGGTAGAAGAACGTCAACAGCAGCGTGCGGATATGCGAGCCGTCGACGTCGGCGTCCGTCATAATGATGATCTTGTGATAGCGCAGCTTCTCGAGATTGAAGTCGTCGCGGCCAATGCCGGTGCCGAGTGCCGTGATCAGCGTGCCGACCTGCTCCGACGAGAGCATCTTGTCGAAGCGCGCGCGCTCGACGTTCAGAATCTTGCCGCGTAACGGCAGAACGGCCTGGAACGCGCGGTCGCGCGCCTGTTTCGCCGAACCGCCGGCGGAATCACCCTCGACGATGAAAAGTTCTGATTTCGCCGGGTCCTTCTCCTGACAATCGGCAAGCTTGCCGGGCAACGACGAAACATCGAGCGCGCCTTTGCGGCGCGTGAGTTCGCGCGCCTTGCGCGCAGCTTCACGAGCCGCCGCGGCTTCTACGACCTTGCCGACGAGGCTCTTGGCTTCCGCCGGGTGTTTCTCCAGCCATTGCTGGAGCGCGTCCGAGACGATCGTCTCGACGACCGGACGCACTTCGGAGGAAACGAGCTTGTCTTTGGTTTGCGACGAGAATTTCGGATCGGGCACCTTGATCGAGAGCACCGCCGTCAGGCCCTCGCGGCAATCCTCACCGGAGAGATCGACCTTCTCTTTTTTGCTGAGGCCCGCGCTCTCGGCGTAGCGAATCACTTCACGGGTGAGCGCCGCGGCAAAGCCGGTGAAATGCGTGCCGCGATCGCGCTGCGGGATGTTGTTGGTGAAGCAGAGGATATTCTCGTGATAGCTGTCGTTCCACGACAGCGCCGTCTCGACGACGACACGGTCACGCTCGCCGCGGATCAGGACCGGAGCCGGAATGAGCGACTGCTTGTTGCGATCGAGAAAGCGGACGAAAGCCTCGACCCCGCCCTCATAAAGCATTTCTTCGACCTTCGGCACCGGGCCGCGCAGGTCGGACAACATGATTTTCACGCCCGAGTTCAGAAAGGCGAGCTCGCGCAAGCGATGCTCGAGCGTCGCGTAATCGAATTCGGTCTTGGTGAAGACTTCCTTGCTCGGAAGAAAATTGACCTTGGTTCCACGCTTGCCTTCGGCCTTGCCCACGACTTTCAGCGGCGCGACAGATTCGCCGTCTTCAAAGCGCATGAAGTGTTCGTTGCCGTCGCGCCAGATCGTAAGATCGAGTTTTGTCGAGAGCGCGTTCACGACCGAAACGCCGACGCCATGCAGACCACCGGAAACCTTGTAAGAATCCTGATTGAATTTTCCGCCGGCATGCAACTGCGTCATGATGACTTCGGCGGCGGAGACACCCTCTTCCTTATGGATGTCGACCGGAATACCGCGGCCGTCGTCGATCACCGTCACTGAGCCGTCGGGATTGAGCTCGACCTGCACGTGCTTGGCATGGCCTGCGAGCGCCTCGTCGATTGCGTTATCGACGACCTCATAGACCATGTGATGGAGGCCCGAGCCGTCATCGGTGTCGCCAATATACATGCCCGGCCGTTTGCGGACCGCTTCCAGACCCTTGAGGACCTGAATCGACTCGGCATCGTATTCGCCGGGATGGGTTTTCGGCGTCGTCGGTTTTGGAGCTTTCGCCATGAAAAAAGCGGCCTCGAATCAGGGGAAAATCTTTAGAGAAATATAAGCCGTTTTTACCCGAAAAGAATGGCGTAGCGAGAAGATTCGCGCCTTCTTACCCATTGATATTAATTGGTAATTTGCCGTTTTTTGACACCACCGGCCGCTTCAAGGGGGAACTCGAAAAGGGGCGCTTTTTTTGCATCAAAAGCCGCCCAGCGGACGCACTTTCCCGGGGACGACGCTGAAGCGTTCCGCCGAATTTCCGAGCGCCTGAAACGAGGCCTCGTCAACACCGGTCATGAAAACCTGAGCACCGAAGCGCGCGAGGAGATCGAACAGCGCATCGCGGCGCGCGGCATCCAGAAAAGCCGCGACATCATCGAGCAGCATCACCGGCGCAAAACCATGCATCGCGGCGACAAGCCGCGCATGGGACACGACAACGCCCACGAGGAGCGCCTTGCGCTCGCCGGTCGAGGCTCGCGCGGCGGGAATATTCTTGTCTCGATGGGTCAGCACGAGGTCGCTGCGGTGCGGCCCTTCCAGCGTGCGTCCGGCGGCGCGATCGCGCTCGCGATTCTCGCGCAGGGCAGCGCGATATTTATCTTCGACTTCGATCGCCGGTGTCTCGCGCACAGCCTTTTCCATCCAGCCATCAAGCGAAAGACCTGCCGCCGGGAACAGCGAACCCGGATCGCGTGCAACTTCTATTTCGGCACGCAGCCGCTCGACACATTCGGCGCGCGCGGCAGCGACCGCCACCGCAAGCTCCGCGACTTCATGTTCGACCGCGTCAAGATACCGCGCGTCGCTCACGCCCTCCTCAAGCAGGCGGTTGCGCGAGCGCAGCGCCCGCTCGAAGGCCGAAACGCGCGTGCTGTGACCGGCATCGATCGCAAGCACCAGGCGATCCAGAAATCGCCGGCGCTCGCCGGCCGGGCCGAGAAAGAGACCGTCCATCTCCGGCACAAGCCAGACGACCCGCAGATGTTCGGCGAACTGCGTGGATGAGGCGACATTCTCTTGCGCAATGCGTGAACGCCGCGAGGGTGTTTCATCACCAAGCGGCGCTTCTATGCCGGTCCCGAGCTGCATTTCGCCTTCGGCGCCGTCGACAGTTGCGGCGACTGCCCATGAGCCGTCGCCGTCGCTTGACGCCGCATCTTCGAGCGTCGCGCGGCGCAAGCCGCGGCCCGGCGCGAGGAAGGAGATCGCTTCGAGGATATTGGTTTTGCCCGCGCCGTTGTCGCCCAGAAAGACGACGGGGCCATCATTGAAGCGAAGGTCGGCGCTTCGATAGGAACGGAAATTGGTCAGGTGCAGGCGGCGAATGCGTGCCGCCGGGCGCAATCCGGGCTCAGAGACAGGCGATGATTGCTTGCGGCGCGCGCTCACACCCGCATCGGCATCAGGACGTAGAGCGCGCCGCCCGCATCCTGATCGCGCAACAGCGTCGGCGAGCCGGGATCCGCAAGCTTTAATTCCGCCTTCTCGCCCTCGATCTGCGCGGCAATGTCCAGCAAATAACGGCTATTGAAGCCGATATCGAGAGGGTCGCTGGAATATTCGACTTCGAGCTCCTCGGTGGCGCTGCCCGAATCCGGGTTGGTGACCGACAGCGTCAGCTTGCCGGCGGTAAGCGACAGCTTCACCGCGCGGCCGCGCTCGGACGAAACGGTCGAAACGCGATCGACGGCGGCGGCGAAATCCGACTTCTCGACAACGAGCGTCTTGTCGTTACCCGCCGGAATGACCCGGCCGTAATCGGGGAATGTTCCGTCGATCAGCTTCGAGGTCAGCGTCACCCGGCCGAACGAGAAGCGGATTTTGGCCGGCGAGAGTTCGATCTCGACTTCCTCGCCACTGTCTTCAACGAGTTTTTGAATCTCGGCGACGGTCTTGCGCGGCACGATGACGCCGGGGATGCCGTTCGCGCCCTTGGGCAAGGCAATCTCGACTTGCGCCAGGCGATGCCCGTCAGTTGCAACCGCACGCAACTTCGCCGGCTTTTCGTCAACGGCGTGAAGATAAATGCCGTTCAGGTAATAGCGCGTTTCTTCGGTCGAAATCGCAAATTGCGTTTTGTCGACGAGGCGCTTGAGATCGGGCGTCGCAACCGAAAACTTATGCGAAAGCTCGCCTGCCGCGAGATCCGGAAAGTCCGCTTCCGGCAGCGTCTGCAGCGTGAAGCGCGAGCGCCCGGCCTTCACCGCCATCGAGCCGCGATCGCCGCTCGCGTTGAGCTCGACCTGCGAGCCTTCAGGCAGCTTGCGCACGATGTCGTAAATCATGTGAGCGGGAACGGTAGTGGCGCCCGGCGTTTTGACTTCGGCCGGCACCGTTTCGATGACCTCGAGATCAAGGTCGGTCGCCTTCAGCTCGAGGCCGCTTTTCCCGGCCTTGATCAGCACGTTCGCCAGAATGGGGATCGTATTTCGCCGTTCGACCACACGATGGACATGGGAGAGCGATTTCAGGAGTTCGGCGCGCTCGACAGTAACCTTCATAGGCTCGCGATCCGGGTGATTGGAGGTCCCCAAGGCCACGCGAGGCGATCTCGCCTCACGGGCCGAAAATTTTGACGGTTTGGCGGGGTGAAGGCAAGGGGCGCAAGCAGAAACCCACGCCTCTTCCGTTCGAGTCCGGCCTCAATCCGCCGGGTTCGGCCGCCTCAAGCTTCCAGCAACAGCCTTTTCAAGACCTCGACCTCTTCGGCGAGCACCTTGTCGTTCGCCACATTGGCGTCGATCTTGCGGACGGCGTGCAGCACCGTGGTGTGATCGCGCCCGCCGAAACGGCGGCCGATCTCGGGCAGCGAGCGCAGCGTCAGCGTCTTTGCGAGATACATCGCGATCTGGCGCGGGCGAACGACGTTCGCCGTCCGGCGCGAGGACAGAAGGTCCGAGCGCGTCACGCTGTAGTGCTTGGCGACGATCCGCAGGATGTCCTCGACGCGGATGCGGCGCGGGTCCGACGGACGAACGAGATCGCGGATCACTTCGTCGGCGAGCTCGACCGTCACCGGGCGGCCGCTCAGCTGGTTGTGGGCAAGGAGCCGCGTCACGGCGCCGTCGAGATCGCGGCCGTTCTGCGTCACCTGATGGGCGACGTGATTGACGACCGATTGCGGCACGTCGAAATCGGGATGCTCGGCTTTGGCCGCGGCGATCCGCGCTTCGAGAATGCTGAGACGGAGCGCCTCTTCGAGCGGCGCGATCTCGACCACGAGGCCACCAGCGAGGCGCGAGCGAACGCGCTCCTCGAGCGTCTCGAGTTCGGGCGGCGCGCGATCGGCGGCGACGACGACCTGGCGGCCGGCGTCGATCAGCGCGTTCAACGTGTGGCAGAACTCCTGCTGCACCGTCTTGCCCTGCAGGAACTGCAGATCGTCGATGATGAGCACGTCGATGCCGCGCAGCGCCTCCTTGAAGGCGATCGCCGACTGGTTCTTGAGCGCCGCAACGAAGCCGTACATGAATTTTTCGGCGGTGAGATAGCTCACCCGGCGGCCGCTGGTTTCACCGGCCCAGGCTATGGCCTGCAAGAGATGCGTCTTGCCGAACCCGACCGAAGCGTAAATGTAGAGCGGATTGAAACGCGCGACGGTGCCGGCATCGGCATCGACGACCTGACGCGCGGCGGCATGCGCCAGCGCGTTCGAGCGGCCAACCAGGAAGCTCGAGAAGGTAAGCCGAGGATCGAGCGGCGAAGAGCCGTTCTTGTCGCGCGCCGATAGCGGGCCGCTCGCCGGAACCGAAAAGCGCTGCAGACCGTTCGGGCGAACGGCAAAGCCGGATTTCACCGGCGCGTTCATAACGTTGTTCGCGGCAACCGGACGCACGACGGACGAAGAACGAACGACAAGATCGATCTTCTTGATCGCCGGCAATTCGCTGCGCCACAGCGTCAGCAAGCGCTCGGCGTAGTGCGATTGAATCCAGTTGCGCAGAAAGCGTGTCGGAACCGAAAGCCGCACGGCCTCGCCGCCGCAGTCCTCGATTTCCATGCGAGCAAACCAGCTCGAATAAACATCCTCGCCAACCTCCGCGCGGAGGCGGCGGCGAACGCGATCCCAGTGCACGGCGTCAGCGTTCTCGGAAACTTCTTGCTTTTGGGGCGCCATCTAGAGACTCCAATGCCTTGTCAGGCGCGAGACCTCATCCAGAGGACATATGGTCTCAAACTTTTTTGGTAAGGGTGAAACGCAATCCAACCGGAGCGTTAAACGTCACAGCCTATAAGCGGCGGGCCCTCGGCCGCTGCAGCCTGACGACGGGGAAAGCCTTGTGCATGGCTCCTCACCTCACTGCGGGATTTTTGTTCCGAACCGACACTCTTACTCGTCCGCCGATTTCGCATCTCAAGAAGCATGGCCATCCCCTCGCTGCGGTTGAACCCGCAGTCGCTCCAGAATTTCCGTTTTCGATTGATCCTTAAATTCGACGCCGTACTCGAACTACACTTTACTTACTTGCAACCTTACTCAACGGCGTCCGGTCATATTCACTGTTACGCAATGAACCGGTGATCCAACAAGATAATTTCATCATGCCGGTCAGTTTCCCGATTTGGTTCGAATGTTTCCGTAATCATCTGAACAGCAGAAGAGAGAAATCTCTCTTCGGTGAAAAGACGATACATAGCAGGGTATGGCGGTGCAATGATTCATTTTCGCGAAAGTTTTGTGAGGCGCCTCGGTATGCCGATTCCACGCCCTCGATCCGCCGCGCGTCCGATTTGTGGCAACAAGAAGCCTTGATTCACTTGACGATTTCGCCAGGTGTCCCGCGTTGAGCAGGCTCGAAAATATTTCGATTTTTTTTCGGGCGCGCTGCCCGCGCGCGGCGAATTTGGAAAAATTACAAGTCCATGACACGCTTTAGGACGCAACGTTTTGCACTGTCTCCGTTTTTTTTGTGAAGCGCGAACGGATAACCGGCGTGTCATTTCACGTGCAATCGGTTTTGCGACTCCGAAAAATGTTTCGAGGATGTTTCGACGTTGCGCGCAAGACACACGTCAAGCCAAATAGAAAACGGCGGCCTCTCGGCCGCCGTCGAAACGCTTACGGGAACGTCTGGCGCGCTGACTTGACGCGCTACCGCTCAGGCTTCGAGCTTGCGCACACGCGCGTTGAGCCGCGACACCTTCCGAGCAGCGGTATTGCGATGGAGAACGCCGCTTTGCGCTGCACGCATGATCTGCGGCTCCGCCTTCGCAAGCGCGGCACGCGCCTTCTTGCCATCTCCGGCGCTGATCGCATCTTCGACCGCGCGAATGGAAGTCGCAAAACGCGAGCGGCGCTGCTTGTTGATCACTGTCTTGCGGGCGATCTTGCGCGTCGCTTTCTTGGCAGAGGTCGTATTGGGCATGCTTGAACGTCCAGTTCGATCGGATTTTGGAATGAAAAAGATAAAATGCCGCGAAAGCGCCCTCAGGCATCGCGAGCGGGCGGACCATAGTGGGACCACCCGCCAGCGTCAACGGTATATATAGTGTCGCTATATAGAGCCTAGCGGTGTTTGAAGGATGGGGCGCGCTTGTCGACAAAGGCGGCCATACCCTCCTTCTGGTCGGTGGTCGCGAACATCGCATGGAAGACCCGCCGCTCGAACCGGATCCCTGCCGAAAGGGTGGTTTCGTAAGCCTGATTGACGCTTTCCTTGGTCATCATGGCAATGGGCAGCGACATGCCGGCCACGGCCTCAGCCGTCTTCATGGCTTCGTCCATGAGACCGGCCGCCGGAACGATCCGTGATACCAGCCCGGCCCGCTCGGCCTCTTCGGCGCCCATCATCCGACCGGTCAGGCAGAGGTCCATCGCCTTGGCCTTGCCGATGAAACGCGTGAGCCGTTGGGTGCCGCCGATCCCCGGCATGACGCCGAGCTTGATCTCGGGCTGGCCGAACTGGGCGTTGTCGGCGGCAAGCACGATGTCGCACATCATCATCAATTCGCAGCCGCCGCCCAATGCGTAGCCGGCCACCGCTGCGACGATCGGCTTGCGGGTGCGGCCGATCCGTTCCCAGGCCGCGACGAAGTCGTCGAGGTAGTTTTGCGGATAGCCCATCGACTGCATCTGCTTGATGTCGGCGCCGGCGGCAAAAGCCTTTTCGGAGCCGGTCAGCACGATGCAACCGATGTCGGAATTATTTTCAAATGTTTCGAGTGCCTGATTGAGTTCGTCGATCAAAGGACCGTTCAGGGCGTTCAGCGCCTTGGGGCGATCGAGTGTGATCAGGCCGACACGGCCTTTGGTTTCGATGCGGATGTTTTCGTAGGCCATGTTACCTCCTCGAAATCGCGGCATTCAACGCTGGCAGACAGGACAATAAAAGGTCGAGCGGCCGGTCTGTACGATACGGCGGATCTTCCCCTTGCAGCCTGGCTGCGAGCAAGCCTCGCCCGCGCGGTCATAGACGCGGAAATAGTGGCTGAAGTAGCCAAGCTCGCCATCGGGCAGCCGGTGATTGCGCAGCGACGATCCGCCGGCCCGCACCGCGTCCTGCAAAACATGTTTGATCGCCTCCACGAGTTCGTTCGCGGCGGCTGTCGGCGCACCTTTGCGATCCGCCAGGATCGAAGCGGGACGCCTGGGTGACAAATGCGCACGGTGCAGCGCTTCGGCGACATAGATATTGCCAAGACCGGCTACGACCCTTTGGTCGAGGAGAAGCGCCTTGAGGCTCGTCTTCTTGCCGTGAGCGGCAGCCGCCAGCATCACCGCGTCGAAACTGTTGCCGAGCGGCTCGGGGCCGAGGTTTCGCAGCATCGGTTCGGCTTCAAGCGCGGCGCGCGGCACAAGCTTCATGAAGCCGAAGCGGCGCGGATCGTTGAAGGTGACGGTCCAGCCCGACGACATGGTGAAGACGACATGATCGTGCTTGCCGGGCTTGCCGCGCGGGTGATGAAATTCGCCCATGTCCTTCTCCCGGCCCGACTTCTCGGCGCGGAACGAGCCGGACATGCCAAGATGCATCAGCAACACATCGCCCGACGAGAGATCGGCGACGATGTATTTGGCGCGCCGCCCAAGACCGGTCACGGTCGCCCCGGTGAGGCGGCGGGCAAAGCCCTTGGGGAACGGAAAGCGCAGGTCCGGGCGATAGGCCTTGACGTCGAGGAAGCGCGCGCCCTCCATCGCGGGCTCGAGGCCGCGCCGTACCGTTTCAACTTCGGGAAGTTCAGGCACTTTAACCTTCCGGTACTCTATTCCCGGCTGTGATAGCGCCGGAGCGGGCCGCGCGCTATGGTCCCCTCGACCAAGAGAGAGCAATGTCCACCGAGCGCTCCGATACTCATTTCGGCTTCCGCAGCGTGCCGCTTGAAGACAAGCAGACGCTGGTCGACGACGTCTTCCACAAGGTCGCGCGGCGTTACGACGTGATGAACGACCTGATGTCGGGCGGCCTGCATCGCGCCTGGAAGGACGCGCTCGTCTCGAAACTTCGCCCGCCGAAGAGTGCGCGGCCGTTTCACCTGCTCGATCTTGCCGGCGGCACCGGCGACGTTTCGTTTCGCGTCGTCAAGGCAGGCGGCAGCGGCGTCAAGGCGACGGTCGCCGACATCAACGCGGACATGCTGGCCGTCGGCCGCGAACGGGCGGCAAAGCACGGGCTGGATAGCCAAACCGAATTCGTCGAGGCCAATGCCGAGGAGCTGCCGTTTCCCGACAAGTCCTTCGATGCCGCGACGATCGCCTTCGGCATTCGCAACGTGCCGCGGATCGAGCGAGCGCTCAGCGAAATCCATCGCGTGCTGAAGCCGGGCGGGCATTTTCTTTGTCTCGAATTTTCCTCGGTGAACGTGCCGGGGCTCGACAAGCTTTATGAGCTTTACTCCTTCAAGGTGATCCCCGAGATCGGCCGGCTCGTCGCCGGGGATGCCGAACCCTATCGCTATCTCGTCGAATCGATCCGCCAGTTCCCCGCGCCCGAGGCATTCGCCGCGATGATGCGCAAGGCGGGCTTTGCGCGCGTTAGCTTCACGCCGATGACCGGCGGGATCGTCGCGCTTCATTCCGGCTGGCGGCTCTGAGGCGATTGTGATCTCCGGTTTTTTTCATCTCCTGAGCCTTGCGCGCGCCGGTTTCGTGTTCGCGCGCGAGGGCGTGCTCGGCCTCGTCGACCCGACCGTTTTGCCGGCGGGCCCGCGCTTTCTGCTCCGCTGCGCGCGGCTCGTCGAGCGCCGCAACGCCGGCAGCGGATCGGTGCGGCTTGCGAAGGCGCTGGCGCGGCTTGGACCCTCCTACGTCAAGCTCGGACAATTTCTCGCGACACGGCCCGATGTCGTCGGCGCCGCGATCGCGAACGATTTAGAGAGCTTGCAGGATCGCATGCCGCCGTTCTCGCAGCGGCAGGCGGAAGCCGCGATCCATGAGGGTTTGGGCAAGCCGGTCACCGAGTTATTCACGCAATTCGGGCCACCGGTCGCGGCCGCCTCGATTGCACAAGTGCATCGCGCGGAGGTCGCGGGCGAAGCCGGTATGCGGGCCGTCGCGGTGAAAGTGCTCCGCCCCCGCGTCGAATACCGCTTTCAGCGCGATCTCGACACGTTCTTTTTCGCCGCCCGGCTCGGCGAGCGCCACTCGGCGGAAGCGCGCCGGCTGCGGATGATTTCGACCGTCGAGACACTGGCACGCTCGGTCGCAATCGAGATGGATTTGCGGCTGGAGGCCGCGGCCTTTTCGGAGCTTGCGCAGAACACCAAAGACGATCCCGATTTCCGCGTGCCCGCGGTCGACTGGGCCCGTACCGCCAAGCGCGTGCTCACCGTCGAATGGGTCGATGGCATTCCGCTCAACGACAAGAACAAGCTTGCGGCGGCTGGCTTCGATTTCAAGCATCTTGCGCGTGTCGTCATCCAGTCGTTTCTGCGGCAGGCGCTGCGCGATGGCTTCTTTCACGCCGACATGCACCCAGGCAATCTGTTCGTCGACAAGAGCGGCGATCTCGTTGCGGTGGATTGCGGCATCATGGGGCGGCTCGGACCGAAGGAGCGGCGCTTCCTTGCCGAGATTCTCTACGGCTTCATCACCGGCGACTGGCGACGTACGGCCGAGGTGCATTTCGAAGCGGGTTACGTGCCCTCGCATCATTCGGTCGATGATTTCGCCCAAGCCATCCGTGCCATCGGCGAGCCGATCCGCGAACGGCCGGCGAGCGAAATCTCGATGGCGAAATTGCTCACGCTACTCTTTGAAGTCACCGCGATCTTCGACATGAAGACGCGGCCCGAACTTCTGCTCCTGCAAAAAACGATGGTGGTCGTCGAAGGCGTCGCGCGTTCGCTCGACCCCGACTTCGACATGTGGGCGACTTCCGATCCTGTGGTGCGCGAGTGGATCGAACGCAATCTCGGCCCCATTGGCCGCGTCGAAAACGCAGCGCAGGAAATCGGCGGCCTCGCCCGCCTCGTCGGCTCCGCCCCGTCGCTCTTGTCCCGCGCCGCGCAAACCTTCGAGCGGCTGGACGAGCAGACCAAGGACGGCCTCGTGCTGTCGCCCGCAACCGTCGAGGCGATCGGCGCAAGCAAACGGCGCGGCCGGGCCTGGATGACGGCGGCCCTGTGGGCGATCGCGCTCCTGATCGCGATCTGGCTGTTTCGCTAGATTTTCAGGGCTTTTTCCGCTCCATGGTTAACAGGCCTCGCGAAAAGCCCTCGCCTCCCATAATTGAACGGTGATAATCTGGGATTTAGGCTGAAGGCCACCCGTACCTGGTTCCGTACGGGGGCGTATCCAGGTTGCGTCATGATTTTGAACGGCAAGCGTATCCTGCTCATCATCGGCGGCGGCATCGCCGCCTATAAGAGTCTCGAGCTGATCCGGCGCCTCAAGGAGCGCGGCGCGAAAGTGCGCGGCATCCTGACGCCGGGCGGCGCCGAATTCATCACGCCGCTTTCCGTCGCCGCGATCTCGGGGGATCGCTGCTTCACCGAGCTCTTTTCTCACGAGGACGAATTCGACATCGGCCACATTCGCCTCTCGCGCGAAGCCGATCTCATCGTCGTCGCGCCCGCGACTGCCGATCTCATCGCCAAGATGGCGCAAGGCATCACCAACGATCTTGCGACTGCCGTGCTGCTCGCGACCGACAAGCGCGTACTGATTGCGCCCGCGATGAACCCGATGATGTGGAACCACGCAGCGACGAAACGCAATTTCGCGCAGCTCATGGCGGACGGCATTATCGCCGCCGGTCCCAATGCCGGCGAAATGGCCGAGCGCGGCGAAGCCGGTGTCGGCCGCATGGCGGAACCTTTGGAGATTGTCGCGGCGATCGAAGCTCTGCTGAATGAGATGCCCGCAAGCGACGCATTGAAAGGCCGCAAGGTGCTCGTCACCTCCGGCCCGACGCGCGAGCCGATCGACCCCGTTCGTTATATCTCCAATCATTCTTCCGGCCGGCAGGGCCACGCCGTCGCGCGCGCAGCGGCAGCGGCGGGAGCGGAGGTCACGCTCGTATCGGGGCCGGTAGAACTCCCGGACCCCTCCGGCGTGAAAACCATTCACGTCGAGACGGCATCGGAAATGCTTTCGGCCGCGCAATCGGCGCTGCCGGTCGATATCGCGGTTTGCGCCGCGGCGGTCGCCGACTGGCGCGTCGATGCGGTCGCCAACGAGAAGATGAAAAAGATCGACGGCCGCGCGCCTTCGCTGTCGTTCGTCGAAAACCCCGACATCCTCGCGACGCTCTCGCACGGCAAGAAGCGCCCGCGGCTCGTCATCGGCTTTGCCGCCGAAACCGAAAAAGTCATCGAGCACGCGCGCGCCAAACTTGCGCGCAAGGGCTGCGACTGGATCGTCGCGAACGATGTATCACCCGAAACGGGGACCTTCGGCGGCCGCAACAACCAGGTCCATCTCGTCACTGCCGGCGGCGTTGAGAGCTGGCCCCTGCTCTCCAAGGAAGCGGTCGCTGATGGTCTCGTCCGCCGGATCGCGGCAACGCTCAAAGAGGCTCGCGCATGAAGCCGCTCAGCGTTCCTTTCACACGCCTGCCCCACGCCCTTGGCCTCCCGGCCCCGGCCTACGAAACCGAGGGCGCCGCCGGCGTCGATCTCATCGCGGCGCTTCCCGATACCGAGCCGCTCTCGATCGCCCCGCAAGGCTGGGCCGCGATCCCGACCGGACTCGTGCTCGAGATCCCGCACGGTTTTCAGGGCGAAGTCCGGCCGCGTTCGGGCCTCGCGCTGCGCCATGCCGTCACGGTGCTGAATGCACCCGGTACCATCGATTCCGATTATCGCGGCGAAGTGCGCGTGCTCCTCATCAATTTCGGACCCGAGCCGTTCACCGTCACGCGCGGCATGCGCGTCGCGCAGCTTGTGTTCACGCCTGCGCTGCGCGCCAATATCTATTCGGTCGAAACCCTCAGCGCGACGGCGCGCGGCGAAGGCGGTTTCGGCTCCACCGGTCTTCACAGTAAACTCGCGAGCGAATAAATGGCGCGTCTATCCGAAAAAAGCCTGCTGGCCGTCGCGGCGATCGTCGATATCGCGATCCACTCGCGCGGGCAGCCGGTCGCGGCAAAGGCGCTTGCCGAGCGGCACCACCTGCCGCCGCGCCATCTCGAGCCGGTGCTCCAGGCTCTCGTCCATGCCGGCATTCTCAAAGGCGTGCGCGGCCCGCGCGGCGGCTATGAACTTGCCCGCGAGCGGCGGCGCATTTCGGTCGCCGAAATCGCGCGCGTTGCCGAAACAACCGCCGCGGAAAACAACACGCATATTCCGGTGCTGGTCGAAAAGGTTGTGCAACCCGCGGTCGCCGCGGCCGAGCAGTCTTTCGAGATCGCGCTCTCCGCCGTCTCGATTGATGAGCTGTGTCGCGCCGCTGAAAAGCAGGGCATTGCCGAAACGAAGACCACCGCCGATTTCAATATCTAATACTTGTCGCCGGAATCGGAAATCGACTCGATTTCGCGGATATGCTACGGGCGCTTTCCTTGTTTTTTGACGGGAAGCCGTGATGCCCGAGACGCGCAACTCCTCCGCCGCTCCGAAACGCGAACCCGGCCGCGGCCGCATTTACAATTCCATTATCGAAACGATCGGCGATACGCCGCTCGTCAAGCTGCACCGTCTGCCGCAAATGCGCGGCGTCAAGGCGAACATTCTGGCGAAGCTCGAATTCTTCAACCCGATCGCGAGCGTCAAGGATCGCATCGGCGTCGCGATGATCGAGGCACTCGAACGATCGGGCAAGCTCGACAAGGATACCGTGATCGTCGAGCCGACTTCCGGCAACACCGGCATTGCGCTCGCCTTCGTCGCCGCCGCCAAGGGCTACCGGCTGATCCTCGTCATGCCCGAGACGATGTCGCTCGAGCGCCGCAAGATGCTGCTGCTGCTCGGCGCCGAACTCGTGCTCACCGAAGGCGGCAAGGGCATGAAAGGCGCGGTCGCCCGCGCCGAGGAACTGCTGCGCGAATTGCCCAAGGCAGTGATGCCGCAGCAATTCAATAATAAAGCCAATCCCGATATTCATCGCCGCACCACCGCCGAGGAAATCTGGAATGATACCGGGGGCGCGGTCGATGCCGTCATCAGCGGCGTCGGCACCGGCGGCACCATCAGCGGCGTCGGCGAAGTGTTGAAGGCGCGCAAGCCCGGCGTGCGGATGATCGCCGTCGAACCCGAGGACAGCGCAGTCCTCTCCGGCCGTGCGCCGGGACCGCACAAGATTCAGGGCATCGGCGCGGGATTCATCCCCGAAGTGCTCGACCGCAGCGTCATCGACGAGGTCGTGACGGTCGGCAACCAGACGGCTTTCGATACTGCCCGCGCGCTCGCACGCTATGAGGGCATTCCGGGCGGCATTTCGTCGGGCGCGGCAGTGGCCGCGGCGATCGAAGTGGGTTCCCGCCCCGAGATGGCGGGGAAAAACATCGTCGTGGTGCTGCCTTCGTTTGCCGAGCGGTATCTTTCGACCCCGTTGTTTGAGGGACTCTAGATCTCAACCTTACGGCTCGAATCCGGTCGAAGTCTTCCGGCATCGCTCGCGAGGTTTCTCGGCTTTTTGCCGCCATTTCCCGCATTTTCGCTTCTGTCCCAAGTTGGGCCAGTTGTAGAGTGGGCGGATGATTCGCGGCTCTTTGGGCTGCGGGCTCTTCAGCGCCGAGCGGCGGCGGAACGAGAGAGCATGGCGGGAATGGCAGAACGGGCCGGAACGGACCGCGCATTTTGGCGCGCGATTGAACGGAAAGCGTTGAAGGCTGCCGGCCTGCTCGTTTGCGCGGGTATTTTGCTTGCCTCGCTCGGCAATGCTGCTTCGGCGCAAGCCGTGTCTCAAGAAGCGCCGACGCTCCAGAATATCGTTCACTCGCTTCTCAATCTTGACCGTCACCAGCTCGCGCAGCTCGCCCTGACGCTCGGCATTCTGGTGTTCGCGGTGACGACGGCGATCGCGCTCGTGCGTACCCGCGACCGCATGAACCTGCATCTTGCCAGCGCCAAGCGGGAGATCGCGCTCCTGCGCGACGAAGCCGACCGCGCGATGACGCTTCTCCTGGGCGATCCGCAGATCATCATCATCTGGCGCGAGCCGCAGAAGGCCCCGCTGATCCTCGGCGACGTCGGCAATGTCACCGGCGTCGAAGCGGCGCGCCGCATTCTTGCTTTCGGCACATGGCTCGGTGTCGAGGAAGCGCACCGGCTGGAAGCTGCCGTTGACGGCTTGCGCCAGCGCGGCGAAGCTTTTTCGCTCACGCTCACGACGCCGCGCGGCCGCTATCTCGAGGCCGAAGGCCGCCCGATCGGCGCTTCCGCCGTGTTGCGCTTTCGCGATCTCACCGGCGTGCGGCTCGAATACGCGACGCTTTCCGAACAGCTCAAGCGTTTCGAGCGCGAAGTCGAGCAGATGCGCGCGCTTCTCGAAGTCGTGCCGACGCCGATCTGGCTGCACGACGCCAAGGGCAAGCTCGTGTTCGCGAACGCCGCTTATGCCCGCGCCGTCGAAGCCGCGGACGCGCAGGACGCCGTCGCGCGCGGGTTGGAGCTGCTCGACCAGAGCGCGCGTAACGACGCGGCGAAGGCCGCTGCCGCCAACCAGATCTTCACCAGGCGGCTGCCCGCCGTCATCGCCGGCGCACGCCGCATCCTCGATGTCATTGAAGTCGGCGGCCTGCGCGGCGCGGCAGGCATCGGTCTCGACGCCACCGAAGCCGAAACGGTGCGCGCCGAGCTTGCCCGCATCGTCTCGGCGCACCGCCGCACGCTTGACGAATTGCCGATTGCGGTCGCGATCTTCAATGCCGAGCAGCAGCTCGTTTTCCATAACGCCGCCTATCGCGCGCTGTTCCGTTTCGATGTGAACTTCCTCGACGAGCGGCCGAGCGACTCGGCCATCCTCGACCGCTTGCGCGCCGACCGGCAGTTGCCGGAACAGGCCGATTTCAAGAGCTGGAAGGCGCAGCTGTTCGAGGCCTATCGCGCGATCGAATCGAAGGAACACTGGTGGCACATGCCCGGCGGCCGCGTTCTTCGCGTCGTCACCAATCCGAATCCCGAAGGCGGCGTCACGTATCTCTTCGACGACATCACCGAACGCATTCAGCTTGAGAGCCGCTACAACGCGCTGATCCACACCCAGGGCGAAACGCTCGACGCGCTCGCCGAGGCCGTCGCCGTGTTCGGCTCCAACGGCCGGCTCAAACTTTATAATTCCGCGTTCCTGTCGCTCTGGAAGATCTCGGCGAAAGCCGCCGCCGAACATCCGCACATCGACAAGCTTGCCGCTTCGTGCAGGCCGCTGCTCAATGGCGACGATTCCCTCACCGCCTGGGAGACGATGCAGCTTGCGATCACCGGCCTTGACCGCAACTCGTTCTCGGGATTGCGCCTCGAATGCACCGACGGCCGCATGCTGGAATGCACGGCGGTGCCGCTGCCCGACGGCGGCTCGCTCGTCACCTTCCGCGATGTCAGCGACAGCGTCCGCTTCGAGCGCGCGCTGACCGAACGCAACGAAGCGCTCGTCGCCGCCGATGTCCTGAAGAACGATTTCGTCCAGCACGTTTCCTACGAGCTGCGCTCGCCCCTCACCACCATCATCGGTTTCGGGCAGTTGCTCGACAATCCCGCGATCGGGCCGCTCACCGACAAGCAGCGCGAATATATCGATCACATCACGCAGTCGAGCACGGCGCTCCTCGCCATCATCGACGACATTCTTGATCTGGCGACGATCGATGCCGGCGCCATGCAACTCGACCTCGGCGAGGTCGACATCCGCTCCACCATGGCCGCCGCAGCCGAAGGCATTCGCGACCGGCTCAACGACGGCAACATCGCGCTCGACATGAAAGCGCCCGCCAATATCGGGAGCTTTACGGCCGACCCAAAGCGGGTGCGGCAGATCCTGTTCAACCTGATGTCGAACGCGATCGGCTTTTCGCCGGCGGGCGAGACGGTGACGCTTTCGGCCGAGCGCCAGAACGACAACATCGTCTTCCGCGTCATCGACAAGGGCCCCGGCATCCCGCCCGAGATCAAAACGCGGCTTTTCGGGCTGTTTGAGAGCTATCCGCGCGGTTCGCGCCATCGTGGCGCCGGATTGGGGCTTGCTATTGTCCGCTCGCTGATGGCGCTTCACGGCGGCAGTGTTGCAATCGACTCAGAACCCGGACAAGGAACGGTGGTCAGTTGTATATTCCCCGCCACCGCTCGTGCCCACAGCGAGGCGGCCGAGTAAAGTAAACGAGTTTAGCGAGCCTGATGTGCCGAGCCCGACCGCCGCGCGTACGATCTGGGATATTGTGCTGCCTGACGAGACCGCGACCGGGCGTCTCGCATCGGATATTGCACTCGCGCTCCAGCCCAACGATCTGGTGACGCTTTCGGGCGATCTCGGCGCCGGAAAAACGACCGTCGCGCGCGCCATCATCCGTACGCTCGCCGATGACGAAACGGTCGAAGTCCCGAGCCCGACCTTCACGCTTTTGCAGCTTTACGATTTGCCGCGCTTTCCCGTGGTGCATGCCGACCTCTACCGCGTCACGACGCTTGCCGAGCTTTCCGAGCTTGGCTGGGAAGAAGCGGCAGACGGTGCCGCCGTCATGGTCGAATGGCCCGAGCGCGCGAGCGCGTTCATTCAGGCGGACCGGCTCGACGTTTCGCTGTCGCTCGCGCTCGAATACGGCCCCGACGCGCGGCAGGTACGGCTCACCGGCTTCGGCAGCTGGGCCGAGCGGCTGACGCGCTTTCGCGCCGTGCGCGAACTTCTGGACAGCGCCGGATTTGGCGGCGCCGAACGCATCCCGGTCCAGGGCGACGCTTCGACCCGCAGTTACGAGCGGCTGCTGCTGCATCCGGGCAGCGCCATCTTGATGAACTCGCCGCGGCGGCCCGATGGCCCGCCGATCAGGAACGGCAAGCCCTACAGCGCAATCGCGCATCTTGCCGAAGACGTGAAACCGTTCGTCGCGCTGGCGCGAGCCTTGCGCGAGCGCGGTTTCAGCGCGCCGGAGATTTACGCCGCCGACATCGATAACGGCCTTCTGCTGCTCGAAGATCTCGGCGTCGACGGCATGGTTACGCGCACCGACCCGCCAATGCCGATCGAGCATCTTTACGCTTCGGCCGTCGACGTGCTGGTCGCCCTGCACACACAAGAGCTGCCGTCGAAGCTGCCGGTCTCGCCGCGCATCGAACACATCATTCCGTCCTACGATCTCGATGCCTTTACGGTCGAAATCGAGCTGATGCTGGATTGGTATCTGCCCTATCGCGGCGCGCCGCGACCGACGCCAGAAGTGCGCGATTATTTCATCGGCATGTGGAAGGCGGCGCTCGCCGAGGTGATGACCGCGCCCAAAACCTGGGTGCTGCGCGATTATCACTCGCCCAATCTTCTGTGGCTGCCGGCCCGCGAAGGCAATGCGCAAGTCGGCCTGCTCGACTTCCAGGATGCCGTCATGGGCCCCGCCGCCTATGACGTCGCCTCGCTCCTGATGGACGCGCGCGTCGATATTCCCCACGAACTCGAGATCACGCTATTGTCGCGCTACGCAGTCGGCCGCAGCACGACCGATGCGAATTTCGATCCCAACGAATTCGCGCGTCATTACGTGACGCTTGGCGCACAGCGCGCCACGAAAATTCTCGGCATCTTCGCCCGCCTCGCGAAGCGAGACGGCAAGCCGCAATATCTCGCGCATCTGCCGCGCGTATGGAATTACCTGATGCGCGCTCTCGCGCATCCTTCGCTCGGGCAGTTGAACGCTTGGTATCATGCGCACGTGCCGCCGCCAGATGCGCCGGCAGCCGGTGTCGAAGCCTCGGCGGATCAGCCGCAGCCGGTCCCGTGAGCGCGGGCGCTTTTCCCAAAACAGCGATGGTGCTTGCCGCCGGCATCGGCAAGCGCATGCGGCCGCTGACCGACACGAGGCCGAAACCGATGGTCGAAGTCGCAGGCCGCATGCTGATCGACCATAATCTAGATCGGCTCGCCGCTGCGGGCGTCACGACCGCGGTCGTGAACCTTCATCATTTCGGCGATCTTCTGGAGGCGCATCTCAAGCCGCGCACTGCGCCGAGAATTATTTTCTCCGACGAGCGGGCAATGCTGCTCGATACCGGCGGCGGCATCGCGGGCGCCCTGCCGCAGCTTGGCGGCGCGCCGTTTTTTCTGGTCAATTCCGACAGCCTGTGGTGTGAGCGCGATTCCAATCTTGCGCGCCTTGCGGACTTCTTCGATCCGGCCAGGATGGATGCGCTCCTCTTGCTGGCGCGCCCGGAAAATACCGTCGGCT
The DNA here is from genome assembly GCA_035555855.1 of Xanthobacteraceae bacterium. GTDB lineage: Bacteria > Pseudomonadota > Alphaproteobacteria > Rhizobiales > Xanthobacteraceae > Palsa-892. The sequence continues at coordinate 80,301 of DATMGD010000009.1, forward strand.
ACGAAGGGCACGGCGATTACTTCCTGAATGGCGACGGCGGGCTCCGCCGCCGCGCCGCTACTGAAACCGCCCCCTTTACCTACGCGGGCGGCGCGATCCTTTCGCCACAGTTATTCGACGGCGCGCCCTCCGGCGCCTTCCCGCTGCTGCCGCTGTTCAATCGCGCTGAATCGAGCGGGCGGCTCTTTGGCCTCGAGCTTGCCGGAAAATTCCTGCATGTCGGCACGCCTTCTGCCATCGCGCCGGCGGAAGCGGCGCTTCGTCAACACGGCTGAAATCGACGTGTAAAAATTGTTGCGAAGACATGCCACAATAGCGGCATGAGCGACTCGCCTGCCCGCGTCTACACCATCCCTCCTTCCGCGCCGTTCCTGCCAACGCTCGCCGAGGCGCTGGTGGAAGGCCGCCTGATCCCCGGGTTTCGCCCCAAGGACGACCCGCTCATCCTCGCCAACGCCACCGTTTTTCTGCCGACGCGGCGTGCGGTGCGCATTTTCTCGTCGAGCCTGCTCGAGGCGATCGGGCAAGATGCGTTGATCCTGCCGCGTATTCTGCCGCTCGGCGGCGTTGACGAAGACGAATTCGCATTCGAGGAAAATGGCGCCGATCTGCCGCCGGCCATTCCCGCGACGGGGCGGCGGCTCGTGCTTGCCCAGCTCATCTTGCAGTGGGCGCGTGCGAGCGGCGCCGAAGAGCGGCTGATTGCGTCAACGCCTGCCGCCTCGCTCGCCTTCGCTGATGAGCTTGCGCATGTGCTCGACGACCTCACCATCGCCGGCGTGCCGCACGAAAAGCTTGTTGAGGCCGTGCCGCACGATTTTGACCGCTATTGGGAAACGTCGCGCGCCTTTCTCAACATCATCTGGCGCGAGTGGCCGAATATTCTGCGCGAGCAGAACCAGATCGATCCGACCGAACGGCGCGAGCGGCTGCTCGCCCGCGAAACGAAGCGGCTGGCTGCCGCTTCCGGCGGACCGGTGATCGCAGCAGGTTCGACCGGCTCGCTGCCTTCGGTCGCGCGGCTCCTGAACGTGATCGCCCGGCGAAAAGACGGCGCCGTCGTGCTGCCGGGTCTCGACCAGCTTCTTGACGAGAAGTCCTTCGCGCAGATCGGCAGCGACGTTGAGATGGATTCCGCACAAGGCCATCCGCAATACGGCCTGCAGCGCTTGCTCGGTGAATTCGGCCTCAAGCGCGGCGATGTCGTTTCGCTGGCGGCGCCATTCCTGCCAGCGCGAGAAAGGCTGCTATCGGAAGCCTTCCGACCGGCTAGCGCCACCGATCACTGGCAGGCGAATACGATCGGCGTTGACGCGCTCGATGATGTGACGCTCATCGAGGCGGCGGACCCGCGCGAAGAAGCGCTGGCGATCGCCGTCGCACTGCGGGAAGCGCTGGCGCAGAAAATTCGCTACAGCGCGCTGATTACGCCCGACCGGGCGCTCGCCCGCCGCGTTGCGGCCGAGCTCACGCGCTGGAACATCAAGGTCGACGATTCGGCCGGCATTCCGCTCGCGGAATCGGAGGCCGGCCGTTTCGCGCGGCTTGTCGCGGAAGCCGCAGCTTCGCAACTCGCACCGGTGCCGCTGATTGCACTCCTGCGGCACCCGCTTTGCACTTTCGCCGCGCATGAAATCGATGCGTTTGAACAGGGCGTATTGCGCGGGCCGCGCCCGGCGGGCGGATTCGAAGGTCTTCTGCGCGCGATCGAAACGGCGCGAACCGAGCGTTACCATCCCAATGATCCGAAAGCGCGGCTGAAGCCCGAGGACTGGGATGCCGCCCGTGCGCTTGCGGAGAAACTTCAAACCGCGCTCGATCCGCTTTGCCGCCTCGGCGAGCGTCCGCTGCCTTTTGGGCAGCTTTTGAACGCGCATCGCACGACGCTTTCCGCGCTCGGGCTCGATGAAAGCACCGGCCCTGGCGCGGAGGAGCTTGCGGAGATTTTCGACGAGCTTGCCGTCGCGCCTGCGCAACATTTCGCGTTGACGCTTGCCGATTACGCCGAAGCCTTTGCAACCTTGCTCTCGGGCACGCCACTGCGCGCGCCGCTCGATGAAGACGCGGCGGTCCGCATTCTCGGCCCGATCGAAGCGCGCCTTGTGCGTTTCGATCGCGTGGTGCTGGGCGGCCTCAACGAAGGCATCTGGCCTGCCGGTGCAAAAACCGATGCATTCCTCAATCGGCCGATGCGGCGCGCGCTCGGATTGAATGTGCCCGAGCGTCAAATTGGCCTGTCTGCGCATGATTTCGTGCAGATGCTGGGCACGCGCGACGTCATTGTCACACGCGCGCGGCGGCAAGGCGGCGCGGAAACAGTGGCGTCGCGCTCGTGGCAGCGGCTGGCTGCGGTTGCGGGCGAAGATGCGTGGAAGGCCGCGCTTGCGCGCGGCGAGCGCCTGCTCGGGCTCACGCGCATGCTCGACCGCCCCGAAGGTGCGCCGAAGCCGATCGAAAAACCCGCGCCGTGTCCGCCGCTTGCCGCGCGGCCGAAACGGCTTTCGGTGACCGAGATCGAAGACCTCGTGCGCGACCCGTACACGATCTACGCGCGGCATGTACTGAGAGTTTTTCCACTCGAAGAAATCGACGCCGACCCGGGCGTCGCGGAGCGCGGCATCGTGCTACACGACGCGCTCGCGCGCTTTACCGAGAAATTTCCGCAAGCTCTGCCGAGCGACGCGCTCGACCACTTGGTCGCTGCCGGCAAAGAGGCCTTTCTCGCCTTTGACGAATTTCCCGGCGCGAGAGCCGTGTGGTGGCCGCGCTTTCAGCGTATCGCCGAATGGTTCATTACCGCCGAGCAAACACGACGCCCGCATGTCGATCGCATCCGCTCGGAAATTCGCGGCGAAATCTCGTTCACGGTGAACAACTTCCCATTCACGCTTTCCGCCAAGGCCGACCGTCTGGAAATCCGGAAAGACAAAGCCGTTGCCATTCTTGACTACAAGACCGGCGCACCGCCCTCGCTCGCCCAGGCGATCACAGGACTTGCACCGCAATTGCCGCTCGAAGCTGCGATCGTGCGCGCGGGCGGCTTCAAGGATATTGCCAAGGGTACGCGCATTGCCGAGATCGGCGTCTTTCATCTCAGCGGCGGCAATCCGCCGGGACGCTTCGTCTCGCTCAATCCCGCTGACGCCAAGGGCGCTGGGAAAAAGCTTCCCGAGCAACATGGCATCGAGAATTGCGATCAGCTCGCGGACTTTGCGCTTGAGCGGCTGAAAGCTCTGATCGCGCACTACACCGACGCCGCTTCGCCTTACCGGCCGATCCCGCGGCCAAAATGGAAAAGTCGCTACGGCCGCTACGATCACCTCGCCCGCATCAAGGAATGGTCGAGCGAAAGCGGGGGCGACGAATGACCAAGCGCCCGATCCCCGAAAAAACGCGACAGGCGCAATTCGCCGTCTCCGATCCAACTGCCTCGGCGTGGGTGTCGGCCAATGCCGGCTCCGGCAAAACCTATGTGCTCGCCCAGCGCGTCATCCGGCTCTTGCTGCGCGGCACGGCGCCGGGGCGCATCCTTTGCCTCACTTTCACCAAGGCCGCCGCCGCGCACATGGCCAATCAGGTACTGAAGACGCTGCGCAGCTGGGTCGCGCTCGACGACGCGGCGCTCGACGAGCGGATCGTCGCCATCGACGGCGGCAAGCCTTCCGCTTCCCGCCGCGCCGAAGCGCGGCGGCTCTTCGCCACCGCGTTAGAGACGCCCGGCGGGCTCAAAGTGCAGACGATCCACGCCTTTTGCGACCGTGTGCTGCATCAGTTTCCGTTCGAGGCGGGCGTCCCGGCGGGCTTCACGGTGCTCGAAGAATCGCTTGAAGCCGATCTTCTGCAACGCGCGCGCGCCGATGTGCTCCTTGAGGCCGCGCGCGCGCCGGAAAGCGAACTGGGCCAGGCGCTCGCGCTTGCCGTCTCGACCGACAGCGACACGCGGCTCGCGGACCTTTTCGACGAAGTCGTGCGGGCACGGCGCAAGCTTCACTATCTTTTGGAAGAAGAAGGGCTGGAGCGCGCCGAGCGCGCGATCTGCGACGGGCTGGGGCTCGCGCATGGCGATAGCGTTGCGGCGGTTGAAGCCGAAATTCTTTCGAGTCCCTTCTTGCCGCGCAGCGAGTGGCAAGCCATCGCCGAACATTTAATGACACTGAAAGGAAATGCCAAAGCGCGCGGCGAACAGCTCGCGGATATCGCCGCTACGCCCGGCGCGCAAGCGATCGAAAGCTATCTCTCGATCTTCTGCACGCAGAAGGGAACGCTGCGGGAAATAGGCGGATTCGGCGACAAAGCTGCGCGAGAAAAAGACCCGGTGGTGCAGCGGCTTTTGGCCGAACTTGATCGGATCGCGCCATTGATCGAACGCCGCCGCGCGGCGCAGACTTTCGAGCGCACCTGTGCGCTCAACAAGCTCGGCCGCGCCATTATTCAACGCTACGAAGAAATGAAACGCGCGCGCGGCGCGCTCGATTACGACGACCTCGTCGGCAAGACCGCCGATCTCCTCGAAGATCAGGCGGCGGCCTGGGTGCATTACAAGCTGGATGGCGGCATCGATCACATCCTGATCGACGAAGCGCAGGACACGAGCCCGGAGCAGTGGAAAGTCGTCGCACAACTCGCCAAGGAATTCTTTGCCGGCGAAGGCGCGAGCGAACGGCCGCGCACGATCTTCGCCGTCGGCGACGAGAAGCAGTCGATCTTCGGCTTTCAGGGCGCCGACCCGAAGAGCTTCGACGAGATGCAGCGCAACTTTCAAAGGCAGATCGAAGGCGCGAAACAAAAATTCGAGCCGCGCCAGCTCGATCTATCGTTCCGCTCGGCGGCCGGCGTCGTCGGCGCCGTCGATCAGGTGTTCTCGACGCCGGAAAGCTTCCGCGGGCTTTCCAACCGCGCCGGCGAAACGCATACCATTCACACCGCGATCCGCAGCGATGCCCCGGCGCTCGTCGAAATCTGGGATGCGGTGCCGACGACGAAAGACGAGAGCGACGAACTCGGCTGGGATGCGCCGCTCGATGCCGAGCGCCCGTCAAGCGCGCCCTTGATCCTCGCGCAGAAGATCGCCAAAGCCGTGCGGAGCTGGCTCGAGAAGCCGCAAATCCTGATCGGCGATCCCGAGACCGAAACGCCGCGGCCGCCGAACGCCGGCGATATTATCGTCCTCGTCCGCTCGCGCGGCACGCTGTTCGATGCTGTGCTGCGCGAATTGAAGCAGGCCGGCGTACCGGTCGCGGGCGCCGACCGGATGCAGCTGGCGGAGCACATCGCCGTCATGGACATCGCGGCGCTTTGCGATGCCCTGCTCCTCTCCTCCGACGATCTCGCGCTTGCCTGCGCGCTCAAGAGCCCGCTATTCGGCTTCAGCGAGGACGAGCTTTACGAAATCGCCTATGGCCGGAGCGGCACGCTTGCCGACGCGCTTGCGGCGGCGAGTTCGGCAAAATGCCAAGAGGCCGCCGAAAAACTTGCGCGCTGGCGGGACGACGCACGCGCGCTTCGGCCGTTCGATTTTCTCTCGCGCGTTTTGAGCCGCGACCGCGGCCGCGCGCAAATTCTGGCGCGGCTCGGCCTCGAAGCCGCCGATGCGCTCGACGAACTTTTGGCCCATGCGCTCGCCTATGAAGGCACCGAAACGCCCTCTCTTGCAGGATTTTTGGTGTTTCTCCGCCGTGGCGGCTCACAGGTAAAACGCGACCTCGAAGTCGAAAGCCATGCGGTGCGCGTCATGACCGTGCATGGCGTGAAGGGCTTAGAGGCGCCGATTGTCGTGCTGGCCGATACCGCTTCTCCGCCCGATAGCAAGCGCCATCACCCGAAGCTCATGCCGCTCGCCGGCACCGCGCCGCAACCTTTCATCTGGGCCGCCGGCGACGATAGCGAAGCGATAGCCCGCGCCCGCGAAGCGATCGTGCAGGCCAATGAAGGCGAACACCGCCGCCTGCTCTATGTGGCGCTCACCCGCGCGCGCGATGCGATCGTCGTTGCCGCCGCCGAGAGCCGCGGCCAGCTTCCCGAAGGCAGCTGGTATCGCCTGGTGCGCGGCGCGCTCGAAGGCACCGGCGGCGATTTCCTCGAAATCGAGGATCATGGCTATGGCTTCACAGAGAAAGTCTTCCGCTGGCGATATCAGCCCGCGAAAGTGTCCACAAAACCCGCCCCTGCGAAGCCGGTCGCGACAATCGAGCCCGGCTGGTTGCGCACCTCTGTCGCCGGGATTTCTTCGAGACCAGCGGCGCCAAGACCGAAAGAAGGCGAAAGCTCTGCTGCGCGCGCTGAAGCGCGGCGACGCGGTGTGCTGATCCATCGCCTGTTGCAGGAATTGCCGCGCTTCCCAAACGAGCACGAGAAGCGCGCAAGGCAATATCTTGCCAACGCTGCCGCCGATCTTCCGGAGACTATGCGCGAAACAATCGCCACGGAAGCGCTCAAGGTGCTCGCACATCCCGAGCTCGCAGCAATCTTCGGCGCCGGGAGCCGCGCCGAAGTCGCGATTACCGGCAGGTGGAATGAAGGAGAAAAAACTTTCACCGAGCTTGGCCGTGTCGACCGTTTCATCGTCACGCCTAGTGAAGTGATGATCGCCGATTTCAAATCCGATGCGGTTCCGCCCAAGGACGCCGCCGGCACTCCCCCCGGTTATCTCAAACAGCTCGCGCGTTATCGCGCGGTGCTCGCCCGGATCTACTCCGGCAAGGCCATGCGGGCTTTTGTGGTCTGGACTGCGAATGGCGCAGTTCACGAACTGCCGAAAGCCTTATTGGACAAGGCTTTTGCCGATCTCACGGCCCTGTGAGGCATCTTGACCCAGGGGGAGCCCGTCCCTACGTTCCGCGTCTCCCGATCAATCCCTGTTTTTACGAGGCTGCACCATGGTTGCTCCGGTATCCGACAAATCCTTCCAGGCCGACGTGCTCGAATCCAAGGAGCCGGTGCTGGTCGACTTCTGGGCCGAATGGTGCGGGCCGTGCCGCGCTGTGGCGCCCGTGCTCGAGGAAGTCGCGGGCGAGCTCAACGGCAAGCTCAAGATCGTGAAGCTCAACGTCGATGAGAACCCGGAGACCGCCGCCAAATACGGCATCCAGTCGATCCCGACCTTGATGATCTTCAAGAACGGCGAATTGGCCTCGCGCCAGATCGGCGCTTCGCCGAAGGCCAAGATCGTGCAGTGGATCAACACTGCCGTCGCTTGAGTTTTAGGTCGGCGGCGTGCCGTTCAAGTCGAGCACTTCGCCCGCAAGATAAAGCGATCCGGTAATCAGGACCCGCGGCGGCGCTTCCCAGTGAAGCGCCGCTATTTTTTTCAGCGCATCCTCGACGCCTGAAGCGGCCGTCGCTTCGAGGCCTGCATGCGCAGCCGCAGCCGCGAGGTCTTCGGGCTTGCGCGAGGCCTCGCCCGGCACCGGCACCGCGAACAGGGCGCGCGCCATGCCGGTGAAGCAGGCGAAGAAGCCTTCCGAATCCTTCGTCGTCAGCATGCCGGCGACAAGCACCAGCGGACGCGAAACGCGATCCTCGAGTTCGGCGAGCGCCGCCGTCACGGCCATGCCGCCCGCGACGTTATGGCCGCCGTCGAGCCAGAGCTCGGCGCCTTCGGGCAGAAGGCGAATAAGCTTGCCTGTGCCGAGCCGCTGCATGCGCGCCGGCCAGTCGGCGCGCTGCAAGCCTTCTTCATAAGCCATAGCCGGGACGCTCAGGCTCTCGAGTGCGCGCAAGGTGGCAATCGCCGTGCCTGCGTTTTCGACCTGATGCCGGCCGAACAGACGCGGCCGCGGCAGATCAAGAAGACCGTTGTCGTCGGAATAGACCAGCCGGCCGCGCTCTTCATGGGCATGCCACTCTTCGCCCGAAACGAAGGTCTTGATGCCGAGCTTGCGCGCCGTGCGCTCCAGCACTTCGAGCGGCACGGCTTCCTGGCGCGCGATGATCGCAGGTGCGCCGCGTTTCAGAATGCCCGCTTTTTCACCGGCGATTACTTCCAGCGTCGGGCCGAGATGTTCGGTATGATCCATCGAGATCGGCGTAATGACGGACGCGAGCGGCCGCTCGACGACATTGGTGGCGTCCAGCCGGCCGCCAAGGCCCGTTTCGAGCAACAGAATGTCGGCCGGCTCCTGCGCGAACAGCAAAAATCCCGCTGCCGTCGTGATCTCGAAGAAGGTGATCGGATCGCCGGCGTTCATTTTTTCTGCGGCGGAAAGCGCCTCGAACAGCCGTTCGTCGTCGACGATGACGCTGCCGCCCGCGCGCGCAAGACGAATGCGCTCATGAAAACGGACGAGGCTCGGCGAAGTGTAAACATGCACGCCCTTGCCGGCCGCCTCCAGCATCGCGCGCAGGAAAGCGACGGTCGAACCCTTGCCGTTGGTGCCCGCGACATGGATCGTCGGCGGCAACCGCTTCTCCGGGTTGCCGAGCCGGGTCAGCAGCCGTTGCAGCCGGCCGAGAGACAGATCGATCTTTTTGGGATGCAGCGCGCCGAGCCGTTCGATCAGGGCATCGGTGGGATTGTTCGCGCCCGTCGCGGGGCTCACACCGTGCTCGCAGGAGCAGGCAATTGCGCGGCTGCGCTGCGCGCAGGTGCGCGCGTCAGCAGCCCGCATAAGCGCGCGAGCGTTGCGCGCATGTCGTGGCGATGCACGACCATATCGACCATGCCGTGATCGCGCAGATATTCGGCGCGCTGGAAACCTTCCGGCAGCTTTTCGCGGATCGTCTGCTCGATGACGCGCGGCCCGGCAAAGCCGATCAGCGCGCCGGGTTCGGCGATGTGCACGTCACCCAGCATCGCGTAGGAAGCGGTGACGCCGCCCGTCGTCGGATTGGTCAGCACGACGATATAGGGCTTGCCGGCTTCGCGCAGCCGCTGCACGGCGACAGTCGTGCGCGGCAACTGCATCAGCGACAGGATGCCTTCCTGCATGCGCGCGCCGCCCGATGCCGCGAACAGAATGAACGGCGTCTGTTTTTCCATCGCCGTCTCGAGACCCTTCACCACCGCTTCGCCGGCCGCCATGCCGAGCGAGCCGCCCATGAAATCGAAATCCTGCACGCCGATGACCACCGGCAGGCTTTCGAGCTTGCCGTAGCCGAGCTTGATCGCATCCTTCATACCGGTCTTGGCGCGCGCGTCCTTCAGGCGGTCCTGATATTTGCGCTCGTCACGAAATTTCAGCGGATCGATCGTGACGTCGGGGACCGCGATATCGAGCCAGGTCTCGCCGTCGAACATCGACTTCAGACGCGCTGTCGCGCTCATCCGCATATGGTAGTTCGAGTTCGGGATGACCCACTGGTTCGCCTCGACGTCTTTATGGAAAACAAGCTGGCCGGTATCCGGGCACTTGATCCAGAGATTTTCCGGCACGTCCTTGCGCTGCAAAAGCGAGCGGATTTTCGGACGAACGACGTTGGTGATCCAGTTCATGACAGCCTTCGCAAAATTTCAGCTCATCCATAGGCGCTTTGACGCCCCGCCGAAAGGCGCTGTTTTTACCTTATTTAACAGTAACTTACTCTGCGGCCGCGCGGCGGGCCGAGCGCACGCCGCCACTTAAGGCGGCGACAAGATCGGTAACGGCGGTCGGCGTTTTTTTCGTGGCGCGGCCTTCGCTATCGAGGCTTTTGCGAATCTCCTCAACCAGCGCCGATCCAACCACCACGGCATCGGCGCCGGCGGCGATGGCACGGGCGTCGTCTGCGGTTCGGATGCCAAAACCGACGGCGACCGGCAATTTCGTGTGGCGCTTGATGCGCGCCACCGCCGCGGTGACCCGATCAGCATCGGGTGTCGCGGCACCCGTGATGCCGGTGATCGAAACGTAATAGACGAAACCCGAAGTATTCTTCAGAACGGCGGGCAAGCGCCGGTCGTCGGTCGTCGGCGTTGCGAGCCGGATGAAGGCGATGCCTGCGTTCAGCGCAGGAATGCAAAGCTCATTGTCTTCCTCGGGCGGCAGATCGACGACGATCAGGCCGTCTACGCCCGCGTCCTTCGCGTCTTTCAGAAATTTATCGACGCCGTAGATATAGATCGGGTTGTAGTAGCCCATCAGGATCAGCGGCGTGTCCTTGTCGCCGGCGCGGAATTCGCGCACGAGCGCAAGCGTCTTCTTCACCGTCGCGCCCGCTTTCAGCGCGCGCTGGGAGGATGCCTGCACCGCCGGGCCGTCGGCCATCGGATCGGTGAACGGCATGCCGAGTTCGATCAGATCGGCGCCCGCTTTCGGCAGCGCCTTGACGATGGCGAGCGACGTGTCGAAGTCAGGATCGATCGCGGTGAGAAACGTAACAAGACCCGCGCGGCCTTCCTGCGCGAGCTTCGCGAAACGCTGTTCGATACGGGCGGTCATTGTTTGTGACTCGGCTTGCGGCTCGCGAGGTAACTTGCAACCGAGTCGAGATCCTTGTCGCCGCGTCCGGAAAGATTGACGACGACCAAATGATCCTTCGGCTTGCCGGTGGCGACATCCTTGAGCCGCGCGAGCGCATGCGCGCTCTCCAGCGCCGGGATGATGCCTTCGAGTTTGCTGCACAACTCCAGCGCCGCGACGGCTTCGTCGTCGGTCGCCGACAGGAAATTGACGCGGCCGATGTCGTGGAGCCAGGCATGCTCGGGGCCGATGCCCGGATAATCGAGGCCCGCCGAGATCGAATGCGCTTCGGCAATCTGCCCGTCGTCATCCATCAGGAGATACGTCCGGTTGCCGTGCAGAACGCCCGGGCGGCCGCCTCCGACCGAGGCCGCGTGCTGCTTATCGAGACCGTGGCCCGCCGCCTCGACGCCGTAGATCGCAACACTCGGATCGTCGAGAAACGGATGGAAAAGCCCCATGGCATTGGAGCCGCCGCCGATGCAGGCCAATAGCGCATCCGGCAGCCGGCCTTCGGCAGCCTGTATCTGTTCGCGCGTCTCGTTGCCGATGACGCACTGGAAGTCGCGAACCATCGCGGGATATGGATGCGGGCCTGCGACGGTGCCGATGCAATAGAAGGTGTCGGTGACGTTCGTCACCCAGTCGCGCAGCGCCTCGTTCATGGCGTCTTTCAGCGTGTTCGAGCCCGAGGTCACGGGTTTTACTTCCGCGCCCAGCATGCGCATGCGCAGCACGTTCGGCTTCTGCCGCTCGACGTCGAGCGCGCCCATATAGACGATGCAAGGCAGACCGAACTTCGCGCACAGCGTTGCCGTCGCGACGCCATGCATGCCGGCGCCGGTCTCGGCGATGATGCGCTTCTTGCCCATGCGCTTTGCCAGCATGATCTGGCCAAGCACGTTGTTCACTTTGTGCGCACCGGTGTGATTGAGGTCTTCGCGCTTGAGATAAATTTTGGCGCCGCCGAAATGCGCGGTCATGCGCTCGGCGAAATAAAGCGGCGACGGACGGCCGACGTAATGCGTGAGATAGCCGTTCATTTCCTTTTGAAACGACGGGTCGGCTTTCGCTTCGTTGTATGCCTTCTCAAGATCGAGCACGAGCGGCATCAGGGTCTCGGCGACGAAACGGCCGCCGAAGATGCCAAAATGCCCGTGCTCGTCGGGACCGAGACGCAAACTGTTGGGCCGCGCGGGCGCACTCACGAAATCTTCTCCTGCAATGCTTGCGCGGCAGCGCGCGCGTTCGTGACGAATGAATTGATTTTCGCTGCGTTCTTTACGCCGGGCGCATCCTCAACGCCCGACGAGACATCGACGCCGCCGGGCCGCACGGCCCGGATCGCTTCGGCGACGTTATCGGCGTTGAGTCCGCCGGAGAGCATCATCGGCTTCTTGCGCGAGACTTTCGCAAGCAAACTCCAGTCGAAAACACGGCCGTGGCCGCCGGGGCGGTCGGCGTCCTTCGGCGGCTTCGCGTCGTAAAGAATGCGGTCGGCGACGGTTTCGTAAGCCGGCACTTCGGCAAGATCATCGGCGGAAGATACGGCGAGCGCCTTCATCACCGGCTTGCCGAAGCAGGCGCGGATATCGGCAACGCGCTGCGGCGTTTCCCCGCCGTGCAATTGCAGAAGATCGGGGTTCACGCGGCTCACGACATCGCGGATGAATTCATCCTCGGCATCCACGAGGAGTGCGGCAACCATTGCGCGGCCGCGCGCAACGGCGGCAAGGTCCGCGCCGCCGAGCGGCGTCACGGCGCGCGGGCTCGGCGGGAAGAAGACGAGGCCAACGAGGTCCGCGCGCGCCGAAAGCGCCGCGTTCATCGCCGCCAAGTCCTTGATTCCGCAGATTTTGACCTCAAACATGCCTGTTCGATGGCACGGCGCGCCCCATCTTGTCCACCGATTCAGGCGGGGCGAGCTTTTCCCATAACAGGGCTGCAGCCGCGAGATCCTCGATCGCCGTTCCGACCGACTTAAATAGCGTGATTTCCGCGGGCGTTGCCCTACCCCGGATCTTACCGCTGCAGAGCCCGGCGAGATCGCCGCAGATATTCCCGGCGCGCAATGCGCCGCGGGCGATCGGCCCCGCAATGTCGCCAGCCTCCGCGAGCGCGGCTTTCGTATCGACATAGACGCGGGCGCGCGCGGCAGCCTCGTCATCGGCTTCGCGCATGGCGGGCGTGAAGCCGCCGACGAGATCGAGATGCGCGCCCTCTTTCAGCCAGTCGCCCTTGATGATCGGCTCGGTCGAGAGCGTCGCGCAGGAGATGATGTCCGCGCGACGCGCCGCCGTTTCAAGATCGGCCACGGCTTCGGCGTTGAAGCCTTCGGCCCGCAATTGTGCCGCGAGCTTCCCGGCGCGGACAAGCGTGCGGTTCCAGATGGCAATCTCGCGGATCGGCCGGATGCCGGCGTGAGCCCGCACAAGATACGGCGGCAGCGAACCCGCGCCGACGACCAGCAAGCGGCTTGCGTCGGCACGCGAAAGGTAACGCGAGGCGAGCGCCGAAGCCGCCGCCGTCCGCCATACGGTGAGCGCATGGCCGTCGAACCCCGCGAGCGGAAAGCCGGTCTCGCCCGACATCAGAAAATAGCTCGCGGTCGTGCTGGCAAGGCCGCGCGCCGCGTTATCTGGATAGACCGTAAGAATTTTCACGCCGAGATAACGCTCGCCGCGATCCGTGGTCCAGGCCGGCATCAGCAGCAACGAGTTGCGCTCGTCCCCGGCAATGGCGTGGCGATGGCGAAGCGGCGATTCGACGCCGCCGCAGAACGCATGCGACAGCGCATCGATCAGGCGCGGGAAATCAAGCGCCGCGTCGATCTCCTCGGCCGTTACAAAGCGCATGGATCAGGATGGCGGCGCGAGCGGCGGGAATTCAGGCTGCAAGGCTTCCGGCTGCAACGCTTCGCGGGCGCGGCGTTCGCGCTCGGCTTCTTTCTTATGGTGCTCGGCTTCTTCTTCGGCCCGCCGCACGGCGCGCCACATCTTGTAGCGATGCGAAAGCGAAGCGAGGCCGCCGATCAGCAGGCCGATGATGGTGCAGCCGATCATCACCAGAAAGAGCGGCGCGGAAAACGCCAGCGCCGAGTTGTCGCCGGAGAACGGATCGAGCGAAACGACGACCGCCGTGCGGTTCGCGACCGCGAACAACACGACAAGAGCCCCGAGCGGAACGAGAACGATCCAGAACAGGAGTCTGTGCATCGAAAAGACTCCGCTTGCGGCAGATCAGCGCTGCGGCTCGTTCAACCGATCGCGCATTTCCTTGCCGGTCTTGAAATAAGGAACGACCTTTTCCGAAACATTGACCTGCGCGCCGGTGCGCGGATTGCGTCCCATGCGGGCCGGGCGCGCCTTCACGGAAAAAGCACCAAAGCCTCTAAGCTCGACGCGGTCGCCGCGGGCGAGCGCCAGGGTGATTTCATCAAGAATGGCCTCGATGATGTTCTCGACGTCGCGCTGATAAAGATGCGGATTGGCTTCGGCGATCTTCTGAACGAGTTCTGATTTGATCATCGGTGGTGGCGGCCTCGAAACGAAAATCTCGAATAATCAAAAAGACTTGAGCGGGGTCTCGCTCTATGACGGAGGCTGCCAGAGCGCCAAAAGTCCGTCAAGGCGCGCCGCCCCGCCAAGGTTGGCCACAGTATCGCTCGCGAGCAGGCTCGCCAGCGAAGGTAATCCCATCTCGCCCGCGGCCCAGCTCAGGGCCGAAAGCCAGCGGAATGAAGAGCCGAGCTGGCGGTTTTTCCACTCGATCACCGGCAGGCTCTCGCCGACGTTCTTGTTCTTCGCGAGCCAACTGCGCGCGGCACGCTCGTCGCCGATCTGATCGATCATGCGAAGCGGCAGCGCCTGATGGGCGGTAAAGACGCGGCCGTCGGACACGGACTTGAGCTGGGCGTCATCGAGTTCGCGCCGTTCGCGCACGAGGCCCTTGAACCAGCCGTAGCTGTCCTCGACGAGACTCATGATGGCCGCACGCGCTTCGGGGCTCGTCGGCGAATAGCCGTTCGGGGCAGCCTTGAGCGGCGACGATTTGATTTCCTCGACGCTGACGCCGATGTGCTTCAGCGCTTCGCCGAAATTCGGATACTGGAAAATGACACCGACTGAACCGATCAAAGCGTTCCTCGGCGCGAAGATGCGATCCGAAGCAAGCGCCACGATGTAAGCGCCGGAAGCGCCGATGCCTTCGACGACGGCGACAACCGGTTTCTTTTCGGCGAGCCGGCGGATGGCGTGATAGAGCGCTTCAGAACCGGCGACCGTGCCGCCGGGGCTGTCGATCGAAAGGATCACGGCTCTTGCGCCCGACTTCGAGATGTTGTCGAGCATCTTGATGCGATCACGGTCGTTGCGAATGAGACCGCCGATATTGACGCGCGCAACATGCGCGCTTGCAGTCGAAGCGAATTTCTTGCCGATGTAAGCGAAACCGAGCGCGCCGAACGCTGCCACCACGGCGACCAGCGCGAAGACGCGCCAGAACGTTACCTTGCGGCGAAGCCGGCGGCGGTCAACGATCGAATCGATTTCTTGCGACATGTGGACTTTCTCCATCGGGCGAAAGCGCGCCTGCAGAGTAGCCCTCCCGAAGTGGCGGCATCAAGGCGTTTGCCGAAACGCGAACGGCCGGCGCATCGTGCGCCGGCCGCTCATGACGGGTAAAAGCGTGCGTCGAAACGCTGCGCGTTTACTCTTCCTTATCCTTGCGATTGAGCGCCTTGCCGAGGATGTCGCCGAGTGTCGCGCCCGAATCGGACGAGCCGTACTGGGCGACGGCTTCCTTTTCTTCGGCGATCTCGAGCGCCTTCACCGAGACGGTGATTCTGCGGCTGCGCTTGTCGTAGGAGATGACGCGGGCGTCGATCTTCTCGCCCACCGCGAAGCGGTCGGCGCGCTGTTCGTTGCGATCACGCGACAGCTCCGAGCGCTTGATGAAGGTCACGATATCGCTGCCGACGATCTTGACGTCGATACCGGCATCCTTGACCTCGACGATTTCGCAGGTGACGACCGCGCCCTTGCGGAATTCGGCACCGGCATCGTCGCCGCCGCCGGCATCGCCGGAAAGCTGCTTGATACCGAGCGAAATGCGCTCTTTCTCGACATCGACGTCGAGCACCTGCGCGCTGACCATGTCGCCCTTTTTGTATTCCTCGATGACCTGCTCGCCGGGGCGGCTCCAGTCGAGGTCCGAAAGATGGACCATGCCGTCGACGTCGCCGTCGAGACCGAGGAACAGGCCGAATTCGGTCTTGTTCTTGACCTCGCCTTCCACGGTCGAACCGACCGGGTGCTTCTCGGCGAAAGCTTCCCAAGGATTGGGCAGCGTCTGCTTGAGGCCGAGCGAGATGCGGCGCTTGATCGGATCGACCTCGATGACCGAGACCTCGACTTCCTGCGAGGTGGAGACGAGCTTGCCCGGATGGACGTTCTTCTTGGTCCAGGACATTTCCGAAACGTGCACCAATCCTTCGATGCCCGGCTCGAGTTCGACGAAGGCGCCGTAGTCGGTGATGTTGGTGACGCGGCCCTTGACCTTGGCGCCGACCGGATACTTGCCTTCGATGCCTTCCCACGGATCGCCCTGCAGCTGCTTCATGCCGAGCGAGATGCGATGCGTCTCGTGGTTAATCTTGATGATCTTGACCTTCACGGTCTGGCCGATGGTCAGCACGTCGGTCGGATGATTGACGCGGCGCCAGGCGATATCGGTGACGTGGAGAAGACCATCGATGCCGCCGAGATCGACGAACGCACCGTAGTCGGTGATGTTCTTGACGACGCCGTCGATCACCTGACCTTCTTCCAGCGACGACACGAGTTCCTGACGCTGGCCGGCGCGCGTCTCCTCGAGCACCGTGCGGCGCGAGACGACGATGTTGCCGCGGCGGCGATCCATCTTCAGGATCTGGAACTGCTGCGGCGAATTCATCAGCGAGCCGAGATCGCGGATCGGACGGATGTCGACCTGCGAGCGTGGCAGGAACGCCACGGCGCCGTCGAGATCGACGGTGTAGCCGCCCTTGACCGAGTTGAAGATGACGCCCGTGACCTTCTCGTTGGCGTTGAACGCCTTCTCGAGCTTGACCCAGCTTTCTTCGCGGCGCGCCTTGTCGCGCGAGAGAACGGCTTCACCGAGCGCGTTCTCGACGCGCTCCAGGTAAACCTCGACCTCGTCGCCGACGACCAGCGGGGAAGTGCGGCCCGGTCCGCCGAATTCGCGCACCGGCACGCGGCCTTCGGTCTTGAGACCGATGTCGATGACGGCAATGTCCTTCTCGATCGCGACGACTTTGCCTTTGACGACCGATCCTTCCTGGACGTCGTGCGAGCCGTAGGATTCTTCGAGCAGCGCCGCGAAATCTTCGCGGCTCGGGTTCAGGGCGGTAGCAGCGGGCATTGGTTCTCCTGGTTGCGTTAAAACGGTGAATATCGAATGCGTGAAACCCGGCGCGCGTTCGGACCAAGCCCGAACCCCCGCCGGATAAATTTCGTTGCCCGGCATGAAGCCGGGCGGATGTCCTTGATCGTTCCGGGTCGCCGCAAGCGGACGGCGCGGGGCGGGCTTGCCTCCAACAGACGAGAGCAGGTTAACGCCGCTCTCGGCCCGCCCGGGCTGCCTCCACAATGGAAAGCGCGGCCCGGAATGCGGCTTCTATATCCAAATGGGTGGTATCGAGCAAGACCGCGTCTTTCGCGGGTATCAAAGGGGCGACAGACCGGCCGGAATCACGGGCGTCGCGGCCCTTGATATTGGCCAGAACGTCTTCGTAGCGCGCGTTTTCGCCCTTTCCGGTGAGCTCACGAAAGCGGCGCTCGGCGCGCACCTCGGCAGACGCCTCGATGAAAATCTTAACGTCGGCGTCCGGCGCAATCACGGTTCCCGTATCGCGGCCGTCGAGGACGGCGCCGCCGGGCTGCTGCACAAAATCTTTTTGCAGCTTGAGCAGTGCTTCGCGCACGGAGGGGATCGCCGCGACTTGAGAGGCCGCATCGCCCACGCCCTTTTCCTTCAAGCGGACGACGTCGAATGCCGTCAGCTTCAAACCACGCGCGGCGGCGGTCGCAGCCGCGGCATCGTCGAACGGCGTGCGGCTGTCGATCAATGCGCGGGCGACGGCGCGATAGAGCAATCCCGTATCGAGATGCGGCAGGCCGTAATGCTCGGCGAGACGGCGGGCGAGCGTTCCCTTGCCGGACGCCGCGGGGCCGTCGATCGCGATAATCATCAGACGATGTCCGCGCCCAGCGAGCGCATGAGGCCGGCGAAATCCGGAAAGCTCGTCGCGATGAAGGCCGAGTCGTCGATCCGCACCGGTTTGTCGCTCGCAAGGCCCATCATCAGGAACGACATGGCGATGCGATGATCCATATGGGTTTCGACTTCGCCGCCGCCCGGCGCGCGCCCCTTGCCGTGGACGATCAGGTCGTCGCCGTGAATTTCATGGGCAACGCCGTTCGCCTTGAGGCCCGCGGCAACCGCCGCGAGGCGATCGGATTCCTTGACGCGCAACTCCTGGAGCCCGCGCATGATGGTATCGCCTTCGGCGAAAGAAGCGATCACCGCGAGGATCGGATATTCGTCGATCATCGACGGCGCGCGTTCGGCCGGCACTTCGACGCCCTTCAGTTGCGAAGCGCGAACGCGCAGATCGACGATCGTTTCGCCGCTCTCGTCGCGGCGCGCGAGTTCTTCGATGTTCGCGCCCATTTCCTTGAGCGTCGTGAGGAGGCCCGTGCGCGACGGGTTATCGAGCAGGCCTTCAAGGATGAGATCGGAACCCTCGACGATCAGCGCCGCCGCGATGGGAAATGCCGCCGACGAAGGATCGGCAGGCACGCGGACTTTCTGCGGTACGAGTTCGGGCCGGCCTTTCAGCGTGATGCGGCGGCCATGATCGGCATGTGGCGCCACTGAAACTTCGGCGCCAAAATGCTGGAGCATCCGCTCGGTATGATCGCGTGTCGCTTCACGCTCGATCACTGTCGTCTCGCCGGGCGCAGCAAGACCGCAAAGCAGCACCGCCGACTTCACCTGCGCCGAGGGCACGGGGGACTCGTATTCGATCGGCATCGGATCACGCGCGCCGCGGATTTTGATCGGCAATCTGCCGCCCTCGGCCTGCTCGAGGATTTCAGTGCCCATCCTGGTGAGCGGATCGAGGACGCGCCGCATCGGGCGCGAGCGCAAGCTCCCATCGCCGTCGAACACCGTCTCGATCCGGTGACCTGCCACGAGCCCCATCATCAGGCGAACGCCGGTACCGGAATTGCCGAAGTCGATCTTGTCCTGCGGTCTCAATAGTGAGCCGAGCCCTGCACCAGCGATCCACCACGCGCCCGGTCCCCTGCGCTCGATCACGGCGCCGAGCTGGCTGCAGGCCTTGGCGGTAGCGATGACGTCCTCGCCCTCCAGCAAACCCTCGATCTCGCTTTCACCGACGGCAAGCAGCCCGAACAACAGAGCACGGTGTGAAATCGACTTGTCGCCAGGGATACGAGCGCGCCCCTGGATTGGGCCGGATCGGCGAGCAGTAAGGGGGGTTTTTGATGTAGCGCGGTGGGTCACGATGCGTTCACGATGTACGGCAGTTTGTTGCCGCGAGGCTCTAGCATGGGCCCGATAGGCCGTCACGGCGCTGCGATAGCGGATTTTCGGGCGCGGCGGGCTTGACAGGGGTTGGGGCTCCGTTCAATGGGAACACCCGATTTTCATGAACAAGAAGGAGCGATGGCTGTGGCGAAGCCGGAGCTTGGCATCAAGCGTCAATGCGCGAATTGCGGCGCAAAATTCTACGACCTGGCAAAGACCCCGATCCTCTGCCCGAAATGCGGCACGGTCTACGAGGTGACGGCGTCGGCGCGGCGGGCGGCCGTGAAGGCCGCGGCAACGGAAACTCCGGAGGCACCAGTTGCCGATCCCGAAACGGTTTCGCTCGAGGAGGTCGCCGAACAGGAAAAGCGGAAACCCTCCGTCAAGGGCGCCTCGCCCGATGTCGACGCCGACAGCGACGACGATGTCGAGGATAGCGATGCCGACGACGATACTTTCCTCGAGGAAGAGGAAGAAGAAACCGGCGATGTTTCCGACCTGATCGGCGAAGGCATCGACAAAAAAGAAGAAGAGACTTGAGCATCGCCGCGCGCCGTGCTTGAGAACTGCCCCGGCACGTGATTTCGGTGCCGGAACTGCCGCCGACGCGATGATGCCGCTTTCCTGAACGAAGGCCTTCATCGTTCCCACACCGGAGATACCGGGTCTGGCGGCCGAGTGGGGCCATAGCTCAGCTGGGAGAGCGCCTGCATGGCATGCAGGAGGTCGGCGGTTCGATCCCGCCTGGCTCCACCAATTCCTCCTCCCATTGATTCCGGTCTTGCCGGCCTTGCCGGACACGCCCAATCCAGCGCCGTCAATTCATACGCGTTAAACCACACGCATTTTCTGCGCTTTTACCTTGCCCTTGAGCCTTCCTCTTGCGGCAGGTCCCCGCGACCCCATATCTAGCCGGCAGGAAAACCCGAAAGGTTCTCTGCCGGGGTGCCTTCAAGGGCCCCGCCCGACAAAGTCGCTTGATGAGGGCTTTGCAATGAGCAGGATGCCTACGCTTTCCAGCCCGTTTCTCCTCGGCTTCGAGGAGATCGAACGGGCGCTCGACCGGGTCGCCAAGGCGGCCGACGGTTATCCGCCCTACAACATCGAGCGCATCGCGCGTACCGCCAGCCTCCCCGAGCGGCTGCGGATTACGCTCGCCGTCGCGGGATTTTCCCGCGCGGAAATCGACATCACGGTCGAGGAGAACGAACTCGTGATCCGCGGCCGTCAGAAAGAGCCGGAGCAATCGCGGGTCTTTCTCCATCGCGGCATCGCCGCGCGGCAGTTTCAGCGCACGTTCCTGCTTGCCGACGGCATGCAGATCGCGAGCGCCGACCTTGCCGACGGACTGCTGACGATCGATGTCGAACGTATCGAAGAAAAACGTTCCATCCGCCGTATTGAAATTTCGGCGGCTGCAACGAAGTAAGGGAAAAGGAGTTAGAGTACCATGACCGAGAACCAACACGACGCTGCCGTGAAGCTGACGCCCGAAGCGTTCGCCGTACTGGGCGGGGGCGAACTCGCCTACGTGAAAACGGTTCGTTCCGAAGACGTGAAGGGTCTATTCCCGCAGGCGCCGACGATGGCGCCGGGTCTGCAACTCTTTGCGCTGCATGCCGCGGACGGCACGCCGATCATTCTCACCGATAGCCGCGAGTCGGCGATCGCGAGCGCGCGCGAGCACGAGCTCAGCACCGTCAGCCTGCATTAAGTCAGCCTGCACCAAGCAAAATCAAGCGACGTTGGACGCCGGCGGAGCGATCAGAATCTCGTAGAGCTTCTGGGCGTCGCCGGTGGCGCGTAGTTTTTCCGCCGTCTTGTCGTCGCGCAGGAGCCGCGCGATTAGCGCCAGCGCCTTCAAATGGTCGGCACCGGCGTCTTCCGGGGCGAGCAGCAGGAAAATCAGATCGACCGGCTTGCCGTCGAGCGATTCGAAATCGATCGGCGTCTCAAGCCGTGCGAACACGCCGTGAATCCGCGAAAGATTCGGCAGCTTGCCGTGCGGAATAGCGACGCCGCTACCGACGCCGGTCGAGCCGAGACGCTCCCGCTGCAACAGGATTTCGAAAATCTTCCGGCTGTCTTGCCCCGTGATTCGAGCGGCGTGCGCCGCCAATTCCTGAATCGCAGACTTCTTGTTGTTTGCTTTCAGCGAGGGGAAGACCGCATCGGATTTGAGAATATCGGCGAGCGGCATGGCCTTTGTTTCCTGCGATTCCGGTCTTTGGAATCGCATTTTACGTTCGACTGCTGCTTGAAAGCGCGGGACCATAAGGGGGGTCTCCCACAGGGTCAATGGGCTGTCCGCAATCAACTTCGGACCGTGCCAAACGCTACTGCCGGCGCTCTTGTTTTCTTAACCGCCTGATTTCGCCGCCTGTTTTTCGCGGCGGCGCTGCACCGAAGACGGGATTCGCATCGCCTCGCGATATTTGGCGACGGTCCGGCGGGCAATATCGACGCCGTCGCTCTTCAATTTCTGCACGATGGTGTCGTCGGACAGAATATCGTCGGCGCTCTCGGCGTCGATCATGCGTTTGATGCGGTCGCGCACGGCTTCCGCCGAATGCGCTTCGCCGCCGTCGGCGGCCGCGATCGACGACGAGAAAAAATATTTCAGCTCGAAGATGCCGCGCGGCGTCGCCATGTATTTGTTGGCGGTGACGCGCGACACGGTCGATTCGTGCATGCCGATGGCGTCGGCAACGATACGGAGATTGAGCGGACGCAGATGCTGAACGCCGTGGGCAAGGAACGAATCCTGCTGGCGGACGATTTCGGTCGCGACCTTCAAAATCGTGCGGGCGCGCTGATCGAGCGAGCGCGTCAGCCAGTTCGCGGTCTGCAGGCATTCGGCGAGGAAGGTTTTTTCGGTATCGCTCTTCGCGGTCTTCGAGACGCTCGCGTAATAGCTCTGGTTGATCAGGACGCGCGGCAGGGTGTCGGAGTTGAGTTCGACATTCCACTCGCCGTTGGGGCGCGCGCGCACGAAGACGTCCGGCACCACCGGCTGCACGACGCCGCCGCCGAAGGCGAGACCGGGTTTTGGATTGAGGCGGCGGATTTCGCCGATCATGTCGTGGAGATCTTCCTCATCGACGCCGGCGGCGCGCTTCAGGGCCGCAAAATCGCGCTTTGCCAGAAGATCGAGATTGGCGATGAGCGCCGCCATCGCGGGATCGTAGCGGTCGCGTTCCTTCAGCTGGATCGCGAGGCACTCGCCGAGATCGCGCGCGCCGACGCCGGGCGGATCGAAGGTTTGCACGATGCCGAGCACATGCTCGACCTCCGCAACCGAAGCGCCGAGCTTTTCGGCGGTCGTCTCCAATTCGCCCCGCACATAGCCCGCTTCATCGACGAGATTGATGAGATATTGCCCGATCAATCGCTCGCCCGGCGTGAGCGGCGCGAGCGAAAGCTGGCGGCCGAGATGATCGGCAAGCGTCGTCTCGGCGGAAACGAAGGCTTCGAGATTGTAGTCGCTATCGGCGCCGCCGCCGCTTGAACCGACATTCGCCCACTCCGAGTAAGTCGCCTCAGTGCCGGCGCTGCGCGGTCCTTCTTCGCCCCCGTCACTGTCGCGGATCGACTCGGTGCGGATGCTTTCATTGGCGCCCTCGTCGTCGCCCGGCTCGCTCTCGTCGACCCCTTGGGCTCCCTCGACGCGCTCGGATGCTTCCGCCGGTTCTTCGCCGGGCGGCGGGTCGGCGCGCTCGAGCAGCGGATTTTTTTCGAGTTCGGCTTCGACATAGGCCGCGAGATCGAGGCTCGACAGTTGCAGGAGCTTGATCGCCTGCATCAACTGCGGCGTCATCACGAGCCCTTGGCCCTGCCGTAACTCCAGTTTTTGCGAAATGGCCATTTCGCCTGTCGATCTCTCGGCTTTCGGTCCTGAAACGAATCCCGGCGCTATTCTACAGCCGGAATTCCTCGCCGAGATACAGCCTTCGCACATCCCGGCTTTCGACGATTTCCTCGGGGGTGCCCTCCATCAGGATGGTGCCCGAATGGACGATGTAGGCGCGGTTCACGAGGCCGAGCGTTTCGCGCACGTTATGGTCGGTGATCAGCACGCCGATGCCGCGCTGGGTGAGCAGCGTCACCAGTTCCTGAATGTCGCCGACTGCGATCGGGTCGATGCCGGCGAACGGCTCGTCGAGCAGCATGAACGACGGGTTGGTCGCGAGCGAACGTGCGATCTCGCAGCGGCGGCGCTCGCCGCCGGAAAGTGCGATCGACGGGCTCTTGCGCACCTTGTGCAGTTTGAATTCATCGAGCAGCGCGTTCAGCCGTTCCATCCGCTTGTCGCGATCGGTCTCGACGAATTCGAGGACGGCGAGGATGTTGTCCTCGACGGTGAGGCCGCGGAAGATCGAGGCTTCCTGCGGCAGATAACCGATGCCGAGGCGGGCGCGGCGATACATCGGCAGCTGCGTTACGTCGTTGCCGTCGAGCTCGATCCTGCCGGCGTCGGCTTTGACGAGGCCGGTCACCATGTAGAACACCGTCGTCTTGCCCGCGCCGTTCGGGCCGAGAAGACCGACTGCTTCGCCGCGCGCAACGTTAAGACCGACGCCGTTGACGACGCGGCGGCCGCCGTAACTTTTCTGAAGATCGACCGCCTCGAGCAGGCCGCGCGCCGCGGCATTGCGCGGCGGTGGCGGCAAGCGCGTTTCGCGTTGCGGCTCCCGCATCACCTGCGCCACCGGCTGCATCGGCTCGCGGGCTGGCTCAGCGCGAGCAAGTTCTTGCTCCGGCTCGTCGGCCGGCGGTGCGCGCCGTAAAAACTCGACAGGACGCTGCAGCATCTGCTGGAAGCGTTCGGTCAGCGAAGGCTGCGCGGGCTCAGCGCTTCGTGCTTCGGGGCTTCGTGGTTTGGGACTTGGCGGTTCGGCAAGGCGCGGCGCGGGCGCGCGCGGCTCGAGCGGCCGCTCGGTCGCACGCGGCGCGTCACGACGGATTGGATCAGGGCGTGCGGGATCAAGACGCGGCGCATCGGGACGCCGCGCATTTTGAACGGATGCGGATGCGTGCTGATCGGCCGTGCGCTCGAGCAGGCGGCGAATTTCATGCACGCTGGGCGCTTCGTTGCGCGGTGCTTCCTTGCGCGGAAGTTCGTTGCGCGGAAGTTCTTGGCGCAGCGGGCGAGCGTCCCTGCCCCGCATGTCGGGAGCGCGCATCTCCGGCTGGCGCATCTCCTGACGCGGTTGCGGGCGCGCCTCGGACGGCGGCCTGGCGCGCGGCGGCACGGCTTCGTCCAGCCGCCACGAATCCGCAAGCGGTTCGGGCTCGGCCTCATCCGCCGATTTTGCGCGAAACCAGGAGAGGACTTTCAGGTTGCGGTCTCCAAGCCGGTGTTTTGCAACGAGAACTTCTGCTCTGCGCCAGATAGGCTTTCCGGCCAAAGGTGGCAATGCCGGGCGGTATATTTACCGAAACCGCCCAAATCGACCTTGGCCCGATGGGGCGAACAGGCGGGCCGGCTCCGTGTTTGTGCCGTTTCCCTACTTCTTCTTGCCCGATTCGGCCTTGCTGCCCTTTTTGTCATCCTTGTCGCTCGGCAGGAACAGGCCCTGGACGCGGCCCGGCTTGCCGCCGCTGCCGGCTTCCATGTGCGCGCGACTCGAATTCAGCTCGACGACCAGCTTGTCGCCGCGCATGACATTCTGGCCCTGGCTGACGACGACATTGCCGGTCAGGATGACGATGTTTTCCTTCATCATGAAGTCGGCGCGGTTGCCGGTCGCCTTCTGCTCTTTGCTGGTGACGATGACGCCGCCGAGCGCCTCGATCTTCTTGATCTTCTGCGAGACGTCCTTCTCGGTCGCCGCGACCTTGCCGCTTTCGGTCTTGGTGGCGGCAACCGGCGTCGCACCGGTCGTCGCGGGTTCCGCGGTCTTTTTGTTTTTCGATTTCGTCGTGTCGGCTTCGTAGTAGACGCGCAGCTCGGGGCTGCGCATCGTCGTGTCGCCCTGCTGGACGAAGACGTTGCCGGTGAAGATCGCAAGCTTTTCCTTGTCGCGCACTTCGAGCTTGTTGGCTTCGATTTTGACGGGCTCGTTCTTGTTGCGCGAGAAGCCCTGCAAGGCGTTCGGCATGCCGCCGCCTTCTTCCTTGGCGGCGGACTTGGCTTTTTGCGCCAAGGCGCCGCCCGCCGCGAACAACGAGAGGCAGGCGGCAAGTCCAAACGACAGCAGGGTTCGGTTCAGTTTCATTGCGTCGCCGTTTCCTCCGGCGTTGCCGCCGCGCGCGATTCGGAATTGAGCGTCATCTTAACGCCGCCCTCGAACACGATCAGCTTGCCGTGGTCGAAGGCTTCCATGCGGTCGCTGCGCAGCGTGCCGCCCTTGAAATAAAGATCGACCGGCTGCTCGGTCGTGAGATGGCCCTTCTTGGTCTCGATCACCGCGTCGCTCAAACGGCCGCCCTGGCCGTCGTCGGAGTGAAAATCGATGCCGTCGAAGACGCGCATCCGGTCGGCCTTGGCGTCGTAAATGCCCGACTTCGCGTTCAGCACCGTCTTGTGGCCGCCGAGATCGAAATTGCCGATGATCTTCGAAAGCTCGATCACGTTCGGCTTCTTCAGATCCTGCAACGCAGCTTCGGCGGTGACGCTGTAGGGATTGCCTTCCTTGCTGAAGCCGGTGAGTTTCGGCGCTTCCATCTTCAGCTTCGAGCCCGCGATCGTCAGCTTGCCGACGCTGACCGGCAATTCGCCCACCGCCTTGAACGGATCGAGCCAGAGCCAGAGGCCCGTCAGAACGACGCTGCCCACGAGCAGCACCGGGATCAGCCGGCGCAACAACGCGACCAGCCGGCTGTGCCGAACCGCGGCGCCGAAGGCAGCCTCGCGGCGGACCAGCAAATCCGTATCCGCAAACGGATCGCGCGCGGCCGAATAGGCCGGCGGAAAAGGAGTATGGCGGTTCATCACGATAGCCATGGCGGCGAAATGCGGCTTTCCAGCGGTGACGTATGCCGCGCGAAGCCCGGATTCGCGCGGTTTTACGCGATTCACGAGTGGGAAAAAATATCCTGTTCCGCCCAACCGTCGAGATCGAGCCGGGCGCGGACGGGCAAGAATTTGAAGCAGGCTTCGGCAAGATCGGTGCGGTGCTCGCGGGCGAGCATCGTGTCGAGCTTGTCCTTCAGCGCATGCAGATGCAGCACATCGGAGGCCGCATAGGCGATCTGCGCTTCGGAAAGATCGCTCGCGCCCCAGTCGGAACTCTGCTGCTGCTTCGAGACTTCGATATTCAGAAGTTCGCGCGACAAATCCTTGAGGCCGTGCCGGTCGGTATAGGTGCGCACAAGCCGCGAAGCGATCTTGGTGCAATAGACCGGCGTCGCCATGACTTTATAGGTGTGAAACAGCACGGCGAGATCGAAGCGCGCGAAGTGAAAAATCTTCAGCCGCTTCGGATCGCTCAAGAGCTTCACGAGATTGGGGCTCGCGATACCGCTCGCCGGAATCTGCACGACATCCGCCGTGCCGTCGCCCGGCGACAGCTGCACGACGCACAGCCGGTCGCGGTGCGGATTGAGGCCGAGCGTCTCGGTGTCGATCGCGACCGAAGCGCCGTAGGCCGAAAGGTCGGGGAGGTCCCCGCGATGCAAACGGATCGTCATGAACGTTTCGTTAATTGCGACATCCCGCGAAACTGGCACATCGCGGTTAAAAATTTGGTGCCCAGGAAAGGACTGGCCGTTCCGCGATCGTGGTAATGCTAAGTCGCTGATTTTGCTGAAGGAGATTTTCAGACCAATTCAATCCTGTGACCTAAGTCTGTAAGTCGGCCACGATCACAGCGACCATCACCATAATCAGAACTCGCATAAGAAATCCCGTTAGGAGTGCTGGTGCTGTTGTCCTTGCAGCCCACAGGATTTCGGCAGTGACGCGTTCCGTCGTCAGGCGGACATCGCTGTCCTGCCCTTCCGTGGGGACCTTGTATTGCGCCGGCTGTCCCGACACCCTGCTCGCGCAGCCGCGCTCTTGAACCAGTGGCGGAAGGCATGGTTCGGGGCTCTGCGAAGATCGCAAAAGCCTGACTCCCGTACGACGTCGCTTCCCAATATCGCCATTTCGACTTGGACACGATGGCCAAAGGAATAGA